>NZ_JARVTE010000006.1:0-214008 GCF_030208815.1 Xanthomonas sp. fls2-241-TYG-148
ACTTTTCTTTGCACAAGCAAAGAAAAGTGACTCGCGCCCGTAGGGCGTGAAAGCTCTGCCCAACACTCCACCCAACCTCAAGCAAACCCACAACCCACAGCCCACAACAAACCAATCATCGCCCGACGCCGTACCCTCATCCGCCCTTCGGGCACCTTCTCCCGGAGGGAGAAGGAAGATGCAGGCCCAGGCGCAGAACAAATCCGCACAGCACGGCGCCCGCCCCTGACACCGCACCCTCATCCGCCCTACGGGCACCGTCTCCCGGAGGGAGAAGGAAAATCCCGGCCCAGGCGCAGACGACATCAGTCCGCAGCAACCTCCCCCTCGCGCAACTCCCGATACGCCACCACCAACGCCTGTACATCCTCGGCCGAGAACAACAACTTCAACACCGGCGACACCTCGTAACGCTCCTCGCTGCCGCGCAACCGCGACAGCAACTGGTTCTCGCGCATCTTGCCGATGGCCGTCATCACCCGCCGCGTAAACCCGGCCCTGTCGGTGGACACGTTCTTTTCGTACACCGACAACGCCTCCACCAACTGCGCCTCGTCCACCACCGCGCGCTCGCCGCGCGTATCGGCTTCGGCCAGTTGCTGGCGCAGGAACAGCAGCAGCACCGACTCGATGAAGGTCAGCGGCGCGCTGCGCAGCAAGGTGGGCGATTCCAGCTCGGCGGTGTCGGCCTGGCGGGTGAACGCCACTCCGCCTTCGCGGTCCAGCACCAGCTCCAGGAACAGTTCGCACAGCACCTGCCGCACGGCCGGCTCGTTGCGCAGCAAGGCCGGCCACAAGGCGCCGTGCCGCTGCGCGTCGATGCTGGGGCCAGCCAACAGCTGGCACAGCGCGCGGCGCGCATCGAAGGGCAGCGTGCCGGTGTCGCCGAGGAACAACGCGCCACCCTGCGCGGCGCTGGCGGCATCGCTGGCTGGCAGCCTCAGCGCGCTGGCGTGTGCGTCGGCGTCATCGTCGTCGTGCGTGTCCAGCGCTGCCTGCTCAGACCAGTTCATTGCGTTTCTCCCGGGTAAACCACACCAAGGGAATGCGCGCGCGCCGCAACGTGCCGTCGCCGCCTTCCCATTGCACCGTTTCCATGTGGCCATCGATCACCAGGCCGTGGCGCGTGCCCAGCGACAGATAGCCGATCACACTGCCCAGCCCCTGCACCGCCGGCCGCTGCTGCAGCGCGTCGCCGATAGTGAGCCGCGGGCGCTCGCCCAGCAGCGCGTGCAGATCGCGGCGCAGGCTGCGCACGTCGATCTCCGATTGCGCGACCAAGTCGCCCACGCTGTCCAGCGAGATCTCTGCCGCGTCGGCCGCGTACACGCGGCCATCGACCTGGGTGAGGCGCGGGTCGTGCAGGCGCCACTGCGACAACGAGCGCAGGCGGCTGCCGCTCAATGCCTGCGTGTAGCCGGTGGCGGCGGTGGCATGCAGGCTCTCGCGCAGGTGCAAGGCTTCGCCCTGTGCCTGCTTGAGCAATTGATTGAGCCGGCGCTGTTCCAGATACCCGCGGCTCTGCACGAACCCGCGCAGGCTGCGCGCGAAGTGCTGCATCACCGTGTGCACCTCGCCGCCGCGCTCCAGCAAGGTACCGGTGAGCCCGCGCAGGAAGGCGCGTTCGCGGCGGTCGAGCTTGCGTGCGAAGCCGCGTGCCAGCAGTGCGTCCAGCGCCTGGTCCAGCTGGCTGCTCTGCTGGGTGTCGTTGAGCAGGCTCCAGAACGCCTCGAAGGTGCGTCCGGCCTCGCTGTCGGCAATCACGTCCACGCCGTTGAACAACTGCTCCAGCACATCGCCGCGCGCGCCTTCGTCGTCGATGATGCGTTCGCGAAATTGCCGGTTGAGTTGTTCGAAGTCATCGCGAACGCGATGGAAATCTTCGGCCAGTTCATCGGAGAGATGGATCAGGTCGCGGGTGCGTTCCAGCGCGCGCTTGCCGTCCAGCGCACCGACGCGGCCGGCGGCCACCCGCTCGATCTCGGCATCGATGCGCTCGCGCTCTGCGCGCAGCGCGGCCAGGCGCGCGTCCGGGTCGGCTTCGGTCTGGCCGGCCAGTTGCACCAGCTGCTGGATCACCAGCGACAGCCGGCTTTCGGTGGCGCTGCTACCACTCTCGCGCAGGCCGGCAATGAAACGGATGGCCTGGGTGGCGGCACGCGAGAGTTCGTATTCTTCTTCGGCCGCGCCTTCGGGCAGGCGACGTTCCAGCCAGCCCTGCGCCAGCCAGTGCGCCAGGTAGGCCTGCGCGGTGCGCGGCAGCTCGCGGGAGAGTTCGTCGCCGCGCAAGACATCCAGCTGGCGCTGCAGGCGCGCATGCAACACCGCCGATGGCAGCCGGCGTTCGCCGTCCATCAACAGGGTCTGCAGCAGGCCGATCAGCTCCGGTGCGTGATCGGCGGCGAGCAATTTCCACGCCGGCTGGTCGCGCAAGTGGCGGTAGCCGGCAATCCGTGCCTGATGCTTCATGACGCCTGCCGGAGCTGCCTCAACGCTTGCCGCCCACTTCGATGAACTGCAGGAATTCGGCGCGGGTGCGCGCGTCCTCGCGGAAGCTGCCGAGCATCTTGGAGGTCACCATGCTGACGCCGCGCTTGTGGATGCCGCGGGTGGTCATGCATTCGTGCGCGCCTTCCACCACCACGCCCACACCGCGCGGTTGCAGTACGTCCTGGATGCACTGGGCAATCTGCGCAGTCATCTTTTCCTGCACCTGGAAGCGGCGCGCGTAGCTTTCCACCACGCGGGCCAGCTTGCTGATGCCCACCACCTTGCCGCGCGGCAGGTAGCCCACATGCACCTTGCCGATGATCGGCGCCATGTGGTGCTCGCAATGGCTTTCGTAGGAGATGTCGCGCAGCACGATCAATTCGTCGTAGCCGGCCACTTCTTCGAAGGTGCGCTCCAGGTATTCGCGCGGTTCTTCGCGGTAGCCGCTGAACCAGTCGCCATAGGCTTCGGCCACCCGGCGCGGGGTGTCCAGCAGGCCTTCGCGGGCAGGATCCTCACCGGCCCAGCGCAGCAGGGTGCGCACGGCCTCTTCGGCCTGGGCCTGGGTAACGGATGAATCGGGCTGGTCGGACTGGCTCATGCGCATGCACCCAAAGGGGGCGTGCATGGTACCCGAGGACGGGGCGGCGGCCCCAGCAGTGGCCCGCCCTGCCTGCCAGGGGTTTAGTTGACAGTTGATTCATTGTTGAATTGATAGCATCCTATCTATTGTAATGACTACCTATCTCCCTCCCCGCGCCCAGCTCAGTGCCGGTCTGCTGGTTGCCAGCCGCCAATGGCAGCGACTGGCCGACCAGGCATTTGGCGAGTTCGGCCTGTCCAGCGCCTGCACCGGGCCGTTGCTGATGATTGGCCGCTCCGGCGGCGGCATCCGCCAGGTGGCCCTGGCCCAGCAGCTGGGCATGGAAGGCCCTTCGCTGGTACGGCTGCTGGACAAGCTGTGCGCGCAGGCGCTGGTGCGCCGCGAAGCCGACAGCAGCGACCGCCGTGCCAACCAGTTGTGGCTGACCGAGGCCGGCCAGGCGTTGGTCGGGCAGATCGAGGCGCGCCTGGTGGCGCTGCGGGCCGAGGTGTTCGGCGCGCTCAGCGATGCCGAGGTGGAGGTGGTGTTGAAGCTATGGGGCCTGATCGCCGAGGCGAACGCGCGCCTGCCCTAGTTGTGCCGACGACCCGCCGTGGTTGCCGCGTGGCCTGGCCGCGCCGGGCGTCGTTGTTCCCCTTCCCCAGCATATGTGGCCGATGTACGGAGAATTCAGTCTCTACGGTGTGTTCGTTCCCACCTTGCTGGCGTTGATGACGCTGGCCTACCTGCTCAACAGCGCGGTCGGCGCGCTGCTGACGCGGGCCGGAGCGTATCGCCACATCTGGCACCCGGCCCTGTTCAACCTGGCGCTGTACATCGCCCTGCTGGGCGGCCTGTTTTCCCTCATGCGTTGGATGCAATCGTGAAGAAGCTGATCAAGACGGCGGGGCCGGCGATGCTGACCCTGGCAATGGTGGTGGTGGCCGCGGTGGTGCTGCAGCACCTGTGGCGGTACTACATGGATGCACCGTGGACGCGCGATGCGCATGTGGGCGCCGATGTGGTGCAGGTGGCGCCGGATGTGTCCGGGCTGGTGGAGCAGGTGGCGGTGGCCGACAACCAGGCGGTCACGCGCGGGCAGCTGCTGTTCGTGGTGGACCGCGCGCGTTATGCGATTGCGCTGGAACAGGCCCGCGCCGCGCTGGCCGAACGCCAGGCCACACTGACCCAGCTCCGCCGCGAGATCGCACGCGACCGCAGCCTGCAGGACCTGGTGGCCGCCGAAGACGCCGAAGTGCGCCGCTCCAACGTGCAGAAGGCGCAGGCCGCCGTGGCCACCGCGCAATCGGCGGTGGATTTGGCCCAACTCAACCTGGACCGTACCGAAGTGCGCAGCCCGGCCGACGGCCATGTCAGCGACCGCACCGTACGCGTGGGCGACTACGTCAGCGCCGGGCGCCCGGTGGTGGCAGTGCTGGACACCGGCTCGTTCCGCGTCGATGGCTATTTCGAGGAGACCCGCCTGCAGGGCGTGCACCCGGGCCAGCGCGTGGACGTGCACCTGATGGGCGAGCCGGTGACGCTGCACGGCCACGTGCAGAGCATCGCCGCCGGCATCGAGGACCGCTACCGCACCGGCAGCGCCGGCGCCCTGCCCAACGTCACTCCCGCCTTCGACTGGGTGCGGCTGGCGCAGCGCATCCCGGTGCGCATTGCGCTGGATGCGGTACCGGCGCAGGTGCAGTTGATCGCCGGGCGCACCGCCACCGTCACCATCCTGCCCGATGCCGCGCGCGCCGCAGCGGCCAGTGCGCCTGCCCGCGTGCAGGCGAAGGCCGCGCCATGAGCCGCGCCGCGTTGCGTCACCTGGGTCTGGCGGCGGCGTTGACCGCACTGAGTGCCTGCAGCACCGTCGGCCCCGACTACGCGCTGCCGCGCGAGGCGGTCTACAACCGGCCGGCCGCCAACGCGCCGTTCCTGGACACCGGCAACGCGCAGGTGCAACCGGGCGCGCCACTCCCGGCACGCTGGTGGGCGCTGTATCAGGACCCGATGCTCGATGGCCTGGTCGAACAGGCGCTGCGCGACAACGTCGAGCTCAAGGTGGCCAGCGCCAACCTGCGCCGCGCCGCGGCCGTGTACGAACAGGCGCTGGACGCCGGCGGGTTCGACTATGAAGTGGAAGCCGGCGTCAGCCGCGCGCAGGTCTCGGCCGAAGCCTTCCTGCAGGAAGAAAAACTGCCCGTGTTCAATCTGGCCGACGGCAAGTTCGGCGTGTCCTACCAGTTCGATCTGTTCGGCAAGCTGCAACGCGGCGCCGAAGCTGCTCACGCCGACACCCAGGCCGCGCAGGCGGCGATCGACCTGGCCCGCGTCAGCGTGGCCGCGCAGGTGGCCGGCAGCTATGTAGAGATCTGCAACGCCAACCACGAGCTGCATGTGGCCGAGCACTCGCTGCAACTGCAACAGCGCAGCCGCACGGTGACCCAGCGCCTGATCAGCGCCGGCCGCGGCACCCCGCCGGATCTGGCCCGCGCCACCGCGCAGGTGGCGATGCTGGAAGCCGCATTGCCGCCGCTGCGTGCACGCCGCCAGGCCGCCGGCTACGCGTTGGCCGCGTTGCTGGGCAAGACCCCCGGCGAACTGCCGGCCGGGGTGGACAGCTGCGCGCACGCACCGGCACTGCAACAGCCGATCCCGATCGGCGACGGCCGCACCCTGCTGGCGCGCCGCCCGGACGTCCGCCAGGCCGAACGCCGGCTGGCCGCGGCCACCGCGCGCATCGGCGTGGCCACCGCCGAGCTGTATCCGGACATCCGCTTGGGCGGCTCGATCGGTGCCACCGGTCTGCTGGCCGATATCGGCGAGCCGGCGACCCACGCCTGGTCGATCGGCCCGCTGATTTCCTGGACGCTGCCGTCCAGCGGCGCGCATGCCCGCGTGCGTGCCACCGAGGCGGGCGCCGACGCGGCGGTGGCGCAGTTCGACCACACCGTGCTGCAGGCACTGCGCGAAGTGCAGACCACGCTCTCGCGCTATGCGCAGGACCTGGACCGCCTGCGCCTGCTCGAACAGGCGCAGCAACAGGCCGAACTGGCCTCGTCGCAGAACCGCCGGCTGTACCAGGGTGGGCGCACGCCCTACCTATCCAGCCTGGATGCCGAGCGCACCCTGGCCACCGCCGACATGACCCTGGCCGATGCGCAGGCGCAGGTGTCCAAGGACCAGATCCAGTTGTTCCTGGCCCTGGGCGGCGGCTGGGAACCGGCCACCGACGCGACCGCTGCGCGATGAACGCCTTGCTGCGCGACCGCCAGGCGTGGCTGTTTTCGGCCAAGACCTTCGCTGCGGCGATCGCGGCCTTGTACGTGGGCCTGGCCGGCAATCTGTCGCGCCCGTACTGGGCGATGGCCACGGTGTACATCGTCTCCCAGCCTCTGCTCGGCCCCACCCGCGCCAAGGGCGTGTACCGCGTGCTTGGCACCCTGCTGGCCGGCGCGGCCACGCTGGTCATGCTGCCCAACCTGGTGGAAACACCGCTGCTGCTCAGCGCGGCGATGGCGCTGTGGTTGTCGGCCTGCCTGTTCCTGGCGCTGCTCAATCGTGGCCCGCGCGGGTATGCCTTCCTGCTGGCCGGCTACACCACCGCCTTTATCGGCTTCCCGGCGGTGACCGCGCCGGAAGGCATTTTCGACACCTTGGTGGCGCGCAGCGAAGAAATCATTCTGGGCACGGTGATGGCGGTGCTGTTCGCCGCGCTGGTGTTCCCGGCCTCGGTGCGGCCGATGCTCACCGCGCGCATCGGCAACTGGATGCAGGACGCGGCGCAATGGTGCCGGCAGGTGCTGCAGCGCGGCCCGGCACAGGCGCCGCGCAACCGGCTGGCTGCCGATCTGGTGCAGTTCGAGGCCTTGATCGCCTTCGTGCGGCATGACGACCCGCGCCACGCCGGAGCCGCCCCCGCGCTGGAACAATTGCGCGCGCGCATGTTGCTGCTGCTGCCGGTGCTGTCCTCGATCGCCGACCGGCTGGATGCCTTGCACGCAGCCTCACGCGCGCTGCCGGGCGAGCTGATCGCGCTGCTGGAGGACATCGGCGCCTGGGTGGAGCGCGCTGGGCCCGATGCCGCGCAGAACGCGGCTGAGCAGCCCGAAATGATCTCTGCAGGCGACGCCGATGCGGACGCGGCGGTAGCCGGCCTGCGTGCCCGCATCGCTGCACTGCGCCCGGCGGTAGATGACGACCTGCAGCATCTGCTGCTGGCCAGCCTGCTGCTGCGCCTGGAGGAACTGCTGGATCTGTGGCAGGACTGCCGCGCGCTGGAATCCGCCTTGCTGCAGGGCACTGCGTTACCTGCGTTGGCGGCTGCAGCACGCGATCGCGCTGCACCGGAAACCGAAGCCGGGGCCGGCGCCGAGGTGCGCCTGCGATCGATACTGCCGCAACGCGTAGACGGGTCTGGCGGCAACGCATCGGCAAGTGCTCCCGCACACGCGGACACCGCGCCCAGCGCCGCGCCCAGCCAGCCCGCATCCCTGCTACAACGCCTCACCCGCTCTTCCAGCCGCCTTTCCGCCGATGCACCGGCCACGGCAGGTGACGCACGGCATATCGACTACGGCATGGCGGCGTTTTCTGCGTTGAGCGCCGGCTCCGCGCTGATGGCGTACTGCGTGCTGTGGATCGGCATCGGTTGGGAAGGCGGCGGCAACGGCGCGATGATGGCGGCGGTCACGGCCGCCTTCTTTGCCGCGCAGGACGACCCCGCGCCCAGCATGCTGTCCTTTCTCACCTGGGCGGTGGTGGCCAGCGTGGTGGCAGGCATCTACCTGTTCGGCATCTTCCCGGCCATCCACGATTTCCCGATGCTGGTGCTGGTACTCGCCGCGGTGTTCCTGCCGCTGGGCGCGTTGCTGCATCGGCCCAAGACCATGTTGATCGCGCTGCCGCTGGTGGTGAATCTCACCGCGCTGCTGAGCCTGCAGAACACCTACAACGCCAACATCCAGAGCTTCGTCAACGCTGCGGTGGCGATGGTGCTGGGAATTGGATTTGCCGTGGTGCTGACGCGGCTGTTCCGCTCGGTGGGTGCCGAATGGAGCGCGCGCCGGCTGGTGCGGCAGGGCTGGCGCACACTGGCCGCCGCTGCCGATGGCCGTGGTGCGCAGGACCGCCACCAGTTCGCCGCACGCATGCTCGATTTGCTCGGCCTGCTCGCGCCGCGCCTGGCGGTGGCACCGCCCGGTAGCGACCTGGCATCGGTGGACATGCTTACCGAAATCCGCGTGGGCTTGAACATCCTGCAGCTGCGCCGCGCCCGGCATGGCCTGCCGCCAGCGAGCATCGCCGCGGTGGACGCGATCCTGGCCGATGTCGCTGCGCATTACCGGCAGCAGGTGGCGCACAAGCGCCCGCTGCCCGGCCCCGACACCTTGCGCACACGCCTGGACGCCTCGCTGGCGCGCGTTGGCCAGGTGCCGGCCGGCACGCACCGCGATGAAGCCCTGCTCGGCTTGATCGGGCTGCGTTCCAGCCTGTTCGTTGACGCAACCGTGCCGGACCACGCGACAGGGCATCCGCAGTTGGCGTGAGGGTGGCTTCTTTCAAAGCGATCAAGCAGTGCTTGCATGCCACTGGCGCGCGTTGCCTTGTGTGCCGGTGTTGCGACACGGAGCCGCGTGTGGCGAGTCATGAGTACGCAAGAGACAGCACCGACACGTGCGGTGCAGATCGTCATCAACCACCGCGCGGCTCGTGGACCGAGACAGCGCGCTCACCACCATCTCAAGACGCCATTTGACGCAGCAGGCGCCTCATCTTCAAAGACGTGTGGCGGCAAGGTAGTCCTCGCCGCCACCTGGCAGTGCGCTGAGCCGCACCCTCATCCGCCCTTCGGGCACCTTCTCCCGATCGGAGAAGGATCCCCAAGACACGCCAGCACGCCTCAGCGCTTGCGCGTATGCATCACGTCTTCGTGGTCCAGCCAATTGCTGCCCTTGTTGGTCAGGAAGAAGATGTAGACCACCAGCGACACCGCGATCACCGCCGTGGCGTAGATCACGAACTCGCTCACGTGGCCGGTCTTCAACGAGGCCTGGTACAGCAGCGGCGCGGTGCCACCAAACGCGGAATTGGCCAGCGCATAGCCCAGGCCGACGCCCAGCGCGCGCACATGGGTGGGGAACAGCTCGGCCTTCACCACCGCGTTGATCGAGGTGTAGCCGGTCAGGATCACAAAGCCCACGGTGAGGATCGCAAACGCGGTGAGCCAGTCGGTCTGCTTGGGCAGTTCCATCACCAGGAACCAGGTGTAGAGCACGCCGCCGATGCCGAAGAACACCAACAGGCTCTTGCGGCCCACGATGTCCGACAACCAGCCACCCACCGGCTGCATCAGCATCAGCACCGTCAGCGCAACCAGGTTGATGATGGTGCCGGCCATCACGTCGCCACCGGCGAACGCGGTCTGGATCATCTTCGGGCCGGTCACCGAGTAGGTGTAGAACGCGATCGTGCCGCCGGCGGTGATCAAGAAGCACAGCAGCAGCGGGCGCCACTGGTTGACGAACAACTCGCGCATCGAGCCGGACGCCTTGGCCTTGCCGGTGCGCGAATCGGCAATCGATTCGGAGCTCAGCGACTCGTCCATGGTCTGGCGCAGCCAGAACACCACCAACGCGCCGATACCGCCCAGGCCGAACGCCACGCGCCAGCCCCACTCCGACACCTGCGGCGCATCGAAGAAATGCAGCATCACCAGCAACGTGGTCTGCGCCAGCACGTGGCCGCCCACCAGGGTGACGTAATGGAACGACGACAAGAATCCGCGCCGGCCGGGAATGGCCGCTTCGGACATGTAGGTGGCGCTGGTGCCGTACTCGCCACCGGTCGCAAAGCCCTGCAACAGGCGCGCCAGCAACAGGATGATCGGTGCGGCAATGCCAATGGTGGACACCGTCGGCGTGATCGCGATGACGAACGAGCACAGCGCCATCATCGACACCGAAATGGTCAGCGCCAACCGGCGGCCATAGCGGTCGGCGAAGCGGCCGAAGTACCACGCGCCGATCGGCCGCATCAGGAAGGTCATCGCGAAGATCGCCCACACGAACATGGTGGCGTTCTTGTCTTCCTTGGAGAAGAACTGCGATTCGAAATAGGTCGCGAACACCGAGTAGACGTAGACGTCATACCACTCGACGAGATTGCCGGCCGATCCCTTGAGCGTGTTGGACACCGAGCGGCGAAGGCTGCCGGGTGCTGCGCCAGAACCGGCGGCAATCGGAGACGATGGGGGTGCGCTCATGCGGTCAGAACCTCTTGGTGGGACAGCCCCGGAGTATAGGTGCGCGCTTGTGTGACGCATGTAAGCATTTCGGCGCATAGGCAGGCGCCGCGCAAGCGGCTAGTCCGCCGGTGTGTGCGGCTGGAAACCACTACGTTGCAGGCGCGCTGCGCCTGTTCCATTGCCACGCGCCATTGCGTGAGGCGTGACGCTTCAGCTCGCTTTCGGCGTGGGTGCGCTCAGCGATTTGCTGTACATGCCCGAGCGATCGAAGCAACACGCGCGCCGCTTGCCGGACGCCAGCATGTCGCAGGCGGTGGCAATGCGCTTGCTTCGCGTCTCGGACTTTTTCCCCGAGGTGACCCAGAAAATCCAGTCGCGCCGCGCCACCGCAGTGATGTCATTCCAGGTCGCCTGCGCGGCGGGATGCGCGGCAAGCGCGGCGTGCAGATCGTCGGGCACCACCGGCTCGGGTTCCACCTCCGCCGGTGCGATCTCCAGCGTCACCGTGTCGCCGGCGGCCACCCCGGCGGCGCGCTGCAGCGCGGCGTCCAGCTTCAGCCAATGCCCGCCCTGCCCGTCCGGTTGCAGCGTGGCCTGCAATGGATGCCCGGCCAGGCTGCCGCGCACGCTGACCATGCTGCGCGTCGGCAATGCGCCGCTTGCGTTGGCAGGCAGCACTAGAAACACCCACGCGGCATCGGCCGGCATTGCCGGTTGCAGCAAGGTGGCGGTGCAGCGGATGGCGGCGGTGCCCATGGCGCGGACGATAGCACCGCAAATGGCTGGCATCTGCTGCCTGCGCGGTGCGGTGCTGGCGCGTGCGCAGGCATGCAAACAGCCACACGCTCGAGGCCGTATGCGCGCGCTCACGCCTCCTGCGGCAGCAGTTCCTTGAGTGTATCGATCAACGCGCGCAAGCCCGGCGGCACCTGGCGTCGCCCCGGGTAATACAGCACCAGCCCCGGAAACGCCGGGCACCACGCCTCCAACACCTGCACCAGCGTGCCGCGCTGCAGTGCTGCGCGCACCGCGTATTCGGGCACATAGGCAATGCCCAGCCCGCCTTCGGCGGCTTCGCACATCAGCGGGATCTGGTCCAGGGTGAGCCGCCCGGGCACATCGATCACCATGTCCTCGCCACGCCGTTCGAACTCCCAGCGGTACAGCTTGCCGCTGGGCATGCGGTGGCGGATGCAGGCGTGCCGCTGCAGGGCATCAGGCGTGTCGGGTGTCCCGGCGCGTGCGAGATAGTCCGGTGCGGCAACTGCCACGAAACGCGCCGGCCCACCGAATGGCACCGCCACCATGTCCTGCGGCACCGACTCACTGAAGCGGATGCCGGCATCGAACCCGGCCGCCACGATATCCACCAGCCGGCCTTCGCTCACCAGATCCACCGACAGCGCCGGGTAGCGCGCCAGCACCTGCGGCACCACCTGCTGCAGCAGCAACTGCACCACCACTTCGGGCGCGTTGATCCGCACGGTGCCGGTGGGCCCGCCGCGGAAATCGTCCAGCTCCAGCAACGCCTGGTCCACGTCCTGCAGCGCCGGGACCAGCTTTGCGTACAGGCGCGCGCCGGCTTCGGTGAGCGACACGCTGCGCGTGGTCCGGTGCAGCAGGCGCACGCCGAGGTTGCGCTCCAGCGCGCTGATCACATGGCTGAGCGACGACGGCGCCAACCCGACCTCGCTGGCCGCGCGCCGGAAGCTGCGGTGCGTGGCCACGGCGGTGAACGCGGCAAGGTCGTTGAACGAGGGCTTGGGCATTGGTGGCAAAACCGCATCAACTCATTCGAATTCTATGCCATAGACCCAGCAATCCGCGGTTTCTAGAGTGGGGCTCCTCTCCGAACCACAGGCCATTCCCATGTCCAAGACCTGGCTCATCACTGGCGCCTCCTCCGGCTTCGGCCGCGGTCTGACCCAGACCCTGCTGGCGCGCGGCGATCGCGTCGCCGCCACCGTGCGGCGGCGCGACGCCCTGGCCGATCTGCAGGCAGCGCACGGCAACGCATTGACCGTGCTGCAGCTGGACGTGCGCGACACCGCCGCGGTGCAGGCGGTCCTGGCACAGGCATTCGCGGCGCTGGGCCGCATCGATGTGGTGATCAGCAACGCCGGCTACGGCACGCTGGGCGCGGCCGAGGCCGCCACTGACGCGCAGGTGCGCGCGTTGATCGACACCAACCTCATCGGCTCCATCAGCGTGATCCAGGCGGCGCTGCCGCACCTGCGCCGGCAAGGTGGCGGGCACGTGGTGCAAGTGTCCTCCGAGGGCGGGCAGATCGCCTATCCCGGCTTCAGCCTGTACCACGCCAGCAAGTGGGGGATCGAAGGCTATGTCGAAGCGGTGCGCCAGGAAGTGGCCGGCTTCGGCATCCAGTTCACCCTGGCCGAACCCGGCCCGGCGCGCACCAACTTCGGCGCCGCGCTGGAACGCACCGCACTGCCGCCCGACTATGCCAACACCCCGGTCGACGCACTCCTCCGCGCGCTGGACGACGGCAGCTGGGTCATCACCGGCGACCCGCAGCGCATGGTGGACGCGATGATCGCCTGCACCGAACAGACCCCACCGCCACTACGCCTTGTCATGGGCACCGCGGCGTATCACGCCATCCACGCCGCCCTCAGCAGTCGCCTGGCCGCGCTCGAAGCCCAACGCGCGATCGCGTTTTCCACCGATGCACCGGCGACGGCGCACTAGCGCAAGCCGCAGCGCTGATAACGGCCGCTCGCACCTCTCTGCCAGCACGCAGTTGCCGCTCCCCTTCACAACCTCCACCGCGCCGGCTTGCCAGAATGCCGGCCGCTTGAGGCCGCGACGGCGCGGGAAACGGGAGTGGATGCATGACATGGATCATCGTGGCTTCGGTCATTGCCACGCTGGTGGGCGGGTTGCTGGCGCTGAACTTCGCCACGCCGGAAAAGAAGCTCCAGCACATCCCCAAGCATCTGTACGACGTGGCCGACCCGCAGTTCAAGCGCGAGATGTCGGTGTTGCTGGGCCCGGCGATCCTGCCCGGCAACAAGGTCGATGTGCTGCAGAACGGCCAGGAGATTTTCCCGGCGATGCTGGCCGCCATTCGCGCAGCAAAGCGCACCATCACCTTTGAAACCTATATCTACTGGTCGGGCGAGATCGGCCGCGAGTTCAGCGAAGCACTGTCCGAGCGCGCGCGTGCCGGGGTGGAGGTGCGCGTCACCATCGACTGGGGCGGCAGCCTGAAGATGGATCACGCGCTGGTGGACACCATGACCGAGGCCGGTGTGGAAGTGCACCGCTACCGCCCGCTGGCCTGGTACAACCTGCACCGCATCAACAACCGCACCCATCGCAAGTTGCTGGTGATCGATGGCCGCATCGGCTTCACCGGCGGCGTGGGTGTGGCCGATCAGTGGATGGGCGATGCGCAGGACCCGGAGCACTGGCGCGATACGCATTACCGCATCGAAGGGCCGGTGGTAGCGCAGGTGCAGACCGCCTTCAACGACAACTGGATCAAGAGCACCGGCCGCGTGGTCAACGGCGCGGACTATTACCCGGCGCTCACACCTGCCGGCGACAGCGACGCGCAGCTGTTCGTGGCTTCGCCCTCCGGTGGCAGCGAGAGCATGCACCTGATGTACCTGGTGGCCATTGCCGCGGCGTCCACCTCCATCGATCTGGCGGCAGCGTATTTCGTGCCCGATGCCCTGATCACCCGCGCGCTGCTGGAAGCGCGCACGCGCGGGGTGCGCATCCGCGTGCTGCTGCCCGGCCCGCACATCGATGCGATTTCGGTGCGGCTAGCCTCCAAGGCCAGTTGGGAACCGCTGCTGCAGGCCGGCATCGAGATCCACGAATACCAGACCACCATGCTGCACACCAAGTTGCTGATCGTGGACGGGCTGCTGGTGTCGGTGGGCTCGACCAACTTCGACATCCGCTCGTTCCGGCTCAACGACGAAGCCAGCCTCAACGTGTACGACCGCACGCTGGCCGCGCGCATGACCACGGTGTTCGAACGCGACCTGCAGCAGGCGCAGGCCTACAGCCTGGAACGCTGGCGTGCGCGCCCGCTGCGCGAGAAGCTGGCCGAGAAACTGGTGATTCCGATCCGCTCGCAGGTGTGAGCTAGCAGCACGCCGACCAACGCCGGCTTTTTCAGTAACCCGAGGCCTGCAGGCGCAGCTGACGCAAGCGCCACCACACCCCGCCCACGTGCACCAGCGAGTACAGCACCAGCGCCGCGGCGATGCCGAGCGTGAGCGGGCTGGCCTGCGACCCGGCCACCGCCGCGCCGCCGCTGAAGGCGCCATCGGCCCAGCGCCACGCCAGGCGGCCAAGCAACACCAGCATCAGCGCGCCGCCAATCCACGGATTGGGCGTGTACCAGCCGCGGCCGTCCACCCATTCGGCATGCGTGTAGCGCAACGACACCGCACCCAGCCCCGCGCCGACCACCGCGCCCAGCGCCACAGCGGGCGCCACCCCAGGCAACCCGTAGGCGGCGTAGCCCAAGGCTGCAGTGGCCACCAGCAACAGGGCGGTGCGCAAGGTCGCGGCCACCGGCTTCCAGGGTTGGCGCCCGAAGCTGCGGCGGATGCGGCGGTAGTAGAAAAAGGCAACCGCAGCCATCGACAGATAGGGCGTCAGCGGGGCAATGGCGAAGGCGGGCATGCAACATCCTTTGCGGGGTGAGGTGGGTGAAGCAAGAGCTGCAGGATGAAACCCAGCCCGGGCACGAACAAGGTGCCAAGTGTCACTTTCTGCAGCCATCCGCGCCCGCCGTACCCCCAGCTCCCCGGCAACGCGCGTGGCGGCTTCGCACACACCGCGGCCGGCCGGTGAACGCAACGCCCGCCTGCGGCAGCCGTTGCCACACGCGGATCCAGGCGGCGGCGGTAGACTTGCCGCCAGTGTTCCCCCACCGCAGTGCCATGTCCCCCATCAAGCAACACGCGCACCAGCTGATCGACGCGCTGCCCGAGGCCGCCGGGTGGGACGACCTTGCGCGCGCGGTGGACGGCGCCGGTTTCGAGGCCGCGGTGCATGCAGGCATGGCCGCTGCCGACCAGGGCCAGATCGCCAGCCCGGCACAGGTGACGGCGATGTTCGCCAGATGGGGTGTTGATGTTGCGGCGTGACTGGACCGTCCCGGCCGCCACGCAGCTCGCCCACGCCCAGGATCACTACCACGCGCTCAACCCCACCGCGGCCGCGGCGATGGCCCGGCAGGTGCGCGAAGCCACCCGCACCCTGGCCGAGCAACCCGGCCGTGGCCGTACCGGCCGGGTCGCGGGCACCCGCGAATGGACGGTGAAGCACACCCCGTACGTGCTGGTGTACCGCGTGCGCGACGACGCCCTGCAGCTGCTGCATGTGCGGCTGGAGACCCAGGACTGGCTGCCGCGCACCGAGCCGGTGATCGAGCGCATCGAACCGTGGATTGCCGCGCTGATCAGCGCGCTGCTGCATGTGCTGATGCTGCTGATCCTGTTGTCGGCCTCCACGCCCAGCATGACCCCGCCGCAGGGCTCGGCCAGCGGTGGCCGTACCAAGGTGGACTTCGTCGGCGACACCTCCCAGCCCGATCAACCGGTGCCCTCGCCCACCCCGGTACCGCCATCGCCCACACCCACGCCCGTGCAACCGCCGCCGGCTGCCTCGCCGGTGCAGTCCACGCTGGTGCAGCAGGCCAAGAACCCGGTGCCGCCGCAGGGCGACACCGCGCCCGGCAGCCTGGCCGAACGCCGCCGACAAACCCGGCGCCAGACCCGTCCCACCCCGCCGCAACCGCCTGCGCCGCCGGCCGCCTCCACCCAGCGCCGCCCGGAAACCTGGACCGGCCGCCCGCCAGGCATGCTGGAGGAAGAGGCCGACGGCGCCGAAGACGGCACCGCCAACACCTCCACCATCAGCCAGGGCCGCCGCAACGACCGCAACAACGCCCAGCCCAGCATGGATGTGGGCGGCTTCCAGGTGTATTACGAAGTGCGCAGCGAAACCCAACTGCGCGCCTGGAAGGAGCAGGGCATGCAGGAGATCGCCATCATCCTGCCCGGCACCCAGCAACGCATGGTCTGCCCGCTGGACGTCGCGCTCAAACGCGGCTCCAGCAAATGCCGCCTGCTGCCGCCGGATTCGCCCGAGCTCAAGAGCATTGGCGACGCACGCGAAGTCATCAACATGATGGAGGTCTACCGCCAGGGCGAACCGGTGTGGCGCGGGCCTGGACCGTATCGGTAAGCGGTGGGACTGGTGGGCCCGGATTCCACTTACCTGCACGTGCCGGAATGGCTCCATCGATACCGGGCAGGTTGAAGTCGCCACAGTGCTTGCGCTTTTCTAAAGTGCAAGCAACCTGATTTCACCGGAAGGGCGATATGCCTTCTTTCACCGTCCGCAACATCCCGGAGGATGTGCATCGCGCCATCCGGGCACGTGCTGCCCAACACGGGCGCAGCACCGAGGCGGAGATCCGCGCGATCCTTGAATCAGCAGCCAAGCCAGCCGACCAGGTCAAACTGGGCGCGTTGCTGGTGGACATCGGCCGCGACGCTGGCCTGACAGCAAAAGAGGCCGACGCCTTCGCCAAGTTACGCGAGAAGGCCGCGATCAAGCCGATCGGTTTGAAGTGACCCTGCTCGATACCAGTGTCATCTCCGAGCTCTGGCGGCCTCAGCCCAACCCGCGTTGTCGGCTGGATCGATGCGCAGGCGGTTGAGACACTGTTCCTGTCGGTCGTGACCGTGGCCGAATTACGCTTCGGCATTGCCGTCATGCCCGAGGGCCGCAAGCGGTCCACATTGCATTCGCGGTTGGAACAGGTCCGCACCAACGGCAAGTCGCACCAAGCGACGTCCTCTCGCCCCCAGAGCACGTAAGCGGCGGGAAACTGGCTACAGTCTGCCCAGGGCGGTGTCGCCCACGCCATCCACCCGCTACCAAAGGATCTCCATGCTCCTGCATCGTCTTGCCCCGCGTGTGGGCCTGGCCATTGGCTTGTTGTGTGCCTGTTGCGCGCACGCCGCCACGCCGGTGGCGGCCCATCGCTTGCTGCGCGTCACCCTGGGCGGCGCCAGCGACCAGGTCGCGTCTGGCCGCTTGCTGGTGTTCGCCACCCTGGCCAAGGACGCGCAGGCGGCGGCCAAGGAGCGCAACAAGGACGGCAAGGTGGAACAGGTGGACGCAAGCCCGTTCCGCCCCAGCGCGGTGGCAGTGGCGGCGCAGGAAGTCACCGGCCTGGCGCCCGGCGGCAGTGTCAAGATCGACCTGGATAACCTCGCCTTCCCCAGCGCGTTTTCCGCGCTGCCGGCTGGCGAGTATCTGCTGCAGGCGGTGCTGGATGCGGACCACAACTACGGCTACAGCGGCCGCAGTGGCGGTGACCTGCTGAGCGCGGTCACGCCGGCCACGCTGGGCAAGAACGCCGCGCTGCCTACGCTGACCCTGAGCACACAGGTGCCGGTCTCCGACGACCCCTGGCAGGTATCGCCACGGGCGCCGCAGGCAGTGCGCGATGCCGTGCCCGAGGCCAAGTTGCACAGTGCCGATGCGTCGATGGTGAGCCCGGCGCTGAGTGCGTTCTGGGGCCGGCCCACGTCCATCCGTGCGCGCGTGCTGACACCGCCCGGTTACGACGCCAAGGCCGCCGCGCGCTATCCCACGGTGTATGTCACCCACGGCTTCGGCGGCGGCTATAACAGCTTTGCCGGCAGCATCGCCTCCACCTGGAGTGCGATGGCGGCCAAGCAGATGCCGCCAATGATCTGGGTATTCCTGGACCAGGCCACGCCCACTGGCACCCACGAGTTCGCCGATTCGGTCAACAACGGGCCCTGGGGCACCGCGCTCACCGAGGAGCTGATTCCGGCGCTGGAAAAGCAGTACAAGATGGACGGCAAGGCCAGCGGCCGGTTCTTGAACGGGCATTCGTCCGGCGGCTGGGCCACGCTGTGGTTGCAGACGCGCTACCCCAAGCTATTTGGCGGCACCTGGTCCACCTCGCCGGATTCCAGCGACTTCCACGACTTCACCGGCCCGGATCTGTACGCGCCCAACGCCAACGTTTATCGGCGCGCCGATGGCAGCCAGTTCCCGCTGGTGCGTGACCAGGGCAAGGTGTTGGCCGACCTGGAAACCTTCGCCAAGCTCGAACGCGTGCTCGGCCCCTACGGCGGCCAGCTCACCTCGTTCGAGTGGGTGTTCTCGCCGCGCGGCGCCGACGGGCGCCCGGTGCCGATGTTCGACCGCGACACCGGCAAAGTCGACCCGGCCGTGGTGGCCTACTGGCGCACCCACTACGACATTTCCGCGCGCGTGGCCGCGCAGTGGCCCACGCTCAAGCCCGACCTGGACGGCAAGATCCACCTGATCGTGGGCACCGCCGATACGTTCTACCTGGATGGCGCGGCGCGTAAATTCCAGGCGGTGCTGGACGGCCTGGGCGCCAAGAGCGACTTCCGTTATCTGGAAGGCCGCACCCACTTCGATCTATACAAGGAAGGCGAGGACAGCAACGCCTTGATGAAAAAGATCGCCTGGGAGATGTACGCGGTGGCGCGACCGAAGCGCTGAGCGTGCCGCTGCGTTGATGCCTGAGCTGTTGGGTGTGCCGGCCGTGCATGCGACGTGCGGCCGGTGTGTCAGGGCATGACGATCGCGGTGGCAGCGCACGTAGCAGATCGCCCGATCGCTGCGTGCGCTGGCATCGCCAATGACAGCAAGTAGCGCAGCCACACGCGCGACGACGCGTCGTTGCAGCTCGCTGCGCTGCGTCCCACCAAGCATCAACACCACTCACAGTGCAGCGCAGTTCTTCGTTAGACAACACTCACTCGCCCGCACGGGCGACAACGCACAACACGCATCAACCCAGCAATAACAGCACGCTGCGCAGCCACACGCGCAACGAACGCGTCATTGCAGCTTGCTGCACTGCGTACCGCCAGCATCAACACCACTCACGGTGCAGCACAGTTCTTCGTCAGCCAACACTCACTCGCGTGCACGGGTGACAACGCGCCACGCCCATCAACCTGCACCGGGGGACTCAGCCGCGCGCAGCGGCGCGTTGTGATGTGCACCATCCAGGCGCCGGCCCTGCAGCGGCGCTGTTACACATCAGTGACTCACGCCGAGCGCCTCGGCAACTCCCACTGCGCCTGTTGCCGTAGCACCAGCAGCAAGACCTGCAGCCGCCCGGCGCGCACCATGGATGCGGGTGTCTGGCCATCCAGTGCGTTCATCGGCTCACGGAACCAGCGGATCAGCGCCTCGTTGTTGCCGCCGTTCAACGCCCATGCGTGGCAGACGATCTCGCCCAGGGCCTCGATGCCGGCGCTGCCCAGCAGCTTGAGGTGATCGGGCGTGAACGCGAACAGCGACAGCACCAGCTCGGCATCGGCGGCCTTGCCGTGGTCGTGCTCCATCTGCTCGCTGTGCGCGGTGCGGTACGACGACGCCTGCGCGCGAAAATCTTCGGCACGCCGCATGCCGGTGAGCAGTGCTGCAATGAGGTCGGCGCGTTCCATGGGGCAGTCCACCAGTGTGATAGAGCGCACGCTATCTGCCGCACCGCCGCCGCTCAATCAGGAGTCTCCCGACAGCCGGTGAAGGCGTCAGCTTGCGTTGTCATTCGCGCCGGCCCGCCACGGCCATGTGCGCCACGCGGTGGCGGCGCTGTCCAGGCGCGGCGTGCGCTGCGTGGCGGCCCCTGCATCGCTGGCGCGGCGCCCCGCGTTCCCGGTGCTTAACGAACGGATTGCTAGGATCCGGGCGCGTCACTGGCAGCAGCCCGCGCTTGCAGGGCTGCAGGATTGGAGTGTCACCTCATGAGGAGTTGTCAGATGCCCTGGAAATCCGCTCTCACCGTGCTTGCCCTGTCCACCGCCGCCTTGCCGGCCTTTGCCCAGCCCGACCGCCAGGTGGTCGAAGACATGCTCACCCGCTCGGCCAACGTCTGCCCCGGCCACAGCACCGACCGTACCTCGCCCACCGTCAAGGCCGTGCCCGTCGGCGCGCTGCGCGTGATGCTCGAACGCGGCCTGGTGATGTGCCCGGACCGCCGCCTGGATGCCGCCGCGCCGGCGGTGTTCTATGGCCGCCTGGGCGTGTTCGCCTGGAACCCGGAAGTGCCCGCCGCCAAGACGGTGATCGTCCAGCAGATCAGCAACATGACCCGCAGCGAGGACTACCCTGTCGAGACGCTGGTGTGGGACGCCAAGGGCAAGGCCCTCACCCAGCAGACCGTGCCGATGTTCGAGCCCAGGCCGGGTGCGGCGGTGTTGTACAAGGTGCGTTGAGGCTGACCCGACTACACGCGGCGCCCAGTCAGACCCTGGCACCGCGCTGCCGGCTCGCTTCGGCCGCATCGGCCGGGCCATCGCCACCTAGCCGCTGCTCGTAAATCTCGTCGACCACGCTGCGTACCGCGCGGGCGGCATTGAAGATGCTCTCGCCCAGAACCGACAGACTGGTGGCATCCAGCGGCTTGCCGCTGCACACCGCCACCATGTCGCTCTGCGCGGTGATCGTCCGCAACAGCGTGTGGAACCGGTCGATCTGCTCGATGGTGACGCCGAAGGTGAAGTGTTGTTCGTGCATTTGCAGCTTGGCCGCTGGCGTAGTGCTTCGCCGAGCATTGGTCGAAAGGGCTTTCGAAGTGGTCATGGCGTCCGTCCTCGACGTGAGCGGACGGGATGTCCGCAAGGCCACCGTAGCGCGCTCTTTCGGATATCTGAAAACCAGATATTTCGTCTGATTTTTTGGCGAAGCACAGGTTCGCGTCTCAAGCCGATCTTGTCGGTTTGATCGTCGCGGTGAAGCGCCGAGGCTCTCCAGTAATCGGGTCATCGAACGCCAACGTGCGTGCGAACAACTGCAGCGGCCGCTCAGGGTCATCGGGCCGCTGATCTTCCAAGTCGGGATAGAAGCGGTCATGCAGGATCGGCGCGCCCAGCGCGGCCATGTGCACGCGCAGTTGGTGCTTGCGGCCGGTGACCGGCTCCAGCCGGTACGTCCACGTGTTTGCGCCACGCGCGATCACATCGATCACCGTCTCGCTATTCGGCTCGCCCACACCCTCGCGCATGCGGAAGAACGGCTGGCCCGGCTCCAGCCGGCTGCGATGCACATACGGAAACGTCAGCCCCGGTAGTGGCGGCGCCACCGCCAGGTAGTGTTTGTGGATGCGTCGCTCACGAAACAACGCCTGGTAAATCCCGCGTGTTGCCGGATTAGCTGAGAACAGCACCAGCCCGGCGGTATCGCGGTCGATGCGGTGCAGTGGCACCAGCGACGGATTATCAAAGCGCCGCACCAGCCGGGCCAGCAACGTCTCGCGCACATACGCACCCGCGGGGACGACCGGCAGGAAGTGCGGCTTGCAGGCAACCACAAGATGCGCGTCGGCATGCACTACCGTCTCTACCGCAGAGATGATGGGCTCATCCACCACCTCGCGGAAATAGTAGATCTCCGCGCCCAGCCGATAGGGCGCAGAAACCTCCAGTGCCTGCTGCTGCGCATCCAGCACACGCCCGCGCGCGAAGCGGTCACGCCACGTGGCAGCAGCCACGCTCGGAAAGCAAGTGCATAGCGCCTCAAACACCGTCTGCCAGGGGCCAGCGGGAAGTTGGAACTGGCTGGCGGGAATGCCATCGCGGATGGGGCGTGGAACGGACATGGCAGCGGCGAAAGCGCACTCAAGCAAATAGACGGGAATCGTACCTTGCCGCGACGACACCATCTGCAACTGTGCCGCGCCTCGCCAACGTCACGCGACGTTCGAGCGCTTTCCATGACACACGAGATTGGACAACCCACACAGCACTCTTGTGCGGCCTGGTTGAGGGTATCGATGCTCATGCGCGTGCGAGTAAGCCGATGCACGTGCAAGCGAACTCAAGCTGTAGCGCCGAAATCAGGCTCGTGTGCGCTCAAAACCTCGCGCCGATAGCAGATGCGACATTGCGCGCATCAGCACCGATGGTCTGCTGACAAAACCCGTTGCAGCGGCTATGGTCAAAGCTGGAACGGGGGTTCTTGCATGGGACGCAGAAAGAAACAAAGCGGGTTTGAAGCGTTGGCTACGTTGCCGTGGCCGGTGGGCGTTGTTGCAGGAATCGTTGCGTATCTTGGCGTGCGCTACGGCATTGGCTGGTGGTTCTCGCATCACGGCGGAATGCTGTCGCAGGGCATTGCACAGCAATCAACGGCGATGTTTGGACCACTGGCGTGGATGCTGCTTGGCATCTGCTGGCTCGCCGGGCTGTTCTCCTATCTGGGCGCACGCAGCCGGCGGCGCTTTCTGGAAACACGCACAAGCCTGGAGAGCCTGGCCGCCGGCGGCTGGCGACAGTTCGAACAATTAGTGGGCGAAGCATTTCGCCGCCAGGGCTACAGCGTTGAAGAAACCGGCCTGGGCGGCGCCGACGGCGGCATCGACCTGATCCTGCGCAAGGACGGCTGCCGCACACTGGTGCAATGCAAGCAATGGAAGCGCCAGCAGGTTGGCGTCAGCGTCGTGCGAGAGATGTACGGCCTGCTAGCCCATCACCAAGCCCACGCAGTAAAGATCGCCTGTATCGGTACCTACACGAAGGACGCTGAGCGCTTTGCCGAAGGCAAGCCGATTGAGTTGATTGCCGGCGAACAGTTGTTGGACATGATCCGAGCGGTGCAACAGCAAGGGGCAACACAACTTGCTGCGTCACCAGTACGCATCGACCCTGTCTTTGCCTCAACTGGGTCCACTGTCTCCGCAACCGGCACTGCCCTAGGCTGCCCACGCTGTGGCAGCGCGCTTGTGCACCGAAGAAACCGGCGCACTGGCGAGAACTTCCTAGGCTGCATTCAGTTCCCGAAGTGCAGAGGAACTGCATAAGTGGACCTGCCCCCCGTTTTTTAGGAGAAGATGAATATGGAAAACACCACAACAGCAGCCTCGGTAGAGGGCTGGCTCGACACCCGCGCAAGCTGGTTGCGAGTTGCAGCTCAAAATTTAGTATCCAAGGGTAAGATGCCCGATAACGCAGCCATCGATGCGTTAGCGGATCATTGCCACGCAGAAGCTACAGGTAAACTTCCCGTTCCATATCCATCGCTCATCCCGGGCATAATCCAAGCTACGCCGGTGGGTCCTAAACTCAGGATCAATAAGCTTTCCCATATCCACGGAGTCAATGCATTTGGCCCTCGGGCCGAGCTAAATCTTTCAGGCGACCTGACAGTAGTTTATGGCCCTAATGGAGCTGGAAAATCTGGCTACGCACGGCTTATGAAACACATGTGCGGCGCGAAAACGGCAGAACCTATATACGGTAACGTATTTGCAACTACTAATGAACCCGTTTCTGCTACTGTGCGTTACTCGGCAATCGGCATGAAGGATAGCAAGCCCTTCACAGATGAGAAGGACGTTGTTTGGCAAGCATCCCAGGGCACCCTCCAGCTTCTTGCGTCGGTTCACGTTTTTGATAGTGCTACTGCGACCCACTTAGGGCAGACTGCCTCGACAGCCACGCATTTGCCTCGGACTATGCGTTTCGTAAACCTGCTAATTGATATCTCCGACCAGGTTGCAGAGCGACTGCGGCTGCGCACTCAAGCGCTGGTGTCAACCTTGCCGCCTATTCCCGTGGAGTTCGCAAATACGCAAGCAGCTGCTTTCCATAAAAGCCTTGTAGCAACCACCACGATCAAAACGATCAACGAGGGCTGCCAGTTCACCGAAGCCCAACTAGCTGATCGCGTGGGTCAAGAGTCAGCTCTAGCCCAGGCTGATCCAGCAGTGGCATACGCCAAAGTTATTGCAGACCTCCAGCGCATCAAGGAATTAAGCCATGGAATCACAGCATGGGCGGCCACCTTTGGCGATGACCTCGGCCTAGCCCTGGCCGACGCCCAAGCAGCGGCTACTGAGGCCCGACAGGCAGCTATAGACCATGCCAAATGTTTTTTAGATGGCATTCCTCTGCCTGGAGTCGGCGAGAAGTCTTGGCAGCGTTTATGGATGGCTGCAGCGGACTTTGCAAAGACAGCCTACCCAGAACACGTGTATCCGAACATCGACGAGGGGGCTAGATGCGTGCTATGCCAGCAATCATTAGAGCTAGATGCTAAGAAGCGGATGGCCGATTTCACAGCCTACGTAACTAACCAGCTCCAATCTCAAGCGGCGGTAGCAGAGAAAACGTTAACTGACCTGATAGCCACCATTCCAGGCTCGCATCCCAGCACCTATTGGCTCTCCGTCGCATTATGGAGTGGAATGACACCAGAAGCAGCGATTTTAATGGGATTGCAGATCGATCAGCGCTTAGCGCGCCTGCGGGCATATGATGCTGAAGCCCCGCAGGTGGATTGGAATCCTTTTCAGTCGGCGGTTGAGTCTACTATGGCAGCACTAACCGCAGAAAGAGACATATTGGCTGCTCTCATCGACCCAACAGGTCGGGAGCATAAACACGCTCAGCTACTCGAACTGCGGGCTCAAGAGTGGGTTTCTAAAATTAAAGATGCCGTTTTGGCCGAGGTAGACCGCAAAAAGCATGTTTCCGAATTAGAAAACAGTGTGCGCTTGGCTCAGACCCATGCGCTCACCAAGTTTAGTAACGAGGTGGGAAAATCTGAACTAGCGGGCGGCTTTGTCGAAAGATTCAACACTGAATTGAAAGCACTAGGTGGAACTACTATTCCTGTTAATCTCGTGCACAAGTTAGAGGGAAAGGGCATCTTTTCGTTTTCCATCGGTCTCGATAGCGCGATTGGGAAGGTAAAGAGTCGCGATGTCTTGAGCGAAGGCGAGCAGCGCGTTGTGGCTCTAGCTGCATTTCTTGCCGATGTAACTGGGACAGATCGTTCATTGCCTGTCATCTTTGATGATCCCATTTCCTCCCTCGATCAGCGTTTCGAAGAAGCAGTGACCGCAAGGTTGGTCGAGCTGGCAAAGACCCGGCAAACAATTGTATTTACGCACCGCCTTTCTATGGGCGTACTCATTGAGCATGCTGCCGAGAAGCAAGAAGCTAAAGGCACAGTAGTCGTAGATGTTGTCGCTATTGACAGAAAGGGTACGGAAGCTGGTGTTCCTGCCACCATAAAAGTTTTTACGCAGTCGCCAAAGAAGGGGCTAAACGATTTAGATGGCAAGGTTCGTGCCGCTATGAAGTTGGACGACGATCAGCAACAAGAGTTACTCAAAGCCGCGTGCGGCAACTTTCGTATCTTGGTTGAGCGCGTAGTCGAGGACCACCTGTGCGCGAAGGTCGTAATGCGCTATCGAAGAGAGATAAAAACCAATGGAATGCTGAACCGGTTGACCGTGATCTCGAAAGATGATTGCGCCCTCATCGAAAAAATGATGACTAAATACTCAGCATTTGAACACGCACAGCCTTACGACACACCCTTACCTTCAATTGACCCACATAATATAATTTCGGATATCGCCGACATGTCAGTGTGGATCAGAGAATTTGAGGGAAGGGCGGCCGCAGCGTGATTTAGGAAAATTGATTAATATCACAAGAACGACATTTGGAAAATTGCCCGCTTGTTAATTTTACTTAAGCTAATGGGCCACTTTAGATAGCTCCACAGCTGATTTCGATGGTCGTTAGCAACTTAAAATGGATAGATTATGTCGCGTAAAATTAGTGCAAGCAACGGAATTAGTGTTACTGGTTATGGCCATCAAGCCTTCTTAAGCCAGCACGAGATAATAGGCGATAAAATCCACGATAACACCGATTTCATACTTATATACGAACATATAAGCCGGCTCGCTGGAGAACATGTGGCTCAGCAGCTGGTGCAGGCCATCGAGGACACAGCCAGTGGAGATTGGAAGGTAAAATCCGTTGCTGGTTTTGAATTATCAGTCGTCGAATTTGATGACTAGATTAATCTGAATTATCCTAGCTGAATCTTTCTTTTTGACTAAATGTGTAGCCGCACGGGTCACTCATATCTTTGAGTTCTCCTGTTGAGAATGAAGAGGGTCATGGGCACGTAGGTGGTCTAGCAAAATCAGCTTATTTCTCTGTTCCTTCCTAACTTGCGGGTAACGGGGTCAGGTTGACTTTCTCTACCCCCGCTAGCGCTCACGTGAGAAGGCCTGGTCGGGTCCACCTTGGCCTCCCGCGCATCCCCTCCGCCATGCTCACCCCTAGCCTCACCGCGAGAACGCACGATGATGAAGTGGATGGGAACCGCAGTGGCGCGGCAATGCTGGTGAGCGGTTGCGCCAAGGTGGAGGTTGAAAGCTCGTCGGCCACTGAGTCAAACTGCCAGACGAAAATTTCAGCTGCTCAGACCATTCGATGCTGGGGCGCGCTCAGCTGCTGTTGTTGATCCTGCTGCTGACTTTGCTGCTGGGCCTGTTGCTGCCGCTGCGTTTCGCTAAGCGTCTGCAGCTGCGATAGAGATTGCTCTACAGGCTGAGCGATAGCATCGCTGGTCTTCATGTGCGCCATCAGATGGGCGGGGTTATCCAATGCGCCCTGGACCACAAACACGTTCTCGCCCCTCCCCACGGACGCTGTTTGATTGCTCAACACGACATGGTCGATCTGCGTTAGTCCGTTCGCTTTAGCCAGGTGGGCGCTACTGGCCGCCAGCCGCGCGCTGTTGTCGTCATAGTCGCGGCCAAGGTTCTGTTCCAAGCGCCGCACGGCCTCTTCGGCCTGACGATGTAGTGGGTCTAGCGAGGGCACGGCGCCCTGGATATTGCGATAGGTTGGCGTGGCGTTGTGATCTTCCCGATTCAACTCGGGCGGGAAGGTACGCGGAGCAATCTGCTGCAATGTCGCGGGGTCGATGTCGCCTGTTTGAGAAAGGCCATGCGCCTGCTGGTAGTTGATCACTGCTGCCTGCATCGAAAGACGGTAGACACCATCTTCTTGAAGTGGCTGATTGTCTGCGCCGCGATAGCCTTCGGCATTCAATGTTTGCTGCACCTTTTGAACCATCTCGGACGATTCACCGATGCGGATTGTTCCGTCATCCACGAACGGCCTGGGTTCAATGCCACGATCCCGCCTTTCTGTATCGATCGACAGGCGACCGCTGACCAAATCGCCTACATAGTTCTCGTATTGTTGGTAGTAGCGACTGTCCACCTCCATATGCACGTGAATTGCTCCTGTTGCCTGCTTGCCTTGCACGCCTAACGCCTGGCCGTACTCGACCTGATCGCCAGCCTTTACGTGGAGTGGCGACATATGCCGGACACGGAGGATGACATCACCACCTTCCCGATCCAGCACATCGACCAACCCCTTTGACGTATTGACCGTACCAACAACGCCGGCAACGGGCGACGGAACATCCAGCGACCTTGAAGCAGGCCCAGAAGGCAACCTGGAATCCTCAAGCATGAAGTCCTTCTTCAACAATACCTGATCAGGACGAAGGCCATAGTCCTTACCTGCCTTGGAGACTTCGATCTCCTGGATTTCGCCACCAACCACTCCCAGCGTCCGACCTGCTTGACCGCCCACGACTTTGCCGTCGACCAGATGAGCATCACTGTTGCTTTTGGGATGGTGCGTAACTAACTCGTCGAAGTTTCCGACAGCCTCGTTGTGCTCTCCCCTTTTCGCATCCCACTCAAGTTGAATGACGCGATAGGGGGTCTGCTGTTTAACATCCTGTGCTGCCATATCCCAACTCCTTGTCAGTCCCTGAGATTAATCGCCCGTGTCAGGTACCAACAGCCCTGACGCTTCTCGAATACGTAGGTATCTACTTCGTATTCCATACCGAAATTTACTTTACGACCTTCGTTAGCCGTCAGCTCTACGGAGACATGAGAGCCAACCTCACTTTTTGGCTCAGGCTTGCTTCTTCCTGCGGCTAGTTGATCGAATACTTTTGCATCCTTGAAGTACCGGTAGGGGAATAATTCAAGGCGAGAGGGGCCGGTTCGCTTGGAGATATGCGTATCTGGTGATGACTCAGTTTCTTCTTCAACCGTATGAGTCGGAACCTCGTACTCCAACGGGTCGTTAGTGAAACGGCGACGTGCGTCGTCATTGGCAACATCGGCATATCGCTGAAGAAACGTGTTGAAATCCTTCGAGGGACAAGCGACCGGAGCTTGCTCCTTGTGCTGACTCAAATGCTCGCGCTGCGACGCAACTGCCTGCGCAGGCGAAGTACATCCCGCCGTCGAGATACAAATCACTGCAGCAAAGGCGAGATATGGATTCAGGTGATAGGCGCCCATACTCATTATTTCTCCTTACTTCATGGCGGAGGCATCTGAAAGCCCCCCTTGGCGGGGCTGCAAGACGACCTCAGCTTACCCATAGCTCAAGCTGTTTGGTGATCTTCCAGCCTTTTTCTGTGCGCGCAAGGAAGTAGCGGGTAACGCGGTGAGGTTGTGTTTTTTCAGGGTATGAGGGGCGCTCATATTCGGCCTGTCATTGTGCGGCCTTGACCTCCCGTACATCCCCCGCCCGCCATCCTCGCCGCAGACTCAACGGGAGAACACACGATGATGAAGTGGATGAGCACCGCGCTGGCCGCGGCACTGCTGGTGAGCGGTTGCGCCAAGGTGGAGGGCGAGAAGTTCGTCGGCCACTGGGTCAACGTGCAGACGCAGGAAGAGACGATGGACATCGAGCGCAATGGCGAGACCTTCATGGTCCGCAGCACCACGCCGAAGTTCTTCAGCCGTAAACCCAAGACCGAGAGCTACCCGGCGGTCTACAAGGACGGGGCGCTGCAGGTCACCAGCGATGGCGAGACGGTGAACTTCGCCATCGATGAGGCCAACGGCCACCTCAATACCGGCAGCGAGCAGTACCAGCGCGTGCCGGCCAAGTAGGGCCGCCGCTGTCGCCAGCGCCCGCGTGCCGACCTTCACCGTCGCACGCGGGCGTTTTGCGTTTTGGGGCTTTACCGGCCGCGTCGATGGGCAGCTGGGCCTGCCACCAAACGCCATGCCTGAGGCGGCCCTTCTCCCGGCGTGCCAATCCCCCCTGCCCTCCGCCACGCGCACGTCGTACAGTGCGCAGGCACGCCAGGCCATGGCGCTGCCCACCGATCAATCCAACAACTACGAGGGTGTCATGAGCAAGGGGATGGACCAGAAGAAGAGCCAGAAGAAAGAGCCGACCAAGACGCTGAAGGAAAAGCGCGCGGCCAAGCAGGAAAAGAAGGGCAAGTAAGCCGCCCTGCCTGCTACCTGGCAGACGAGGTCAGGTGGATCGCCTGACCTCGCGTTTAGGGTGACACCAGTCATCAGTGTGCGCGTTCCTGCCTGTGCATGCTCACGCTGCGCTGCTCCGCCATCGACAGGCCTTACAGGTCACTGGGCGTGCTCCGTTGTCAGCGTGACGTGCGAGACACCCTTCCCCTCAAGCCGCCAGCCGCTTGATCCGTGACGGCAGATCGCCCAGCGCGCGGTGCGCCTGTTCCAGCTCGTAATCGGCTTGCAGGCCCAGCCAGAAGCGCTCGGTTGTGCCCAGCGCGGCGGCCAGACGCACGGCGGTGTCGGCGGTGATGCCACGCTTGCCCAGCACGATCTCGTTGATGCGGCGCGGCGGTACATCAGTGGCCCGCGCCAGTGCGTTCTGGCTGATGCCCATCGGCTCGAGGAACTCCTCGAACAGGATTTCGCCGGGGTGGATGTTGGGTAGGACTGTCATGGACAGATGCCTCGTGCTCATTGGCGATGATCGCCGCGATTTTGATGCTTGGTGTCGCAGCTATTGCTGTCGGCGGCAGTTATTCGAAAGTTTCGAATAACTGTCTTTTGCTACAGCTCTTTGCCTGAGAACACTTTTCCCTGCTGCCATTGCGCCGGCTCGCGCCCATCAGAACAACGACCCCTGCACGGGCAACGCAGTGGATGGTTCTGTTGCTGGCTTGGCGGGTGCCGCCTGCTGCTCCCCACCCAACCGCCACGCCAGGCCCGAGATCCGCGCGGCGTGCCGTGCGAGCGCTGCGCGCAGCACTGCCTCGCTGCCGGCAAGGTGCAGGGCGCGGCGGGCGCGGGTGATGCCGGTGTAGAGCAGTTCGCGGCTGAGCACGCGGGCGTCGCGGGTGGGCAATTGCAGCCAGACGGTGTCGAATTCGCTGCCTTGGGCTTTATGCACGGTCATTGCGAAGGCGCTTTCGTGCGCGGGCAAGGCGGCGGGGTGGAAGCCGCGCACCTGGCCGTCGCCGTCGCCTTCGAACCAGGCGACCAAGGGGCCTTGGGCACGGCGATCGGCGACGGGGTCGGCGCGATTTGCGGTGCCGATGCTGTGGCTTGGGCCGGAAGACGTAGCTGCGTCGCTACGCGCTGTAACGGTGCTCGCGTCGCTGCGCTCCGAGGGAGCGTTTGTGTCGCTGCGCTCCGAAAAGGGACTCGCTTCGCTGCGCAGGCAGATGCCCACGTCGCCGTTGAACAGGCCGTGGCGGTAGCTGTTTTCGGTGATCAGCAGCAGGCGGCCCTGGAACCAGGGCGAGGCGCTGCCGAGGCGGCGGGCGCCGGAGCCGGATTCGGCCAGCAGTTGTTCGATGCGGGCGTTGAGGCCGCGGGCGCCCTGCGGGCCGGCGCGTACGGCGGTGAGCAGGCGTAGGCGACCCGCCTCACGCAGGGCGGCGGCGGGGTCGTGTGCGTCGGCCAGGGCGCGCCAGTGGGCGAGCAGTGCGTCGCGGCCGAGTGCCAGCGGGTCTTCGCCGTCTTCGTGGAAATGCACGCCGGCCAGGGTGCCGCTACGCAGCAGGGCCAGGGCGGTGTCGGCGTCGCCGGCGCGCACGGCGTCGGCCAGCGGGGCGAGCGCGAAGTCTTCCGCCTGCCGGTAGCCGCGCAGCAGGTGCACGCGGTGGCCGGCAAGACCGCCGCTGTGGGTGGTGGCCGGCGTGGCCGCTTTGGGTGTGACGTCACCAGACAGGTTGCCGAGCAGTGGCTGCAGCGCCTGGGCATCGTCTTGTTGCAGGGCATCGCCGGGGCCGGCGGCCTGCAGGATGGCGGCGAGCACATCGCCGGCTTCCACCGAGGGCAGCTGGTCGGCGTCGCCGAGCAGGATGAGCTGGGTGCCATCGGCCACGGCGTCGACCAGCTTGCACATCAGCGGCAGGTCGACCATGGAGGCCTCGTCGACCACGATCAGGTCGAACGGCAGCGGGTTGTCGGCGTCGTGGCGGAAGTGCGGCGAATCCGGGATGACGCCGAGCAGGCGATGCAGGGTGCTGGCGCCGGTGGGCAGGGCGTCGGCCAGGGTGGGGTCGACGCCGCTGGCGATGGCACGCGCCACGGCGCCGCGCAGGCTCTCGGCCATGCGCTCGGCGGCGCGGCCGGTGGGCGCGGCCAGGGCGATGCGCAAGGGTGAGACAGGGGCCGTGGTGGATGCGCTTGGTGGTGGTGCGCTGGCACCCCTTGAGGCGGGATGCTGCGTGGCTTCACCGGCAGATGTGTTGCCGACGCCGGCCGCAGTAGCCACGCCGGAGTGCCTGGCGTGCAGCGCCTGGGCGATTCGCAGCAGCAACAGCCGGGCGATGGTGGTGGTCTTGCCGGTGCCGGGTCCGCCGGTGACCAGCAGCAGCGCGCGACGCAGTGCGAGCGCGGCGGCCTGGGCCTGGCGGTCGGTGGAGGGCACTGGCAGCTGCGTGCCCTCACCCGCGCGTCGGGCACCCTCTTCCGAAGAGAGCGGGGACGCTTGGGGGAACAATTGCGCGAACAGCGGGACCAGCGCGGCCGCGTCGAAGGCCGGCTGCGGGTGGGCGGCGATGCGACGCAGGCCCTGGGCCAGGCGGCGTTCGTACTCGCGGTAGCGGCGCAGGTAGAGCAGGCCGTGTTCGAGCACCAGCGGGCAGTCGGCCGCGGCTGGCTCGTCGGGAGTGGGCTCGGCCACCCAGCGCGAGGCGGCCAGGGTGCGTTGCCAGTCGGCCGGGGTGGGCAGCGTGGGCGGCGGGCCGTCGCGGGGGTCGAGCAGCACGCTGACGCGTGCCGGGTCCAGGCCGGCATGGCCGCTGGCCACTGCGAGCGAGGCCAGCGCGGCGGCGCCCAACACGTCGCCGTGGGTGTCGGGTTCCAGCCGCTGCAGGCTTTGCGCCAGCGCCAGGTCGATGGTACGCAGGCTGCCGGCGCGTTGCAGGGCGTCGAGCAGGGAGGTGGGTTGGGTCATGGTGCAGTGCCTCCCGAGGTCGACGTGCCCCCGCCGTTTTCCTCACTCGGCACCTGCGCACGCGCGTGACCGCGTGGCCGCTCCCATGCAAGCACGTCGTAGCGCGCACGCGGAGCCTGCTCGCCACGGTGAGAGAGGGAATTCGATGCAGCGCTGGAGAGGAATGAAGGCTGGTCGGTCATGGTGCTGTCCATTCCAAAAGCAGACGTGCCCTCTGCCCAGCGCTCGTTCCGCTCCGCTGCACGCGCTACCACGTGGCGGTAACAGGCAAGCCCACCGTGGCGCGTACGCGCTGCCTGCTCGCCCCGAGGGGAGAGGAAATCCGGCGCAGCGCTGGAAAGGAATGACGCCTGGTTGATCATGGTGCGGTCCTTCCCGGCGCGGACGTGCCCTCATCCCGATAAGTCGCCCGGTTGGCCGAAGGCGCTGATGCGTCCGGAGTCTCCGGCGCGCCGGCGAACAGGGCATCCAGGGCGGTGACCAGGGCGGGGTCGAAGCGCCAGGCGTGGATGCCGGGCGCAGGCTGGCCGTCGGCGGCCGGGCGGGCGGCGTCCAGGCCGCGGCAGAACAGGTAGCGCACGCCGCCGAAGTCGCGGGCGTAGTCGTAGCCGGCGCCCAGGCGGAAGCGCAGCCAGCGGTGCAAGGCAATGGTGTAGATCAGCGCCTGCAGTTCGTACTCGCTGTGCGCCATGGCCCGTGCCAGGGCGTCGGGGTCGTAGGCCGGCAGGCGGTTGGATTTGTAGTCGAGCACATACCAGCGCCCGTCCGCGCAGTAGGTGAGGTCGATCAGGCCGGTCATCAGGCCTTCCAGGCGTTGGCGCGCGCCGAAGGCCTGGCGCTCGGTGACCACGCCAAAGCGGTGCAGCAGCGCCAGCAGGGCGTCCACGCGGGTGGGCCGCATGGCGAAGTGGAATTCCATCTCGTTGCGGCGCTGCGGCTCGGGCACCGCGGCCAGGCAGGTGCCCTCGGGCAGGGTCACGGTGAGGGTGTGGCCGACCAGGCGGGTGAGCATGGCCAGGCCGTCGTCCAGTTCGTCCTGGGCGTAGCCGCCGCGTTGCAGCGCTTCGAGGATGGCCGCGGCCTGGCCCTCGGGCGCGGGCTGGCCGGGGCGCCAGTTGCGCCAGGCGGCGAAGTCGCAGCGTTCGAACACATCGTGCATGGCCACGCCGAAGCGGTTGCCGGCAAAGCGGGGGTCGAACGCCTCCACCTCGGCGGGCGCGCTCACCGGCTCGCTGGCCGGCGGTTCGTCGCTGCCGCCGCTGCTGGCGAGCGTGGCGCTGGCCATCGGGTCGCTACCGGCGTCGGCATTGGCCAGCTGGGTGAAGCTGTAGACCCACCAGTCCGGCACCACGTGGCGCTGCGCCACGCGCGCGGCGGGCACCTGCACCGCGTCGTCGGCGGGCAGGCGCGGCAGCGTGGCCGGCGGCGCGGTGTCGTCGAGGGCGATCACCCCTGCACCGGCGCTGGCCTGCAGTGCGGCCGGGTCGCGCAGCATCGGCGCCAGCGCGGTGCGCTCGTGCTGGTGGAAAGCACCGGTGGCGATCCACAGCGCGTGCTCGGCGCGGGTCAGGCCGACGTAGAGCAGGCGTGCGTCTTCGGCGCGCTGTTCCTGCTTCCACGCCGTCTCGGCGGTGCTCCAGCTAGCAGTGTCGTCGGCGCTCAACTTGGAGGTGTTCCAGTGCAGCTGGCGGCCATGCGGCGGCGCGTGCACCACGCAGTGGCGGCCCGGGCTTTTATCAGCGCGGCCGATGCCGATGTACGGCAGGAACACCAAGGGGTATTCCAGGCCCTTGCTCTTGTGCAGGGTAACGATCTGCACGCGGCGCGCGTCCGATTCCAGCCGCAGCTGCTGGGTCTCGTCGTTGTCGTCGGCATTGGCGATGCGGCGCGCCAGCCAGTCGACCAGGCCGTGCGGGCCGAGCGCGCGGGTGTCGGCCTCCTGCAGCAGCTCGGCCAGTTGCAGGTAGTTGGTGAGGCGGCGTTCGCCATCGACCAGGGCCAGCAGGCGTTGCCCATGCGTGGCACCCAGATCGCCGACCAGGGCCAACGGGCCGCCGCGCTGCCAGCGCTCGCGCCAGTCCAGCGCCTGCTGCTGCCAGCGGCGATGACGCTCGCCGTCGTGTTCGAGGGCGGCAATGGCGGCGGCGTCTTCGCCGATCAGCACGGTGGCCAGCGCGGCGCGCAGGCGGCTGTCGTCGCCCGGGTCGAGCAGGGCCTGCAGCAAGGCAAGCAGTTCCAGCGCTTCGTCGGTGGCGAACAGGCTCTGCTTGCCGGCCGCCACCGCAGGAATGCCCACCGCGCCCAGCGCTTGCTGGATGCGCGTGGCCTCGCCGTGGCTGCGCACCAGCACCGCGATGTCGCCGGCCTGCACCGGGCGGCCATTGACGCTGGCGCTGCCGTCGCGGCCACCGGCCAGCCAACCGCGGATGGCGGCCACGCAGGCAGCGGTGCACAGCTCGCGCGCGCGGCCGGCGCTCCAGGGTTTGGGTTTGCCTTTTGCCGGCGGTGGCGGCGCAGGTGCGCGCCACAGCGTCAGTGCCGGGGCAGCGGCGCCATCGCGCTGCAGATCGGCGTCGCTGCGTTTGGTGCCCGGCTGCACCGGATGAAACGCGATGCCCTCGGTGAGGAAGGCCTCGGCGTAACCGGCCTGCGCGTACAGCGCGTCGATGGCCGCCAGCACGCCGGGGCGCGAGCGGAAGTTGTGCTCCAGCGGCGGCGCGCGTTGTGCGGTGGTGGCCGCGGCCAGATAGGTCTGCACGTCGCCGCCGCGGAAGCCGTAGATGGCCTGCTTGGGGTCGCCGATCAAGGCGAGCAGGCGCGGCGGCGCGGCGCCGGCAGCGTTGTCGAAATCCGCGTCATCGTCTGGCGCGAGTGCCTCGCCGGAGGCAGCGTGCTCAGGCCCGAACACACGCGAGAAGATCTGCCACTGGCGGTCGTCGGTGTCCTGGAATTCGTCCACCAGCGCAATGGCGTATTGCGCGCGCAGCCGCTGCACCAGCGCCTCGGCCTGCGGGCCCTGCAATGCGCGGGCAACGCCATCGACCAGGTCGTCGTAGGTCTGCACGCGGCGCTGGCGCTTGCGCTGCGCCAGCTGCAGCACGGCATCGTCGCGCAGCGCATGCAGCAGGCGGATGCGGCGCTGCCCTTCCCACTGGCGCACCACTGCATCGGCCTTTTGCCACACGGCGAGCGCGTCGAACAGCGGCGAGCACGGCACGCGGTCGTGCGCGCCGTCCTTGCAGAATTCGCGCAGGCGCTGCGGCAGCAATTTGTCCAGATGGCCGCCGTCGTCCAGCACCCAATGCGCCTCGGCACTGCCCTGCCACAGTTGCTCGAAGGCCTTGTCGAAACTGGGGCGGCGCGCGCGGCGGCCATCGAAGATCTTGTGCTCGAACGCGGCGGCCACCGCGTCGTAGGCGGTATCGCCATGCGCACGCAACGCGGCCACCACGGCCTGCGCGGCTGCCTGGCGCGCGGGCTGCGGGTCCGACGTTGGTGCGGCGACAGCGGGCAGCAGTTCGGGCTGCTGCACCAGCGCGCGCAGGTCGCTGGCCAGGGCGCTGTGGCCGGCCGGCCACAGCGCCACCAGATCGTCGGCCATGGCGGCATCGGCGGCGCGCTGCCGCCACAGGTCGGCGGCCACCTCGCCGAGCAGTTCGCGGTCGTTGGCCAGCAGTTGCGGCGCGGCAAACGCCTGACCACTTTCCAGCGCGTGTTCGCGCAGCACGCGCGCGCAGAAGCCGTGGATGGTGAAGATGGCCGCCAGGTCGATTTCTTCCACCGCCTGCTGCAGGCGGCGGCGTAGCGCGGTGGGAGTTTCGGTGCCGGTGGCCAGGTGTGCGGTGAGGATGGCGCGGGTGAGGACGGCGTCGGGTGCGTCCTGTGCGTGTGGGTGCGGGGGTGTCTGCGCTGGGTGGTCGGCGGGCGCGGTCGCGGGCGGGGCCATGTTGATCGCAGGCGATGGCGCATCGCTCGCCTGGGTCTGGGTGGGTTCGGTCGCGGCCAAGGCCGCTCCTGCACCAGCCGATGAGGCGTTGGGCAGCAGCGTTGTCTGCGGTTCGGTTGCGGCCGCGTCTGCGCGGGCGTCGGGGACCAGGGTGGCGGCCAGGGCCAGGCGCTCGCGGATACGACGGCGCAGCTCCTGGGTGGCGGCTTCGGTAAAGGTCACCGCCAGGATCTGGCCGATGCGCAGGCGCCGCTCCACCACCAGCCGCGCAAACAGCGTGGCCAGGGTGAAGGTCTTGCCGGTGCCGGCGCTGGCCTCGATCAGGCGCACGCCGTGCAGCGGCAGGTGCAGGTACGGGTCGGTCACGGGGCTGTTGCTCATTCGGCGTCGTCCTGCGCGCCACGCCACTGCCGCCAACTCTCGATCACGCGTGCAGGATCCAGCGGTGCCGGCGCGCTGCCGTGTTCGAGCAGCGCAAACAGCTGATGGCTGGTGCGGGCGAAGTCGGCGAACTGCTGCGCATCGCCGAACGGGTCGCGGCCACGGGTGACCAGGCGCAGCTCCGGGCTGTGCGATTCGCTCCAGCCGAAGCTCGATTGCCACTGGCCGTGCGCGTCCTTGATGGCCTTGTCCCATTCGTCGTTGCGGGCGGCCTGGTGGTATTTCCAACTGCTGTACGGCGCGAACGCCAGCGGCGTCTGCAGGCCGTGCCGGTACAGCTGCAGCAATTCGCCCAGGGCCGCGCGTGCCTGCGTCTGCGACAGCGGCTCGGCGTCGATCGGATGCGGGCCCAGGCTGTCGTCGTGCTCGAAGAAGCGCACGAACGGCACGCGCTCTCCGGCCGCGCGCAGCAGCAGCCATTCCAGGCCGTCGCGAATCGCGCTGCGGCCGCTGAGCGCGCCCACCTGCACACGCCCTACCCCGTTCGCATACCACCCGGGCACGCGGCCGTGGACGTTGGTACCGTCGATCTCCACCTGCAGCCGGTGCGACTGCGCCGGTTCATCGCCACGCCACTGCCGAAATACGTCGGCATACGGGCGCAACTGGCGCAGGCGCTCATCGAGCTGGCGCCGCCCCAATGGTCCCGATGGCAGCAGTGCGCGCGCACGCAAGCGCTCGTACAGGCCATCGGCATCGCCGGCCACGGCGGCCTCGAACACCTGCTGCTGCAAGCCGTACTGCTCCAGCCCGCGGGTGGGCGCCAGCAACGGCTCCAGGTCGCTGTCTTCGCCGGCCGGGTCCGGCAACCGCATGCCCAGGCGATGGCGCAGGAACTGCCCGGCCGGGTCGGCGAACAGGCGGCGCAGGTCGTCGATCGAGACACTGGCCGGCAACGCGCTGGGGTCGGCCGGCAACGCACCGGCCACCCACGGCGCCAGCGGCTGGCGTTGCCCGGCCAGGCTGTCGACGGCCGGCCGCCATTGCCGGCGGTAGCTGAAACGGCGCGGGTCGGCGCCGTCTTCGCCCACCGCACCAAACGCGGCGGCAGCGAACGGCTGCAACGGGTGGCGCACCACCAGCGCATCGATCGCCTTTGGATCGGCGTGGTACTGCGCGGCGCTACCCAGCAGCTCGCTCACCAGCACCGAGGGTTCGCGCACCGTGCCATCGCGCGCATCGGCACCGAGATAGCTGAGATAGAACACCTCCTGCGCGGAGGCGAACAACTGCAGGAACAAAAAGCGATCGTCTTCGCGGGTGGAGCGGTCGCCATGGCGGCGGCGCTCGGTGCCCAGTTCGGCGGTGAGGCGATTGAGCCCGGCAGCCGGGTCGCGACGCGGGAAGTCGCCATCGTTCATGCCCAGCAGGCAGATGGCGCGGAACGGCAGCAGGCGCATCGGCACCATGCGGCCGAAGCTGATGCCGCCGGTGAGCAGTGGCGCGCGCGTGTCCGACTCGCCCAGCACCGCGGCAAAGTGCGCACGCACCACCTCGGCTGGCACTTTGCCGGCGTACTCGGCGCGCACCGCGTCGCGGGCGAACTGGTCGATCAAGGTACGCAGCCGCTCCAGCGCGCGCTGCGCCCGCGGCGCCGAGGGGGCGGCCGGGATCAGCGCCTCCAGCAGGCCGAGCAGGCATTCGCGCCACTGCACCGGCGTCATCGCCTCGGCCAGCGCGGCCTGGTGGCGATCGAGCACGCGCAGCAGCCGCAACAAGGTGTCCAGCGCGGCCAGCGCGCTGCCTTCCAGCTGCGGCCAGGGCGCCACGCCGTCGATGTCGTCCTCGGCACCGCTGGCGTGGCCGAGCAGCAGGCGGTCCAGCGCAAAGCGCCAGGTGTAGGCATCGTCGCCAGGCGCCTGGTGCTGGCGCCGATGCACTGCATCCAGCCCCCAGCGCGCGCCGGCGCCGTGCAACCAGCCACGCAGGCGCTCCAGCCCGGCTTCATCCAGCCCGGCGGCCTCGGCGATCGGCGCACTGGCCAGCAGGTCCAGGATCTCGTGCAGGCCAAAGCGCGAAATCGGCAGGCCCAGCAAGGTGAGGAACACATCGGCCAACGGCTCGCTGGCCAGCGGGCTGGCGTCGGCCAGTGCGTACGGCAGCCCGTCGTCGCTGCCATGGCCACCGAACACCGCGTCCAGATACGGCACGTACGGGTCGATGTCCGGCGACAGCACCGCGATCTCGCGCGGCTGCAGCGGCGGGTCGAAGCGCGCATCGTCCAGCAACGCGCGCAGTTGGTCGTGCAGCACCTGCAGCTCGCGCAATCGCGTGTGGCAGGCGTGCACCTGCAGGCTGGGGTCGTGCAGGTTGACCGCCGGCAACACGGGCGGCACGGCCGGGGCGTGGCGATGGAACAGGTCGCTCTGCATGCGCCGCAGCAGGCTGTCGCCCAGGCCACCCTCGGCCAGCGTGCGGCGGCCGGCGTCCAGCGGGTCGGCGTAGGCGGCGATCTCGGCCAGCGGGTGCACCACTTCGTAATCGCCGACCAATGCCATGAAATCGCGCCCGGCCGCGCCCCAGGCCTGCAGCAACGGATTTTCCTGCACCTGCTCGGCGAACAACGCCACCGCCCCGCCCTCGCGGCGGCGCTGCCACAGTGTCTGCAGATCGCCCCAATAGCCTTGCGTGGGCGTGGGCAGATAGAAATGCAGCGTGCCCACCCTCGCCTGCGTGGCCAGCACGCGCAGCACGTCCGGGGACACATTGAGGATGGCGAAGGCGAACAACCGCTTCGGCAAGCCCTGCGGCAGCGGGCCGTCCGGGCGCGCATAGCGGTCCAGATACTGGCCGATGCGGCGCGCGCGGTATTGCCGCCCGCCGGCGATGCTGCGCCACAGCCGCGCCTGCGGGTCGTCCGCGTCGGCACCGCTTTCCCAGCGCAGCAACCAGTCGCGCCGCCAGGCCTGGTATTTCTCGAACACGCCGCCCAGCTCGCCGGCCAGCGCCCACGGCTTGAGCGCATCGCCATCGGCCAGATACCCGGCCAGCGGCGCCAACGCCGCGTCGCTGCCCAGTTCGCCTTGCAGGGTCTGGTACAGGCGCCACTGCGTGGTGGCCATATCCAGGTCGTCGTCGGCCGGGCCGAGATTGCGTTCCAGCGCGCGCGCGACGAATTCGCCGGGCGTGAGGAATTCCAGATTCGCCGCCACCCCGTGTTCGGCCGCCAGCGTGGACTGCAGCCAGCGCCGCATCGCCACCTGCGGAATCAGCACCACCTCCGGCTGCAACACCGGTTGCTCGGGCACCGGCCGGCGCAGTTCTTCGGCGAGCAAGGCGGCCAGGGTATCCAGCGCATTGGACGGGTACAGACGGAAATCGGGCGCGGACGTGGCATGCATGCGTGCGGCATTGTGCCGGATGCAGGCGAGATGCGCAGTCTGGGGAGGCGTATGCGTGCATTGCGCACTGCGCCCCGCAGAGCGGCGCGGCACGTTGCCTGGTGCCGCTACATCGCCACTGCAATGATCGCTGTCATGCCCTCTGTATGGACCTACAGCGCTGCACCACTAGTCCCGGCGAAGTGCGCACCCACTCGCCGGCTGCACGCTCCTAAGCGACGCACCCGACAAACGCGAAGGGCCGTACATCTGCACGGCCCTTCGCATTGCTCACTGCCCGTCGACAGACGCGATCAGTATTTCTTTTCCAGGTTGATCATCCAGGTCTGATCGTTGCCGCTGTCGCCGTCGGTGATGCCGCGGTATTCCAGCCGCGTCGACAGGCCTTGTTCGGTCAGCAAGGCCGCACCGATACCGACCATCAGGCGGTTGCGATCGAACGCGTTCTGACCGGTGCGATACACCGGGCCACCGATGATGTCGGCATAGCCCAGCGTTGCGTCGCCGCGGCCCTGGAAGTCGCGCTGGTATTCCACGCGGACCTGCGGGGTCAGGCGTCCCCAGGCCACATCGCGGCGCCATTCCAGGCGCAGGCCCAGGTTGCCGGTGGTGGTGGCCACATCCATGTCGTCATAGCGCAGCGCGAACGGCGCGATGCCATCTTCGACGTACCCATCCAGGGTTGCCCGGGCCACATCCACCCGCGCATACGGGGTGATCTGCAGATTGCCGCGTTGCAGGTCCGCACCGCTGGACAGCGAGGCGATCCACTGCTTGCCGTCGCGGCTGCCTTCGGCCATCGAAGCGTCGTCGGTGACGAAACGACGCAGGTCGTAAGACAGCAGCTGATAACCCACCAGGGTGTCGAAGAAAAACGCCTTGCCCGGATGGAAGCTGGCATACAGCGCCATGGTGTAGGCGGTGGCCTTGGAGTGGCTGCCGTTCCTGCCTACATCGCTGTCGTCGCGGCCCCAACCCAGGCCCGCACCCACTGCCAGCGACGGCGCCAGCCGGTAGTCCGCACCCACGCTCAAGCCATCGGTCTGGAAGTCCACGCCGTTGGTGTTGGCCTGCCTATTCAGGCTGCCGGAGCGGATCGCACCGCCCACCCACAGGCCCAGGTCGCCCTGGCCCTGCGCACCGCCGGTGCTGCCGGTTGCCATCGCCGGCGCATCGCGGAACTCGTTGTCGGCATCCTGGGTGTCCGGGCTGCACGGCTGCGCGCTGATGCCGCGATCGGCCTGGCGGCAATGCGAGGTCGGCTGGAAGGTCACCGCATTGCTCAGCGTGCTGCCGCCACGGTGGGTGGCTTCCAGACGGCGCTGGAAGTTGTCGATCTGCGCCTTGGCGAAGCGCCGCGTCGACTCGGACTGCGCATCGATCAGGCCACGCACTTCCGCATCCACACTCGGGTCGCGCCGCGGCGCCACGGTGAAGGTCACGCTTGCCGCCGCCGAGGTGGCGAACGCGTTGGACAAGGTGAACTGCACGGTGGCCTGACCGACGAAGGCCGGGTTCGCCACGAAGGTCAGCATGAAGCTGGGGGAAGAAGCCTGCGCAGTGGCCGCAGGCGCAAAGCCGGAAGTGCGCGCCGCTGCCGCCGCTGCACCCACCTGGGTGATGGTGGCGGTCCCGGCCGAGGCCGGCAGCACTGCGACCACCGCGGCAGCCACGAACGGCCCGCCGGTAGCATTACGGGTCAGATCGACCTGCGACGCCGCACCCGGCACCGCCTCGGCGGTGACCGACACGGCAATCGGGCGCGCATTGACGGCGATGGTCACCGTTGCTGCGGCCGAGGTTCCACCGCTGCCGGCGACCGTGTAGCTCACCACATCGGTGCCGACAAACCCGGCCGCCGGCGTGTACACCAGCTCCAGCCCATTGACCACGGCGGTGCCGTTGGTCGGCGCGGTCGCAATGGCGATCGCAGTGATGTTGCCGGTGTCGTTGGCGGTCACCGGCACCGTCACCGCCGCATCGCTCATGGTGGCCGCGGTATCGGCCACGGCAACCGGGGCCGCAGTGCTCACCGTGAAGGTGTACGCCTGCGTCGCAGTAGCGTTGCCGGCATCGGCCACCGCGATGGTGAAGGACGTGCTGCCCTCGGCGGTGGGCGTGCCTGACAACACGCCGTTGCTGGCCAGCGTCAGACCGGCCGGCAAGGTGCCGCTGGCAACGCTGTAGGTGTACGGCGCAACGCCACCGGTGGCAGTCAACACCTGGCTGTACGGCGTACCACGCACCGCTGGCGGCAGCGTGGATTGACCCGGCACCAACGTGGCGCCGGCAATGCTCAGTGTGTAGCTCTGGCTCGCCTGCGCGGCCGGGCTGGGCGTGCTGTCGGTGACCGTCAGGGTGAAGTTGAACGTGCCAGACACCGTTGGCGTGCCGCTGAGCGCGCCGGTTGCGGCGTCCAGCACCACACCGCTCGGCAATGCGCCCGCGGTCAGTGCATAGCTGTACGGCGCGGTGCCGCCGGTCGCCGGCGAAATCGCCGCCGTGTACGCCTGCCCTGCCGTGCCGGCCGGCAAATTGCTGGCCGGCAAGGCCAGGTTCGGTGCCGCCACCGTCAGGCTGTAGGCCTGGTCGCCGGTGAAGTTGCCCGCGTCGGTGGCCCGGACGGTGACAGTGAAGCTGCCTTCCGCTGTTGCGGTGCCCGACAACGTGCCGTTGCTGGCCAGGGTCAGACCGGCTGGCAGACTGCCGGCGCTGAGCGTGTAGGTGTACGGCGCGGTACCACCGCTGGCGCTCAGTGTCTGGCTATAGGCCGTGCCGCGGGTGGCGGTCGGCAGCGCGGATGGGGCAACCACAATCGTCGGCGCGGCGATCGTCACCGCGTAGCTCTGGGTGGCCTGCGAGGCCGTGCCGCTGGTGCTGTCGGTCGCGGTCACGCTGAAGGCGAAGTTGCCCGCGCTGGTAGGCGTTCCGGTCACGGCGCCGGTGGCGCTATTGAGCGTGATACCCGCCGGCAAGGCGCCGGCCGTGACCGCGTACGTATACGGTGCGATACCGCCGGCTGCTGGCGTGATCGCGCTCGAATACGCCTGGCCGGCAGTGCCGGCCGGCAGGGTGGTTGCCGGCAGGATCACGTTCGCCCCGGCCACCACCAGCGCATAGGCGCGACTGCCGGTGGTGGGGTTGCCGCTATCGGTGGCGCTGGCGGTGAAGTTGAAGCTGCCGGTGGCCGTGGGCGTGCCGGACAGCACGCCGGCAGCGCTCAGGGTCAGCCCGGCCGGCAACGCACCGGCAGTGACGGCGAAGCTGTACGGCGCAGTGCCGCCGCTGGCGCTCAGGTTCTGGCTGTAGGCGCTACCGGCGGTGGCCGACGGCAGCGATGCCGGGCCGACCGTCACCACTGCATCGTCATTGATGATGGTGCCGGTGCCGGTGGCGCGGGCAATGGACGCGTTGCTGACGCCGGACAGGGCGACACTGAAGGTCTCGTTCGGCTCGACCGCGGTATCGCCGTTAACGGTGATGGCCACGCCTTGCGCGGTGGTGCCGGGCGCGAACGTCAGGGTGCCGGAACGCGCGACATAGTCGCTGCCGGCGGTGGCGGTACCGTCGGCGCTGGCGTAATTGACCGACACGGTCTGGCCGCTGGCCGCGCTCAGGGTCACCGTGAAGGTGGCCGTGGTGGTGCCGCTGTTGCCTTCGTTGACGCTGACGTCGTCGATCGACAGCGAAGGCAGCGCATCGTCGTTGACGATGGTGCCCTGGCCTTGGGCGTCGCTGACCCCGGCGCCGCTGACGTTGCTGACGTTGACGAAGAAGGTCTCGTTGGGTTCGCTGAGCGTGTCGCCGTTGACCAGCACGGTGAAAGTCGCGCTGCTACTACCAGCGGGGATGGTCTGCCCGGTGAGGCTGGAGGCGACGTAGTCCACGCCTGCGGTGGCGGAGCCATCGGCGGTGGCGATATCGAAGCTGACGCCGCCGGCACCGGCCGGCTGGCTGAGCGAGACGGTGAAGGTGGCATTGCTCGTGCCGGCATTGCCTTCATTCACCGAGACGTCGTTGATCGACAGCGTCGGCTGGTCGTCGTTGGCGATGGTGCCGATGGCGCTGTTGGGCGACCCTACGCTGTAGCCGCTGCCCGCAGCGAGGCTGATCACCACGGTCTCGTCCGGTTCGATGGTGGCATCGGCGGTGGGATTGATGGTGATGGTGCCGCTGATCTGGCCGGCGGCAATCGTCAGCGGCGAACTCACGGCCGCGTAGTCGCTGCCCGAGGTCGCGCTGCCGCCGACATTGAAGGCAATCGACACCGCGCTCTGCGCAGCCTGGTCGAGCGTGACGGTATAGATCAGGTTGGCCGCGCCGTCCTCGGGCACGCTGGCCGGAGACACCGTGATCGATGCGGTCGGAAAGTCGTCGTTGACGATGGTGGCGGTGGCGCTGGACGGGCTGCCGATGGCATAGCCGCTGCCGCTGACCACGCTGATCACCACCGTCTCGTTGGCCTCCACCGTGGTGTCGGCGACCGGGGTGACGGAGAAGGTGGCCGTGGTGGCGTTGGCGGGCACCACCACGCTGTTCGGCGCACCCGTGTAGTCGGTGCCGCTGGTGGCGGTGCCGCTGCGGCTGAGGTTCACCGTGGTCGCCGAACTGCTGCTCTGGCTCAGCGTCACCGTGTAGGTGAAGGCGGCGCCGCTGTCTTCGTTGCGGCTGGCTGGGCTCACCGCGATGCTGGCCGACAGCGACGGGGTGATGGTGATGTTGACGGTGATGGTGTCGCCCCGGCCATCTTCTAGCGGGAACGTGTCGCTGGTGGCGCTGTCACCGTTGTGGGTGTAGGTGACGATCTGCGTGCCCTGCGCGCCACTCGGATTGGGGACCACGATCGTGCCGTGCGCAGGTTGCACACCGTTCCAGCCAACGCCGATATCGTCTACGCCCGTGCCATCGCAGGTCGTTACGTCGATCTGTACCGAACCGCCCCGCACCACAGTGGCGTTCAAGGTCGGGCAGTAGGTCGAGGCTTGCGCCATCGCCCAGCCTGGTGCAAAGAGCGTCATCGCGAACAGGACAAACATCACGACCAAACGTGCGCGGCCGCCGGTGGCGTCCGCTAGAAACCTACGCTGCTTGTTCACTGTCCACACCCCTGGAGCGCGCCATCCCCGGCGCCGGCAACGATCCTCGTGCCTGAAGGCAACGCCGCCCTAGAGATTTCCCCCTTCGGCATTGCGAGCGTATTTGAACAGGAACTGACTGACGAATAAACAATGAAAACTTAATACTTCATTCCAGTTCCAGATATTCCAGGCTTGCTCAATCAGAACTGGACAAGTATCTGTACGAATAACCCCGACACGCGGTCGGTGTTGCACTTACGGGAAGGAAATCCGCATGAGCGAGTTTTTCATGGGTCAGATCATGATGACCGGCTTCGTTTTCGCGCCAAAATATTTCGCGCAGTGCAATGGGCAGTTGCTGCCGGTCAACCAGAACCAGGCGCTCTTCAGCTTGCTTGGTACGCGCTTCGGCGGCAATGGAAGTACCACCTTCGCGCTGCCGGACATGCGCGGGCGCACACCGGTCGGCTTTGCGCCATCTGCAGATCCGGCCTGGCAACCGCCGCCGCTACCGATGGGCCAGAACTCCGGCGCCGAGAACGTTTCGCTGCTGGCCGACAACCTGCCAGCGCACAACCATTTGCTGGAGGGTTCCAGCGCTGCGGGCAACAACCGTAGTCCCAGCGGCCGCTCTTTCGGCACCAATGCCAGCACGACCGGTCCGGCCACCGCGCTGTATGCGGCGCCGGGACCCCTGGTGGCAATGAATCCAGCAACCGTGGCTCAGGCCGGTGGCAGCCAGCCGCATCCGAACCTGCAGCCGTACACCACGCTCAATTTCTGCATCGCGCTGTCCGGCATCTTTCCCTCGCGCAGCTAGCGCGGGGGCTGCATTTCATAAACGCAGCGTGCCACCGCCGCGGGGCAGCGCGCCCGTCGACCAGAAAGGACACCATGGCCACTCCATTCATCGGCGAGATCCGCATGTTCGGCTTCGGGCGTACTCCGCAAGGCTGGCAGGCCTGCGACGGCAGCCTGTTATCGATCTCCGACTACGAGGTGCTGTTCATGCTAATCGGCACCACCTACGGCGGCGATGGGCAGAACACCTTCGCGGTACCGGATCTGCGCGGGCGCGTGCCGCTGCATCAGGGCCAGGGCCCGGGCCTGAGCAACTACGTGATCGCCCAGACGGCTGGCACCGAGACAGTTGCACTGACCGGACTGCAGTTGCCGGCGCACACGCATACGTTGGTGGCCACAACCGCTGCCGCGACGGCCACCGCGCCGTCCGGCCTATTGCCTGGCACAGTCACCGGCGACGTGTTCTACGCGACCGACACCACCGGTGCCACGGCAGCGCCGATGGCCACGCAGTCGACCACGATCACCGGCGGTGGCCTGGCGCACGAGAACACCATGCCGACCTTGACGGTGCAGTACTGCATTTCCACTGTCGGCATTTTCCCGCAGCAGAGCTGAGCCCATTCACCGCGCCGCGCTCGGTGCGGTGCCTGCACGTTCTACAGAAGGACCTCGTTCATGACCGAACCCTATATCGGCGAAATCCAGCTATTCGGCTTCGATTTCAATCCCGTCGGCTGGGCGTTGTGCAACGGCGCCACGCTGCCGCTGCAGCAGAACACCACGCTGTACTCGCTGCTCGGCATCGTCTATGGCGGTAACGGCACGACCACGTTTCAACTGCCGAACTTCTGTGGACGCGCCGGCTGCGAGCAGGGGCAGGGCCCGGGACTGAGCAGCCGGCAGTTGGGTAATAGCTTCGGCACGGCCGCCGTGAGCCTGTTGCCCACGCAGATCCCGCCGCACCAGCATGGCGTCAGCGCGTTCACGCAACCGGATTCGACCAAGAAAAGCGGCACGCCCGCCAATGGCGCAGCGCTTTCAGCGCTGGGCGGCAGCACAGCACGCCCGTTCGTGACGGTGACACAACCCGACACCCAGTTCTCGCCGGCGGCGCTGCTGCCAACCGGCAACGGCCTGGCCCACCAGAACCAGCAACCGTATCTGGCGGTGAATTTCTGCATTGCATTGTCTGGCACCTATCCACAGTTCGATTGACGCCATGCAGGGCGATGCTTCCGCGACTCCAACGAGCGTGTATCCGCAAGCAGCGTGCGAGCGCATGCCTGCACTGCTTGCGCACCGCATCGCACTGCGCGCCGAACACGACACCGATGTGCCTTGGCTACGCGATCTCTATGCCGGCACACGCAGCGACGAACTGGCGCACGTCCCCTGGCCGGAGGCGACCAAGCGCGCGTTTGTGGATCAGCAGTTCGCACTGCAACGCACGCATTATCGGCAGCATTATCCCGACGCCGACTTTCTGATCGTACAGACGCCGGACGAACGCATCGGCCGGCTGTATCTTCAACGCGCAGCCGTGCAGCACGTGCTGGTCGATATCAGTCTGTTATCGCATTGGCGCGGCAAGGGCGTGGGCACCGCATTGATCATGCATGCGCAGAGGTTGGCGCAGGCCGCAGGCTGTGGCGTGGCATTGCACGTCTTGCATGCCAATCCTGCGGCGCGCCGGCTTTATGCGCGCCTGGGCTTTCTCGCACGCGACGCCAGCAGTACCCACCTTGCGATGCACTGGCAGCCCGCCGGGAGGGCGGCCACGCCACTCAGTTGAAGATCGCCTGATACAAAAAGCCGTCGCGCTCGCGTGCTACCGGCACAAGAAACACCCCGACCTCGCCCAGCCGGCTGTGCCGTAGCTGATAGATCTGCTGTGGAAACAGAAACGCCGAACTGTTGCGGAACAGCAGCGAGAACGGCGCCCGGTGCACCGCCTGCGTGGTCGGCAGCGGGCGTGCCTCGACCAGCACAAAGGGAATCTCGCCGTCGTTCAAGGCAGCAGAGAAGGTGTCGTTGACGCTTCCTGCGAAGTGTTCCAGGGTCAGCAAATCCATCTGCACGCTCGGGCTGGCTAAGGCGGCTCCATCATCTACGTGCAGGCATACCTCACACAACGTAACCATGTACGAACCCCGTGCTGCGTCACGCTCGTGAGACGGGGCGTTGCAGTTGTGGGGACGTTGGCCATCTGTCTGCGGTACAGGCGCATGCGACAATACTGCACGCACCGGTTCGGTTATGTTCAGCCGTGTGACGGTTACTCTATCGCGTTGGAATTCTGTTAAAGGCTGCAATGACGGCGTCCGAATCCCCTGTCGTGCAATTGTCCGGTGTCCGCATCGATCGCGGCGGACGCGCGATCCTGCGCGATGTGTCGCTGGATGTCCCACGCGGCAGCATCACGGCCGTGCTCGGTCCCTCCGGCAGCGGCAAGTCCACCTTGCTGGCGGCACTGACTGGCGAATTGCGCCCGGTGGCCGGCCGCGTGACCTTGTTCGGCCAGGAAATTCCGCGCGGTAGCCGGGCGCTGCTGGAGATGCGCCGCAATGTTGGCGTGCTGCTGCAGGGCAATGGCCTGTTGACCGACCTGAGCGTGGCCGACAACGTCGCGCTGCCGCTGCGCACGCATACCCGCCTGCCGGCGCCGGTGCTGCAGCGCCTGGTGCAGATGAAACTGCATGCGGTCGGCCTGCTGGCCGCGGCCGATGCCTGGCCGCGTGAGTTGTCCGGCGGCATGGCGCGGCGTGTGGCACTGGCGCGCGCCCTGGCGCTGGACCCGCCGCTGATGATCTACGACGAGCCGCTGACCGGGCTGGACCCGATCGCCTCGGGCGTGATCATGAGCCTGATCCAGCGCCTCAACGACAGCCTGGGCCTGACCAGCATCATCGTCAGCCACCACGTGCACGAGACGCTGCCGATCTGCGACCAGGCCGTGGTGATCGCCAATGGCGGCATCGTGTTCGCCGGCACCCCCGAGCAGCTGCAGGACAGCACCGACCCGCTCGTGCAGCAGTTCCTGCACGGCCAGCCGGACGGCCCGATCCCGTTCGATGCGGCGCCGCGCCGCGACCGGAGTGCTGCCTGATGGCTATTGCCGAATCGATCCGTGCCTTCGGCCGCGCCGGGCTGTTCTCGCTGACCGTGCTGCGCGGCTCGCTGCCCACACGCGATTTCATTGCCGAGCTGGTGCGCGAGATCTACAAGGTCGGCGCGCGCTCGCTGCCGATCATCGCCGTGGGTGGCGCCTTCGTCGGCTTGGTGCTGACGCTGCAGGGCTATCGCACGCTCACCACTTATGGCGCCTCCGATGCGCTGTCCACCTTGCTTGGCCTGTCGCTGTACCGCGAGCTGGCGCCGGTGCTCACCGCGTTGTTGTTCATCGGCCGCGCCGGCAGTTCGATCGCCGCCGAGCTGGGCCTGATGCGGGCCACCGACCAGATCAAGGCGCTGGAGTTGATGGCCATCGACCCGGTGGCCAAGGCGGTGGCGCCGCGCTTCTGGGCCGCGGTGCTGACGGTGCCGTTGTTGACCGGCGTGTTCTGCTCGCTGGCCATTACCGGCGGCTATTTCGAAGCCGTCCACGTGCTGGGCATCGACAACGGCACCTTCTGGTCGGGGCTGAGCAACAGCGTGGATTTCTGGGACGACTTCGGCGTGGCGATGCTCAAGTCGGCGATCTTCGGCGGTACTGCTGCGCTGGTGGCCGCCTACGTGGGCTTCCATGCCGAGCCCACCATCGAAGGCACCTCGATCGCCACCACGCGTGCGGTGGTCAACGCCTCGCTGCTGGTGCTGATGTTCAATTTCGTGCTGTCGGCCATGTTGTTCCGATGATCTACCGCTCTTCTCGCACCCGCCCGCAACCTGCGGTGTGTGGACCCACCGAACCATCCGCTCCGATCCGCATCGGGGCACCTGCACCACCAGGAGTGAGATAACCCCATGGCCATGCGTGGACCACGACTCGAATTTGCCGTCGGCGCGTTTCTGCTGCTGACCCTGGCCTCGCTGCTGGTACTGGCGGTGGCCTCGACCAACCAGCGCTGGGGCTTTGGCTCCAGCCAGTACACCCTGATTGCGCGCTTCAGCCAGATCGGCCAGCTGCGCCCGCAGGCGCCGGTGAAGATCGGCGGCGTCACCATTGGCAAGGTCTCCGACATCAGCCTGGATCCGACCAAGTTCGATTCGGTGGTGACCCTGTCGCTGGACACCAAATACAAGGATCTGCCCGCCGACACCTCGGCCGGCATCTTCACCAGCGGCCTGCTGGGCGAGAGCTATATCGGGCTGCAGCCGGGCGGCGACCCGGAGACGCTCAAGCCGGGCGACGAAATCGGCTTCACCCAACCGGCGGTGGATCTGCTGCAGCTGGTCGGCAAATACATGTTCAGTGGTGGCGGCGGCAGCAGTAATGCCCCCGCTGCCAACGGCCAGGCGCCCGCGCCTGCGCAGCCCGCCTCCCCCTCTACGGAACCAACCCCATGAAGACCACCCTGCTCTCCGCTGTCCTGGCCTCGACCCTGCTGGTGTGCGCACCGGCCACGGTGCTGGCACAGCCGGCCACCGCCAGCGCGCCTGCTGCCCAGGGCGCGGCCACCAAGACCGTCATCGACAGCAGCACCCGCATCCTGTCCACGCTGGATCAGCGCCGCGCCGAATTCCGCGGCAACCCGGCCGCCCTGCGCCAGTACATCAATGGCGAATTGAACAAGGCCTTCGATCGTGATTACTCGGCCCGCCTGGTGCTGGGCGTGCACGGCCGCGGCGCCTCCGATGCGGACGTCAAGCTGTTTGCCGATGCGCTGGCCGAGAACCTGATGCAGCGCTACGGCACTGCCCTGTTGAACTTCGAAGGCAAGCCGACCTTCCGCGCCAAGTCTGAAAGCGCGCTGCCGGGCAACCGCGGCGTCAAGGTCTCCACCGACCTGCTGCGCGCCGGCAACGACCCGACCCCGGTCGACTACCTGATGCGCAACAGCGGCGGCCAGTGGAAGATCTTCGACGTGATGATCGAAGGCATCTCCTATGTACAGACCTTCAAGACTCAGTTCGACGGCCCGCTGCGCGAAAAGGGCATCGCCAAGGTCGCGGCCGACCTGCGCAGCGGCAACCTGCAGGTGGGTGCGGCACCGGCCAATGGCCAGTAACGACCAACTGCAGCGCAACGGCGACACGCTGGCGGTAAGCGGCGTGCTCGACCGGGCCGCGGTCACGGATCTGTGGCCGCGCGCGCTCGCGCAACTCGCTGGCGCCCGCACGCTGGATCTTTCCGGTGTACAACGCCTGGACAGCGCCGGCGTGGCGATGCTGGCCGAACTGGCCGCGCGCCTGCGCAGCAACGGCAATGGCACGGTAGTGGGCAAGGCGTCCGGTCTGGACGAATTGTGCGCCGCCTACCGTTTGTCGCCCTCTCTCGATTTTCAGGCCTGAGTGCCACCCCCATGAATCAGTTCCGCTCCCTTTCCCTGTTGGCCTGCCTGCTGCTGGGCGCCTGCGCGAGCCAGACGCCCAAGTCTGCCCCGCCCGCCGCCGATGCTGCTGCCAGCGCCTCCGACACCGCCGTGCGCGACGATGCCGGGGTGACGGCGCAGCCGGCCTCGGCTGGTTTCGCCGCGCCCGACGCCCTGCCCGCCACTGCGGCGACTGCAGAGGCCGAGCCGGCCAGCAGCGCTGCCGACAGCGGCACGCCTGGCGCGCCGACCGCGGCCGAAGATGATTTCGACGCCTTGTACGGCTCCACCACGCCGCAAGCCGGCGGCGCAGCCGCAGGCCCGGCCCTGCCTGGCGGGGCCCCGGCCTACGACCCGTGGGAGCGCTACAACCGCGGCATGCACCGCTTCAACCTGGCGGTGGACCGCGGCGTGGCCCGGCCGCTGGCGACCGGCTACACCAAGGTGGTGCCGCGCCCGGCGCGCCTGGGCGTGACCAACTTCTTCGACAACCTGGGTTCGCCGCTGACCATGGTCAACCAGCTGCTGCAGGGCCACCCGGTCTACGCGGTGCAGACCCTGGGCCGCTTCGTGATGAACTCCACGCTGGGCGTGGCCGGCCTGTTCGACCCGGCCAGCGCCGCCGGCATCCCGCGCCGTAGCGAAGACTTCGGCCAGACGCTGGGCGTGTGGGGCTGGCGCAACTCGCGCTACTTCGAGCTGCCGCTGTTCGGCCCACGCACGGTGCGCGACACCTTCGGCCTGGGCGGCGACATTCCGCTCTCGCCGCTACGCCAGCTCGACGACAGCGGCGCACGCTTCGCCCTGCAGGGCCTGCAGCTGGTGGACACCCGCGCGCAGCTGATGTCGCTGGATTCACTGCGCGACCAGGCCCCGGACGAATACGCCCTGACCCGCGATGCCTGGATGCAGCGCCGCAACTACCAGATCACCCGCGACCTGCGCAGCCAGCGCAAGGAAGACGGCGAGTTGCCGGACTACCTGCGCGAAGACAAGGACAGCACGGTCCCGGTGGACGCCATGCCGATCCCGCAGTGGATTCGCTGATGGGTGGGTGAGTAGTTTGCTGCACAACAAAAAAGCCCGGGAGCGATCCCGGGCTTTTTTGTTGCGGCGCATGCCGCCCTGCTCCGCGTGATACGTGCAGCGTGTTGGTACCGATGCCTTCTGCTTCAGGCAGGCGTTCGTCCGATGGCAGTGTTATTTACCGGACCGCAGCGCCGGTTCGGGCATGACGGAAGGAGTGCGATCGGCGTAGGTGAGGTAGCTCTTCCATAGATCATGGGAGCGCTGATCGTTGAGATCGACGCGACAGCTCGCCGCTTTCGCCAGCGCGACTGATGCGGTGCCCCACAACACACGCACATTGCCGCATTGCCTTTCGCTATAAGTCCGCCAGGCAGCTTGCGCTGCATCGAACGCATCGGCTGACAGACCGAAATCTGTCAGCGCCCTTGTGCGTGCCGCCTGTAGATAGTCGTCGAGGTGTGCCTGCGACTGCGCAACCTCTTTGGTCCAGCAAGCATTGCTCTGCGCAGTCGTCGCAAGGTCCACACATAGATCAGATGCATGTGCTGAACCGCAGCAAAGAAGGCTCAGGAGTGGAAGTAGGTGCCTCACGGTGCCTCTTTGGCTTTCACGCATTGCTCTTCTCTACGTCTGCACGGTCAGTCAACATGGGCTGCAACTGCTGAGACCGCCCGCGTGGCAGCGCCCTGTTCGACCGAACTCGAACAGGTGGCTGACTGGATGACGAGTCGCAACATGTCTTTGTCCAAGCAGCCCGGGTTAGTGCGCCAACGCCGCATCCACGGCCTGACGCAGGCGGGCGTCATCGGCGGCGACGTCGGGTGCGAAGCGTTCGATGACCTGGCCATCGCGGCCGATCAGGAATTTTTCGAAGTTCCACAGCACGCCCGGTGCCGGATTGGCGGCGACGCCGTAGCCGGCCAGCTTTTCGCGCATCGGGCCATCGCCGGTGGCCTGCGGCTGTGCGCTGGTCAGCGCCTGGTACAACGGATGGATCTCGGCGCCGGTGACGGCGATCTTGGAGAACAGCGGGAAGGTGATGTCATAGGTGAGCTGGCAGAACTGGGCGATCTCCGCCTCGCTGCCGGGCTCCTGCCCATTGAAGTCGTTGGCCGGGAAACCCAGCACCTCCAGGCCCTGGGCCTGCTTGTCGCGGTACAGCGCTTCCAGGCCTTCGTACTGCGGGGTCAGCCCGCACTTGGAGGCGACGTTGACCACCAGCAGCACCTTGCCGCGATGCGCGGCCAGGCTGGTGGCGCCACCGTTGATGTCGGTCACGGGAATGTCGTGGATGCTCTGGCTCATCGGTGCGTCCTGTTGGAGGAAGCGCCAGAGCATAACCGCCGGGCGAGCGCGAGCGCTGCACCCGGCGCGCCGAGGTCAGCGGATCAATCGATGCACAGCGCTGCCTGACCCATGCCGCCGACCACTTCCTGGCGGCAGCCGAAGCGATCGCTGTCGCGCTGGCAGGTGCCGCTGGTGGCGGTGCCGGTGGGCACGATGCTGGTGGCCAGGCAATCACCGCTGCAATCCGAATTGTCGGTGCAGGTCTTGCCGGCATCGGCGTAGGGCACCACACACCGCGGCGTCTGCATGCGGCCTACCGGACGCATCTGACCGCCTTTGGCGGTGCAGGCGGCAGCGTCTGCGGATGTTGATGGTGCAGGTGTCACACCCGCCGCCTGGGACGGTTGCGTGGTGGGCGTATTGCTGCAGGCGGCCAGCAGCAGTGCGGACAGTGTCGTGTACATCCATCGGCTCGACATGCGGGCTTCTTCTTGAACAAGGTGAGGCAAGCATCGCGGCTGGTGTGTCTGCGTGGCGTGCTCGGGGTGGACGATGTCTGCGGCTGCGGCGTGGGGGCGTAGCCGGGAGCACTGCGGCGTCACAGGGAAGGCCTCATCGCGCCCGAGGGCGCTCCCACGGGAGATCCGTTGCGAGGTGAGAGCTTGCCGATTACGTGGCTTGTGCGTCGATTTGCAGCGGGGTGGATCACTACCAAACGCGCGGCGGCTACGAGATGGCTTCGGCCGTGTAGGAGCGCCCTTAGGCGCGATGGGGCGTTATCGGGAATGCCTCGTCGCGCCCGAGGGCGCTCCTACAGAAGGCGGTTCGATGCGCCGGGTGCGGCTGTGCGGTGAATGGCTTGCCCGCGCTGGTTACGGTGTGGCCGGCTCACCGTTGGGCGTGCGCACGAAAGATCCGCACTGGCACGCTGCCCGCCACACTCATTCCTGCTCGTCACCGGCCTCGTCATCACTGCTGCCGGTGTCGTCGTTGCCGGTGTCGTCGAGCAGCGCCTGCGATTGCTCGCCGGCCAGGGTTTCCACGCCGCGCAGGCGGCGCTCGATGGTGCGGGTCTTGCGGCTGGCTTCGCCCAGGCTCTTGCCGACCGTGGTGATCTGCCGCTCGGCCTTTTCGAGAATGCCGGCGAACTTGCCGAACTCGCTCTTCACCGCGCCCAGCACCTGCCAGACCTCGCTGGAGCGCTTTTCGATCGCCAGGGTCCGGAAGCCCATCTGCAGGCTGTTGAGCAGGGCGGTAAACGTGGTTGGCCCGGCCAGCACCACGCGATGTTCGCGCTGCAACAGGTCGACGAGCCCGGCACGGCGGATCACTTCGGCGTACAGGCCTTCGGTGGGCAGGAACATCACTGCGAAGTCGGTGGTGTGCGGCGGGCAGACGTACTTGTCGCTGATGGATTTGGCCTGGATGCGGATGGCGCGTTCCAACTGTGCGGTCGAACTCTTGATCGCGTCGAGGTCGCCCTTTTCCTGCGCGTCGATCAGGCGTTCGTAGTCCTCGCGCGGGAACTTGGCATCGACCGGCAGCCACACCACCGTGTCGTCGCCTCGCCCTGGCAGGCGGATCGCGAAATCCACCGCTTCTGCGCTGTCGGGCTTGACCCGTACGCTGCGCGCGTATTGCTCCATCGTCAGCGTCTGCTCCAGGATGTTCTCCAGCTGCACTTCGCCCCAGCCTCCGCGGTCCTTGACGTTGGTGAGCACGCGCTTGAGGTCGCCCACGCCGGTGGCCAGCTGCTGCATTTCGCCCAGGCCGCGCTGCACCTGCTCCAGCCGCTCTGATACCAGCTTGAAGGAGGCGTCCAGGCGCGTGTTGAGGGTGGTCTGCAGTTTCTCGTCGACGGTGGCGCGCATCAGTTCCAGCTTGCTGGCGTTGTCGCTCTGCAGGCTGGCCAGCTGTTGCTCGAGCGTGGCGCGCATCTCGCCGATGCGCAGTTCGTTGCGCTGGGTCAGCTCGGTCAGGCGTTGGCCCAGCGCTTCGGTGAAGCGCTGCTGCGACTCGCCCGCTTCGGCGCGGCCCTTGCGCGCGTCCTCGGCGAGCGCTTCACGCAGCGCGGCCATGTGGGTGTCGGTGCGTGCGATCAGCTCGGTGAGTTGCTGCCCGAACACGTGGATACGGGCTTCCTGCTGCTGGCCAAAACCATCGAGCTGGGTGCGCAATTCAGTCAGCCGCCCGGTGAGCAGCTCGCCGGTGCGCAGCTGCGCCTGGGTGCTTTCTTCGCGTGCCTTGCGGGCATCTTCGCCGAGCGCGTCGCGCAGCAGGTCCAGGCGCTGGTCGGTGCGGGTGGAGAGCTCGGTGAGATTGCGCGCGAAGGTTTCCAGGCGGCCATCCTGCTGCCGCGCCAGGCCTTCGAGTTGTTCGCGTAGTTCGCCGCGGCCGTCGCGTTGTTCGGCGCGCAGCGCCTGCTCCAGCCCGGTGGTGGAAGAGCGCCGCAGCAGCATGGCCAGCTGCAGCACGAAGACTGCGCACAGCAGCCCGATGAGGATGAGGGATTCGGATGACATGCGCGCAGTGTAGCGGTGCCGGTCGCAGCAGCTGCGTCAGTGGGTGGCCGGCTGCAGGGTCGGCGTAGCGGCTGCCTGATGTCGGGAGGGCGCGCGCTGGTTCGGGGTGAACTGCGTGGCGCGCGCTGGCGGTGCACTGCGACCTGCGCCGTACTGCAACGACCGACTGCGCGGCCGTCTGCCACGCGCAATCGGTCCTTAGCGGGATTGATCGCAACACCATGCACAGACCGATGCCGCCATCCACACATCGCGTGCCATCGCTCGCAATCCAGGCCTCATCACCGCAGCGCAGCCGCCGCCGACCTGGTGCCCGCCCTGCATCGCGCGCGAAGGCGAGACGCGCTGTGGCGCCACATCCGCAGCGGCCACCGCCATCACGACTACCGCTCGTTCAAAACCCCTCCAGCACCAGCTTGCCGCGGGTGCGCTGCGATTCCAGCGCCGCGTGCGCGTGGCACAGGTTGTCCACGGTGATGCAGCCGTCGTGCTCGCCCAGCGTCGTGCGCAGCACGCCGGACTCCACCAGTTCGGCGATACGGTTGAGCAGGTGATGCTGGGCGATCGTGTCATCGGTGGCGGACAGCGAGCCGGTGAACATCAACGCCCCGCGCAGCGGCCACCGCTCGCTCAAAACCCTTCCAGCACCAGCTTGCCGCGGGTGCGGTGCGATTCCAGCGCGGCGTGTGCGCGGCGCAGGTTGTCCACGGTGATGCGGCCGTAGTGCTCGCCTAGCGTGGTGCGCAGCACGCCGGACTCCACCAGCGCGGCGACGCGGTTGAGCAGGTGGTGCTGGGCGATCATGTCGTCGGTGGCGAACAGCGAGCGGGTGAACATCAGTTCCCAGTGCAGCGACAGACTCTTGCGCTTGAGCGGCAGCGCATCGAGCGTGGCGGGGTCGTCGATCAGCGCCAGCTGGCCTTGCGGGGCGAGCACCTCGACCAATTGCGCGAAGTGCTGGTCGGTATGGGTGAGGCTGGCCACATGTTGCACATGGGCGATGCCGATGCGCTGCAGGCCGGCGGCCAGCGGCTCGGTGTGGTCGATCACATGATGGGCGCCGAGCGCATAGACCCAGTCCTGCGTCTGCGGGCGCGAGGCGGTGCCCACCACGGTAAGCTGGGTCAGCGCGCGCGCCAGTTGCACCAGGATCGAGCCGACCCCGCCGGCCGCGCCGACCACCAGCAGGGTCTGGCCTGCGCCGCCGCCTTCGGCAATGCCGAGCCGGTCGAACAGCAGTTCCCAGGCAGTAAGGGCAGTCAGCGGTAACGCGGCGGCGGACGCGTCGTCGAGCGTGGTGGGCTTGCGGCCGACCAGGCGCTCGTCCACCAGGTGGTATTCGGCATTGGTGCCGGGGCGGGTCAACGCGCCGGCGTAGTACACCGCATCGCCCGGCTGGAACAGGGTCACCTCGTCACCGACCGCGTCCACCACGCCGCTGGCGTCCCAGCCGAGCACGCGCGGCGCCTCTACCGGCGCGGTGGCGCGCACCTTGGTGTCGACCGGGTTGACCGAAATGGCGTGGATGCGCACGCGCAGATCGCGCGGGCCGGGCGTGGGCAGTGGCAGGTCGAGCGCAACCAGCGCGCGCGGGTCGTCGATGGGCAGGCCGTGTTGCGGGTAGGCGATGGCTTTCATGGCGGTGGCCGTGGGGCGAGGAGCTGCAGCGTGCGCCATCGCCATTTCCGGAAAAACCGGCAAACTGCGCAAGCAGTTTCACTGTTGGAGAGAAGATGGTCCGGTTCGATGATCTGGCGCTGTTCGTGCGCACCGCGGCGCTGGGCAGTTTTTCCAGTGCCGCGCGCGAGGCCGACCTGTTGCCGGGCCAGGCCAGTGCCGCAGTGGCCCGGCTGGAACGGGCGCTGGACCTGCGCCTGTTTGCACGCTCCACCCGCAGCCTGCGGCTCACCGCCGAGGGCGAGCAGTACCTGCCGTACGCGCGCCAGGTGCTGGAGTTGCTGCGCGATGGCCGCGAGCAGGTGCGCGGCGGCGACCGGGCGCTGCACGGGCTGCTGCAGGTGACCGCGCCGTCGGACCTGGGCCGCAATGTGCTGCTGCCGTGGCTGACCGCGTTCCGCGCCGCGCATCCACGGCTGACGCTGCGCCTGCACCTGTCCGACCAGGTGGCCGACCTGTACCGCGCACCGGTGGATGTGGCGTTCCGGCTGGGGCGCATCGACGACGCCGACCACGTGGCACTGCCGCTGGCGCCGGACAACCGCCGCGTGCTGGTGGCCGCACCGAATTATCTGCACCGGCATGGGCGGCCAAGCACGCTGGAGGCACTGCGCGAGCACGCCTGTCTGCTGTACGTGCTGGCCGGGCGCCCGTACGACCGCTGGCAGTTCGAGGGTGATGGCCGCCGCCAGACCGTGCCGGTGCGTGGGGCGATGCTGTGCGACGACGCCGACGTCGTGCGGCGCTGGGCGGTGGCGGGCGAAGGCATCGCCTATAAGTCGTGGCTGGATGTCTGCGCCGATGTGCAGGCCGGGCGCCTGGAAGTGCTGCTGCCGGCCTACGGCGACCGGCTGCCATTGCAGCTGGTGTGCCCGCATCGCAAGCAGTTCTCGCCCGCCATTCGCCAGCTGCACGCAGACTTCGCGCAGCGCTGTCAGGCGTTGACTGCGCTGTTGCCAGGTCTGCCGGCGAGCTGAGCCACCACCGCGCGCACAGTGGCGCAGGCGGCCGCGTCCGTTGAACGCATCCTCACCGTGGCCGCCCTAGCCTGTGTGCATGGTCACGCGCCGTACTCCCTCGCTGCAGCGCTACGGCAACCGCGATGGCGACTCCGGCGTGGTGGCCTATGCGATCACCACCGGCGCGATCGCGGTGCGATTTCGCAGTGGCGAAACGTACGTGTACACCGACGCCAGTGCCGGCGCCGAGGCGATCGCCACCATGCAACGCCTGGCCGCGGACGGACGCGGATTGAGTACCTACATCAGCCAGCATGTGCGCGAGCGTTACGCCGGCAAACTCGAGCCTTAGCAGTTCGACATGTGCCATGCACACTGGCGTGTTGCATCGCCATGCATGCGGCAACTCGAACGGCAACGCGACAGCAGCGCCACGTTGCAACATGTACGACACCGCCGCCATCGTGATGTTTGCGGGTCCATCGCATCGGCAGTACACAACAACCGCATCCCATTGGGATTGGCCAACGATATCAATGACGCATCAACCGGCCACCAGCGCGATGGCGCTTGATGACGCAACCGCCTGTTTTTTGCGCACATGCAGCGCCGACTGCATCGCAGCAGCACAAGCGGCCCGAAGCAATGCTGCGAAGGCGCGGCATGCAGGCGCACGCGCATTGACCTCAACGTGACCTGCGCGTCGGTAGGCTGACGTTCTCACCTGCGAGGCTGCCTGATGACCACCGTCAAGACCCAAACCCGTTTGCTTGCCCTGGGCCTGTTCGCCTTTCTGGGGCTGTTTGGGGCGATCATCTGGTACCTGATGCGGCCGTACGGCACGGCGTATTTCTTTCCGGTGCATTTCCTGATCGGTGCGGCGCTGCCGTTCCTGATCTATGCCATCGGCGCGACGCGGCTGTGGTTCTGGCTGGGCATGATCGTCACTGCGATCGTGCTGCTGTGGTTCAACTTCTGGGGCCACAATGCCAATGGCGCGGCGCCACGCGTGCTCGACTGGAGCCACTTTGCCGCCGGCGCGATCGGCCTGGCCAGTGCCTGGGCGGTGCAGTTGTTGTATCGGCGCGCACGTCCGCCGCATCGTCCGTCGATCGATTGAGGGTGGCCGACCTTCGCCAGTGTTGGCCGGTGTCGCGCAGCGCGCGCATCACCAACCAATCCGGTCGTCACTGTTGATGGCGATCACCCGCGTCGGCAGAGCATGCCGTGGGAACGGCCGCCGCCATCCATTGCCAGACAGCTCGCACCACCGATGACGCGCCAGCGCTGCTCAAACCGCAACGCCTCACGCGCATCTGCATCGCCACCAGCGGCTGCGTTTCCAGCGCGTCGATCTACTTAACTCCGCGCTGCCACAGCCCGCGCCCGGCGTCGCGTGACCTTGGACCGATAGCTTTGCTGCGCCGCGTTGGGCGACACTCGGGAATTCTTTTGGTTCCTGCGAGGTCCCCATGTCGTCTTGGCTCAGGCGCAAATCCATCGATCAGGTCACCGTGCACGAGGCCGGGCGGCAGCTGGTGCGCAGCCTGAGCTGGCCGCACCTGATCGCACTGGGCATCGGCGCGATCGTCGGCACCGGCATCTACACGCTGATCGGCGTGGGCGCCGACAAGGCCGGCCCGGCGGTGCTGCTCTCGTTTGTGGCCGCCGGCATCGTGTGCGCCTGCGCGGCGCTGGCGTATGCGGAAATGGCCACGATGATGCCGGCCGCCGGCAGTGCCTACACCTACAGCTACACCGCCCTCGGCGAGAGCATCGCCTGGGTGGTGGGCTGGAGCCTGGTGCTGGAATATTCGCTGGTGGTGAGCACGGTGGCGGTGGGCTGGTCGGGCTATTTCGTCGGGTTCCTGCAGTGGTTGGGAGTCAATCTGCCGCATGCATTGATTGCCGGGCCGCACGCCGGCGGCATCGTGAACCTGCCGGCGGTGGTGATCACCTTCCTGGTGGCCGGCATGCTGATGGCCGGCACCAAGGAAAGCGCCACGCTCAATGCGGTGTTGGTGGTGCTGAAGATCATTGCGCTGGGCGTGTTCGTGGCCATTGCCTTGCCGGCGTTCAACAGCGCCAACCTGCAGCCCTTCATGCCCTATGGCTTCTCCAAGGCGATGGGCCCGGATGGCGTGGAGCGCGGGGTGATGGCGGCGGCGGCGATCATCTTCTTCGCGTTCTACGGGTTCGATGCGATCTCCACTGCGGCCGAGGAGACCAAGAACCCGGGGCGCGATCTGTCGATCGGCATCGTCGGTTCGATGATCGGTTGCACGCTGATCTATGTGCTGGTGGCGTTGTCGGCGGTGGGTGCGATGAGCTTCACCGTGTTCGGCAAGAGCCCGGAGCCGTTGGCGCTGATCCTGCGCGAACTCGGCCATGGCAAGGCGGCGCTGGTGATTGGTGCGGTGGCGATCATCGCGCTGCCGACGGTGCTGCTGGCGTTCCTGTACGGGCAGAGCCGCATCTTCTTTGTGATGTCGCGCGACGGGCTGTTGCCGCGCGGCTTGTCCAAGGTCAACGCACGCACCGGCACGCCGGTGGCGATCACCTTGTTCACCGCGGTGCTGGTGGCCGCGTTGGCGGGTGTGGCGCGGCTGGACGAGATTGCCGCGTTGGCCAATGCCGGTACGTTGGCGGCGTTTACGGCGGTGGCGGCGTGTCTGCTGGTGTTGCGCGTGCGCGAACCCACCCGTGCGCGGGCGTTCCGCACGCCGCTGGCCTGGGTCGTGGGGCCAGTGGCGATCCTGGGCTGCCTGTATCTGTTCTGGAGCCTGCCGAGCACCACGCAGGGCTGGTTCCTGGTGTGGAACGCGCTGGGCGTGGTGGTCTACCTGGCCTACGGGCGGCGGAATAGTCGCTTGGGGAAGGTTGGGTAGTTACCTCTCCCGCCGGGAGAAGGTATCCATAGGGCGGATGAGGGGCGCCTCAAATATCTTTCAGTGCCAGCTATGACGAACGCGTCGCCACGCGCCTTCAAGAGTGAATCATCGATGGCGAAGGTTTAGCGGTGGAAGTCTGCTGCCGCGCGTGAGTCAGTGGCTTTGCCTCGTACCCTCACTCCAACCCCTCTCCCTGCGGGAGAGGGGCTTTCATCCGTCAGCCTGATGCTTGCGGTCACTGTGCGGCGGCAGGCGTTGCGCAGAACGAGGTGGGCAATGCGTCCGTTTGCGTGCCCCAGCCCTGAGTGGGCGCCTGCTTGGTGAGCGCAAACGACAGCGTGCCGCCTTGCTGCAACCGGGCCCAGTCCAGGAATACCTGCGGCTGCGGCTTGCCGTTGACGCGGACGCCATCGACGTACTGCAGCGTGCGGCCATCGGCGCCGGGGGCGTCGATGCGCAGGCGCTTGCCGTTACCCAGGTCCAGCGTGACCCGCTTGAAGCGCGGCGCATGCAACAGGAATTCGCCGCTGCCCGGCACCGCCGGATACAGGCCGAAGGCACTGAACAGGTACCACGCCGACATCGTGCCCAGGTCATCGTTGCCGGTGACGCCGTTGGGCGCATTAGTGAACAACTGCTGCGCGGCGCGCACCACGGTGGCGGTCTTCCACGGCTGGCCGATCAGCGTGTACATCCACGGGGCGTGCAGGTCCGGTTCGTTGTTGGGGTTGTAGCGGTACTGGTTGTAGTAGCTGTACGGGCCCACCACCCAATGCGTGCGTGCGCCGTTGCCGAGGTCCTTCAACAGGTCGTCGTAGGCGAAGAAGGTGTCCAGGCGTTTGCCTGCCTGTTCGCTGCCGTGCATGGCCTGCAGCATGCCGGGGATGTCCTGCTGCAACAGCCACTGGTATTGCCAGGCGGTGCCTTCGTGGAAGCCGTGCTGCGAGCGCGGGCTGTAGTGATCGTCCGAGGGTGCGTACCAGCTGCCGTCTTCCAGCCGCGGGCGCGGAAAACCGCTGAAGCCGGTGTCGGCATCGCGCACGTCCGCATCCCAGACGCGGTGCCAGTTGCCGCCGCGTTGGCGCAACTGCGCGCTGTCCTGTGCATGGCCCAGCGCAGCGGCCATCTGCGCCAGGGCGCAATCGGCCAGCGCGTATTCCAGCGTGGCCGAACCGCCGTGGTGCGGGTCCACGTCCATGCCCTTGGAGGGGAAGGCGCGGTCGTATTGCACGTAGCCGTTGGCCAGGTAACTCGCGTTGCCGGAGCGGCCGGCGTGGCGCGAATTGGTGGGCGGCTGGCCGAAGGCGTTCTGGCGCAGCGCGGCGTAGGCCTGCGCCTCGTTGCCTTGCAGCGCGCCGAAGCGCCACAGGTCGACCAGGAAGGGCGTCACCGGGTCGCCGGTCATGATGTTGGTGTCGTAGTTGGCGTAGCCCCAGCGCGGTAGCCAGCCGCCCTGCTGGTGGATGGCCAGCAGCGAGCGGCCGATGTCGCGCGCGCGCTGCGGGCGCAGCAGGGCGAGCAATTGGTTCTGCGAGCGGTAGGTGTCCCACAGCGAGAAATACTCGTAGTAGGTCCAGCCGTCGGCGCGGTGGATCGCATCGTCGTAGCCGCGGTAGCGGCCGTCGGCATCGCTGCCGGTGAGCGGCTGCAGCAGGGCGTGGTACAGCGCGGTGTACAGCACGGTGCGGTCGTCGCGGCCCGCGCCCTCCACCTGCACGCTGGCCAGTTCGGTGCGCCAGGTCTGCTGCGCGCGCTGGCGCATCTGCTCCAGCCCCAGCAGCGTGCCGCCCTGCATGCCGTCGGCGCGCAGATTGGTGCGCGCGCCCTCGGCGTCCACGTGCGAGATGGCGCTGACCACGGTCACCGCGCGCGCGTTCTTGCCCTTGCCCAATGGGAAGCTCAGCCAGGCGCCGTTGGGCTTGAGCTCACCGCCCATGCTGTGGCGCGCGCCGGGCACGCCGCCGTCTTCGCCCCACACCCCGAACGCGGTGAACGGGCGGTCGAATTCCAGCCGGAACCAGGTGGTGTATTCCTGGCCGCCGCAGAAGCTCTGCGTGGTCAGCTTGCCTTCCACCACGCGGTCACCCACCAGTTGCACCTGGCTGCCGATCACCACGTGGCGGTCGTTGGCCTGGGCCACGTTGATCAGCACATGGCCGGTGTCGGCGCCGGGCGCGAAGGTGTAGCGCTCGGCGGCGGCGCGGGTGAGCGCGGTGGCCTCGGCGTCGATGCCGCCGTAATCGGTCAGGCGCACTTTGTAATAGCCGGCCTGCCCCACTTCGCCGTCGTGGGTGTAGCGCGCGGCATAGCGCTTCTGGTCGAAGGCCTTGGCGTCGCCGGTATCGAAATCACCACCGGGGCCGATGCTGCCGGTCACCGGCAGGATCGACACCTGCCCGCCCTGCTCCCAGCAGCCGGCCCCGGACAGGAACGAATGCCCGAAGCCGCGGATGCTGGGGTCGTCGTAGCGCCAGCCGGCGTAGTGCGCGCCGATCGGGCTGACCTGGATCAGGCCGAACGGCGCCGACGCGCCGGGGAAGGTATTGCCATCGTCCTTGCTGCCGATGAAGGTGTTGACCTGCGCCGGGTCCTGCGCGGCCAGTGGGCCGGCGAGAGTGACACCGAGCAGGCACAGGCCGGCGGCGGCGCGGCGCCACCAGGGGCAGGCAGCGGATACGGCAGGGGTGGCGCTGGGCACGACAGACAACATGCGGGAATCACCTCGGGGGAGAGGGCGACGCGGACGTCGCAGGTGGGAAGCGTGCCTGCCGCAGCAGGGCGCCGGCAGGCACGCGCGCAACCGCGTTCTAGAAATCGAACACGTATTCTGCCGCGATCTCGCGGCCAACCGGGCTGAACAGGCGGCTGTTGTAGAACTCGTAGTCCAGCTTGTACGGGTCCTTGTGGTTGTAGCCGGTGCTGTTGAAGACGTTGTTGACGTACAGGTTGAGCTTCATCGCCGGAGTGATGCGCTAGCCGACATTGACGTTCCAGGTGATCGCCGGGCCTACGCGGCCGAAGTACTTGCGTGTGCTCTGGCCGAAGGTGGGGCTGTTGGGATCGGTGTCGGTGCAGTTGGCGCGGTCGTCCGGCACCCCGCCATCGGCAAACGGCACGCAGCCGCCGGGGTTGTCCAGCCGGTCCAGGCCCCAGTGCGAGCGCACGCTGGGCACAGCGCCGACGCGGTCGCCGTAGACGGTGGCGTTCCAGTTGCCATACAGCCAGCTCACACTACCGCGCAGCTTGCTGCGGATGTCGCGGTCGCGGCGCTCGGGGTTGGGGTCGGTGCGGTAGGTCTGCTCGCGCATCGAGCGCAGGTTGGTGTAGTCAAGCCCCATCTGGAAATCGCCGAAACCGGTCTTGAGCTGGTAGCGCGCCGACAGGTCGATGCCGCTGACATCGCGCTGGGCCAAGTTGATCGGGCCGCGCTCGATCGCGGTGATCGCGCCGCTGCCATCGCGCTGCACGCGCGCCAGGATCGAGGCGCAGTAATCGGCGCCGCCCGGGTTGGACCAGGCCTGCCCGGGCGTGATGGTCAGCCCGGTGCGGCAGCCGGCCTCGTCGCGCAGGATGGTAGTCTCGTCGATATCGCGGATTTCTTCGTCCAGGTGGATGCGCCAGTAGTCGGCGGTGAAGGAGAAGTTCTCGAACGCATCCCAGACAAAGCCCACCGTCCACGAGTCGCCCAGTTCCGATTCCAGATCCGGCGTGCCGCGGCGGTTGATCGCAAACGGATAGGTCACCGCGGTGTTGTCGCCGGTGCAGTTGTTGGTCTGGTAGGCGCCGCTGGCGATACAGCGGTACTGGTCCAGCGTGCGCACCTGCGCCGAGCTGGGCTGGCCGAGCAGGTAATGCATGTCCGGGGCACGGAAGCTGGTGGCGTAGCTGCCGCGCAGCAGCAGGCTGTCGATTGGCCGCCATTGCAGGCCGGCGCTCCAGGTGGATTCCTTCTGCGTGCCGATATCCAGCAGGTTGGCGTCATCGTTGAACGCCTCGTAGTCGCCATAGCGGTCGTAGCGACCGGCCAGCGTGGCGGTGAGCGTGGTGGTCAGCGGCACGCTGAACTCCAGGCCGCCCGAGTAACGGGTGCGCTCGCCACCGCCGCGGTCCACGTTCTGCACTTCGTAATCGAGGTTGGCGCGCGGGTCCGGGTTGAGCCGGTAGCCCTGCTGCGCGGCTTCGACCACCGCGGCAAATTCGATCGGCCCGGCCCAGCCGTCGAACAAGGTGCCGCTCAGGCTCAACGCGCCCTGATTGACCCAGGACGCGGCGCGGTTCACCGAATGCGCACCGATCTGCGCGTATTGCCCCGGCGTCAGCGGAGTCCACCAGCGCGCGCGGTCCAGGGCGTAGGCCGGCAGGCCGTCCACGGTGCCCAGCTGCGGGCCGAGGAAATAGTCATTGGCGCGTTGCCAGTCCACGGTGGAGATGCGTTCCTGCACGCGGTAGTACGAGCGGCCCAGCGAGGCATCCCAGTCGAAGCGGCCGTCGGCCAGGGTGCCGCGCAAGCCGGCGCTGATGTCCCAGGAGCGCTCGCGGTTGCGGTTGCGCAGGCCGGCCTGGCTGCCGACTTCGTTGGCGGTGAACTGGCGCACGCCAATCAACTGCTGGCCGCTGGTGACGTCGTAGAAGGCCGGGTAATCCAGCCCGGCCGGCAGCTGCACATACGGCGGCGAGGTGCCCCACTGTGCTTCGGAATCGAACACCGCCAGGTTGGTCCAGGCTTGCACGCCGTTGCCGAATTCCCAGGTGCCGTACAGATAGCCGGACAGGTCCTTGCTGCCGCTGCGCAGCAGCCAGTCGCCGTAGTCGGCGCTCAGCCCGCACAGCTGGCCGGTGTTGGTGGTGGTGTCGGTATTGCGGTTGTAGAGCAGCCGATCAGCGCGGTAATAGGCGCCGCCAAACTGTTCGCACGCGCCCGGTGGCGGCGCCTGGCGGGTGCCGGTGGCGTTGTCGATCAAGGCAATGCCGCTGCTGGGGCGAAACCCCACCCGGCGCTGCTCGGTGGTCCAGGCGCTGTAGGGCGCGTCGCTGGCGTCGTCCATCTGCGGGCGGTCGCGGCCGAACAGCGGGTCGCGGCTGGTGTACTGCAGCGCGTAGGTCACGCTCCAGTTGTCGCCGGTGCGCCCGCCGGCCCAGGACACATCTGCGGTATCGCGCCCGCCCTCGGTGGCGGTGCCGCCGCGCATGCGGAACTGGTCGCCGCTGTAGTTCTGCTTGAGGATCACGTTGACCACGCCGGCGATCGCGTCCGAGCCGTAGATGGCCGAGGCACCACCGGTGAGCACTTCCACCCGGTCCACCGCCGCGGCGGGGATGTTGCTGTAGTTGGAGACGTTGCTCTGCCCGTTATAGGGCAGCGGGTAATCGGCCACGCGGCGGCCGTTGACCAGCAGCAGGCTGCGGTTGGGGCCGAGGTTGCGCAGGTTGAGCGGGCTGGCGTTGGGCGTGTGCGAGCCCCAGCTGACATCCGCCTCCACCGTGCCGATCGCCTGGTTCAACGTGCCGAGCATGTCGTAGACGGTGGTGAAGCCCTGGGCGCGGATCTCCTCCGAGCCGATGATCTGCACCGGCGCCGGCCCTTCGGCCTGGACACGCTTGATGCGCGAGCCGGTCACGGTGACGGCGTCGAGTTGTTGCGGATCGGCCTGCTGCGCCAGCGCCAGCAACGGCGACAGCATGGCGAGCAAGAGGGCCTGGGACAGCACACGCGGGCGGTGACAACGGGAATCGGTCATTCAAGCGTCTCGTCGGGGGTGGTGGTGCGACGGAAAGACTTCGTCTTTTCAAACACTTGCGGGGGACAGTGTGCTTTGGATCGATCCAAATCTGGCGCGACGTGTGTCACGGTGTGGCAAAGATTAAGCAAGGCTAAACCGTGGCGCCATACTGCGGCGCAACAGACCGTACGGACTCAAGCGGAAGGCCACGCCCGGATATGTAAGGAATTCAGGCAGTTGCCGTGGGCTCAGTACGGGAGTTGACGGCGTGCAAGCGCCGCTAACGGTTTTGCCCGCTTGTAGCCCCACTAAAAGCGGTCAAATGGCTTGATCGTCCGTCATTAGCGGTTCAAAGCCTGCTTATTCTGCGTACGAGCGAGTGTCGGCTCATGGACCCGCTGCGCAGGCTCAGCAAGCCACAGGCATAAAAAAGCCCGGTCGAGACCGGGCTTGGCAACGCTGCGCAGCGGCGGGAGGGGCCGGCGCGGCCATGCCATGACTTACCAGCGCATGCCTTCGAACGGGTTGAAGCTGGTGCTGCCCTTCACCTTGTCCAGGTAGTAGGCGTAGTTGGCACTCATGCCGGCCAGCAGGGCCAGCGGGATGCTCAGAGCGTTGCCCAGCGAGCCGGGCAGGAACGAGGCGATGATGCCCACCACCAGCCCGATGCCGATCAGGCCCAGCGCCTTGCGCCACAGGCCCAGGATGAAGAAGTAGATGAAGCCGAAGAACAGCGCGTAGAAGTTCATGCCGACCTTGAGCTTCTCGCCGAACGGCAGCGTCTTCAGCGTTTCCTTGTAGGCAGGATCCTTCGGGCCGCCATGACGGTCGAAGAAATCGAAGCGGAACTGCCACTTGGGGCTGAGCTGGGTGCGATCGAAGGTGTCCATTCCGTACCAATGTGATTGAAAACGTTTACATGATAGGCGATCGCGTATTCATGAGCACGATTTTTCGGCACGCGGGACATCACCAGGGAACGAGGGGCGCTGCGCCGTCAGCGCTGGTCGGTGGAGCTGCTGCCGCGGCGGGAGCGCCGCAGCGCATACAACGACTTGTCGGCACGGTCGACCACCGCCGCCAGCGCCTCGCCGTCCTGGCGCAGCGCGTTGCCCAGGGTGAAGCGGATCGGCGCATTGTCCGCCGCGTCCAGATAGTCGCGCGCCAGCGCGCTCAGCTGCGCAGGTGTGGGCTGATGCAGCAGCACCAAAAACTCGTCGCCGCCCAGTCGCACCAGGCGGTCCTGGGTGCGCAGCGGCTGGTTGAGGAACCAGGCCATCTGCACCAGCACTTCGTCGCCGCGCTGGTGGCCGTGGGTGTCGTTGACCAGCTTGAACTTATCCAGGTCCACCACGATGCAGCCCCAGCGCACGCTGGGGTCGCGCTTGTCCAGCTCGTCCAGATAGCGACGGTTGAAGCAGTTGGTCAACGGGTCGGTGAAGGACCATTCCAGCAGCTGCTTTTCCTGCTTGTATTGGTTGGTCACGTCCTGCGCATGCGCCAGCACCACGGTGCCATCGGCTTCCACGTCGAGCACGTTGTGGTACTGCCAGTGGCGCAGGCTGCCATCGCCGGCGACCAGCTCGATCACGCCCGAGTCCTGGCCATCGAGCACCATCCGCGACAGATAACCGTGCAAGGCGGCATGCCGTTCCGGGCGCACCAATTCCACCAGCGCGCGGCCTTCCATGTCCTCGACGCTGCGCCCGAGCGAGCGCGCGGCGGCCGGGTTCACGCTGATCAGGCGGCCGTCCATGTCGTGGGTGCAGATCAGCCCCAGGCTGTACTGGAACATCTTGCGGAACTTGCGCTCGCTGGTGGCCAGGGCGTCCACCGCGCGGTGGCGGTCGGTGACGTCCTGGACGGCACCGATCAGGCGCATGCGCCCATCGGTCATGTCCATCGCACCGGTGCTCTGCACCCATAAGTGGCGGCCGGTGCTGCTGATCAGCGGCAGCTCCAGGTCCCACGGCGTGCCGTCGCGCACACAGGCTTCCACCGCCTCGGTGATCACCGCGCGCGCGTCCAGCGGATAGAACGCGATCGCCTCGCCCAGGCTGGGCCGGTAGCCCGGTGGCAGATCGTGCAGGCGGCAGGTCTGGTCAGACCAGCTCAAGGTGCCGCTGGCCACATCCACCTCCCAGCCGCCCACGCCGGCCACTCGCCCGGTGCGCTCCAGGAACGCTTCGCTCTCGCGCAGGCGCTGCTGCAGCTGGGCGTTGGTCTCGGCACGCTCCAGCATCAGGCGGCGCTGCTCCAGGCCTTCGGCCGCCACCCGTGCCAGATGCCGCAGGACCTCCAGCTGGGCCGGTTGCAGCTGTCGCGGGCGCTGGTCGATCACGCACACCGTGCCCATGCGCAGGCCATCGGAGAGCACGATCGGGGCACCGGCGTAGTAGCGGATGCCGGGTGCGTCGGTGACCAGTTCGTTGCCGCTGAAGCGCGGGTCGTCCGACGCATTGGGCACTTCCATCACTGCGTCATCGAGAATGGCGTGCGCGCAGAACGCCAGCTCGCGCGGGGTCTGCGACACGCCCGGCAGGCCGACGTTGGCCTTCCACCATTGGCGGTGCTCGTCCACCAGCGACACCAGTGCGATCGGCGTGCCGGCAATGGCCTGCGCGGCGGCGGCCAGGGCGTCGAAGAACGGTTCGGCTTCGCTATCGACCACCTGCAGCAACGCCAGCCGCGCCAGGCGGTCGGTCTCGTTGGCCGCAAGCGGCGCTGCTACGTGACGCTGTTTCAACGTGGTCGCTCGCCCGATGTCATCCGCGCAGTCTAGCGGAGCAGGCAAGCAAGACCGCGTGGCCGTTCCGTGCGCTGCCACGCAGATGTGCCGCTGGCCGAGGGGTGCAACGGCATGTGCGGCTGCATCCGGCAGCAGTGCGCGGCAACCGATGCAGCAGTGCCGCATACGCGTGGAATCTGCACGGCATCGCCCGCGTCGTGGCACACGCAGTGACTGCCTGCGCAGACCTACTGCGCGCCCTCGGGCGCGGCCGCGGCGCTGTCCTGGCGCATCTGCAGTGCCAGATACAGGCGCATGCAATCGTCGGTGGTACTGAGGTTCACCGCACACAGGTCCTGGATGCGCTGCATGCGGTAGTCCAGCGTATTTCGATGAATGCCCAGCGCCTTGGCGGTGGGCGCCATGCGCATGCCGTTGGCGAACCAGCACGACAAGGTCTGCAGCAACTGGCCGCGGCGGTCCTGCGTCAGCAGCGCCTGCAGCGGCTTACGCAGTTCATCGGCCTGCCAGGCCTGGCGCAGGTCGTCCACCAATACCGGCAGGCGGTAATCGTCGAAGAAGAAGGCATCGGCGCCCGGCGTGCGCGCCTTGCCGATGCGCATGGTGGTGCGCGCGATCTGGTGCGATAGCGCCAGCCCGTTGGGCTGCGGAAAATACTGGCCCAGCGCCAGGCGGATGCGCAGCGGGCTGCTGGCACGCATACGCTCGAGCAAGGTGTGTGCACGCCGGCGTTGTTCGTCCACATTCCATTGCCCGCGCCGGTCCAGCGCCGGTTTCAGCACCACCAGCTCGTTGAGCGCGGTGGCGGCGATCAGGTTGCCGCGCTCGGGCGTGGACAGCAGCGTATGCAGGCGCTGCAGCTCCACCAGCATGGCGTCCAGATCCAGGGTGTCGCTTTCTACTTCGATCACCGCGGCCACGCGCGGCAGATCCAGCGCGATGCCCAGCCGTTCGGCCCAGCCGGCCAGCGCCGGGGTCGGCCCGTCGGTGCGGATCAGCCCCAGCGTGACCTCCTCGCGCAGGCGCGCGTCGCGGGCCAGCAGGCGCAGCAGCCCGGCTTGTTCGAGCATGGCCTCGGCGGCCATGCGCACCAGTTCGGCCTGTTGCCCGATGCGCGCAGGGTCGCCGGTCAGGCCCACGCAGCCGAGCACGCGGCCATCGACGATCAGCGGCAGGTTGACGCCGGGACGTACTGCGTCGAGCTGCTGCGCCAGCGCCGCGTCGATCTCCACCCGCCCCTGCCGCGACAGCACCAGCAGCGCGCCTTCATGCAGCTGGCCGATGCGCGCGGGGTCGCCGCTGGCAACGATCACGCCGGTGTGGTCCATCACGTTGACGTTGCCGTCGATGATGGTCATCGAACGGTCGACGATGGACTGCGCCAGGGTGCGGTCGAGCGTAAGCATCGCCCTATGCTAAGGGGAACCCGGCGCCGGCCGGCGTGCGCGGCGCACCATCAAGACGCGCGCGCCGGGACCGGAAAGGCCGGTTGTGCCAGCGCCATGCCCACCTGCAACGCCGCGGCCACGTTCCGCGCGGCGATGCGCACATTGCTGGCCGCCTCGGCCAGGGCCTGCTCCACCGTGCAGGCGCGGTGCACCACCGCAAACATCGCTGCGATGCCGTGCGCATGCAGCAGGCCGGCGCCGTTGCCCAGGCACCCGGCAATGGCAATCACCGGCTTGCCGTGGTGCTGCGCCACCCGCGCCACCCCCACCGGGGTCTTGCCATACAGGCTCTGGCTGTCGATGCGGCCTTCGCCGGTGAGGACCAGATCCGCCTGCGCAATGGTGGCGTCCAGGCCCAGTGCCTGCGCCACGATCTCCACGCCCGGTCGCAGCTGCGCGCCCAGAAACGCCACCAGCGCAGCGCCCAGCCCGCCGGCCGCGCCGCCACCGGGCAAGCCGTGCAGGCGCAGGCCGAGGTCGCGCTCGAGCAGGTTGGCGTAGTGCTGCAGGTTGGCATCGAGCTGCCGCACCATGACCGGCGTTGCGCCCTTTTGCGGGCCGAACACCGCCGAGGCACCAGTCGGGCCGATCAGCGGGTTGTCCACATCGCAGGCCACTTCGATGTGGCATTCCTGCAGCCGCACGTCCAGGCCGTCGGTCTCGATGCGGGCCAGCGCCGCCAGCGCACCGCCACCCGCGCCGATCGGCTCATTGCGCGCATCCAGCAGGCGCGCGCCTAGCGCTTGGGCCATGCCGGCGCCGCCGTCGTTGGTGGCGCTGCCGCCAATCCCGATGATGAAGCGCCGCGCGCCGGCATCCAGCGCGGCCAGGATCAGCTCACCCACCCCGGCCGTGCTGGCCTGCAGCGGCGCGCGCTGCGCCGGGGGCACCAGCGCCAGGCCGCTGGCGGCCGCCATCTCGATCACCGCGGTGCGGCCATCGCCGGTCAACCCGAAGAACGCCTGCACCGGCGTGCCCAGCGGGCCGCTGACGGTGCAGGCGATCACCCGCCCGCCGGTTGCGGCGACCAGCGCCTCCACCGTGCCCTCGCCGCCGTCGGCCACCGGCACCTTGGTGTAGCTCCAGTCGGGGAACACCTCGCGGAAGCCAGCTTCGATCTGGGTGGCCACCTCTAGCGCGGACAGGCTTTCCTTGTACGAATCGGGCGCGATGACGATCTTCATGACGGAATGGGCTCAACGAAAAGGGGCACGGGCATCACTGGTTCACCGCCCTGGCCGGTACCCGCAGCACCAACGCGGCGCCCAGCACCATGGCCGCGGCCAGCACGTACAGGGCCAGCTCGGTGCTGTGGGTGGTGTCCTTGATCCAGCCCACCAGATAGGGGCTGACGAAGCCGGCAACCTGCCCGGTGGAATTGATCAGCGCCAGCCCACCGGCCGCGGCGGCGGCGGTCAGAAAGCCGTTGGTCAGCGGCCAGAACAGCGGCAGCCCGCTGACCGCGCCCATCGTGGCCAGGGTCATGCCCAGCAAGGCCAGCCACAGGTGGTCGGTGAGCGCGGCGGCCAGGCACAGGCCGGCGGCGCCCATCAGCAACGGGATCACCAGATGCCAGCGGCGCTCGCGGCGGCGGTCGGCCGAGCGCCCCATCAGCACCATGAACACCGCTGCGGCCAGGTAGGGGATGGCACTCATCAGGCCGATCCGGGTCGGCTCGGTGACGCCGCTGCCCTGGATGATCGACGGCAGCCAGAAGTTGATCGCATACACCCCGCTCTGGATGCAGAAGTACACCGTGCCCAGCATCCACACCGCCGGGTTGCGCAGCACGGCCGCCAGCGAGGTGGACGCCCCGGCTGGCTTGCCCGCTTCATCGGCGTCCAGCGCGCGGGTCAGCGCCTGCTTCTCGCCCGGGGTCAGCCAGCGGGCCTGCTGCACGCCATCGCTGAGCAGAAACCACACGCCAACGCCCAGCAGCACGGTGGGCAGGCCCTGCAGCAGGAACATCCACTGCCAGCCGGCCAGCCCGCCCTGCCCGGCCGAAAAATGGCTCAGGATCCAGCCCGACAACGGCCCGCCCAGCACCCCGGAGATGGGAATGGCCGACATGAAGATGGTCATGACCCGGCCATGCTGCGCGCGCGGGAACCAGCGCGTCAGGTACAGCACGATGCCCGGGAAGAAGCCGGCCTCGGCCGCGCCGGTGAGCAGGCGCAGGGTGTAGAACCCGGCCGGGGTGCGCACGAACATCAGGCAGGTGGAGAGCAGGCCCCAGCTGATCATCATGATCGCCACCCAGCGGCGCGCGCCCAGCCGCTGCAGGATCAGGTTGCTGGGCACCCCGCACGCCAGGTAGCCGATGAAGAAGATGCCCGCACCCAGCCCGTACACGGTCTCGCTCATGCCCAGATCGCCCAGCATCTGCAGCTTGGCGAAGCCGACATTGACCCGGTCCAGGTAGTTGAACAGGTAGCAGACGAACAGGAACGGGATCAGCCGCAGCAGGATCTTGCGGTAGGTGGCGGCCATGCCGTCAGGGTGCGGCAGGGGCCGGGAGACTGGGGTCATCGCACGCTCCAACTCAGGGGTCATCCAGGCGAACCGGACGCCAAAGCGCCCGCATCGCAGAAGGGGTGGACGCATTCTAGTTGGCGCTTTTTCCTGAAATCTTCGGCAGAGCGTTGCCTGTAGTGGCGCTGGCAACCGCCGGTTTTTGTGCAAACACCCAAACGGAGCGCTTCAGCCCTGTCAGCCAAGGCAGCCCACCTAGCCAAGCCAGCCGCTGGCCGCCGCGGGCCCGACCGCTGCCAGACAACCCCCACCATCAGACGCGGCGAGCGCTGCCGCTACCTCAGCACACGGACGCAGGCACTCCCCAGCCGAATCACGCCGCAGCCATCACCCCATCCACCCACAAGCCATCCAGCCCCACCGCTCTCCCTGCACAACGCCCTGCCCCCACCGCGCACGACCAACCGCTTCAACGATTCCCCACTCCCGATTCCCGATTCCCAGCCGCATAGGCCTGCGCCTGCTCCATCACCCGCAGCAGATTCCCACCCCAGATGCCGGCGATCTGCGGCTCGCTATAGCCCTTGCGCAGCAGCCAGGCGGTGATGCGCGGCAGGTCGGACACGTCTTCCAGCCCGACCACGCCACCGCCGCCGTCCCAGTCCATGCCGATTCCCACATGCGCGGGCCCGGCGATCTTGAGCACATGCTCCAGATGCGCGAAGAAATCCTCTTCGGTCGCGCGCTTGACCGGGTAGCGCGCATCCAGTGCCTTGAGCGCTTCACTCAGGGCGGTGCCGTCGGACATCTTCAGATGCTCCCAGCCGCCGTATTGGTCGGCCAGCGCCTTCTCGGCGGCCTTGCGCTCGGGGCTGGCGCCGCTGTCGATGAGATATCCGCCATACGAATTCACCTGGATCACTCCGCCATGCGCGGCCAGCACCTTCAGGCGTGCGTCGTCGATGTTGCGCGGGTGGTTGTAAACCGCCCGCGCGCCGCTGTGCGAGAGCACGATCGGCACCGGCGACAACGCGATCAACTGGTCGAACACCGCATCGGAGGCATGCGATTGATCGATCACGATGCCCAGTGCCTGCGCCTGCTGCACCAGTTGCTTGCCGGCCGGGCTCAGGCCTTTCCACTCGGCCCCTTTCGGGTCGGTGGCCGAATCGGCGAACTCGTTGTTGAGAAAATGCACCGTGCTCATCAGCCGCAGGCCCTGCGCGTAATAGAAGCGCAGCAGCGACGGGTCGGCCACCAGCGGGCTGGCGTTTTCCATGCTGATGTAGACCACGCGCTTGCCGGCGACCTTGATGCGCGCGGCATCGGTGGGCGTGGTGGCCAGCGCGAAGCGTTGCGGCTGCGCGGCCAACAGGTTGTGGATCTTGATCAGCCGCTGCAGGCCGGCGTCGCGGTCATCGAGATGCGCGGCCGCACTGCGATTGCCTTGCCCGGTATAGACCGCCCAGAAGCCGCCATCGAGCGCGCCTTCGAGCATGCGCGGGTAGTCCACCTGCGACAGCCGATTGCCGGCATGGCCCTGCATCACATCGAAATCGGCGCGCTCCAGATTGGCCGGCGTGTCCAGGTGCGAATCCAGCGTGACCAGGCGCTTTTGCAGTGCGCTGGCGCGGGCCAGCTCGGCGGCGGAAAACTCCATCGCGTGTGCCGAGGTGGTGGCGGCCAGCAACAACGACAAATACAGCGTGTGCAGTTTCATGCGGTCTCGCTTGCAGGGGGGGTCACCGGATCATAGCCGCAGGTGTCGGCGCGGCGGGCGCCCGCACTGCGTCATCGGCTGGCCGCCATCGGGCGGGCGCAGCGGCGCAATGTCCACCGGTGCCACAGCACGAACGCCGACCGCGTTGCAGAACCGAATAATCCATCTTCAAACCAATTGCAGACCCGTGCGCGCTGCGCACACTTGCGCCGCCGCCCCTCCAACGGCCTGCCACCGCCTCGCTTCGCCACACCGCCTCGGCGTGTGTGCGGTGGCGTGCGCGCCTTCACTCATGCCCCGAGCGCCCTCATGCCCAACGCATCGCCTGCATTGCCCCGCCGCCTGCCCGCCCGCCGTCTACTGGCCGCCGCCCTGATCGCCACCGGGCTGCTGGGTGCCGCCTCCACCGCCAGTGCGGCCTGCACGGCCGGTACCTGGACTGCGCGCGCCAACGAAGCCGGCATGCCACCGGTGCGTTATGAAACCACGCACTTTGCGTTCCGCTGGAATGGCGACGGCGTGTCCAGCGCCGACGTCCGCGCGGCTGGCGAGCACCTGGAGATGGTCTGGGACAGCTTCATCAATCGCCTGCAATTCCCCGAGCCGGCCTGCACCAGCACCACCAAGACCAAGGCCAGCATCCACCTGGATCCGAGCTTCGGGCTGAGCGGTGGGGTCACCGGCAGCGGCAACATGGGCATGTGGATGGCACCGGGCGGCCTGCGCGATCACTGGGGCCTGGCACACGAACTCACGCACGCACTGCAAGGGCAGACGCAAAGCCTGCGCGACTCCGACTACACCGGTTGGATCTGGGAATCGCACGCCAACTGGATGACCCACCAGCTGCCGGAATTCCACGCCAGCGACGTGCATTGCTCCAGCATGCTGGTGAACTACCCGCACCTGTATCTGGGCTCCACCCGCGATCGCTACTGCAACTGGCAGTTCCTGGAGTACCTCAAGAACCGCTACGGCTACGCCATCATCAACGACCTGTGGGCCAAGGCGCCCAAGCCAGGCGATCCGGCGCAGCGTAGCGCCGATCCATTTACGGTGATCCGCACCAACATGGGATGGACGCAGTCGCAACTGAACGATGTGTTCGGCGATTGGGCACTGCGCAACGTCAACTGGGACTACACCAACCCCGATGGCAGCGATCAGGGCGCGCTGTATCGCGCTCGCTATGGCGGCAATGCATCGTTCGATCCGCAACGCACCCAGGACTGGGACAACCGCGATCGCGCGTTGCGCATGACCGTGCTCGACCCGGTCGCCGGCCAGGCCAACCGCTACCGCGTGCCGTTCGAATGGGCGCCACAGCGCTGGGGCTACAACCTGGTGCAGCTGATCCCCGCTGCCGGCGTCACCAGCATCGGCGTGAGCTTCGAGGGCCAGGTGCAGGCTGCGCCCGCGGTCACCGCATTGCCCGGCCTGGTGACCGACCCGGCCAGCATTCCAGCCCCGGATTCAGACTGGCGATGGGGCGTGGTCAGCATCGACAGCAGCGGCCGCGCGCGCTACAGCGCCCTGCAGCGCGGCGCCAAAGCCAGCGTCACCGTGGCCCTGCGCAGCGGCGACCGCGCGGTGTACCTGATGGTGATGGGCGCGCCCACCACCATGCACAAGATCAAGTGGGACCAGTCCTACTACGCGATCTATCGCTACCCGTGGAGCGTGACCCTGAGCAACGCCGCCGCCGCTGGCAGCCAGCCCGGCGCGCCAACGCCCACGCCGGTGGGCCGCCGGCATGCCAACGGCGGCGGCTGGGTGGCCAACACCGCCACTGTCGCCTCCACCGCCTATGTGGGCCCGTTCGCGCGCGTGCTGGCCGGCAATGTGCTGGGCAATGCGCGCATCGACGGCCACGCCACGGTGATGGGCGGCACCGTGCAGGGCAACGCGGTGCTCGGCGGGCTGACCGTGTGGCACCCCGGCGCGGTGATCGGCAACACCGCGCAGGCCCAGACCGTGTTCATGGGCCCGGGCGCCTTCGGTGCGGTCACCGTGGCCGGCACCACTCAGGTGCGCGGCGATCTGGAGCTGCGCGAGGGCACCACACCTAGCCAGGGCGTGTTCTACGGCTATGCCGACACCGAGACGATGCGCAACCCTGAGTTCGGTGCAGACCTGCGCCAGGCGGTGCCGGAGATCACTGCGCGGCCGGCGGGCTGGTAATCATGCTGTTGCGCTGAGCGTTGGCTGCACCGCAGACAGCGCGCGCTGGCCAGGGAGGCCACGCGTGCGGTGCTGGCGCGATCACGGCCGTGGATCGCGCAGCACGCATGTCTTTAGAGCGGCCAACAAAACGTAGCGAGCAGCCGTCAGGTGGGTGCGGACGGCGCGGAGGAACCGAAGTGTACGTGGGTACATGCCGATTCCGAGCACCGGCCGCGCCCGCCTGGCGGCTGCGCAGTCGTTTTGATAGCTGCTCTTATGTTTGCGCGTGCGGTGACACGCGTGAGTAGCCGAGCAACGCGCGCATCTGACACCCGTCGCGTGCCGATCAACAGCCTGCGCTCACACTGCAGCGCGCACCGGCCCGCTCAGTCGTCGAGTTCGGCCAGCCGTGCACGCACGCTGTCGGCATCGATGTGGTCGCGCAGGTGCGGCCACTGCCGTGCCCACACCGACAGGAACACGATCCAGGCGCCAAACACGCCCAGGCAGGTCGAACCCAGCGCCAGGATCAACGGATGCAGCGGCGACTGCACGCCGGTCTTGAACAGATACATGAAGGCCCCGGCGAACAGCAGCCACACACCGAACACTGGCCAATTGCTGGCTAGCAGGCTGGTGTTGGGGCGCTCGATCTGCCGCAACAACCGGCGCAGCGCCTTGCGTTCGTCGTCGTGGGTGGTCATCGCCAGGCCTCTGCTGCGGGATGTGGAGGGCGGCAACCCACTGGCTGCCAGGCGCCGGTAATGGCGCACCTGCAGCGCGGCAAGGGGTGGCCGTGTGCTCCCGTGCATGGTGCGAGGGCATGGCGCGGGCATCACGCCTCGATCGTACTGCGACCCGCGTCATCGCCCCCGCCGATACCCACGGCACCGGCAGGGAGCAAGGACATTGTCAGTCGACCACGCGGCAGAACACCGCCTTGAGATAACGCGATTCCTGCACGTGCGCCATGAACGGATGGTCCGGGCCGGCACCGGCGACTTTCAGGATCTGGATGGTGCGCCCGGAGAAATACGAAGCGCGCCGCAGCATGTCCAGAAACTCCTGCTCGGCCACCAGGCCGGTGCACGAGAAGGTCGCAAACAGGCCACCCGGCTTGACCACGCCCAGCGCCAGCTTGTTCATGTCCAGATACTTCTTCAGCGCTGGAATCACCTGCTCGCGGTCGCGGGTCATCTTGGCCGGGTCCAGGATCACCACGTCGTATTTCTCGCCGCGGTTGGCCGCATCGCGCAGCCACGGAAAGATGTCGGCCTGCACGAACTTCGGGCGCACGTTGTTGAGCTTGGCGTTGCCCTTGGCAATGGCGATCACGTCTTCGTCGATGTCCACGCCCAGCACCTCGGTGGCGCCGCGCGCGGCCGCATACACCGCAAACCCGCCGGTGTTGCAGCACAGGTCCAGCACGGTCTTGTCCTTGACCTGCTCGCTCAGCCACTGGCGGTTCTCGCGCTGGTCAGCAAAGAAACCGGTCTTGTGCGCACCGGCCGGGTCGGCACGGAACTTGATGCCGTACTCGGTGATCACCGAGGCTTCGGTGGTGGTGTTGCTGTGGAAATCGAAGCTTTCCTGCTTTTGCACATGCTCATCGGCAAAGCTGTGGAAACGGCAGCCGGGGAACTGCTCACGCAGCGCCTCGTAGATCCATTCGCGGTGGCGGAACATGCCGGCGGCGAAGAACTCCACCACCACCAGGTCGCCATAGCGGTCCACCACCAGCCCGGACAGACCATCGCCTTCGCTATGCACCACGCGCCAGGCATCGGACACGCCATCGAGCTGCAGCCAATCGCGGCGCAGGCTCACCGCCGCGGCGATCTTGCGCGAGAACCAGCCCGCATCCACCGGCACCGACTGGTCGGTTTCCAGGATGCGCACGGCGATGCGCGAATGGCCGTTGTAGAAGCCGCGGCCGATCCATTCCCCGTCCACGCCGACCACATCGACAATGGTGCCGGGCTTGGGCTTGGCGGCGGGCTTTTCCACCAGCTTCTGGAAGATCCACGGGTGGCTGGAGCGCCACGCATTCTTGAGTCGGACGACGGGGACAGGAGTATTCATTCACCTATTGTATCCGGCTGGATTGACGCGCCCGCCCCCGGCCCGCAGAATCGGCCGCAGAAGGGGAGTAGCTCCCAGCGTTGTCGCCGTCATTACGAGCCCTGCCTGTCAGGCGCTCCGGTGCAACGGCAACCGGCCCAGCCGGTTGCGAGCGAGACCTTCGCCGCGCAGGCGAAGGTCCGTCACCCGGAATCCACGATTTCCGTGTCACAAGGCCTCAGCCCCACCGGCTGTCCAGGTCGTTTTCACTTTTCGGGATTCTTATGCAAACCATTGGCAATGTCTGGTTATGGGGTGGCTTCGCGGTCGTGGTGATCGCGGCGCTGATGATCGATCTGGTGCTGATGCGCCACGGCGGCGCCCACAAGGTCACCTTCAAGGAAGCCACCTGGTGGAGCATCGGCTGGGTGCTGCTGGCGCTGGCCTTCAATGCCGGGCTGTGGTGGTACCTGCAGGGCAGCGTGGGCGATGCGCAGGCCGACCAGATCGGGCTGCAGTTCCTCACCGGTTACCTGGTGGAAAAATCCCTGGCAGTCGACAACATCTTCGTGTTCCTGATGGTCATGACCTACTTCGGCGTGCCCGAGGAACAGCGCCAGCGCGTGCTGATCATCGGCGTGCTGGGCGCGATCGTGCTGCGCGCGATCATGATCTTCGCCGGCTCGATGTTGCTGGCCAAGTTCCATTGGCTGCTGTACGTGTTTGGCGCGTTCCTGCTGCTGACCGGCATCAAGATGTGGTTCTCCGCGGGCAAGGAGCCGGACCTGGAAGCAAACCCGGTGCTGCGCTGGATGCGTGGCCACCTGCGTCTGAGCCCGCAGTACCACGGCAACCTGCTGAGCGTGATCAAGGATGGCAAGCGCTGGTTCACGCCGCTGTTTGTGGTGTTGATCCTGATCGCGGTGATCGATGTGATCTTCGCGGTGGACAGCATCCCGGCGATCTTCGCGATCACCACCGACCCGTTCATCGTGCTGACCTCCAACGTGTTCGCGGTGCTGGGCCTGCGCGCGATGTTCTTCCTGCTGGCCGGCATGGCCGACCGCTTCCACCTGCTGCCGTACGGGCTGGCGGTGATCCTGGTGTTCATCGGCACCAAGATGATGATCATCGATCTCTACAAAATCCCGGTGCTGGTCTCGCTGGCCGTCGTGGTCGCCATCCTCATCGCCACCATCGTGCTGAGCCTGCTGCGCCCGGCAAAGCCGGCCGGGCACTGAGGGGCTGGGATTGGGGAATCGGGATTGGGGATTCGTGAATGGCAGCGCCGCGTGCGCTGCTCGTCTCTGGCGCACCGACCATCTTGAGGGGTCCCTGCCCGCCCACCATCGCGGGCCCTGACGCGGCATGGATGCCGCGTCAGCGCTTACAGGGATGGACTTGCGGCGTGTCCCGCGATGGTGGGCGGGCAAGGGCCCTGCAGCCAAGCGACAGATCAACAATCAGAAGCTAGGTGAGTCGAGGGCGCGGTGCCCTCACCGCTCGCGGGACACGCCGTGAACCCGTCCCTGGGGGCTCGGTGGCGGCATCCATGCCGCCACACGGTCCCGCAAGCGGCGAGGACACCGCACCAAAAAGTCTGCTGGTTGCTTTGTTGAAAGCCATAAACACCGACCATCTCCGATGGTCCCTGCCCGCCCACCATCGCGGGCCCTGACGCGGTATGGATGCCGCGTCAGCGCTTACAGGGATGTACTTGCGGCGTGTCCCACGATGGTGGGCGGGCAAGGGCCCTGCAGCCAAGCCGCAGATCGTCCAGGCTGATGCGCCAACGATTGACGCCGGGAGTGGATTATCCCGTCGCCGGGCCTGCTTATCCCGAGCCGGAGAGGCTTGTAAAAAAACCTGTGCGACGCCATCCGTGAAGGCATGACCTCGCATCCTGTTGCCACCGCCGATGCCACCACGCAAGACCGCCTGGATCGCTCCCGGGTGCTGCGTGCCTTCAACCTCAGCCTGGCCGCCGTGCTGCTGCTAGTAGCCGTGTTCACCGGCCAGGGCATGTTCGACTGGCGCGCGTGGGCGGTGGCGCCACTGCAAGCCGACGGGCTGATCGGCATCCTCACCGCGCCACTGTTGCACGGCTCGCTCGCGCATCTGGGCGCCAATGCGGCGGCACTGCTGATCCTGGGCACCCTCGCCGGCAGCGTGTATCCGCGTGCCACCGCGATGGCGTTGCCGCTGCTGTGGCTAGGCTCGGGCCTGGGTGCATGGCTGCTGGGCGACCCCGGCAGCCGCCACCTGGGGGCGAGCGGTGTCACCCACGGGCTGATGTTCCTGGTGTTCGTGCTGGGCCTGCTCCGCCGCGACCGCCCGGCGATCGCCACCAGCATGATCGCGTTCCTGTTTTACGGCGGCATGCTGATGACCATCCTGCCGCACGAAGCCGGCGTGTCCTGGCAATCGCATCTGGGCGGCGCAGTGGCCGGCCTGATTGCCGCCCTGCTGCTACGCCTGCGCGACCCGCAGCAGGCCAAGCCGCGCTACAGCTGGGACGACGAGGACGAAGACGCCGCGTGGGAGGTCAGCAACCCCGAGCACGCCATGCTGGAACCGCCGCCGCCGCGTCAGGTGCCGGTGCTGTGGCAACGCCAGGACGACGGCTCGGAAAACGTGGTGCTGCATTTCCCGCCACGCGAGCGCCCACCGGGCGCGTAGTGCGCGTTCTGCAGGCGACTAACCAAGTAATCAGTGCTGTGCCGCGTTTGTAGAAGCGCGCTTGCGCGCGATGAAGCGTTATCGATAACGCCCCATCGCGCGCAAGCGCGCTCCTACGCACTCCGCGTTATCTACCGCGGTGTCTGCCCGCTCAACGCGCGTCGCGCCAAGCCCGTGTTGCCGGCGAAGAATGCGTCGATGCCGGTGTCCAGATAGCGTTTCAATTCCGCAAGCACACCAGGCACGTAACACCATTCCTTAAGCGAACTACCGACCAATCCACGTCGCCGCCCGCCTCACGTAGGAGCGCGCTTGCGCGCGATGAAGCGTTATCGGTAACGCCCCATCGCGCGCAAGCGCGCTCCTACGTATGCGTTGCTTACCGCGGTGTTTTCCCGCTCAATGCGCGCCGTGCCAGGCCCGGGTCGTCGGCGAAAAACGCATCGATGCCGGTGTCCAGATAGCGCTTCAATTCCGCCAGCGCACCCGCTTCGTTACGCTCGGTCGGCGCACCGCCACTGCGGTTGTCGGCGGCGAGAAAATAGTTTTCCGGACGAAAGGTGTACGGCTGCACCTGCAATCCCGCCGCATGCGCATCGCGCACCAGGCTGGTCGGTTGACCCAGGCGCTGCTGCGCATCCAGCGGAATGATCGCGCGGATGTCCGGGCCGATCGCGTCGGCGTAGGTGGCAACCTGCTTGAGCCCCGCAGGTGTCATCAGTTGCGCATAGGTGGCTGGCGCAGCGCCCTTGCCCGCATCGGGCAGCGCCATCTGCGCACCACTGAGCAATTGCAGCAGCCGGATGTTGCTCTGCCGCCCGATCTTGCCGCGCAGGTAGCGCAGGTTAGTGGTCTCGAACGACTGGATCGTCACCGGCGCCGTGCGCGTATACGCGTGCGCTTGCAGTGTGGCCAGCACCTTGTCTTCCATCGCCAGGCCCAGGCTACTGAAATAGCTCGGGTGCTTGATCTCAGGAATCAGCCCGATCGTGCGCCCGGTGGCGGCCGACTCCGCCGCAACGAAGTCGATGATCTCGTCCAGCGTCACGATCTGAAAATGGCCATCCCACCGCGTGCCACGCAACTGCGGCAACCGCTCACGCGCGCGCAGGGTCTTCAACTCGGCCAGGGTGAAGTCTTCGGTGAACCAGCCTTCCAGCGCCTGGCCATCGATGGTCTTGCGCGTCTTGCGCGCGGCAAACTCCGGATGGCTGGCCACATCGGTGGTGCCGCCGATCTCGTTCTCATGGCGCGCCACCAGCACACCATCCTTGGTCGACACCAGATCCGGCTCGACGAAATCAGCGCCATCGACGATAGCCTTGGCGTAGGACGCCAAGGTATGTTCCGGGCGCAATGCGCTGGCGCCGCGGTGCGCGAAGATCTGCACCGTCTTGGCCAGCGGCGCCTCTGCAACGGCGGGACCGCTCATGCCGGCCATCATCGCTCCCAAGACTAGAACACGGTGGAACTGCATCATGCCTTTCTCCAACGAAAAAGCGGCCATCAAAACCAAAGCATGATCGCCAGGCGAACGCGGCCGATTGGCGGTGCGGCATGTACGACACGTACACCCCGCTTTCTCCGCATCGTTCGTATCCGCCTGACAACCACGCGCTAAGAGCGGCTAACAAAACGTAGCGAGCAGTCGTCAGGTGGGTGCGGACGGCGCGGAGGAACCGGAGTGTACTGGCGTACATGAGGATTCCGAGCACCGGCCGCGCCCGCCTGGCGGCTGCGCAGTCGTTTTGATAGCTGCTCTAAGTCTTGTCAGCCACTCTAAAACTAACAGCGTCCATCAGCATCGGAAATCCGTAAGCAGCAGCAAGACCCGCCGTTACGAATCCCCAGTCCCGATTCCCCAATCCCTAACTCAGAACTTGGCATCCAACGTCAAGAACACCTGCCGCGGCGCACTGGCGTGGAATGCCAGCTGGCGGCCATTCGGATCGCTGTTGGCGAACGCGGTGAGGTTGGAGGCGTAGCGCTTGTCGGTGAGGTTGGTCACGTTGAGCGAGAGCTTCAACGACTGCAGCATGCTGACCTGACCAAACTCATAGCCGGCGCCGGCATCGAACGAGGTGTAGCCGCCAAAGCCCTGATCATTGGTGTAGGTGTAGAAGCGCTCACCGGTATACTTGCCACGCAGGTTGACGTTCCAGCCGGCGTAGTTGAAGGCGATTTCGCTGGCGAGCATGCGCTTGGGCGTATCCACCGTGGTCTTGCCGGCGGTGGGAATGGTCACCCCGTTCTGCACATAGTTGTCGTCGTAGTTGGAGCGGTTGATCGAGGCCGAGTTGTACCACTGCAGGTAGCTCGTCGGTTTCCAGATCACCGTCAGCTCGCCACCGCGGCTGCTCACCGAGCCCACGTTGAAGAAGCGCGTGGTGCAGGCCGGCGTGGTGCCCTGCTGGATGCTGGCGCAGGGGTTGAGCGAGAGCAGGCGGTTGTCGAAAGTGACGTCGTAGCCGACCAGCGAGGCTTCGAAGCGGTCACGCACGAAGCGATAGCCGGCTTCCAGCGTGCGCGACTTTTCCGGCTCCAGCGCGCCCACGCTGGCATCGAACGAGGCCTGCGTCACCAGCAGCGGGCCACCGGCGCCGCCGCCCTGGAATGCGGCGATGTTTTCCGCGTACGAGGCGAACACTTCCTGCCCTTCGGCAAGGCGATACCCCAACCCGATCTGCGGCAGCACCGACTCGCTGGCCTTGATCGAGCCGGTAGCCACCGGCGCTTCCACTGCGATGCCCGGCGTCTCGCGCGCGGTCATTTCCGTGCTCGGGCTCTTGATGCCCAGATCCACGCTCAGGCGGTCGTCGAGAAACTTGAAGTTGCCCTGCACGTAGAACTGCCGCGTGGTGATGATGTAGTTCTGCGAGAACAGCCGGCGGTCGGGATCCTGCAGGAACTTGTCATCGCTGACCGGCCCATCGATCCAGTAGAAATTGCGCTCCACATCGTGGTGGTTGCGCTCGTACCACAACCCGGCTTCCAGATGATGCGGGCCCAGATCCCAACCGAGCGAGGCGATACCGCCGGTGCGATTGATCCAATAGTTGGTGCTGCGGATCGAGATCGGCAGTGCCTGCGGCGTGCCCGGGTTGGATGCCTGCCCAGGCGACCACCAGTGGCCCTGACCCTTGTTTTCATGGTGATACACCTGCGTGTGCAGGCTGATCGCATCGTTGGGCTGGAAGTCGCCGGCCACGTAGAACAGGTCGTCGTCGCGCAGCGCGCGGCTCTGGTAATACGCATCGTCCACGTTATCCACGCCACCGCTGAAGCCGCAGCGCGCCGCATTGCGCGTGGCCGGCGCGCAGTACGCCGCCGCCAGTGCACGGTTCCAGTCCGGTGCGTACAAATTCCAGTCCCAGCCCAGGCCACGCGCCATGCCGCTCTTGGACAGGTAGGAATAATCGGCTTGCGAGGTGCGCGAGGTATCGGCAAATGCGGTCAGCTTGCCGCCGTCGAACTGATACACGCCCTTGGCATTGAACTGCCGGGTGGTGGTCGGCGACTCGGGGCGCGCCCACATGTCGGCTTCGGCATTGATGCCGGACACATACGCCGAGAACCCGTTGTAATCACCGGTATCAATACGCAGGAAGGTGCGGCGGTTGGCATCGGAGCCCACCGTCTGCGACACCTGGCCGCCGAATACGCTGGACGGATCGGCCGAGTAGTACTGGATGGTGCCGCCGAGGTTGCTGGTCGACGCGGTACCGAGCGCACCGATACCCGAAGCCAGCTCCACCCCGCCGAAATTCTCGGCGATCAGCGCGCGGCTGATGTTGAGGCCGTTGTAGTTGCCGTACGCGTTATCGCCCAGCGGCAACCCATCGAGCGTGTAGCCCAGACGCGTGCCGTTGAAGCCACGCAGGCTGATTGTTTGCGACTCTTCGTTCGCGCCGAAGGCATCGTTGGACTGCACGTTGACGCCCGGCATGCGGTTGAGCAGCTTCTGGATGCTGGTGCCCGGCGGCAGCACCGGAATGTCCTGCTGGGTGATGCGCTGCACCTGACGGGTTTCGCCCTGACCGATCACCGACACCGCATCGAGTTGCTGCACGGTTCCCGTTGCGGCAGACGCGTCGGCACCTGCCTCGGTAGGCGTATCGGCGGCGCGCACGGCCGGTGACAGCACGAGCGCGGTAAGGACGGCGGCACTGAGGAGATGGGTCTTGGGCATGAGCGGCGTGGGGGAAGAGTCAAAAGATGGCGGCAAGCGTGCGACAGCTGTCTTGCGCCGATGCGACGGCCGCATGACAGTGCGGCGACAGTCGCTGCGTGGCGCGCGCCGTCACTGCGTGGCGCCGGCATGCAGCTGTCATCTGCGCGTCGTAATCTGCGCGTTCTTCCCGTTGTGTCGTTTGAGGAGTGTTCCATGCCGCAGCGCCGTGCTCGCTCGTTCCATCCGACGCTGACTGGCGCCGCCATTGCCACGTTGCTGATCGGCAGCGGCCTGGCGGGTGCGCGGGAGACGCCAGCTTCCGCAGGTTCGGTGATTGCTACCGACGCGCGTGGTTATCTGCAGAAAGAGCAATTGCCCGACAGCCTGCAGCTGGTCCCGCCACCGCCGCAGGATGGCAGCGCCGCGCTTGCCAACGACGAAGCAGTGGCCAAGGCGATGCTGCAACTACGCGGCACACCACGCTGGGACCTAGCCACGCGCGACGCCGCGCTGGGCTTCCCGGCGGCGGCTGGCCACTTCAGTTGCGCATTGGGCGTGCAGATCGACCAGGCCACGACGCCACATCTGCTGCGCCTGCTCGAACGCAGCCTGCGCGATGCCAGCACCAGCACCAGTGCGGCCAAGGCGCGCTATCAACGCCCGCGCCCGTTCATGCGCAACGATCAACCGATGTGCACCCCGGCCGACGACGACAGCCTGCGCAAGAACGGCTCCTATCCGTCCGGTCACACCGCCATCGGCTGGAGCTGGGGCCTGATCCTGGCCGAACTGGCACCGGCCAGGCGCGATGCCCTGCTCGCCCGCGGCCGCGCCTTCGGCGACAGCCGCCTGGTCTGCAACGTGCATTGGCAAAGCGACGTCCTGCAGGGCCGCATCATGGGCGCCGCCACCGTCGCGGCACTGCATGGCAACGCCGAGTTCCAGAACGACCTGGCCGCCGCCCGCCGCGAAATCGCCAAGGCGACGCCGGCGAACTCCACGACATGCGCGGCAGAAGCCGCCGCCCTGCAGACGGTGTTGCCGGGCGTGCTGTAGGCCAGATCGCAGTGATGCGCGCCTGCGCGATGTGCAGGTCGTCGGCATGCAACGCATGGCGTTGGGTAAGTTCGGCAGTTGCTCGGATCTAGATCGCCTAACCCCAGCGCAAATCCGCGGGATCGGTTGCCTGTTTCATTGAACGGCGAGGTACTGCTCGCGCTCGCACCACGCATGGAGCATCACCACCACATCACTTCCCGATACAAAAACTCGAAAAGATCTTGCCGAGTAAATCGTCCGCGCTGAGCTTGCCGGTGATTTCACCGAGGGCTTCATGCGCCAGGCGCAGTTCTTCGGCGGCCAGTTCGAGCTGCTCGTAGCGCAGTTCCAGATCTGCGGCGTCGGCATGTTGTTCGGCGCGGTGCAATGCATCGACATGCCGCGTGCGCGCTGAAAATTCGCCATCCACGCTTTCTATGCCATCGCCCAGCGCCAGTTCGCGCAGGCGGGTGTGCAGGCGCTCCAGCCCCTGCCCGGTCATCGCAGACACCGCGATCGCATCGGCGTCCATTGGCCCAGCCACAGCCAGCAGGTCGCATTTGTTGTGGATCCACAACCGGCGCGGTACCGCATCAATGGCATCGCCGAGGGCATCGCGCGCGGCCTGCGGGTCACGTGCATCCAGCACGATCAGCGCCAGGTCGGCACGCTGCAGTTCGGCGCGCGCGCGGCGCATGCCTTCGCGCTCGATTGCATCGCCGCCCTCGCGCAGGCCTGCGGTATCCACCAGGGTCAGTTCGAAACCGTCGAGCTGGATCGCTTCATGCAAGGTGTCGCGCGTGGTACCGGCAACATCGGTGACGATCGCCCGCTCGCTGCCGGCCAAGGCGTTGAGCAAGGAACTCTTGCCGGCGTTGGGCGGGCCGATGAGTACTGCGTGCAAACCATCGCGCAACTTGCGTCCACGTTCGGCATCGCGCAACAGCTGCGCAAGCAGTGCGCGCGTGCGGGTGAGCTCCTCGCGCACCTGCGCGCCGCCCAGTGTGTCGAGGGGCTCGTCGGCAAAGTCGATCGCCGCTTCCACATGGATGCGCAACCGCGTCAGGCTCTCACTTACCGCATCCACGCGTCGCGAGAACACACCGTCAAGCGATCTGCGCGCCGCACGCGCTGCGCGCAGATCGCCAGCGGCGATCAGGTCGGCAATCGCTTCGGCCTGAGCCAAATCGAGTCTGCCGTTGAGAAAGGCCCGCTCGCTGAACTCACCCGCACGCGCCTGGCGTGCACCCACCGCGATGCAGCGGGCCACCAATTGCCGTAGCAGCACCGGGCTGCCGTGGCCCTGCAGCTCCACCACCTCTTCGCCGGTGAAGCTGTGCGGCGCGGGGAACCACACCGCGATGCCGTCATCGATCACCTCGCCCCGCGCATCGCGAAACCGCGCGTAACGCGCATGCCGCGGTTGCAGTCCGGCGATGCCCAGTGCGGCGGCGATCTGTACAGACTGCGGGCCGGACAGCCGCACGATACCGATACCGCCAGTTCCGGCAGCAGTGGCGATGGCAACGATGGTGGAAGGCGAGGCATTCATGCGAAGAGAGAACGAAGAGAAATCACAGAGTCTGCAACTGTGCGCGTGCCTGCTCGGCACCGGCACCTTGCGGCTGCAAGGCGAGATAGGTGGTGTAGGCCTTGCGTGCCTTCTCGCGATCGCCTGCCTTGGCATAGGCATCGCCGAGGTTGAGATAGGCCACCGCGCGCGAGGGATCGATCTTCAAGGTGTTTTCCAGCCAGCGTGCAGCTTCGGCATAGCGCTCCTGGCGGTAGTACACAAACCCCAGGTTGTTGGCAGCCAATGCAAAGTCCGGCCGCAGCTTCAGGGCTTCGGCGAACTGCTCGGCGGCATCGGCGTAGCGTTTTTCCTTGTACAGCTGCAGACCACGTTCGTTGGCCAACTGCGCACGCTGACGGTCGCTGCTCTTCACCGCGGTTGGCAGCACCAACGTGGCTTCGCCGCCCTGCAAGGTCTTGACCGTCACCGGCGCCGCGTTTGCCGGTACGCCGGCACTCACTGCAGCGGGACGCACCGCATCCACGCGGCCATTGAGCGCGATCGCCGCCGCCGACAACTGCGCGGTGTCGGCGGTGAGGAATTCTTCGCCGCTCGGCACCTGAAACACAAACTCACCGCCCTGCGATCCCGGCAAACTGCCGAATGCCGGCGTCTGCGCCGACACCGCCGACACGGCCGGCGCGACATACGCGGCCAGCTCGGTTCCGGTGATCAAGCCATCACCATTGAGATCGCCTTTGCCGGCCAGTGCCTGCAAGACCACCCAGGTAAATACCGAATGCCCGTTCGGGCCACTGTCGGCCACCTGTTGATCGGCGCCGCCAGCGGTGAGCATCTGGCGCGCGATGCGGCGGGCGTTCTCACGCAGGTAGGCGCTGGAACTTGGACCACCACGGGTCAATCCCAAACCGCTGTAGCAGGCATCCATCACGAACAGCACGTGCTTGGCCTGCAGGCTTTCGGCGATGTTCTGCAGGTCGCTCATCGCGATCGCGTCGTTGGCCAGATGCTCCGGGTCCGAATCCACCGGGATGATGTAGCCCAGGTCGCGCCCGGAGGCGAGCCGGCGCGTGGCGCCATGCCCGGCGAAGAACACGAACACGCGGTCGTTGGTCTGCGCGCGACCATCGCCGAGCCGGTCATGGAACGCGGCCAGGATATTGTTGCGGGTGGCTTCGGCATTCTTGAGCACGATCACCTGCGACGACGGAAACCCCAACGGGCCGGTCAAGGTGTTGGCAATCGCCTGCGCATCGTTGGCGGCGTATTCGAGCTTGGGCCAGCGCGCGTAGTCGTCGATGCCGATCACGATCGCCCACGACTTGGCATAACCGGTGGTCACCGTTGCGGACGCGGTTGCGCTGGGCGCACGTGCCACCGAGAAATCGCGCCCGTTCCAGCCGGCAAACTGGTAGCCATCGGCAATTAGGCGATCCAGGATCTGCGGCAACGCTTTCACGGCGCGGTCGTGGATATCGTGGAACAGCACGATGCCGCGCTGTTCCTTGTTCACCTGGTCGAGCACGCGCTGCACGATCGATTCCGGCACCGGGTCGGCCCAGTCCATCGAATCGATATTCCACATGATCGATTTCAGGCCCGCTTCGCCAAGCAATTGCAGCCCCTCGGCGTTGCGCGCGCCGTATGGAAACCGAAACAGCGGCGCGCGCTTGTCGTCCACCGCACGCAACAGCGTGTCGGTATCCAGCACCTGGCTGCGCAAGGCCGCACCGGTGGTCTTGGACAGCTGTGCATGGGTGAGGCTGTGATTGCCCACCGCATAGCCCTCTTCCATCAGGCTGTGGCTGATCTTGGCCAGCGGCGCCAGGGTCGGCTTGCCTTGCGCATCCAGGTTGCCCAGATTGCGGCCCACTTCGAAGAACACCCCAGGCACGTCGTAGCGTTTGAGGATGGCCACGATCTCTTCGGTATAAGCCTTATGCGGGCCATCGTCGAAGGTCAGCACCACCGTCTTGGGCGGCAGATCGCGGCCGAAGATCTCGCTCTCGCTGTCGCGCGCGGAGAACGGATACGGCTCCACCACGCCGTGGTCGCGCAGGATCTTTTCGCGCGTGTACAGCGTGCGCAGATGCGCCACGTAGTCGTCCCATTTCTCGCGCTTGGGCGTGATGGCGCGGCTGCGATCGAAGCGGGAGAAGATCTGGGTCAGCTCGGTGTTGTAGGTGCGCTCGATTTCATCCAGCGCCTCCAGGTCTTCGCCGATGCGCTGGTGCAGTTTCACCGCCGGCAATGCCGAATCGCGGCCAATGCGCGCGTGCAAATCGCGCAGCACTTCGCGAAACGCCAGCCGATCGGCATCGTAGAGATCGGGCGCCGACTCTACGTCATCCAGCACCGTGGCAAGGGTGGCGAAGCGGGTCGACGCCTTGGAGGCCAGCACGGTCTCGAACCGTGCAGCAATACGCTCGCGCTGCTCCAGGTTCTCATGGAACAACTGCTGGCCCACGCTGCTGGAGGTGGCACGGTCGCGCGGCGATTGCGTGGCCTCATCGGCCAGCAACACGATGATACGGCGATGCCGGTCGAGTTGTTCGCGCAACTGCGCGATCAGGGCGCGCGCATCTTCGGCAGCGGGATCGTTTTGCGCGGCAGATGTGACGGATGCGGCCGACTTGGCAGCCTGCGCATCGTGCCCGGCCTGCGGTTTGCCGCAGCCCGCCAGCAGCAACAGCCCCACACAACTGGCGCACAGCAACAGGCGGTGCAGCGGCGATGACATCACGAACGCATCCTTGGCAATGGTCAGCACGTGCGGTGGTGCACTGCGGGGGCACATGTACAAAGCCCGCCTTGCGGCGGGCCTTGTTCCACTTACTTGGCGTTGGCCTGGATGATCTTGCTCGGCTTCTCGCCGTGCTGGCGGATCATCCACCACTGGATCAACAAGCCCAGACCGCCGTTGACGACCCAGTACAGCACCAGGCCGGCCGGCATGAAGGCCATCATGACGCCGAACACCAGCGGCATGAACTGCATCATCTTGGCCTGCATCGGGTCCATGCCCGGGGTCGGGGTCAGCTTCTGCGTCGCCCACATGATCGAAATGTTCAATATCGGCAGGATGAAGTACGGATCGCGTGCGGTCAGGTCCTGGATCCAGCCCAGCCACGGCGCCTGACGCAGTTCCACCGATTCCACCAGCACCCAGTACAGCGCAAAGAAGATCGGCATCTGGATCAGCAGCGGCAGGCAGCCACCCATCGGATTGATCTTTTCCTTCTTGAACAGCTCCATCGTCGCCTGCTGGTACTTCTGGCGATCGTCGCCGTAGCGCTCCTTCAGCTGCGCCAGGCGCGGCTGGAAGCGGCGCATCTTTGCACCGGACTTGTACTGCGCAGCCGACAGCGGATACAGCGCCAGGCGCAACAGCACCACCAGGCCGATGATCGCCCAGCCCCAGTTGTGCAGGAAGCTGTGCAGATGGCTCAGCACCCAGAACAGGCCCTGGCCGATGATGGCCATGATCGAGAAGCGGCTGTAGTCGACCACGCGGTCCAGACCCTTCACGTCTTCCTTGGCGAGCAGGCTGACCAGCTTCGGGCCCACCCACAGGCGCGCCTCGGTGCTGGCGCTCTGGCCCGGTGCCACAGTGAAGGCCGGGCCACGCAGCTCTGCCACGTCACGCGGGCCATCCTGCGCCAGCACGTACAGCGAGGCCTGGTCCTTCTGCGGGATCCACGCAGTAAAGAAGTGATGCTGCAGCAGAGCCACCCAGCCGCCGGTGATCTGGCGATTCAGTCCACCGTCGTCCATGTAGTCCTTGAACGCGCGGCGCTCGTACCCTTCCTGCGGGCTGTACCAGGTCGCGCCGTTGAAGCTGAAGGAATCCGGGTTGGTCATGCCGCGGCTGAGGATGGTCGGCACCCGGCTCAGCTTGCGGAACACATAGCCGTTCCACGCCGCATCGCTCTTGTTGATCACCTCATCCTTGATCGAGATCGCGTAGCTGCCGCGCTGCAAGGTGAAGGTGCGGCGGATCGACACACCATTGGGGCCGTTCCACACGAACGGCACCACCAGGGTGTTCTGGCCCTTGGCCAGTTCAAACGTGGTGCCCGGCTGCTCGGCACGGAACCCGCCCACGCCCGGCACCGGCGAGCGCTCGCTGGCCCAGCCGCTGGTGGCGTTGTACGGATGCGCGGCGTCTTCGGTCAGCAACTTGACCGGCTCGGTGCCGTCCTTGGTCTGCGGGAACTGCAACAGCTCGGCGTCGAGCACGCTGCGGCCGTCCAGCTTCAGGCGCAGCACGTCCGAGGTCAGGGTGATTGCCGGCGCGGCACCTGCCGCCACGGGCGTGGCCGTGGTGGTGCTGGTCGCAGGCAGCGCGGCAGGGCTGCCGGCTTGCGGAATTGCCTGTGCCGACGGCACGTTCGTCGCCGGGGCCGCGGCATCCGGATCGCGCGCCGCCGGGACCGCCTGCGAGGCGATCGGCGTCGGCGCATTGGCGGCCGCCTTGTCCTTGCCCCACTCCATCCACAGCAGTGCCGCGACCATCAGCCAGGCAAAAATCAGGAAAACACGGGTCTGGTTCATCGGGCAGCAACTCGCTCAGTCGGAACGGGGGTCCGGCTCTGTCGGGGAAAGGGAGGATGGGCGCGGTGCCCTGGCGGGCGGCATTGTGCCGGGCGCGGCAGGCAGGGGCAATGCGCCGGCACGGCGCAGCAGACGCACGAAGGCGTCGCGGATCTGTGGATTGGTCGCTTTGGCGGCCGCCGAACGGGCCACGATGACGTAGTCACCGCCGGCAAGCTCCGGCAGCAGGTGGCGCATGGCATCGCGCAACACCCGCTTGATGCGGTTGCGCCCCACCGCACGCGTATCGACCTTGCGCGACACCGCCATGCCCAGGCGCGGCGGCGTCTCGCCACTGCGCCAGTGCAGGCTCAGCAACGGGTCCGAAGTGCGGCGTGCAGTATCGAAGACGACCGTATATTGCGCACGCGTACGAACCCGCGCAGAGCGAGGAAATCGCCTGCACGGGTTCGCTGCGTTCACTGAAGGGATTGCCTCGGCCGCAGGGAGCGGCGCGGCAATCAAGCGCTCAGGCGCTTGCGGCCCTTGGCGCGGCGGCGAGCCAGGATCTTGCGGCCGTCGGCGGTTGCCATACGTGCGCGGAAGCCATGGTCGCGTGCTCGCTTCAGGTTGCTGGGTTGGAAAGTACGCTTGGTGGCCATGGGGCCCTCTGCATGGATGGAGACGAATAGAACCGGAAATTCTATAGGAGCTGTTGGGGCCGGGTCAACTCCCTGCTGGCTTTACCGCAAGTGACGGTGTGCATGGCCTGTGGATGGACCTGTGAATAACCCTGGGAAAACCCTGCCCCGGGTGCTAGTCTGGTCCATCCTCTTTTCACGACCGGGCTGCGAGCACGGCGCTTTTCTGCGCGCCGCAGCCAGCAACAGATGATCACACTTTGATGGATGCTTGGCCCCGCTGTCTGGAACGTCTCGAAGCTGAATTCCCGCCCGAAGATGTCCACACCTGGTTGAAACCCCTGCAGGCCGAAGATCGCGGCGACAGCATCGTGCTGTATGCGCCGAATGCCTTCATTGTCGAGCAGGTCCGCGAGCGATACCTGCCGCGTATCCGCGAGTTGCTGGCGTATTTCGCCGGCAATGGCGAGGTGGCGCTGGCGGTCGGTTCACGTCCGCGTGCGCCGGAGCCGCTGCCGGCACCGCAAGCCATCGCCAGTGCGCCGGCGGCCGCGCCGATCGTGCCCTTCGCCGGCAACCTGGATTCGCATTACACCTTTGCCAACTTTGTGGAAGGCCGCAGCAACCAGCTCGGTCTGGCCGCGGCGATCCAGGCCGCACAGAAGCCTGGCGACCGGGCGCACAACCCGTTGCTGCTGTACGGCAGCACCGGGCTGGGCAAGACCCATCTGATGTTCGCGGCCGGCAACGCGCTGCGCCAGGCCAATCCGGCGGCCAAGGTGATGTACCTGCGCTCGGAACAGTTCTTCAGCGCGATGATCCGCGCGTTGCAGGACAAAGCGATGGACCAGTTCAAGCGCCAGTTCCAGCAGATCGATGCGCTGCTGATCGACGACATCCAGTTTTTTGCCGGCAAGGACCGCACGCAGGAAGAGTTCTTCCACACCTTCAACGCGCTGTTCGACGGCCGCCAGCAGATCATCCTGACCTGCGACCGCTATCCGCGCGAAGTCGAGGGCCTGGAGCCGCGGCTGAAGTCGCGTCTGGCCTGGGGCCTGTCGGTGGCGATCGACCCGCCGGATTTCGAGACGCGTGCGGCGATCGTGCTGGCCAAGGCGCGCGAACGCGGCGCCGAGATTCCCGACGACGTGGCGTTTCTGATCGCCAAGAAGATGCGCTCGAACGTGCGCGACCTGGAAGGGGCGCTCAACACGCTGGTGGCCCGCGCCAACTTCACCGGCCGCTCGATCACCGTGGAGTTCGCCCAGGAGACGCTGCGTGACCTGTTGCGCGCGCAGCAGCAGGCGATCGGCATTCCCAACATCCAGAAGACCGTGGCGGACTACTACGGCCTGCAGATGAAGGACCTGCTCTCCAAGCGCCGCACCCGCTCATTGGCGCGCCCGCGCCAGGTGGCAATGGCGCTGGCCAAGGAGTTGACCGAGCACAGCCTTCCCGAGATCGGCGATGCGTTTGCCGGCCGCGACCACACCACCGTGCTACACGCCTGCCGGCAGATCCGCACGCTGATGGAGGCCGACGGCAAGCTGCGCGAGGACTGGGAAAAGCTGATTCGCAAGCTCAGCGAGTGAGCGTTCGGCGCCCTTCTCGCCGGGCTTGGAAAAAAGCGTGGATGAGTTGGGGCCAAATGCGGGAGAATCTGTGGATAAATGCGGCTGCAGCGTTGAGGCGAAAACTATCCACAGGTTTTCCCACCGCTCCAGGGGCACTAGTCCATAGACTTTCAAGCTCAGAAAGGTCTTTGGAAACAATACGTTAGTGTGGTTGTCCGCCGAAAACGGCCCTACCATCACCACCAAGCTTTTGATTTATTCCACATCTTTAAAGCATAGGGGCACGGAACCACATGCGTTTCACACTGCAGCGCGAAGCCTTCCTCAAGCCGTTGGCCCAGGTGGTCAATGTCGTCGAACGGCGTCAGACATTGCCGGTACTGGCGAACTTGCTGGTGCAGGTGAACAACGGCCAGCTATCGCTGACGGGGACCGACCTGGAAGTCGAAATGATCTCGCGCACCATGGTCGAGGACGCCCAGGACGGCGAAACCACGATCCCGGCGCGCAAGCTGTTCGACATCCTGCGGGCCCTGCCTGACGGCAGCCGCGTCACCGTCTCGCAGACCGGAGACAAGGTCACGGTGCAGGCCGGGCGCAGCCGCTTTACGCTCGCCACGCTACCCGCCAACGACTTCCCGTCGGTGGACGAAGTCGAGGCCACCGAGCGTGTGGCGGTGCCGGAAGCCGGGCTGAAGGAGCTGATGGAGCGCACGGCGTTCGCCATGGCCCAGCAGGACGTGCGTTATTACCTCAACGGCCTGCTGTTCGACCTGCGCGATGGCCTGCTGCGCTGCGTGGCGACCGACGGTCACCGCCTGGCACTGTGCGAGACCGAGCTGGAAAAGTCCGGTAGCGCGAAGCGCCAGATCATCGTGCCGCGCAAGGGCGTGACCGAGCTGCTGCGCTTGCTGGAAGCGGCTGATCGCGATGTCGAGCTGGAACTGGGCCGCAGCCATATCCGCGTCAAGCGCGGCGATGTCACCTTCACCTCGAAGCTGATCGACGGCCGTTTTCCGGATTACGAGGCGGTGATACCGATCGGCGCAGACCGTGAGGTCAAGGTCGACCGCGAGGCGCTGCGTGCGTCACTGCAGCGTGCGGCGATTCTGTCGAACGAAAAGTATCGCGGCGTTCGCGTCGAAGTATCGCCGGGCCAGCTGAAGATCAGCGCGCATAACCCTGAGCAGGAAGAAGCGCAGGAAGAGATCGAGGCCGATACCAAGGTCGATGATCTGGCCATCGGCTTCAACGTGAACTACCTGCTGGATGCGCTGTCTGCACTGCGCGACGAGCACGTGGTGATCCAGCTGCGCGATGCCAATTCGTCGGCGTTGGTGCGTGAGGCCAGCAGCGAGAAGTCCCGCCACGTTGTGATGCCGTTGCGTCTCTGACGCTGCGTTCCACGTGGAACATGAAGGGGCCCGGCTTACGCCGGGCTTTTTTATGGGCCGACGGAACATTGAGGCAGATGGCTCGCTGCCATCAACGTACCTAGCCCTGTACTCGGCGTACCTCGAGCCAACGTGCGTGCCCTGGTTCGATCTGAGATGTCGTGAACGACCGTTGGTGCGAAGTCATGCGGATCGGCTGGGGCAGCGAGCTTCCGCGCAGGCGGGTCAGCTGCTGACTTGTGTCCCGTGGCAACTGGCGGATGTTCCTCGCGCTTGCTCTGGGCCGGCTCTAACGACAGTAAGAGCCATCACGAGCAATCAGGAAAGCGATTGTCGGCTCTCTGCCAATCAAGGCTCCAAAGCACTCGCGGTCGCGTGGCTAGAACACGGCGGCTATCGGCACATGCTCTCTGCCTCGGTTCGCCCTGCTCCGTAAAAGAACTGCCATTGGCATTTGATCTAGGCCATCAGAGATAGAGGTAACCAGCTAACATCTAAGAGACCAGGTCTTCGGAAAGGGATGTCCGTGCGATTGGAGCACGGCTTCGCAAGGCGCTTTTGAGTTATGCACAACGCTCAAAGCTTTTAAATCTAGATAAATCTTAAAAGCTTGGTGGTGATGGTAGGGCCAGATTTCGCCGAAAAGTAGGTTAAGCATCTGTTCTTAAACACTTTTGTGGCCTTGAAACCCTGTGTCTAGACCCGCGCAAACGGCCTGATTACCTGTGGATAAGCGAAACGACCACGGTGGGCGCCAAAACTGTCCACAACTTGTCCCCAGTTTGTTGCCGCGTGACGGAAATGTTTGCCGAAGCACGTCCACTGCCGATCACGTATGCTCCGCCCCGTCCGATGCCGGACTTCAAGGCCAAGCAGACCGATCGATGCATGTAGCGCGGTTGTCCATCCATCGACTTCGTCGCTTCGAAGCAGTCGAGTTTTATCCAGCCAGCACGTTGAATCTGTTGACCGGCGACAACGGTGCCGGCAAGACGAGCGTGCTTGAAGCCCTGCATGTCATGGCCTACGGGCGCAGCTTTCGCGGCCGGGTACGGGACGGGCTGATCCGCCAGGGTGGGCAGGATCTGGAAATCTTCGTCGAATGGCGCGAACGTGCGGGCGACAGCACCGAGCGCACACGCCGTGCCGGCCTGCGGCATAGCGGGCAGGAATGGACCGGCCGCCTGGATGGCGAGGACGTGGCCCAACTCGGGTCGCTGTGTGCCGCACTTGCGGTGGTGACTTTCGAGCCTGGCAGCCATGTGCTGATCAGCGGTGGCGGCGAACCACGGCGGCGTTTCCTGGATTGGGGCTTGTTCCACGTGGAACCTGACTTTCTGGCGCTGTGGCGCCGGTACGCGCGCGCACTCAAGCAGCGCAACGCCTTACTCAAGCAGGGCGCACAGCCGCGGATGCTGGATGCCTGGGATCACGAACTGGCCGAATCCGGCGAAACCCTGACCTCGCGGCGCCTGCAGTACCTGGAGCGGCTGCAGGAACGCCTGATCCCGGTCGCAACGGCCATTGCCCCCTCGCTCGGCCTATTTGCACTGACGTTCGCACCCGGCTGGCGCCGCCATGAGGTTTCGTTGGCGGATGCCCTGCTGCTCGCACGCGAACGCGACCGCCAGAACGGCTACACGTCGCAAGGCCCGCACCGCGCCGACTGGGCGCCGCTGTTTGACGCCCTGCCCGGCAAGGACGCGCTGTCACGGGGGCAGGCCAAGCTCACGGCACTGGCCTGCCTGCTCGCCCAGGCGGAGGATTTCGCGCATGAGCGTGGCGAATGGCCCGTCATGGCGCTGGATGATCTGGGTTCCGAGCTGGATCGTCACCATCAGGCCCGGGTGATCCAGCGTTTGGCCAGCGCGCCGGCGCAGGTGCTGATCACTGCAACTGAACTTCCCCCCGGACTAGCCGACGCCGGCAAGACTCTGCACCGGTTCCACGTGGAACACGGTCAGCTTGTGCCCACGGCCGGCGCCGACTGATCCGCCGCGGCTGGCATGAGCCGGCTGGTATAATTGCCGCGCTATCCCCCTTTTCCCACGCGCGATACGGCTTCCGCCGTCCTCGTGCGTGTTGTGGAGCCAACGGCACGCGCATGACCGACGAACAAACCACACCGCCAACACCCAACGGCACCTACGACTCCAGCAAGATCACCGTGCTGCGTGGCCTCGAAGCCGTCCGCAAGCGCCCCGGCATGTACATCGGCGATGTGCACGACGGCACCGGCCTGCACCATATGGTGTTCGAGGTGGTCGACAACTCGGTCGACGAGGCCCTGGCGGGCCACGCCGATGACATCGTGGTCAAGATCCACGTGGATGGCTCGGTAGCGGTGTCGGACAACGGCCGCGGCGTTCCGGTGGACATCCACAAGGAAGAAGGCGTCTCCGCAGCCGAGGTGATCCTCACCGTGCTGCACGCCGGCGGCAAGTTCGACGACAACAGCTACAAAGTGTCCGGCGGCCTGCACGGCGTGGGCGTCTCGGTGGTCAACGCGCTGTCCGAACACCTGTGGCTGGATATCTGGCGCGACGGCTTCCACTACCAGCAGGAATATGCGCTGGGCGAGCCGCAGTACCCGCTCAAGCAGCTGGAAGCCTCGACCAAGCGCGGCACCACGCTGCGCTTCAAGCCGGCGGTGGAGATCTTCAGCGACGTCGAGTTCCATTACGACATCCTGGCGCGCCGCCTGCGCGAGCTCTCGTTCCTCAATTCCGGCGTCAAGATTGCGCTGATCGACGAGCGCGGCGAAGGCCGGCGCGATGATTTCCACTACGAAGGCGGCATCCGCAGTTTCGTGGAGCATCTGGCCCAGCTCAAGACCCCGCTGCACCCGAATGTGATTTCGGTGACCGGCGAGCACAACGGCATCGTGGTGGACGTGGCCCTGCAATGGACCGACGCCTACCAGGAAACCATGTACTGCTTCACCAACAACATCCCGCAGAAGGATGGCGGCACGCATTTGGCCGGCTTCCGCGGCGCGTTGACGCGCGTGCTGAGCAACTATATCGAGCAGAACGGCATCGCCAAGCAGGCAAAGATCACCCTGACCGGCGACGACATGCGCGAAGGCATGATCGCGGTGCTGTCGGTGAAAGTGCCCGACCCCAGCTTCTCCTCGCAGACCAAGGAGAAACTGGTCAGCTCGGACGTGCGCCCGGCGGTGGAAAATGCCTTCGGTGCGCGCCTGCAGGAATTCCTGCAGGAAAACCCGAACGAAGCCAAGGCCATCACCGGCAAGATCGTCGATGCCGCCCGGGCCCGTGAAGCCGCCCGCAAGGCGCGCGATCTGACCCGCCGCAAGGGCGCGCTGGATATCGCCGGCCTGCCGGGCAAGCTGGCCGATTGCCAGGAAAAGGATCCGGCTCTGTCCGAGCTGTTCATCGTCGAGGGTGACTCGGCAGGTGGCTCGGCCAAGCAGGGCCGCAACCGCAAGAACCAGGCGGTGCTGCCGCTGCGCGGCAAGATCCTCAACGTCGAACGCGCGCGCTTCGATCGCATGCTGGCCTCCGACCAGGTGGGCACGCTGATTACCGCGCTGGGCACCGGCATCGGCCGCGACGAGTACAACCCGGACAAGCTGCGCTACCACCGCATCATCCTGATGACCGACGCCGACGTGGACGGCTCGCACATCCGCACGCTGCTGCTCACGTTCTTCTACCGGCAGATGCCGGAGCTGATCGAGCGCGGTTACATCTACATCGGCCTGCCGCCGCTGTACAAGCTCAAGCAGGGCAAGAGCGAGCTGTATCTCAAGGACGATGCCGCGCTCAACGCCTATCTGGCCAGCAGCGCGGTCGAGGGTGCAGCGTTGATCCCGGCCAGCGACGAGCCGCCGATCACCGGCGAGGCGCTGGAAAAACTGCTGCTGCTGTTCGCTGGCGCCAAGGAGGCCATTGCCCGCAATGCCCACCGCTACGACCCGGCGCTGTTGACCGCGTTGATCGACCTGCCGCCGCTGGACGTGGTGCAGCTGCAGGCCGAAGGCGACGTGCATCCCACGCTGGATGCGCTGCAGGCAGTGCTCAACCGCGGCACCCTGGGCACGGCGCGCTATCAGCTGCGCTTCGATCCGGCCACCGACAGTGCCGCCGCCTCGCTGGTGTCGGTGCGCAAGCACATGGGCGAGGAATTCACCCAGGTGCTGCCGATGGGCGCGTTCGAAAGTGGCGAACTGCGTCCGCTGCGCGAGGTTGCGCTGGCGCTGCATGGCTTGGTGCGCGAAGGCGCTCAGATCCTGCGTGGCAACAAGAGCCACCCGATCACCAGCTTTGCGCAGGCGCAAGCCTGGCTGCTGGAAGAGGCCAAGCGGGGCCGCCAGGTGCAGCGCTTCAAGGGCCTGGGCGAAATGAACGCCGAGCAGTTGTGGGAAACCACGGTCAATCCGGACACGCGGCGCCTGCTGCAGGTGCGCATTGAAGACGCCGTGGCGGCCGACCAGATCTTCAGCACCTTGATGGGCGATGTGGTGGAACCGCGCCGCGACTTCATCGAGGACAACGCGCTGAAGGTTTCCAACCTGGATATCTGATCCGCCGCCTGCACCGCCGCATCGCCACGCGCGATGTGGCGGTGTGCGCCGGCCTGCAGGGATGACGATGAGCGCAGTTCTTCCGCCTTCCCCGGCGCCGGTTTCGGTGCCCGGTCCACCGTCACTGCGGTCCGCCGTGCTCGGTTTCTGCATCGATCTGCTGATCGCCATCGGCCTGTTGCTGCTGTTGAGCGTGGCCGGCTTTGCGGTGTGGGGCTTTCTGCGCAGCATGGGAGAGGTGCAGGCCGTGCGTGCGCAGGGCGGCAGCCCCTCCCCGGCCGCGATCATGGCCGCCATCGGCCAACCGGGCGTCATGGTGCAGCTGCTGATCGCGCTGGTCAGCACTGCGACTCCGGCGGTGCTGCTGTACTTCTGGCGTCGCCGTGCCACGCCTGCCGAACAGGCGACGTCGCGTGCCGCGATCCGGCGCCGGTCGACCTGGGGCTGGATTGCGGCCGTGGCCGCCAGCGTGTTCATGCTCAGCAATCTGGTCAGCGTTCTGGCCTCGGCGCTGGGCATCAAGCCGGTGCCGACCAACCTGCCGCTGATGGAAGAAGCCATCAAGCAATGGCCGCTGGCGCTGGTCGTCTTTGCGGTCGCCATTGCACCGGCCTACGAAGAACTGCTGTTCCGGCGCGTGTTGTTCGGGCGTCTGCTGGCGGCCGGGCGGCCGTGGCTGGGCGTGGTGCTCAGCAGCCTGACCTTCGCCCTGGTGCACGAAGTGCCCGGCATCAGCGGCAATGGCGTGGTTGCCATCGCCCAACTGTGGCTGGTCTACGGCGGCATGGGCGCGGCGTTTGCATGGCTGTATTGGCGCACCGGCACGCTGTGGGCGCCGATCCTGGCGCATGGGATCAACAACGCGACCGCCCTGGCAGCCCTGTACTTTTTCGGTCTCGGCTGACCCGCTTGACGAAAAGTTAAGACGACCCTGCCAAAATGCCCCCAGGGTTCAAGGGGGATTGAATGAAAGCCAGGTTGTTGATCGTTGTTGCCGTCCTCGCGTTGACGGCGTGCGCCACCACTACTTCGCCAACCGGCCGCCGTCAGGTGGTAGGCGGCGTGACGCAAGACCAGCTCGACAAGCTTGGCGCGGAGTCCTTCGCGCAGACCAAGGCCAAGGAAAAAGTCAGCACCGACGGCAAGCAGAACGCCTATGTGCAGTGCGTGGTCAATGCCCTGGTCGCGCAGTTGCCGCCGCAATGGCGCGAGACGCGTTGGGAGACCGCGCTGTTTGTCGACGACGAAGCCAATGCCTTCGCCCTGCCCGGTGGCAAGGTCGGTGTGAACACCGGCATTTTCACTGTGGCCAAGACCCAGGACCAGCTGGCCGCCGTGCTCGGGCATGAAATCGGGCACGTGATCTCGCGCCACCACGAAGAACGCATCACCCGCCAGCTCGGCGCCCAGACCGGCCTGGGCATCATCGGCGCGCTGGCCGGCGCGGCCTATGGCGATGGCGCCGCCAGTGCGGTGAACCAGGTGGGCGGCATGACCGCGCAAACCGTCTTCCTGTTGCCTGGCTCACGCACCCAGGAAAGCGAGGCCGACGTGGTCGGCCAGCGCCTGATGGCGCAAGCCGGCTTCGACCCGGCCCAGGCGGTGAGCCTGTGGCAGAACATGATGGCCGCCAGCGGCAACCGTCAGCCGCAGTGGTTGTCCACCCACCCGGACCCGGCCAACCGCATCCGTGAACTGCAGGCCGACGTCAATGCCTTGCAACCGGTGTATCAGCAGGCCCGACAGGACGGTCGAGTGCCCCGTTGTGGGTAATCGCGCCGATGCTGCACCACAGCACGGAAACCGTTTTCGGGAACTGAGACTTTCTGCTAAGTTTGCCGGCTCAGAATTTTCGTACAGCTTCCATTCCGCTTTTCGTACCGCCCAACGGCGGCTCGTCCGAGGTGAATCATGAAACTGCTCAACCGCAAGCACGCCCTGTTGTCCCTGATCATCGCCGCATCGCTGGGCGGGGCTGTCGTTACCGATGCGGTCGCGCAGTCGGACCGCTCGACCGAGCGGGCCAACCGCAAGTCCAAGAACAGCGGCAAGGCCGAAGAGCTGTACCCGCAGTCCACCCGCACCGCGCCGACCATCAAGCCGTCGTCCAAGCTGGGCAGCAAGCTGCAGAAGCTGATCGAAACCTTCAACAAGGGCGAGGATTTCCCTGCGGTGCGGGCACAGGCCGACGAGATCCTGGCCAACAGCGCTGCCAACGAAGCCGACAAGGCGCTGGCCGGCCAGCTGGCCGCCCAGGCGGCGTACAACATGGACGACACCGCCGCTGCCAAGACCTATCTGCAGCAGGCCATCGCACTGAACGCGCTGGACAACAACGGCCAGTTCCAGTCGATGCTGATGCTGGCGCAGCTGCAGTTGCAGGATGACCAGCAGGCCGAAGGTCTGGCCACGCTGGACAAGTACCTGGACGAGAGCAAGTCGCAGCGCCCGGAAGATCTGATCCTCAAGGGCCAGGCGCTATACCAGGCCGAGCGCTACAAGGAAGCCATTCCGGTGCTCAAGCAGGCCATCGCCGCCTCGCCCGAACCCAAGGACACGTGGAACCAGCTGCTGATGGCGTCCTACGCCGAAGCCGGCCAGACCGGTGAAGCCGTGGCCGCCGCCGAAGCGCTGGCCGCCAAGACGCCCAACGACAAGAAGGCCCAGCTCAATCTGGCCAGCATGTACATGCAGGCCGACCAGATGGACAAGGCGGCCGGGGTGATGGACAAGCTGCGTGCCTCCGGTCAGCTGACCGAAGAGAAGGAATACAAGCAGCTGTACTCGATCTACGCCAACACCGAGAACAAGGAAAAGGACGTCATCGCCGTCATCACCGAGGGCATGCAGAAGGGCATTCTCAAGCCTGACTACCAGACCTACCTCGCGTTGGCGCAGTCGTACTACTACAGCGAAGACGTGCCGAAGGCGATCGAGAATTGGCAGAAGGCCGCCCCCCTCTCCAAGGACGGCGAGACCTATCTGAATCTGGCCAAGGTGCTGCATTCGGAAGGACGCATCCCCGAGGCCAAGCAGGCCGCACAGCAGGCGATCGCCAAGGGTGTTAAAAAACCCGAAGACGCCAAGAAGATCATCAATCTGAAGTAAAAAAAGAAAATAAACCCCCGAAATCCCTGTGTTTTTAGTGGTTACAGGACTCGGGATTGGTATAAGCTTGGGAGTTCCTGCGGTGTCAAAGCCGTCCGAAAACCTGGGGATCATCACAGTGATCCGGGCCCCCACTGAAAGAGCCATTGGCGCATGACGGAACAACTCGTTATCCACAGGCATGACTATGATGCCGGGAACCAGGGTCTGAGCTGGGCCCGCATTATCGGCATTGCTTTCGTAATTGCCCTGCACCTTACTGCATTGATGATGTTGCTGATCCCTGCAGTCGCGCCGAAGGCTCCGGCCGAGAAGGAGCGCACCACCATGGTCACCTTGGTGGATGCACCGCCTCCTCCCCCGCCGCCGCCGCCGCCGCCGCCGCCGGAAGACAAGCCGCCACCGCCGGTCAAGAATCTGTCGCCGCCGAAGCCGTCACCGGTTCCGCCGCCGCCGGAAGCTCCGGTGGTCGACGTTCCCGAACCGCGTCCGAGCGATATCGTCACGCCGCCGAGCCCGCCAGCTCCGCCGGCTCCACCGAGTGACATCGGTGCCAGCGTCGATATCTCGTCCAAGAACATGAACCCACCGAAGTACCCGCCGGCCGCATTCCGTGCCGGTGTCCAAGGTGAGGTCATCCTGATCGTGGATGTGGATGCCAACGGCAACGTGACCAATGTGTCGGTCGAAAAGTCCAGCCGCAACCGCGACCTTGACCGTGCCGCGATGGACGCAGCACGCAAGTGGAAGTTCAACGCCTCCACTGTCAATGGGCAGAAAGCCGCCGGCCGCGTCCGCGTTCCGGTCAACTTTGCTCTGAACTGATCCCACGGGCCGGCTGCGGCCGGCCCAGGATCCTGTCTTCCTTTCGCTCCACCCTTCATCACCACACACAACAAAGGTAAGCGTCATGCTGCAGGAATTCGTTATCGCCGCCGCTGCAGGGGGCTCCAATCCGTCGGCCGCTCTTTCGCAGATGGGCTTTGAGCACCTGATCACCGAAATGACCTCCAGCCCCGGCGACTTCGCCGTGTCCTGGGTCGTTCTGATCACCCTGATCGCCATGTCCGCTGCCTCCTGGTACTGGACTGTCATCAACATCTTCCGCGCCACCCGTCTGAAGAGCGCGGCTGACCGCGTCACCACCGCGTTCTGGGATGCCCCGAATGCACAGGACGCCATCCGCGCTATGGAAGAGCAGCCGGCTTCCGAGCCGTTCTCCAAGATCGCACTGGATGCAGCCCAAGCTGCTGCGCACCACCAGCGTGCCGAAGGCAGCACCGGCGGTATGGGCGAGAGCCTGAGCCGTTCGGAGTTCGTCGACCGCGCTCTGCGTCAGGCCGTGACCCGCGAAAGCACCAAGCTGCAGTCGGGCATGACCCTGCTGGCGACCGTCGGTGCAACCGCGCCGTTCGTCGGTCTGCTCGGTACCGTGTGGGGCATCTACGGCGCGCTGATCAAGATCGGTGCAACCGGTTCGGCCTCCATCGACGCCGTTGCCGGCCCGGTGGGTGAAGCGCTGATCATGACCGCGATCGGTCTGTTCGTCGCAATCCCGGCCGTGTTCGCGTTCAACTTCTTCTCCAAGGTCAACAGCTCGGTGATCGCCAAGTTCGACACCTTTGCCCACGACCTGCACGACTTCTTCGCAACCGGTTCGCGCGTTCGCTAATCCGGTAGTAAAGAACGCCTTCGCAACGATTTAGACGGAGCCCGTTATGGCCTTCAGTAGTGGAAACAGCGGCGGCCCGATGGCCGACATCAATGTGACGCCCCTCGTGGACGTCATGTTGGTGCTGCTGATCATCTTTATCATTACGGCACCGCTGATGTCCCACAAGGTCAAGGTGGAGCTGCCAGAGGCCAACTTGATCCAGAAGGAAGATGCGGAGAAGCGCGCCGCACCGATCACCCTGGCCGTCAAGGAAGACGGGTCGCTGTACTGGAACGACGAGCCGATCTCCAAGGAAGCCCTGGAGTCGCGCCTGTCCACCGCCGCACAGCAGACCCCGCAACCGCCGCTCAACTTGCGCGGCGACCGCACCACCAAGATGCGTACGATCAACGAGATCACCAAGATCGCGCAGGGTCAGGGCATGTTGGACGTCGGCTTCGTTGCAACCAAAGAGAAGGGGCAGTAAGCCATGGCATTCAGTACCGGTGGAAACCGCGGCCCAATGGCCGACATCAACGTCACGCCCCTCGTGGACGTGATGTTGGTGCTGCTGATCATCTTCATCGTGACCGCGCCGATCATGACCTACCCGATCGCCGTGGATCTGCCGCAGCGGGTGCTCAACCCGCCACCGCAGACGACCGAACCGCCGCCGCCGATCGAATTGCGGATCGACGCCAGCAACCAGGTGTTCTGGAACAACAGCCCGACCCCGGTCGCGCAGTTGCAGCAGAAGATGGAAGAAGTGGTGCAGGCCGATCCGACCAATCAGCCGGAGCTGCGCATCGATGCCAACGAGGATGCTGAGTACGAGGTGATGGCCAAGGTCCTCGCCGCGGCGAAGAACTCGCAGATGAAGAAAATCGGCTTCATGCAGTAAGACATCGCACGACCGCAACACAACAGTCATGACGCGACTGCAAACGCCACCGGAAACGGTGGCGTTTTTTGTGTGCGGTGATGACGGAAGGGTGCTGCGCATGCACGTTCGATGCTGCCAATCAAATAGTGGATGCAATCGATGCGTTGTTGTTGATCCACATGTGCGGATGGCAGCGATGCGATGTTGAAACGACCTCGCTGATGAAGCGTTGATTGGCAGCCATCGCCCGCTGCTGGTGTTTCTGTAGGTGCAGCGGTGCGTCTGATGCAGGCCATACTCAAGGCATCTTGCGCTGCGTACCTATCAAGCGAGTCTTGAGAAAAGGCGTGCGTTGCGATGCGTTGGCAAGCAATCGCACTAGCTGCAGATCGCTTTTATCGCATCGCATCAAACGTCGTGCGTTATCGCCGAAATGCGTTTGCACACAGAGATGCACTAAGTAGTGCCGCGCACACGCAACGAGCTTGTGACTCGTTCTTGCGATTTCCATGACCAACCAAACAGCTGACACGTGCATTCGAACGTGTGTGCAGTGGCTTGATGGGATGCCTTGATGAGCTGACATGCAGAGCGACGTTCGCATGAGATCGACGAACGCTCGCACATGCAAACCTGACGTGCGTGTCCGCACATTCCGCTCCAAGTCTGGTCGTCATTCGTCTTGAGCGTACTTTCTCTCGAAGTACGGAGCATGCAGTTTCGTTAGAACCTGATTCCGCCCAATACGCGCCACCTGCTGGCGTCGGCCGTGGCAACACCCAAGCGGCAAGCGCCATCCAATGGGTAAGTAGTGAAGCGATGGATGACATGCCGAGCGGCGTTCGCATGCGATCTGCGGACGCTCATACATTCAAACCTGACATCCATTTAGAAACGCACTTCCACTCCACCGAAACGCATCCGCCTTTCGGGCAACCTCTTCTTGAACATAGAATCTGATGCCTAGTCGGCGCTGAGTCCATCAATGCTGGCAACATCGTGTTGCCGCCTCCAAAAGCTCATGGCCATTTCGAGTACGGAGAGGCACGGGCTGAGTGGGTACGAAAGTGCTTGGGCGAAGCGCGATTGCACGCATCGCAAGCTCGACTGCGCGGCCGATGCGCTATGTGAGCCACAGCTGCCCCGCCCCTTCCAACCCGCAATCCCGGGTGTATGCTCGATCGTGCAGCACCCACAACCACAGCACGGGAGGCAGGTCATGGCTTTCAGTACGACAGGGAACCGGGAGCCACTGGCGGATATCAACGTCACGCCATTGGTCGATGTCATGTTGGTGTTGTTGATCATTTTTATCGCGACCGCGCCCATGCTGGCCCGGCCGATCGTGGTGGATCTGCCACAGCGCACGCCGCAACAGTTGGTGCAGGCCGCGCCGCCCGAACCAATCGCCTTACGGCTGGATGCCGACGGCCAGGTATTCTGGAACGCCAGCCCATTGCCGCTGCAGCAACTGCAGGCCCGCTTGAGCGAAGAAATGCAGGTGGCAAGCGGCCAGCAACAGCCGGAGTTGCGCATCACCGCCAGCCCTGACGCGCAGTACGCGGTGCTGGCCAAGGTGCTGGCGGCGGCCAAGAACGCGCAGGTCAACCGGATCAGTTTCGTGCAGTAAGTCCCGCAGCTGCGCGCCCATGACGCCGCGCAGCTGCATGTTGCGTGGACTGCGCGCGGCTCGCTAAATCCCGTGCCTAGGCGGCTGTGGTTGCGCCGTTAGCTATGATCGCCAGGTAGGCGCGCACGGTCGGTTCCAGGCCCTGATACAGCGCCTCGCCGATCAAGGCGTGGCCGATCGAGACCTCCAGGACGCCGGGAACGCCGGCCAGAAAATCGGCCAGGTTGTGCTGAGACAGATCGTGGCCGGCATTGATCCCCAGGCCGGCCGCGTGGGCACGCCTGGCGGCACCGGCGAACAGGGCCAGGGACGGTTGCGCTTGGCCGTGTTGATGGGCCTCGGCATACGGGCCGGTGTACAGCTCGATGCGATCGGCACCCAGCGCGGCCGCCTGCGCAATCTCAGGATTACCGGCATCCACGAATAGGCTCACGCGGCAGCCGAGAGTCTTGAAGGCGGCAATCAACGGCGCTAGCCGCGCGCCGTCGCGGGCGAAATCCACGCCATGGTCGGAGGTGAGTTGGCCGTCGCCATCCGGCACCAGGGTGACCTGTTGCGGCCGCGTGGCCTGGCAGAGTTCCAGCAAACCCGGATAGCCGGCGCGCGGCGGGGCGAACGGATTGCCTTCGATGTTGAATTCCACGCCATGCGTGCGCGTCAGTGTGCTGAGCGCGTAGACATCGTCAGCGCGGATATGCCGTTGGTCCGGGCGCGGATGCACGGTGATGCCCTGGGCGCCGGCTGCAATGCAGCTGCGCGCGGCCTGCACCACATCCGGGTCCAGACCGCCGCGCGAATTGCGCAGCACTGCGATCTTGTTGACGTTGACGCTGAGGTGAGTGCTCACGTGCTGCTCAGGCCTGCGGCTCGCCGTCGCGTGCGGCAGCCAGTGCAGCGGCCTTGCGGGCTTCGGCCAGCTCGCGCAGCCGGCGCAGTTCGGCTGGATCGATCATGCTGCCGGTGTCGCGCTGGGTATCGCCCATGCGTACGGCGAACCAGCCGCGGGTCCACAGCAGCAACAGCAGCAGTGCCACCAGCAGCGACACCACCAGCAACCACACGTGCGGCGTGCTGAAGGCCAGCACCAGCGCACCCAGTGCCATAAGCAGAAACAGCCAGTGCATGACGAGCTCCCCGTTGAGTGGCGGCAGTGTAGCGCTGCGCCCGGCGTGGTTCCACGTGGGGCGCAGCGCGGTGGTCAGAGCAGCGGCGACAGCAGCCGCGCGAAGGCTTCCGGCAGGCGCGAGCGCCAGAACGGCCGGCGCAGGTTGAAGCGCACCTCCTGCGCCTGGGCCATGTCGGTGCCAATCATGCCGGCGAGCTCGGCGGCCACTGCCTGGTCGCGGAACAGCATCGACAGCTCGAAGTTCAGCCGGAAACTGCGGCTGTCGAAATTGGCGCTGCCAACGATGCAGACATCGTCGTCTGCGATCAGCGCCTTGGTGTGCAGCATGCGCGGGCCGTACTCGTAGATGCGCACGCCGGCCTCCAGCAGTTCATCGAAATACGAACGCGCAGCATAGGTGACCAGGCGCGAGTCGCTGACGCGCGGAATCAGCAGGCGCACGTCCAGCCCGCCCAGCGCCGCAGAGGTGAGCGCCATGCGCGCGGCCTCGCCCGGAACGAAGTACGGCGTGACTAGCCAGACCCGATGCCTGGCCTCATGGATGGCGGCCACCATCAGCCGGTGGATCGCCTCCCAGGACGAATCCGGGCCGGACACCAGCACCTGCGCATCGATGCTGCCCTGCTTGCGGGTGGGCACATCCTCCGGCCACAGCTGCTGGCCATGGAAGGCGCCTTTGGCCTGGCGGGTGGCGTAGAGCCAGTCCTCCAGGAACACCAGCTGCAGGCTGCGCACCACGTGGCCCTGCAGACGCACATGCAGGTCGCGAAACGCGTCGGGGCGAACCTGTTCGTTCTCTTCGTCGGTGACATTGATGCCGCCGGTGAAGGCGATGCGGCCGTCGATGACGATCAACTTGCGGTGCGTACGCAGGTTCAGCCACGGGCGCTTGAACGGCTTGAGCAGCTGGGTGGGATGGAACCAGGCGGTCTCCACGCCGGCCGCACGCAGCGTGCGCAAGGTGCGCCGGGTCATCGCCGAGGAGCCGACCGCATCCATCAACAGCCGTACCTTGACCCCCGCCCGCGCGCGCTCCATCAAGGCCTCGCAGATCGGCATGCCGCTGCGGTCGGGCTGGAAAATGTAGTACTCCAGGTGGATGTGGTCGCGCGCGCGCGTGATCGCCTCGATGATCGCCGCATAGGTGGACGCGCCATCCACCAGCCACAGCGCTTCGGTGGCGCTGCTTGGGGCCAGGCCGGTGGTGGATTGGGCGATCTTGGCCAGCTCGGTGCAATCGGCATCGGGCGGACACACGCTGCTGTAGCTTTCCATGCCCGAACGCGACCGCCCGCGGCGTAGACGCTGGCGTTTGACCTTCTGGGGGCCCAGCCAGTAGTAGATCAGCAGGCCCAGATACGGCAGCGCGGCCAGCGACAGCACCCAGCTCAGCGTGGCCACCGGCTCGCGCTTCTGCAGGATGATCCAGCTGACGATCCACAGCAGATACAGCACGTAGGCGGCGAAGAGGAGCGCTTTGAGGTGGGGAATGTCGGCCAGCCAATCCCACGCGCCCTGTGCAAGTGCGAGCATGCGCGGATTCTACGGCGCACACGCTCTGCTGCGATGACTGCCGGCTGCTGCCCTGGCGATCCTGGCAGCACATGCGCGGGCGAGCTGGGGATTCGGGCTCAATGAGCGAAGCCACGTCTTGTTTTCGGTATGGGGCCGACCGAACGTCGTGCTGCAGTGCCCGTTGCCGAGGCGAGCGTTCTACCCAGACATTGCAGGCAGCACATCGAACACGAAGGCTGAAACCTTTATCCGTGCAGCGGGCTGATCCCAGCAGGTGAGACGCGGCCGCCGTAGCATGCCGGCATGGCAAGCGCGATCAAGGGCCGGGGTGCGACCGGCCATCTGCCCGGACGGTTCGAGGTCACCACGCCGCAGGCGGTGGACGATGGCTGGCACGTGGACGACAGCGACGAGTTCGCGCCGCCCGCATTGCGCACCCAGGTCACCGACGAGACCGCGCGCAGCATCATCAGCCGCAACCAGTCGCCGGACATCGGGTTCTCGCAGTCGGTCAATCCGTATCGCGGCTGCGAACATGGCTGCAGCTACTGTTTCGCACGGCCCTCGCATGCCTACCTCAACCTCTCGCCGGGGCTGGATTTCGAAACGCGGCTGTTCGCCAAGACCAATGCGCCGGAGCTGCTGCGCCGCGAACTGGCGCGGCCCAGTTACGTGCCCAGCCCGATCGCACTGGGCATCAACACCGACGCCTACCAGCCGATCGAGCGCAAGCGCGGGTTGACCCGGCAGTTGATCGAAGTGCTGTGGGAGGCGCGGCACCCGTTCACGCTGATCACCAAGAACGCCCTGGTCACGCGGGATCTGGATTTGCTGGTGCCGCTGGCACGCGCGCGCCTGGTCAATGTGCACTTCTCGGTGACCACGCTGGATCCGCATCTGTCGGCCAGGCTGGAACCGCGTGCGTCCGCGCCGCATGCGCGCCTGCGCGCGATGCGCAGCCTGCACGAGGCCGGCGTGCCGGTCGGGGTGATGGCCGCGCCGGTGATTCCGTGGATCAACGATCACGAGCTGGAAGCGATCCTGCAGGCCGCCGCCCATGCCGGCGCCAGCAGTGCCGGTTACGTGCTGCTGCGCCTGCCGCACGAGGTGGCGCCGTTGTTCCGCGAGTGGCTACAGACCCATCACCCGCAGCGCGCCGAGCACGTGATGAGCACCATCGCCCAGCTACGCGGCGGCAAGGACTACGACAGCACCTTCGGCACACGCATGCGCGGCCAGGGCGTGTACGCAGATCTGCTGGCGCGCCGCTTCGCGCTGGCGCATCGGCGCGCCGGCTTCGACACCCGCCGCGCCCCGCCGTTGGATACCGAACAATTCCGCCGCCCTGCACCGCCGCCCAAACCGGTCAAGGACTCGCCGCAGGGTCAGCTGTTTTAGAGCGGGGAATCGGGAGTGGGGAATCGGGATTCGCAACGGCGATAGCCACCGCAACAGCGCAGGTCTGCTGGTGCGATTCTCCATTGCCGATTCCCTATTCCCCGCCGTACAGCGCCTGCGCCGATTGGAACAAAATCCAGCTGGTGGCGATGAACTTGTCGCCGCCGACCGGGCGGTTGCCGCGGTGGGTGTGGGTGAAGGCGGTGGGGGCGATCAGCAGGCTGCCGGTGCGTGGGCGCGCCTTGCGGTGCTGGAACAGGAATTCGGTCTCGCCCTGTTCGAACTCCTCGTTGAGATACAGCGTCCATAGCAAATGGCGGTGCAGGGTCTCGGCACCGGCGTCGCGCGGATACAGTTCGCAGTGCCAGTACGGGTAGCCGCCCTGGTCGGCCAGATACCACTGCAGGTTGATGGCGCCCGGGCGCAGGCAGGTGCGCGCCAGGTCGCTCAAGGCCGCATCGCTCATCTGCGCGATGTCCTCGGCGACCAATCGGTGCGGAGTGCCGTCTGCGGTGGTGACCTGCAGCATCAACGGCGAAATCAACGCCTGCGGATACTGCCGCAGGTAGCGGAGCAGGCCCTCGAAGACGGCCTGTTGCAGACGGCTATCCACCGCCGCCCAGTCGGCCAGGCCGCTGATGCGTAGATCGCGGCTGTGCTTGAGGTCCGGGAACACGCCGCTGCCGATGCGGCCCGGCTGCAGCTGCTGGCTGTCGCGCATGCGTTGCACGATCGCCGCGCAGTCGTCGCGCGAAACGGCATCGTCGGTGATCTGGATGAAGTCGGGTTGGTCCATACGCAGGACCATAGCAACGTCGTCGCTGTGCTGCACAGCTCTGGCTGCCGGTGCGGCACGCTCACGCACGCGGCGTCTGCGCAGCGACGATGATCGTTGCGCTGCGCCACGGCGAGGCCAGAGCGATGTCGTGCCATTGGTCGTGGTGTTGATGCCCGCGGCGGCGCACCGCAATCAGCGACCAACATGCAGGAGCGACGATGCATCACTGGCTGCAACGCGAGGTCGCGCAACTCGCCTGTTCCGTAAAAGCAAAGTGGCTGTTGCGCATGCGCGCAAGGTCGGCGGTGCGGTTGCGCTGCACTAACCTTCGGCCGGGATCTTCGCGCCGACATGGGGAGGTCCTGGATGTTGCATCGCCAAGCTCCCGTGCGTGCCAGTGCGCGCGTCGCTATCTGCCACGCCGTAGCGCGATGTACTGCTGCCATAACCAGGAAAACAGTGCTCGGGCTTTGATCGACTTTTACAGCGCATTCGCAGCCGCGCCTCAAAGCAAACGGCCCATTGAGGCGACGCCCTACGGCTCCGCCAGCTCACAGATGCCAGCTTGCCACGGCACCTCGAATCCAGGCCATGAGACGCCTGCGCCCAACAAAAAACCCCGCCGAAGCGGGGTTTTTCGTACGTCATGCAGCAGCAGCGATCAGAACTTGTAGTTGATCGATGCGGCCAGCACGTCGCCGTGCACCTTGTAGCTGCCGGCCAGCGCGTTGCCGGTGGCAGTGGTGGTGTCGCTGGTCGGATCGCTGGTGAACAGGTGCGTGTAACCGAAGTTGTACTCGGCTTGCTGCGACGGACGCCAGCTCAGACCCAGCGACACCCACTTGCGGCTCGCGTCCGGCACGCGCACGTCACGGTGCTCGGCGGTAGTCGGGGTCTGGTCATACGCCACACCGCCACGCAGGGTCAGCGTTTCGCTCATGCGGTAGTCGGCACCGATCGAGGCGAAGGTGGTGTCGCGGTAGGAGAAGTCCAGCACGCTGTTGGGCTGATTGGAGGCGAAGTCCACGGTCACCTGGTCGAACTTGCTCCAGGCGGTGCGGGTGACGTCGGCCATGATCGACCACTGCTCGTTCACGTTGTGGGTGAAGCTGGCGGTGGCGCTGGCGGGCAGCTTGACGGTGGCACGGCCCTTGGTGTCGATGAAGGTGCCCGGTGCGGCGACGCCCAACACTGCAGCGGCATTACCCGGCACGGTGAAGTCGGCATCGCCGTCGGTGATCTTGTGCTCCACTTCCGAGCGGTAGCTGAAGCCGATGTGGGTGTTCTCATCGATGCTGAACAAGCCGCCGAGGGTGAAGCCCACTTCGGTGCTGTCGCCCTTGATGCGCGAATAGCCATCGGCGCTGCCCGGCGCGAAGCCTGGCACGCGACGCGCGGCCAGCACGCTGCCGAAGTCAACCGCGTTGCCCAAGTCGATATCCAGACGCTCGGCGAACACCGAGGCGCCGAACGACACGTACGGGTTCACGTCGTAGGAGAACGCGACGTTGAAGTCGATCGCCTGCAGCTCGGTCTTGGTGCCGTGGTAGCGGCCGGTCCAGTCGCGGTCGTATTCGGTCTTGAAGCCGAACGGCACGGTCAGCGACGTACCCAGGTGCATGTTGTTGTTTTCACCGAACGGCACGTGGAAATACGCTGCCGGGACCGGCGCGATCATGCCCGCGTCGCCGCCGTTACCGCCGGAGATCGGCGCGCCGTTGGCGTAGCTGCCGCCTTCGCCCTGGTACTTGGCCGAGAAGCTGATGGCGCTGACGTCGGCCTGGAACAGGCGGCCGTCCAGCTGGCGCATGCCGGCCGGGTTGTTGGCGATGATCGATGCGTCGTCCGGGGCGCTGCCCGAACCTGCGAAGGCGCGGCCGAGGCCCTTGGCGCTGTTTTCCTTCAACTGGAAGGCGGCACCGTGTGCCTGGCCAACGGCCAGCACGCCGGCAATACCAACGGCCAGCAAGGTGGCGCGGCTGAGAGTGGAAGCGGTAGACATGAGTTGTTGCTCTCCGGAATAAAGACTGCAGTGGTCGGTACAGCGCCCGCGCCCAGTGGCCAACATGGCCCTGGAGCGCGCCGGAGACCCCCCCCCGACATACGACGCCGTACGCAGTATAACCACGACGATTAACCGAACAATAACGAAGTGCGCGTTATCAGCCCGGTCAGGTTAGGGGTGGGTTCAGGACGGTGAACCCGCTATTGTGCCACTCCGATGTTTGTCTCGATCCCCTCCCGCAAGAAATCCGCGCCGCGCTGGGCGGTGCCGCTGCTGTTCGCGGCCGTCTGGCTGGCCTATCTGTGGTCGATCAGCCGCCCCACCGAGGCGCGCAATACGCTGTGGCTGGACTGGGGCGCGCTGTCCAGCGGCGTCTCCAATCTCGGCGACTGGTGGGCCACCTTGCGCGACGGCAGCGTGCTGCGCCTGTTCACCGCGCTGTTCCTGCACGCGGACTGGTCGCACTTGTTGGGCAACCTGGTGTTCCTGCTGATCTTCGGGCTGCCGGCCGAGCGCATCCTCGGGCCCTGGCGGTTGTTGCTGCTGTTCCTGCTGGGCGGCGCGGCCTCCAACCTGGCGGCGATCTTCGCCATCGGCACGCCGGACCGGGTGATCATCGGCGCCTCCGGCGCGGTGTCGGCGTTGATCGGCACCTATCTGGCGTTGTTTCCCGGCGCCAAGCTTGGCGTGGTGCTGCCGCTGGGCGTGTTCCTGGAATTCATCCGCGTGCCGGCGCCGCTGTTGATCGGTGCGTGGGCGGTGTTGCAGGTGGTGTTTGCCTATATCGGCCCGGCGTTCGGCATGGTGGCGTGGTCTGCGCACATCGCCGGTTTCGTGTTCGGCATCGTCTATGGGTTGTATGTGCGCGCGGCGATCGCGCGGCGGCTGCGCAAGCGCCACGGGTTCTAGCGCCCTGCCCTGCGCCTATAATCGCCGCATGTCCAAGCCCTTGTACAAGGTCACCTTCCTCAATCACGGCAAGGTGTACGAGCTCTACGCCCAGCACGTCACCGGCAGCCATCTGTGGGGCTTCAACCAGATCAGCGAGCTGGTGTTCGACGTGCATGACGGGTTGGTGGTCGACCCCACCGAAGAGCGCCTGCGCGAAGAGTTCGGCAACACCAAGGTGCTGCACCTGCCGATGCAGAGCATCGTGCGCATCGAGGAAGTGGAAAAGAAGGGGCAGTCGGTGATCCGCGATGCCACCACCGGCGACAAGGTGGTCACCCCGTTCCCGCTGCCGACCAAGCCACGCTGATGCGCATTCTGGTGCCGGACGATTACCAGGGCGCCGTGCGCGCCCTGCCCTGCCTGCAGCGTCTGCAGGGCCATGAAGTGCAGGTGCTGGGCGCGCTGGCCACCGATCCCAACGAATGGGCCGAGCGGCTGGTGGAAGCCGATGCGCTGGTATTGATTCGCGAACGTACCCGCGTGGACGCCACGTTGCTGCGGCGCCTGCCGCGATTGAAGCTGATCAGCCAGACCGGCCGCATCGGCCCGCATGTGGATGTGGCGGCCTGCACCGAGTTCGGCGTGGCGGTCACCGAGGGCGTGGGCTCGCCGGTCGCGCCGGCCGAGTTGACCTGGGCGTTGATCCTGTCCGCCAGCCGGCGTCTGACCGAGTACCAGCGCGCCCTGCATCAAGGCCGTTGGCAGGCGCTGGGCGATTCCGCGTTGGGGCGCACCTTGCATGGGCGCACGCTGGGCATCTGGAGCTATGGCCGCATCGGCCAACGCGTGGCCGGATTCGGGCGGGCATTTGGGATGCAGGTGCTGGTGTGGGGCGGTGAAGCGTCGTGCGCGCAGGCGGCGCGCGATGGCTATGCAATCGCCGACAGCCGCGAGGCCTTGTTCGAACGTAGCGATGTGCTGTCGTTGCACCGGCGCCTGAGCGCGCAGACCCGGCATGACGTGACCGCCGCCGACCTGCTGCGCATGCGCCCCGATGCGTTGCTGGTCAACACCAGCCGCGCCGAACTGATTGCACCCGGCGCGTTGATCGCGGCCCTGGACGCCGGCCGGCCCGGGCACGCTGCCGTGGACGTGTTCGAGCGCGAACCGGTCCTGGATGCGCGCGACCCGCTGCTGCAACACCCGCGCGTGTTGGCCACCCCGCATCTGGGCTATGTGGAACGCGATAGCTACGCGGCCTACTTCGAGGCCGCATTCGACAACGTGCTGGCGTTTGCTGCTGGCACACCGCGCAACCTGGTCAATCCTGAGGCGTTGCTGGTTGCGCGTTAGGTAAACGTGCGTGCTTCTGATGATTGAACGTAATCAAGACGCGGGCGAAGTACTCGCGGATCTATTGAATTACATCAGCGATTGGAGAGGTCGGAAGCTTCCGCTGCCCAGACTCTTCACGTGCAAAAAGCCGCATCAGTAGGCGCGAACGAAACGCTGCATTAGGCCCATGCGGAGGGCTGCATCTTTTTGATCACTGCTGCAACCAAATCTATCGTTTCCGAGCAGTATTTCAAAAAATCTGCATCTGTTTGCACGAGTGTGGTGAGCTGAGAAACATCACCCTCACTGAAGAACTCATCTCCCAGTCGAATACGGAAGGGAAGCTGATCTCTGCGCGCAAGAAGTTCTTCGTAGCTGCGGCCCTTGCCGTGCTTTAGCACATTCACTGCAAGTTGCACGTCTCTAAATCTTGCGGAGAGATGTGGCTCACATGCTTCTTCTATGATCTTCAAGGCCTGTTGGAAACCATTCTCGCAGTCCAACGCGTCTTGGAGCGCAGCATCAAACATAGCTGCCATTCCAACCACAATCACCGCCCCTTGTAACTCTAATGCCTGCGATGACTTCACCAACGCAGTGCTGCCATGGTCCTGCAACTCTACAAGCAAGCGGGCTCTTTTCTCGTCGAGCAGACTCTGCGTAAGGGCCGCGCAGCGTGTGGCAAGTTCTGAAAATGGATGCATGTCCAATCCTACTTGTCACCTAGAAAGTGGTTCCACGCGGTGCGCTAATGACGCAATTGGTGCAACTGCTTCAGGCCATTCGCGTCAAAAATAATCAACTACTCTACGACGCTCGAGCGCGGCCATTTTTCATGTGTAAGTCCACTTACCGACTGCACAGCGGGTGTAGTACACACCCGCCACGCCCCACACTGATTTTTTATTTAACCGGTTCGGCCGGCACAGCTGCCGCCGGCTTGGCCTTATCCGTCGGCTCGGCCGGCGTGGTCTGCTCGCTGGCGGGCGGGCGTGGTGCGGCCGGCTTGGGCTCGGGCGTTGGCTTGATGGCCTTGGGCTTTTGCGCTTGCGCCTTGGCCTTGCGCGCGGCCTGGGCCTTGGCAACAGAACCAGGTTGCTTGAGTTCGGCCAGCGCCTCGTTGATCGGGCCATCGCCCGGCAGCACGTCGCCGGCGCTATAGCCCTCCTCGCCTTCCGCATCGCCGCGCAGGTGGCCCGGCAGGGTCGCCTCGCTGAAGTCGGTGAGGCTGGCCGGCACGTCGGCGTCGCCGGGCTGCGGTTCGGGAGTGAGCATCACTTCGGGCACGATGCCGCTGGCCTGGATCGACTTGCCACTGGGCGTGTAATAGCGCGCGGTGGTGAGCTTGACCGAGTCGCCGTTGTCCAGCGGCAACACGGTCTGCACCGAGCCCTTGCCGAAGGTGCGGCTGCCGATGATGCGCGCGCGCTGGTTGTCGCGCAGCGCGCCAGCCAACACTTCCGACGCGCTCGCCGAGCCGGCGTCCACCAGCACCACCACCGGCGCACCGCCGAGCAGGTCGCCCGGGGTTGCGTCGAACTTGGCGTCGCTGATGGAGATGCGCCCGCGGGTGCTGACGATGTTGCCCTTGTCGAGCAGATCGTCGGCCACCTGCACGGCCGAGGTCAGCAGGCCGCCCGGGTTGCTGCGCAGATCCAGCACCAGGCCACGCAGCTTGCCGCCGGCCTGCAGTTGCTTGAGGTTCTTCTGGAAGTCGGCGCCGGTGTCGGCCTGGAAGGTGCTGATGCGGATGTAGCCGTAACCAGGTTCGAGCAGCTTGCTGCGCACGCTGGCCACGCGAATGGTTTCGCGCTGCAGGGTGATGTCGAACGGTTTGGCGACCTTGTCACGCACGATGGTCAGCGTGACCTTGCTGCCGGACTCGCCGCGCAGCGGCTCCATTGCCTTGCTGGCGTCGATCGGCTTGCCGTCGATGGCCACGATCACATCGCCCGCCTTGACCCCGGCGCGTGCAGCCGGCGTGTCGTCGATCGGCGCAATCACCTTGAGCGTGTTGTCCTGCTGCTGCAGCAATTCCACGCCGATGCCGTCATAGGCGCCGGTGGCCTGTTCGTCGAAGGCCTCGGCGTCTTCCTTATCGAAGTAGGTGCTGTGCGGATCCAGGTCAGACAGCAGGCCGCGCACGGCCGCGTGCATCAGCTTCTTGTCCTCGACCGGGTCCACGTAGGCCTGCTTGACCGCGTTGTACACGGCCACGAAGCGGCGGATCTCGTCCAGCGGCACCTTGGAGACGGCGGCTTCGTTGGCTTCCGGGTCGTCCGCGGTGGCCGGTGCGGCAGCGGGGCTGGCCTGCTGTGCCCAACCGGGCGACGCGAACAGGGCCAGCGATAGGGCAACGGACAGGACGGCTACGCGCATGAAGCACTCCGAAAAGAGAGAAGACGCCCCACAGCGCGGCGCTGGCTGGATTATGCGCGAAGCAGCGGTAAATCCGCGTTGAATCGCCGTCAACGCCAGCGTGCGGGCGAAGCACCGGCAAGGCTGCGCGATGAGACCTGCTGCGGTGCTGCCGTCGGGACAGTCCGCAGCAACACTCTGGCGCCGCGGACTGCCGGCATGTGAGCGGCAACACGATGCAGTAAGCAGACGCCAGATAAGTGCGGCGCCCCACCCACTCAGCGGCGCTGCAGCCAGCTCGAAGGATCCACTGGCTGGCCGTTGCGACGCAGTTCGAAGTACAGCGCCGGCACACCCTGCCCGCCCGAACTACCGACCTTGGCCACGGCCTCGCCACGCTTGATGCTGGCGCCGGCATCGCGCAGCAAGGTGTCGTTGTGCGCGTACAGGCTCATGTAGCCGTTGCCGTGATCCACGATCAGGATCATGCCGTAGCCGGTCATCCAGTCGGAAAACACCACCGTGCCATCGGCCACCGCGGTGACCGTGCTGCCCTTGGGTGCGCCGATCAGCACGCCCTTGCTGGTATGGCCATCCGGCAGCGTGGCGTTGAAGCGCGCCAGCAGGTTGCCCGACACCGGCCAACTCAGGCCACCGACCTTTGGCGCCGGTGCGTTGGCCGCGACCTTGGGCGGTGTCTTGCCGGGGCGTTCCGGGCGATCGGTCTTGCCGCGCTTGGCCTGCGCGGCGGCTTCGGCGGCTGCACGCTTGGCCGCCGCGCGGCGCTCGGCTTCTGCCTTGGCCGCGGCTGCACGCAGATTGGCCAGCAACTGCTCCAGCGCCTTGGCATCCTGGCCCAGGGCTTTCTCGCGCTCGGCGCGCTGTTGATAGCGGGTGTCCAGTTGCGCAACGGTGGCGGCCTGCTGCGAGCGGTCTTTCAGCAGCGACGAGGCCTGTGCTTTTTGTTGTGCGCGTGCGGCGTCCAGCGCCTGGCGCCGCTCGGTGATCTGCTGCTCGACCTGGGTCAGTGCTTCCAGCTGCGTGGTGAGCCCCTGGATGCGCTGCGCGCGTGCGTTCTGTACGTAGCGGTGGTCGGCCAGCATGCGCGTGGCATCGCCCACGGTGTCTTGCGACAACAGCACCTTCAGCGGCGCGTTGCGGCCTACATGGTCGGCGGCGCGCAGCAGTGCGGCCAACTGCACGCGTTGCTCGCGCAGGCCACGCTGCAGCTGCGCGCGCTGCTGCTGCAGTTCGGAGAGTTTCTGTTCGTGCGTGCGCAGCGCGGTTTCGGTCTCGCTCAGCGCACGTGCGGTCTTGGCGACTTTTTCATCGGCCTGGCGCAGCTGCTGGGCGGCGGTACCGCGCTTGCCCTCCAGGTCGCGGCGGTCGGCGCTGATGGTTTTCAGTTCGTCGCGCAATTGCTGCAGCTTGCGCTCGGCCTCGCGTTGGCTTTGCGCCCCGGCGCTGGTGCCGGCCAGCAGCGTGCAGGCGAACACGGCCGCGGCCAGCCATGCGCGTGCGGGCGGGCTGCGGGTCGGGTGCGGCAATGGCGCGGCGGCAGGAGGCAAACGAAAGTTCCAGTGACTTCAGGCAGGTGCGCGATTGTAGCCAAGCATGGTGTGATCGCTGCCACGTTACCGACATCCGCTGCGGCGGGAGGTTCAGCATGAAGCACGCGCATTGGATCCTCGTGTTCTCCCTGGCCTGCGGCAGCGCCTGGGCCGATGAGGACATCAGCAAGGTCAATGGCCGCATCAGCGCCGAGGCCGGCAAGACCTACGGCGACCTGGAAACGGTCAACGGTTCCATCGAGATCGGCGCCGCGACGCAGACCAAGAACGTGGAAACCGTCAATGGCAGTATCCAGGTTGGCGAGCGCGCCCGCACCGGCGGTGTCTCCACCGTCAACGGCGGCATCCGCCTGGGCAGCAAGGTGGTGGTGTCGGGCAATCTGGAAACCGTCAACGGCTCGGTGCTGGCCGAGCGCGGCAGCCAGATCAGCGGTGGCGTGGAAACCGTCAACGGCAGTATCGGGCTGGTGGAAACCGAGCTGGGCAAGGGCATCGAGACTGTCAACGGCGACATCACCGTGGGCGTGGGTTCGCACGTGCGTGGCGGGATCCTGGTCACCAAGCCCAATTTCGGCTTCTCGTTCAAGCCGAACCGCAAGCCGCGCGTGATCATCGGCCCGAATGCGGTGGTCGATGGCCCGCTGAAGTTCGAACGCGAGGTCACCTTGTACGTGCACCGCAGCGCCAAGATCGGCGCGGTCACCGGGGCCACCGCGCGCAGCTTCGATGGCGATGTGGCGCCGGAGGACTGACGCGCTCACCACCGCCTGCGCCTAGAATCGGGAACCCCCGCGCACCGAGGAGTCCCGATGCCCCGCAAGATCGTGTTGTGCCTGGCCGCCGCCGTTGCGTTGGCGGGCTGCAAGCGTGAGTCCGCCGACCCCACCACCGCGCCCAGCGCGCAGGCACCTGCCGACAGCGCCCCCAGCGCACCGGTCAGCAGCCACGCCTTCTCGCCGGAACTGACCACCGGCGACTTTGCCGAGCTGGTCAAGACGCTGGCCTCGGACGCCTTCGAAGGCCGCGGGCCGGGCACGCCGGGCGAAGAGAAAACGGTGACCTACATCCGCGACCAGATGCAGCGCATCGGCCTGCAGCCGGGCAATGGCGACAGCTGGTTCCAGGATGTGCCGATGGTGGAAACCACCGCAGACCCGGCCACCGCGCCCAGCCTGCGCAGTGGCGCGCAGAGCCGCCCGCTCACCTTCGGCACCGACATCGTGGTGGGCACGCGCACCGGCCAGGCCGAGGTCAAGCTCGACAACAGCGAACTGGTGTTCGTCGGCTACGGCGTGGATGCGCCAGAGCAGCAGTGGAACGACTACGCCGGGCAGGACTGGAAGGGCAAGACGGTGGTGATGTTCGTCAACGACCCGGGCTTCCACAGCAACGACGCCAAGTTGTTCGACGGCAAGCGCATGACCTATTACGGCCGCTGGACCTACAAGTTCGAAGAAGCCGCGCGCAAGGGTGCGGCCGCCGCGCTGATCGTGCACGACACGCCCGGCGCCAGCTATGGCTGGGATGTGGTGAAGAATTCCTGGTCCGGCCCGCAGTACGACCTGCCGGCCAAGGACGACCCGGACCCGCGGCTGCCGGTGCAGGGCTGGATCAGCGCCGACACTGCCAAGCAGCTGTTCGCCGACGCCGGGCTGGACCTGGCGCAGGCCTACAAGGACGCCGGCAAGCGCGGCTTCAAGCCGGTGCCGTTGAAGGCCAGCTGGTCGGTGGACCTGAAGAGCACGATCGCCCAGAAGTCCTCGCGCAACGTGGTTGGCGTGCTGCCCGGCAGCACGCATGCCGACGAGGCGGTGCTGTACATGGCGCACTGGGATCACCTGGGCAAGCACGACGGCGAAACCGGCGACAACATCTACAACGGCGCGGTGGACAACGCGACCGGCGTGGCCGGCATTCTGGAAATCGCCGATGCCTTCGCGCACCAGGATCCCAAGCCGGCGCGCTCGGTGGTGTTCGTGGCGGTGACGCTGGAAGAATCCGGCTTGCTGGGCTCCAAGTACTACGTGGCCAACCCGAGCTTTCCGCTGGACAAGATCGCTGCGGTGATCAACCTGGATGCGATGTCGGTGGCCGGGCGCGCACGCGATGTCACGGTGGTGGGCATGGGCAGCTCGGAGCTGGAAGACATCCTCAAGCCGATCGCCGCCATGCAGGGGCGCACGCTGCACGGTGAGGCCACGCCGGAGAGCGGCTCGTACTTCCGCTCGGACCACTTCAACTTCGCCAAGGCCGGCGTGCCGGCGCTGTACGCCGACGGCGGCGAAGACCTGCGCGAGGGCGGCACTGCTGCCGGCCGCGCAGCCGCCGAGGACTATGGCCGCAACCGCTACCACGCGCCTGGCGATCAGTACGACGCGGCCACCTGGAAGCTCGATGGCACCATCGAGGACCTGCAGGCGGTCTATGGCGTGGGCAAGCAGGTGGCGGCTGATCAGCAGTGGCCCAACTGGTATGCGGGCAATCCGTTCAAGGCCGCGCGCGACCGCATGATGGCCGGCAAGCCGGGTGCGGCCGCTGCGCCGGCGCCAGCGCCAGCGGCCAAGGACGACGCCAAGCCTGCGCCTGCGCCGTCGCGCTGAGCTGCGGGCAGCCCCTGTGACCGCGCGCTGCGTGGCGACAGGGGCTGCAGCGGTCTGCTACAACCAGTGCGAAACGCTGGCACGTTGAGTCCAACGTCTGACCGCACTTTGCGCCGAACAAAAAAGGGCCTCCGCATGGAGGCCCTTCGTTTGTGGCGAGTCTAACAGCGGCGAACAAAACGTAGCGAGCAGTCGTCAGGTGGGTGCGGACGGCGCGGAGGAACCGGTGTGTACGTCGGTACATGCCGATTCCGAGCCCCGGCCGCGCCCGCCTGGCGGCTGGGCAGTCGTTTTGATAGCTGCTCTAAATCGCAATGCACATCCCGCGCGTCTGCTGCGCGCAGGCGTTAGGCGGGAGCGATCAATCGTTATCCACGCTCACCACGTGCCCATCTTCCGGGTCGACGTGCAGGTCTACCTTCTGCCCACCGCTTTGTTCGGCATCGGCCTTCCACAGGCCATCTTCGAACTTGAGGTCATGCACCTTGGAATAGCCCTTGGTGGAGAGCGCTGCACGAATATCGGCCTCGCTCATCTTGGAGGTGGTCTGGTCGCCATACACGCGGCCGGTGGTCGGGTCGATCCGCACATCCACATCCTTGCCGTCGCCGCTGCGCGCATCGGCCGTCCACACGCCGTGCTCGAACTTGATGTCGTGCACCTTCGTGTAGCCCTTGGCCGTCAACATGCTGCTGACTTCGGCAGAGGTGAGCGCCTTGGCCGGCTTGGCGGCGTCCTGCGCGAACGCACCGTGTGCGGTAAGGGCAAGTGCGCCAACCAGCGCGGTGGTCATCAAACGCTGTGCCATGAGAGTGCTCCTAGCAGTGAAGTGCGTCCATGCTGGGCGCTGGCAGATCGCGGCCCGGTGAAAAAGCGACCTTATGCATTGCAAAAGTTCAGTTAGCTGACAACCGGGGGCGCCTGTTCACCCGTGCTGCACGTGATGTTTACAAACGCGCATGAGGTCGCTGAGAACGGTCGTTGCAGCCTAGTGCGTCGTTGACCTCGAAAGCGCACGATCGCGTGCGTGAGCAAGCGGAGAGCCGCTGTGCACCGACGGTAATCTATTGCCATGACTGCCACCGCAGCTACGAGTACGTCATCGTCGCAATTCAGGCAGAAAATCCGTAGGAGCGCCCTTGGGCGCGATGAAGCCCTACCGATCACGGTAACGCTCCATCGCGCCCAGGGGCGCTCCTACGAAAGGCGGGCATGCGACATCGTGTCAGCGTGTAGCGCGTGCGGCCTGCGGCGAGAGGATGACCATCTGCGGCTTGTCGGTGCCGTCCTTGTTCGGATGCACGTTGTAGGCGTAGCTGGTGTTCCACCATGCGCCCGCTGCCCACCATGTCCAGCCCAGCCAGACATCGGCGTTGTTTTCCATGTAGGCCAGCATGCCTTGCAGCGCGGTATTGCAGACGGCGTTGTTGGCGGTGCCGAACTCACCGAGGAAGCCACGCTTCTTGTTGGCGCGCAGCCATTCGGTGAAGGCACGCAGGCGATCGGCGCCGACGGTTTCACTAACGCAGACACTGGAGGTGCCGCTGGAATCGGCATCCAGATACTGATGCACTTCGAACGCATAGCGATTGAGCGGGTCGCTGATCGATGCCAACGCGGTTGCATTGGAATACCCATCGCTGGTCAGCGAGTGCCAGCTGTGTGCGCCGGTCCACAGCGCACCCGGGACCAGGATCAGATTGTTGGCGCCGGTGGCACGGATCGCATCGATGCCTGCCTGCGCTGCACCGGCCCATTCGCTGGCAGAGATGTTGTTGGGCTCATTCATCAGCCCGAAGATCACGGCGTTATCGCTGTTGAAGATCACCGCCAGGCGCTGCCACAGATCGGCAAAGGTGGCGAGCGGCACTTCCGGCCCACCCACTTTATAACCGTAGTACTTGCTGTAGTTGTGGATATCCAGCACCAGATACATGCCCGATGCCTTGGCGCGTGCCACCGCTTGCTGCACCAGTGCCAGCTGCGCCGAATCCAGCTCGCCGCGTGCGGCAGGTTGCAGACGTTCCCAAAGGATCGGCAGGCGAATCACGTTCATTCCGGTCCCAGCGAAATAGCTGTAATCGGTGCTGGCGGGATACATGTAGTCCTTGTTGAGGACGCCAGGTTTTTTCGATGACGCAAATTCCGCACCCGACAAATTGACGCCGGCGTACTTGAGTGCACGCGTTTGTGCATGGCCCATCGGCAGAACACCGAGCAGCAAGAAGAACACCGCGCAGGACATTAGCCTGCGCAACCACAGAGAACACGACATGGAAACCACTCCTTCGACGACGGAAAAGATGCATCGCAGCCCCATGGCGTGCGATCGACGTTCGTTACGCTGCATCTGCCCGTTCAATGCATCACGCGTGCCAGCCGCGCATCGCGCGGTGGTTAAAGATGATGTGCGCAGGGGCTCACAAACAAACTGCGTTGTGGCCTGCACTTTATGCGGCGTGGGAGGAGCTGGCACCGGGTTCGTGCGGTTGTGCCTGCTTTCAAGGGAGATTGCGCTTTCACGCGTGACGCGACCGCGACGAAATCTCGACATGCGATTTGCTAGGCGACGAAAGCGTGACGCCAAATCTCCGGCTGCGCATGCAACCGACGCACCAGTAGTACAGGTCTACTGCGTGCGTCGGCTGCTGCAGTTGTACACAAGCGAACTGATCGATTGCCGTTAGCGGGTGACGCGATGCGCGCGTGCGCTCAAGGTTTTCATCTGCGGCTTGTCGCGGCCTTGCGCATCGGGCTGCACATTGAACGGATAGCTGGTTTTCCACCACGCGCCTGCCGCCCAGAACGTCCAACCGATCCACACATCGTGGTTGGTTTCGAGATAACCGAGCATGCCGTCCAGCGCCGCAGTGCAGGTTGCGTTATTGGCGGTGCCGAATTCGCCAAGAAAACCGCGCTTACCTTGCGCGCGCAGCCAGCCGGTGAAACTGCGCAAGCGCTCCGCACCGATCGTGCGGCTCACACAACCGGCACTGGTGCCGCTGGAGTCGGTGTCCAGGTATTGATGGACTTCAATCGCATAGCGATTCAGTGGGTCGCGGATATTCGCAAGCGCCACTGCATTGGACTGCCCGGCCACGGTGGAATACCAGCTGTGTGCGCCCGACCACAATGCACCGGGCACCAGAATCAGGTTGGTGGCACCGGTGGCACGAATGCTGTCGATGGACGCCTGCGCGGCGGCGGCCCAACTCTCTGGCGAGATGTCGTACGGCTCGTTCATCAGCCCGAAGATCACCGCGTTGTCGCTCTTGAATGCGATGGCCAGGCGGCGCCAGAGGTCGGTGAAGGTGCGCACTGGCACCGGCTTACTGCCAATCTTCTGGCCGTAGTACTTGGCGTAGTTGTGCACATCGATAATCAGGTATTGATTGGCGGCCTTGGCGTTGGCCACTGCCTGCTTCAGCAATGCCAGTTGTGCCTGATCCAGCGGACCTTGAGCTTTGGACTGCATGCGCTCCCACAGGATCGGCAGGCGCACGATGTTCATTTGCTTGCCCGCGAAGTACCTGTACTCGGACGCGGTTGGATAGCGGTAGTCGATATTGAGCACGCCCGGTTTTTTTGACGACTGGATCTCCGCACCGGAGATGTTGACGCCTGCGTATTTCAGACGATTGGGGCTTTGCGCCTGTGCGATGGACATCGTGGCGATGCACAGCATGACCAACGCGCAGCGCAGCAGCTGGCGTGGCCAGGAGGGGGAGGCAGACATGGGGTGTTCCTTGCAGTTGCGGGGGAGATACGCTGCCCGCAACGTCATGCCGCGCGACGCGGCCAACAGCGCATCTGTCTCTACCCTAGGCGCAACGGCACGCTGAAACTACAGATGCGAGGTATCACTCTTCCAAGCTGTGCGGTGTTTCGCAGTGGCGGCAGGATCTGGTCGACGCATCCGCGACAGAGGCACTTTGTCATGCCCATGTATGGAAGCGTGCGCGCAGCTTGCAACTACGCGCGTGGCGCGTCGGCCAAGAGACCTGTGGCGAAAAAACTGCCTGGCTAAAAACACGGCATGCCGGGATCACTGCAGCACGGGCAGCCACACCGCAACGACCGTGGTGCGCCCGCGTGATCACGTTTGCCTATGTGGTTGTGAGCCGTTGCACGCGCACGTGGCAGCTCTACATACACGCCGCACAAAGGAAGCGCCAGGTGACAGACATCGCCAACGTCGCGCGTGCGGCGTTGGCATTCGGCCGCGCTAAAGCGGCCAGCAAGCAGAGACGCAGACGCCAGGCAGACGCGAGCGTGGAGATGCATCGGTATGGACTGTGTGTCCACGCCAACTGCTCCGCGCATGCGCACTTGCCTGGCATCTGCTTGCTACTTGGTGCTTGGCGCTTACTTGCCGGCGCGACGCGCGTGCTCGCTCAGGATCGACATCTGCGGCTTCTCGCTGCCGTCCTTGCCCGGCTGCACATTGAACGGGTAATCCGGCTTCCACCACGCGCCGGCTGCCCACCAGGTCCAGCCCAGCCACACGTCGCTGTTCTTTTCCATGTAGCTCAGCATGCCTTTCAGCGCGTCGTTGCAGACCGCATTGTTGGCCGTGCCGAACTCGCCCAGGAAGCCTTTCTGCTTGTTCTCACGCAGCCAGTCGGTAAAGCCGCGCAACTTGTCCGCGCCCACCGTGGCACTGGTGCATTCGGGCTTGGTGCCGCTGTAGTCGCCGTCCAGGTATTGATGCGCTTCGAAGGCCAGATTGTTGCCCGGGTCCTTGAGAATCTGCAGGGCCTTGGCATTGGAGACGCCGTAGCTGGTGCTGCGCCAGCTGTGCGCGCCGGTGTAGGCCGTGCCAGGCACCAGAATCAAATTGTTCGCGCCGGTCTTGCGGATGGTGTTGATCGCCGCTTGTGCAGCCGCGGCCCAGTCGGTGGAGGAGATGCCATTGGGCTCGTTCATCAGCCCGAAGATCACCTGCTTGTCGTCCTTGAACTCCAGCGCCAGGCGGCGCCACAGATCGGCCAGTGCTGCAGGCGGCACCTCGTCGGTGCCGATGCGCTTGCCGTTGTACTTGGCGTAGTTGTGCAGGTCCAGGATCAGGAACTGCTTGTTGGCCTTGGCGGCGGCCACGGATTTCTTGATCAACGCCAGTTGCGCCGGATCCAGCTCGCCATTGAGGGTTGGCTGCAGGCGCTCCCACAGGAACGGCAAGCGAATGGTGTTCATGCCCTTGCTGGCGAAATAGCTGAAATCCGCCGCCGCCGGGTAGGTGTAGTCCTTGTAGAGCGTGCCGGGCTTCTTGCGCGAGTTGAACTCGGCGCCGGAGATGTTGACGCCCACGTACTTCAATCCGCCGCGGGCGTTGTCTGCCTCCTTGGCATGCGCCAACGGCAACGTGGCGAGCAGGGCCAGCGCCAGTGCGGCAGCGTGGGTGCGGGTGGAGTGGGGGAGAGATGGGAACATGGGGAGCCTCCTTCGGCAGTCGACGTAGGCGGCCGCAGGGGGAGGGCACGGCCAGCGAGGATGGTGCAGCGCCACACCATCGATGGTCAGCCTAGGGGCCTCGGCGTTAGCGCGCCATTCACGCGGGCAACGCTGATTTGATGATGCGCGAACGTCCAAAGCGCCATGCTGGCGCCACGGTCGAGTTCGCAAGCCGACTGGCAAAACGCACTGTCGCAGGAGTGCGACGGAGCGGTGTCCTAAGCTAACGCACCTACTTTTTTGCTGTCTGCGCCCTGCGCGGGCGGCGTTTCCGTCCCCTGGAGTATTCCCATGAGCAAAGCCCACGCCTACGCCGCCCAAACCGCCGACCAGCCGCTGGCGCCGTTCGTCTTCGAACGTCGCGCGCCGGGTCCCGACGATGTGCAGATCGACATCGCCTACTGCGGTGTGTGCCACTCGGACCTGCACACCGCACGCAACGAATGGCACAACACGGCGTATCCCTCGGTGCCGGGCCACGAGATCGTGGGCCGCGTCACCGCCGTCGGCAGCGCCGTGACCAACTTCAAGGTCGGTGACCTGGCCGGTGTGGGCTGCATGGTCGACAGCTGCCGCAGCTGCGCCTCCTGCCAGGAAGGCGAGGAGCAATATTGCGAACAGGGCTTCACCGGCACCTACAACGGCCCGATGTTCGGCGGTGGCGAGAACACCTATGGCGGGTACTCCGACCATATCGTGGTGGACCAGAAGTACGTGCTGCACATTTCCCACAGCGACAACCTGGCCGCCGTGGCCCCGCTGCTATGCGCCGGCATCACCACCTATTCGCCACTGGCGCATTGGAAGGTTGGCCCCGGGCAGAAGGTGGGCGTGGTCGGCCTGGGTGGCCTGGGCCACATGGCGGTGAAGATCGCCAAGGCCATGGGCGCCACCGTGGTGCTGTTCACCACCTCTGAAAGCAAGCGCGCCGACGCGCTGCGCCTGGGCGCCAGCGAAGTGGTGATTTCCAAGGACGAGGCGCAGATGGCGGCGCAGTACAACACCCTGGACTTCATCCTCAACACCGTGGCTGCGCCGCACAACCTGGACCCGTTCCTCAATGCGCTCAAGCGCGACGGCGCGATGGTGCTGGTGGGCGTGCCCGAACATTCGCATCCGTCACCGGCGGTGTTCAACCTGGTGATGAAGCGCCGCACGCTGGCCGGTTCGCTGATCGGCGGCATCCGCCAGACCCAGGAAATGCTCGATTTCTGCGCCAAGCACAACATCGTTTCCGACATCGAAACCATCCGCGCCGACCAGATCAACGAGGCCTACGAGCGCATGCTCAAGGGCGACGTGAAGTACCGCTTCGTGATCGATATGGCGACGCTGGATAAGGCGGCCTGAGTCGCGATTGCGTTAGCCTGATACCACTGCTTGCGTCCGTCGGACGCAGGCCGTGGCATATGAACATAGCGCCGCTTGAAGGATGGGCTACACGTTAAATCTACTCATATGGCCTGCTGCAGCGATGCCATGTATTGGCCTAGCGTGAACCCACTTTTTTCTACTTCGGCAGTGAGATAGACAATCTTTCCACCAAGTTCTGAAGCCGTTTTTAAGGGTCCCTTATTTTTATCAGTGGTCAGTACGAAGGCTCCAAATGAGCGGGCGGCCAAAGATGCATCAGCTTGATTGGCACTCAGTCCGCTCTTACGTGGGTTTTTGCCAACCACCTGGGATTTGATCTCAGGTGACGCATAAAACGCGCGATCTGTAGCAGACTGAAACGTTCCCTGGCCAAATCCCCCATAAACCTGGACCTTTGAAAGTACGCCATCAATTCCATGGGTTTGAAAGCCGAATCTCGAAGTTGTCTTTATGGACGACCTCTCAAGACTAGATTTGATGTAAGCCTTGAGCGTTTGCTTTTTTTCGCCGTCTGGGATTGCCTCAAGTTCGATTTCCACCTCTCGGGTTAGGTATAGTGCATACGTGTCAGGGGGAAGCTCACGTAGGAGATCTATCGCCTTCTCATGAAGATAGTTCCACGCGCAGCTGTCGATATAAACAGCAATGGTCATGTCAAGAGCCTTTATGGGAGCAGGCGCGCCTGCAGCATTCAAGCTGTGCAAGCCTATTGAATAGCATTACTGGATCGGCCTACGAAGTTCGAGTGTTCAGCACGCCAAGTACACATTGTCCTCGAACAAGTGCATAACCCCAGGCGAATGGCTTCCCACTTACCGGCCAAAGCTGTTCATAAGCCACGAAATAATCACCAGAGCGGTACTGCTTCTTGAGCCACAACCAATCTTTGTTGCCATAAGCAAATGGCACTTGCGGTGCCTTTGTATTTTTAGCGGCGTACGTGACACCAATCTGCTCCATTTGCACGATGGAAAGAGGCAAGCCATCAAACCGCAGATTGTCCGATTCTTGGCATGTGGCGGCCGGCGCTGCAGCAGCGCTACTGGCTGTCAAGATCAGTAAACAGGTAACGAGTGACCTGAGCATGCGGCCTAGCATCCTCACGCCGCAGCCGGCTCCTTGACCTGCGCTTTCACACCCAGCAGCTGCACGATGCTGCCGGCTGCGTCGCGGCCTTCGGCCACGGCGGTGACCACCAGGTCGGCGCCGCGCACGCAGTCGCCACCGGCGAACAGGCGGGGGTTGCTGGTCTGGTAGGGCAGGCGGCCGTTGCCCTCGGCCGGGGCGACGATGCGGCCGTTGCTGCCGGCTTCCACGCCTTGCGCAGACAGCCACTCCGGCACCGTCGGCGAGAAGCCGAACGCGATGATCACCACGTCCGCTTCCAGCAGCGATTCGCTGCCTTCCACCGGTACCGCGTTGCGGCGGCCACTGGCGTCGGGCTCGCCGAGTTTGGTTTCCACCACGGTCACGCCGATGGCTTCGTCGTCGGCGCCGGATTCGATCGACAGCGGCTGGCGGTTGAACAGGAAGCGCACGCCTTCTTCGCGCGCGTTGGCCACTTCGCGCGCCGAGCCGGGCATGCTGGATTCGTCGCGGCGGTAGGCACAGGTGACTTTGGCCGCGCCCAGGCGGATGGCGCTGCGCACGCAGTCCATGCCGGTGTCGCCGCCGCCCAGTACCACCACGCGCTTGCCGTTGAGGTCGGGCAGGGCGATCTGGTCTTCCCAGCCGGCGATCGGCCGGCCGTGCGGGTCGTTGCCGCTGACGATGCGGCTGTTCTGCACCAGGAAGGGCAACGCCGGCAGCACGTTCTTCAGATCCTGGCCGTCCAGCCCGCCGTCGGTGTAGCGGTACGCGCCGGTGCCCAGGAACACGGCGTCGTATTCGCCGAGCAACTGTTCGATGCTGACGTCCTTGCCGATCTCCACGCCCAGGCGGAACTGCACGCCCATGCCTTCCAGGATCTCGCGGCGCTTGCCGATCACCGACTTGTCCAGCTTGAAGCTGGGAATGCCGAACTGCAGCAGCCCGCCGATCTGTTCGTAGCGGTCATACACCACCGCTTCGATGCCGGCGCGCACCAGGCGGTCCGCGCAGGACAGGCCTGCCGGGCCGGCGCCGACCACGGCCACGCGGTGGCCGCTGGGCTGCACGTTGCCCAGGTCCGGGCGCCAGCCCATGCTGAAGGCGGTATCGACGATGTACTTTTCCACCGCGCCGATGGTGACCGCGCCGAATTCTTCCAGCGTGCAGCTGCCTTCGCACAGGCGGTCCTGCGGACACACGCGCCCGCACACTTCCGGCAGCGGGTTGGTGGAATGGCACAGCGCGGCGGCCTCGATGATGCGATCTTCCTGCACCAGCTGCAGCCACTGCGGAATGGCGTTGTGCACCGGGCACTTCCAGCTGCAGTACGGGTTGCCGCAATCCAGACAGCGGCCGGACTGGTACTGCGCGTCGGCCTTGTCGAACTTGCCGTACAACTCGCCCCAGTCACCGGACGTACGCAGCTCCACCGGGATGCGCGTGGGCATGGTCCGCGGCAGGTCAAGGAATTGGAAGGCTTGCTTGCGGCTCATAGGGGCTGGGATTCGGGAGTTGGGATTGGGGATTCGCTAGAGCGGGCGACCTGGCTCTGACGCAGTGCGAACCTCGAACAAAGCATCTCGACGCTTGAGCGCAGGGGATGGAGATCCGGGAATCGGAATTCGCCAATGCGACGGCAGGTCGCAGGGATCGAGCGAATCCCAAATCCCAAATCTCCAATCCCGTCGCTGCGCCGTGCCGCCATCAGGCGGCGCGCCGCAGCGACTCGGTCAACGACTCAATGCTGGCGGCCTTGGGTTTGACCAGCCAGAACTTGCCGATGTAGTCACGGAACTCGTCGAGGATCTGCTGCGCCCAGATGCTGCCGGTCAGCTCGCGGTGGCGGCTGATCAGGGTGTGCAGGTGCTGGCGATGGTTTTCGAAGCCTTCGGCGGAGACGCGGTGGATGTCGATCAACTCGTGGTTGTAGCGGTCCACGAAGTCGCGTTCGATATCCAGCACGTAGGCCAGGCCGCCGGTGAAGCCGGCCCCGAAGTTCAGGCCCACCTTGCCCAGCACCAGCACCACGCCGTCGGTCATGTATTCGCAGCAGTGATCGCCGGCGCCTTCCACCACCGCCAGTGCGCCTGAATTACGCACCGCAAAGCGCTCGCCCGCGCGGCCGGCTGCGAATAGCTCGCCGCCGGTGGCGCCATACAGGCAGGTGTTGCCCACGATCGGCGTATTGCGCGCTTCAAAGCGTGCGCCGCGTGGTGGGCGCACCACCAGCCGGCCGCCGGCCATGCCCTTGCCGACGTAGTCGTTGGCTTCGCCTTCCAGCTCCAGCTGCAGGCCACCGGCGTTGAACGCGCCGAAGCTTTGCCCGGCGGTGCCGCGGAAGCGCAGGTTCAACGGCGCATCGCTCATGCCGTGGTTGCCGTGCGCCCGCGCAATGGTGCCGGACAGGCGCGCGCCGATCGAACGGTCGGTGTTGTGGATCAGGAAGCGGTGGTCGCCGCCGGTCTTGTTGGTGATCGCATCGGCCAGCAGGCCGTCCATCTGCGTGGCGAGGCTGTCCGGCGATTCGTACAGGCGCTGGGCCGCGCAATGGCTGCCGTCGTACTGCGCATGGGTGAGCAGACGTGACAGATCGACCTTGACGCCCGGACGCGGTGAGACCTCGAGCTGTTCCAGCAGATCGGTGCGGCCAACGATCTCGTCCAGCGAACGCACGCCTAGGTACGACAACCACTGACGCACCTCTTCGGCCAGCAGGCGGAAGAAATGCTCCACACGTTCGGGCAGGCCGGTGAAGTAGTTCGCGCGCAGGCGCTCGTCCTGCGTGGCCACGCCGGTGGCGCAGTTGTTGAGATGGCAGATGCGCAGGTACTTGCAGCCCAGCACGATCATCGGCGCGGTGCCGAAGCCGAAGCTGTCGGCGCCCAGCAACGCGGCCTTGACCACGTCCAGGCCGGTCTTCAGGCCGCCGTCGGTCTGCAGGATGGTGCGGTCGCGCAGGTCGTTAGCCACCAGCGCCTGGTGCGACTCGGCGACGCCCAGCTCCCACGGCACGCCGGCATAGCGGATCGAGCTGACCGGGCTGGCACCGGTGCCGCCGTCATGGCCGGACACGGTGATCAGATCGGCGCCGGCCTTGACCACGCCGGCGGCAATGGTGCCGACGCCGGCATGCGCCACCAGCTTCACCGACACCAGTGCGGTCGGGTTGACCTGCTTGAGGTCGTAGATCAGCTGGGCCAGGTCTTCGATGGAATAGATGTCGTGATGCGGCGGCGGGCTGATCAGGCCGATGCCGGGCTTGGCGTAGCGCAGCCGGGCGATCAGCTCGTTGACCTTGTGGCCGGGCAACTGGCCGCCTTCGCCGGGCTTGGCGCCTTGGGCGACCTTGATCTGCAGCACCTCGGCATTGACCAGATATTCCGGGGTTACGCCGAAGCGGCCGGAAGCCACCTGCTTGATCTTGGAGCGTTTCTCGGTGCCGTAGCGGGCCGGATCTTCGCCGCCTTCGCCGGAATTGCTGCGCCCGCCCAGGCGGTTCATCGCGATGGCGAGTGCTTCGTGGGCTTCCGGCGACAACGCACCCAGGCTGATCGCGGCGGTGTCGAAACGGCGCAGCACATCGGCGGCCGGTGCGACCTCGTCCAGCGGGGTCGGGGTGTCGGCGCGCTTGAGCTGCACCAGATCGCGCAGCGTGGAGGCCGGGCGCGAATGCACCGCATCCACGTACTTCTGCCAATCGCTGGCATCGCCGGTGCGGGTGGCGCGCTGCAGCGTCATGACCACGTCCGGGTTGTACATGTGGTACTCGCCGCCGTGCACGTACTTGAGCAGGCCGCCCACTTCCGGCTTGAGCTGGTCGTTCCAGGCGCGTGCGGTGAGTTCGCGCGCTTCGGTATCCAGCCGCGACAGGCTCACCCCGCCGATACGCGCCGGCGTTTCGGCAAAGCACAGCTCCACCACGTCCGGGTCCAGCCCGACGATCTCGAACAACTGTGCGCCGCGGTAGCTGGCGATGGTGCAGATGCCCATCTTGGAGATGATCTTGGACAGGCCCTTGTAGATGCCCTTGCGGTAGCGGCGGCCGATCTGCGATTGCTCGCCACCCTTGCTCAGTTGCAGGATGCCGCGCCGGCCCAGGTCGAACAGGGTCTGGTAGGCCAGGTACGGGTACACCGCGGTGGCGCCGAAGCCGAGCAGGCAGGCCATGTGGTGCGCATCGCGCGCGGTGCCGGTTTCGATGATCAGGTTGACGTCGCAGCGCAGGCCCACCTTGCACAGGTGGTGATGCACCGCGCCGGTGGCCAGCAACGCGTGCGCCATCGGGCGGTCCGGCACCGGGTAACGGTCGGACAGCAGCAGCATCACCGCGCCATCGCGGGCGGCGGCTTCCACTTCCTGGCAGATGCGGTCCAGGCCGGCCTTGAGGCCTTCTTCGACGCTGTAGGACAGGTCGATCAGCCGATTGCGCGCAACGTACTGCTCCATCTTCAGCAGCTGGCGCAGCTTGCGCTGGCTGAGTACCGGCGAATTCAGGATGACGTGGTTCACCGTCTCCGCGCCGGCATGGAAGATGTTGGTCTCCTTGCCGAGCTGGGTGGTGAGCGACATCGCGATGCCTTCGCGCAGCGGGTCGATCGGCGGGTTGGTGACCTGCGCGAACGCCTGGCGGAAGTAGTCGTACAGCGGCCGGGTCTGGCGGCTGAGCACTGCCATCGGGGTGTCGTCGCCCATCGAGCCGGCGGCTTCCTGCTCGGTCTCGGCCAGCGGGCGCAGGATCTGCTCCACTTCCTCGGTGCTGAGCTGGAACAGCTTGTGGTAGCTGCGCAGGGTCTGCTCGCTGAAGGGTTCTTCCACCAGCGAGGGGTCGATCAACTCGGTCTGCAGGTAAGTCACGCCCTGCTGCAGCCATTGCTTGTAGGGCGCACGCGCACGGTTGATGCGGTCGATGGCATCGGAATCGAGCAGATCGCCGCGCTTGAGATCGATCGCCATCATCTCGCCCGGGCCCAGCTTGCCCTTGCGGGTGATGCGCTCGGCCGGCAATTCCCACACGCCCGCCTCGGAGGCCACCAGGAAATGGCGGTCGGAGGTCAGCATCCAGCGCGCCGGACGCAGGCCGTTGCGGTCGAGCATGCAGGCCGCGTAACGGCTGTCGCAGGCCACGATGCCGGCCGGGCCGTCCCACGGCTCGGTATTGAGGCCGTAGAACTCGTAGAACGCAGCCAGATCGGCGTCCTTGAACTCCAGCGACTGGGTCGCCGGCGGCACCAGAATGCGCAGCGCCTGCAGCAGGTCCATGCCACCGGCGATCAGCAGCTCCAGCATGTTGTCCAGGCTCTGCGAATCGGAGCCGTGCATGGAGATCACCGGGTCGAATTCGGCGATGTCAAAGCGCGGCGTCTGCCACACCTTGCTACGCGCCTGCGCCCAGCGCCGGTTGCCTTCGATGGTGTTGATCTCGCCGTTGTGGGCGAGCAGGCGGAACGGATGCGCCAGCGGCCAGCGCGGCAGCGTGTTGGTGGAAAACCGTTGGTGAAAGACAATCGCGCTGGACGATAGATCGCTGCGCTGCAGGTCCGGGTAGAACGTGCTCAGCTTGTCCGGCAGCACCATGCCCTTGTAGCTGATGCCATTGGGCGACAGCGTGGTGACGTAGAAGTTGTCCACCTCGCGCAAGGCCTGCTCGGCGCGGCGGCGCGCCAGAAACAGCGCCAGGGTGAAGCCGTCTTCGGTCTGCTCGGCGCCGGCATCGACAAATACTTGTTCGATGCGCGGCAGGGTGTCGCGGGCCAGCTGGCCGCACACGCTGTCATCGGTGGGCACCACGCGCCAGCCGCGGAACTGCACGCCGGCAATCTGCAGCTGGGTTTCCAGTTCGCTGCGACAGCGCGCTGCATCGGCCTCGTCCAGCGGCAGGAACACCACGCCGGCCGCATAGCGCGTGCCCAGGGTGATGCCGGCATCGCGGGCCAGCCCGCGCAGGAAAGCGTCGGGTTTGCGGATCAGCAGGCCGCAGCCGTCGCCGGTGAGCCCGTCGGCGGCCACGCCGCCACGGTGGGTCATGCGCGACAGCGCAGCGATCGCGGTGTCGACCAGCGAACGGGAAGGCTGGTCGTCCAACTGCGCGACCATGCCAAAACCACAGGCGTCGCGTTCGTCGCGCGCGCTGTTGTAGAGACCGTAGTCGTCGAGCCCTTGGCGAGTGCGGGGGGCCATGTCTGCCTCTTTGCGATCCGGGAAAAACGGCGACGACGTTGCACCGCTCGACCATGGAGCGGTGCAGGAGATCACCGGATCATCGACTAAAACACAGTTGATGCGGTGCCGCAATACACCGTTACAGCTGCAACGAGAGCGGCCTGAATCCCTTGTGCCAGCAGGCTTGGCGCCCGATGGGAGCGCCAGGCCTGCCGCGTGCTCAGCCGCAGCGGACCGAGGTGATCATGTTCTTGGCGTCCACTTCCAGATTGAGCCGTTCGCCGTTGAACTCCATCGTGGTCATTTGGCCGGGTTTGAGCACACGCACCGCCTTGGCACCGGCGTCGTTGCGGGCTTGTTCGCTCACGGTTTCGGTCAAGGGCTGGCCCACCAGCGATTGCACTTGAGTGGCATCGCAGGTGCCGATGGGCGGTGCGTCCGGTGCGGCAGCCGGTGCCGGGGCGGAGGCTTGTTCGGCGGCTTGCTGCGCCTTGGCGGAGACGGCTTCCTGCTCGTCCGGTTGCGGCTTGTTACAGGCGCTGAGTGCGGCCAGCACAACCAGCGTGCAGGCCAGGCGGGCGGTAGGCAGGACAAACCTCATCGATGACTCCAGCACAGGGGGATGGCCCAAGCATAAGCACAAACGCCGCCGCAGGCATTGCTTGCGCACGCTGCGTTGCCATGACGTTGACGCGGCCTAGTCCGGCCCGGCCCAACAATCGGCGCCAGCCTTCCGATGTGTGCGCAATGAAAGCCAACCGTGTTCTTCGCAATGCCGCCGTCGCTGCCAGCACCGCGGGCAAGCTGGCCACCGTCGCCACCACTGCGGTGGCCGCCACCGCCGCCGTCACCACCGCTGCTGCGGTGGCCCAGGCCAAGGCCACCGCGCGTGCGGCCGGCCTGGTCTATGTCAATGATCAGCAGCCCGGTATCAGCCGCCGCAAGGCTGGCAAGAGCTTCAGCTACCGGGACGCGGACGGGCAGCGGGTGACCGATGCCGACACCTTGCAGCGGATCCGCGCGCTGGCCATTCCGCCGGCGTATACCGAGGTGTGGATCTGCGCCAAGCCCAACGGCCATCTGCAGGCCACTGGCCGCGATGCGCGCCGGCGCAAGCAATACCGCTACCACGCCGATTGGGCGCAGGTGCGGGGCGAAGGCAAGTTCGAGCGCGTGATCGCCTTCGGCGAAGCATTGCCCAAGCTGCGCCGCCGGCTGCGCCGCGATCTGCTGCTGCCGGGCTTCCCGCGTGAAAAGGTACTGGCCATCGTGGTGGCGTTGCTGGCTGACACGCTGGTGCGTGTGGGCAATGCCGAATATGCGCGCAGTAACCGCTCCTACGGGCTGACCACGCTGCGCAACCGGCACATGGAATTTCTGAAAGGCGGCCGCGCGCGGCTCAAGTTCCGCGGCAAGAGTGGCCAGGAACATGAGATCGAGGTCGACGACAAGCACCTGGTCAAACTGATCCGCGAATGCCAGCAGCTGCCGGGGCAGTCGTTGTTTCAGTACGAGGATGATGACGGCCAGCTGCAGCCGGTGGATTCGGGCGAGGTCAACGACTACCTGCGCGAGGCGATGGGCGAGGACTTCACCGCAAAGGACTTCCGCACCTGGGGCGGCACGCTGGCGGCATTGCAGCGCCTGGCGCGGCTGCCCTTGCCCGAGCGCAGCAGCGAGCGGGCGCTCAAGCAGGTGCAGAACGATGTCATCCGCGAGGTGGCCGATGCGCTGGGCAACACGCCGTCGGTCTGCCGCAAGGCCTACATCGACCCTTGCGTGTTCGAAGGCTGGCGCGCTGGCGAGTTGCAGACCCTGGCCACCGGTGTGCGCGGCGAACGGCAGTGGGAAGCGGCCACGCTGCGGTTCTTGAGCGCCTCGCGCGCCAAGGTGCGCAAGGTGGTGAAAGCGGCGAAGTCCTCGGCCACATCGGTCAAGCCAGCCAAGCGCGCGAGCAAGCGTGCCATCAAGCGGCCGACGACGGCGAAGGTTGGCGCACGCAAGGCGGCGTGATGCGGCGCGTATCCTGGCGTGATGCCGAGGCACCGGCGTACGTGTTGCTTCGGCAGGTGCCTTGTGCGTTTGTCGCGCGACCTGTTGTGCGCGGTGCGCGACACGGTTGTGTGAATCAGCAGGCGTACGAACGGCGCTGCAGGCGATAGGTGGTGGCGGGCGGCAGGTTGCGATACGTGCGCCCGATTTTGACCGCCTCCAGATCGAGCTGGTCGAGAATGCAGTCGGGCACCGAGCACTTCAATCCATACGTAAACAGATACATGCGGCCATCATCCTTGAGATGCAGGAAGGCACCGCGCACGATCGCCGCCACCTGGTGTATGGGCATGGTCAGCAAGCCCAGGCCGCAGATCACCGCATCCACGCGCCCACCGTCGATGCGCGGCAGTGCTTCCAGGCCGGTCACATCCATCTGCAGCAGGTTGGCGCGGGGGAATCGCTGTTTGAGCAATGCGGAAAATGCCGCGTTGTACTCGAGCAGCACCAGATTGTTTTCCTGCACGCCCCTGTCGAGCATCGCTTCGGTGAACACACCGGTGCCGGGGCCGAGTTCGAGCACCCGCTCGGTGGTGTGCGAGAGCTCGGAGGTGATGACCGCGGCCAGCGCGCGCCCGGAGGGAAGGATCGCCGCAACCGATGCGGGCGCAGTGATCCATTCGCGAAAAAATGAAGTCCTGTACGAACGCGCCATCAATCCTCACACCCGGTTGCAGAGTCTGGCTCAGGCACCTGCCGCCTACCTTGTGGATGCAGTGTGCCAGCACGCCGCGCAAGGCATCCCCGCAAGGATGAGTCCGCCGGCAGTCTGTCGCGGGCGGCGGGATGTTTTCAACCGTTTGTGGCTGGACGGGTGTTCGCGGTGGTGCGTGCGTTCAGTGCGTGCGCGGTGTCTTTGTGCATTCGCAACGTCGCAAAATGCATGCGCGCATTGGTCACGGCGCTTCTCTGTGGGCAGTTGCTGACAGGGCTTCAGAGCGAGCGGCAACGGGCACTGCGGGCCGATGCGAACGCTCGGTCATGCAAGGATGTGCAGTGTGGATGGCAAGCAGAAGACAACTGCTGCCCGCTAGACGACCGCTCAGCCGGCGACGTCGCACGGTCGCATGTGCATGTGCATGTGCATGTGCGTAGGCATTGTGTGGCTTTGCATACCGGCGCGACGCATCAGCGACCGGCAACGGTCGGGACCATCGGGAAGGTTCAAGGTGGCTACCGGGCCATCGGGAAGAGCCAGGCGGCTGCCACAACGGCTCGCAGCCGCACCTTGCTCATGTTGGGCGACACGCCGTCTTGCGCGCATGCGGATGCCACTGCCTGCTGATGCACCTGCCCGGCATTACCGGCGCTGCGCCTATTTTTTGCCTGTCGGATCGTGCGGCACAGCGTGGCTTTGCGCGACTGTGGTTTGGACAGCTTCAACGCATCGGCATCAGGCGAAGTGCAGGGTCGTCGACTGCACGCGTCGGCAGGTTTTCAAGACGATTTGGAGCGACGCGCGGTGTGTATGACCTGCGCGTCGTTGCCGCGTGGCTTCATCCAATGCCCTCGGCGCCCAGCATGACGTATGCGAATGCATCGCGCTGGCGAGACACCAGGCGGCGATGGCGCAGTTGGCGCGCGCGGAATACTCAGCCGCAATAGATGGCGGTGATGTTGTCGTTCGGGCCGGTCTCGATGGTGAGGTGATCGCCGCCGGTTTCGCTTGCGCCCTGGGCCGGGTCGGCCAGGCCGCTGGCGGTGGTGCCGCCGGTGCTGCGCTCGCCACGGCGCACGCTGACCTGCAGGCTGTCGCTATCCACGCGGGCGCGTTCTACAGTCTGCGCCGCGGCGGCCAGACCCACGGCGCCGCGCACCTTGTCCGTATGGCACTGGCCGGAGATCACGCCATCGATCGGCTGCACCTGCGTAACCTGGTTGGTGCTGCACGCCGACAGCAGCAGGACGGCGGCAAGCGGGGCGAGGGTGCGGACCATGGCGATCTCCAGCGGGAAGAATGGCCGCAAGCGTGAAGGCCGCGCTGTGGGGATCGGATGAAGACGCCGGTGCTTGCGGCGCGTGTAGCGAATCGCTGAGCGGATGTCGCGCGCTGGTTGGGGCATCGGGTTGCGGAGTAGACCGCCGATCAGTGCGCAGTGCTTGGTCAAGCCGAAAGCCAAGCTCCTACACCAGGAACGCCCAACGCCTGGCGCCGTCGCTCGGCGAGCCGGTTTTGAAGGTCTGGTGCGCATGTCGTCGGTCCAAGCGTCAGGATCCAGACGAAACAGGACGTTGACTGCCCGAGGCAGTGATGCACGAGCAACCGCATCGATACCGGCGACAGCACCCAACGGTACCTGTAACACAGTGCAGCTAACAGCATCAGCAGTCGCAACTCCACTGCTCATCAGTTCCGTCAGCAAGGCAACCAAGACAATACCCGTCGCATATAGCCCGGCGACGAGCATTGCTCGACCCGGACCAGATGGAGTGTTGCCTTACCGCGGTACCACGCAGACGTGCGGTGCCACCGATAGCGGCAGTGGCGGCGATGGCGATAGCTCTCGCAACGCGACGGTCGCATGTGACTACCGCCGCATCGCCGTTTCGGGCTGTATCTTCAGAGCTTGACGAAGCTGGCGACCGACAGTGGGCCAAACGGCAGGTCGAACAAGCTGCCGCCGCTGGCCAGGCCGCCCAGGTCCACGCTGGCCAGGTCCAGCTGCGTGATCAGCGCGGCGACCTGCGCCTTGGCATCGGCATCGTCGCCAGCCAGGAAGAACGCGCGTTTGCCTTCGGCTACGTCGAGCTTGGCGAGCAGCTGCGCGTCCAGGTGGTTGAACGCCTTGACCACGCGGGCGCCCGGGACCAGCTCGGAGAACACCACGCTGGAGGGCCGGCCGCCGAGATCGATCGCCTTCAGCCGATAGCCGCCGAGCGGGTTGGAAGGGTCGGTGGCGTCCGGCGAATCGGGTGCCACATCCATCAGCGCGTTGTTGGCATCGATGACGATGCGGCCGTTCCAGTCGGGCAGGCCGGCCAGTGCGGCGGACAGGCTGTGCCAGCGCACCGCCACCAGCACGATGTCGGCCTGGGCGGCCTGCTGGGCAGTGGCCGGGGTGATCGAGGGGCCGAGTTCGGCCGCCAATGCCTGCAGCGAGTCCGGGCCGCGACTGTTGGAGATCATGGCCGGGATGTGCTTGCTGGCCAGGATGCGTGCGAAACCACTGCCGATAGCGCCTGCGCCGATGATGCCAATGCTCATGGTGACTTTCCTAATGTATGTCGTCGACATGACGACATTTAAAGTGAAATGAAGGGGTGGGATTGGACTACTGTTCTAGCGGTAGGGTGAACTTGCCCAGCCGGGCCACGTCGGCCGCGAGCTGGGCCACGCTGACGGCGGCCAGTTGCGCTTCCATTGCCTGCTGCGCGCGTTGCAGCACCGGCTGCAGGGCCGGCAGGATGTTGCCGCCCACCGCGCAGTTTTCGCACGGCGGGGTGCGGTGCACCGCAAACAGCTCGGTGTTCTCCACCGCACGGTAGATGTCCAGCAGGGTGATCTGCTCGGCCGGCTTGGCCAGCAGCGCACCACCGCCGGCACCGAGCTGCGAGGTGGTCAGCCCGGCAGCCGTCAGCCGCGAGAGCAGACCGCGGACCACCACCGCGCCGGTGTTGGCGCTGTAAGCCAGGTCTTCCGAGCGCATCGGCTTGCCGCCCACGACCGCCAGGGCGGTCAGGAGATGGGTTGCGACGACGAAGCGGGTACTGGTGGTCATGGCGCTCAAGTCGATGTGTTGGTGACACGATTACACTCGATTCAACGGCTGTCAACGGTTTTTTGAAATCTCTGCCGTGGGTCCACGTCTCCCCGGCGTGCGGGGCGCTGCGGCCAGTGTCTGGCAGCAAGGCGTTGATGCGTGCGGTTAGGTCGGTTTCTCATCGCACAGCGCCTAATCCAAGGTGCGAATGGGATGCGTCGCTACAGACGCCTTGGAGCTAAGCAGCGTGTACTGCTGTCGCAAGTCAGTGAGGGCGAGCGTGCGGTGATCGGCGACCGGCATCGCTGGACCCCTTCGCACTGTGAGCGGATGCACCCGCTTTGCTGCTGTGCTCATGCGGCGATCAGCGATCAGCAGCGCCCAGTCTCTGGCAACTCGAGCAGAGACACGTGCTTGGCTGTAATGCACCCGGTCGGCGCCAGGCCGCAATCAGCGATCCGCCGTCATGGAACCGCTTCGCACTGCGAACCCATGCATACGCTTTCCTGCCGTGCATTCCGGAGTGCCATACCGCGATCAGCACGCTGCGATGACAGCCCGTGACCAGTCGCCAGAAACCCCCCGCAGCGCGATTGGATGCACACGTTTGCGCCGCGCAGCAGGCAGCGACGCAACGCGCGCTGCAACCTAAGCGGCCCAGAGCCAGGCCGGCTGGCCACTGCCAGCAATCGGCCGATTACTTCGAATAGTGGACGACTCCACTCCAAATCTTCCGTCTAGTCGATCAATGCGGCGGCGCCTAGTCTTTCCCTCACCGGAGCAGACCGCTCCACCGACACCCCAAGGGGAACCGACATGAACGCACAACTGGCCTCCTTCCACGCCGATACTCCGTCGCAGGACGCGCCGACCGTGCCGTCCGCCGCCCGGCCGCGCCCGGTGGTGTTCCGTACCAGCGGCACCCGCCGCGGCCCGATCACCCGGCTGATGAGCCCGGGCGACCTGGGCCAGCTGGTCAAGCCGTTCGTGTTCCTGGACCTGTTCACCGTCAAGCCGACGGTTGGCGGGGCGCCGATGGGCATGCATCCGCATTCGGGTATCGCCACGCTGACCTACCTGATGGAGGGCGAGGTGGGCTACGAAGACAGCACCGGCAAGCACGGCACCCTGCCCACCGGCGGGGTGGAGTGGATGCGCGCCGGCAACGGCGTCTGGCACGACGGCATGCCGGTGGGCGGCGCGTCGGCGGTGGGTTTCCAGCTCTGGGTGGCGCTGCCGGCCGCCGAGGAGAACGCCCCGGCGCAGAGCCTGTACCTGTCGCCCGAGCAGGTGCCCAGCGTGGGCCCGGCGCGGGTGTTGCTGGGGCGCTATGGCCAGGCGCAGAGCCTGATCCCGGCACCGGCCGACATGACCTACCTCAGCGTGCAGCTGGCCGACGGCGAGCGTTGGCGCTACGTGCCGCCGGCCGGCCACGACGTGGCCTGGATTGCGGTGCACGGTGGGCAGCTGGAGGCGGCCGAAACCATCGCCAGCGGGCACATGGCGGTGTTCAAGGACGGCGAGCAGGCGATCGAGGTGACCGCGGTTGGCCCGACCACCTTCGTGCTCGGCTCGGCGGTCAAGCATCCGCATGATCTGGTGATGGGCCATTACTCGGTGCACACCAACCCGGCCAGCCTGGCCCAGGGCGAAGCGGAGATCCGCCGCATCGGCGCGCAGTTGCGCAGCCAGGGGCGCCTGGGCTGAGCAACACGATCGGCGGCATGCGTGCCGCCGATCACTGCGCTGCACCCAGGACGGAGCAGCGCAACGCGCTGATGCCATCGCCCGCAGGAATTGCTGCACGCCACGCATCTCAGCCGTGCGCTGCAGTGCAGATGCGTCTTCGCACGATGTAGCAACGGCCTGACGCGCTGCAGCTTGCGCTGTTCTCCGCTTTCAACAGGGCGCTGTGACCACCACCCGTGTGCACAGCGCTCCATGACTCACCGCCAGATCACCGCAGCAACGCCTTCGGGCGTTGCCGCACCCCACGCATCACTTCAACCACTTCAATCACTTCCATCAGAGACATCACCATGAAACTGCTCCATCTCGATTCCAGCATCCTGGGCGACTATTCCGCCAGCCGCCAGCTCACCGCCAGCATCGTGGCCAAGTTGCAGGCCGCCGATCCGGCGCTGCAGTACACCTACCGCGACCTGGCGGCAAATCCAATCGGCCACCTGTCCGGCGCACATCTGGCGGCCGCGCAAAACCCCACCGGCGACCAGACGCCGGAGCTGGCCAACGACCTGGCGCTAGGCGCTCAGGTGCTACAGGAATTCCTGGATGCCGACACCGTGGTGATCGGCGTGGCGCTGTACAACTTCACCATCTCCACCCAGCTCAAGGCGTGGATCGACCGTGTACTGGTGGCCGGCAAGACCTTCCGCTACACCGCCGAAGGCGCGCTCGAAGGGCTGGCCGGCAACAAGCGGGTGATCCTGGCGGTGGCGCGCGGGGGCCGGTATGGCGAGGGCTCGCCGACGGCGGCACTGGAGCATGCGGAAACCTACATGCGCGCCGCGCTGGGGTTCGTTGGTCTGCATCAACCGGAAGTGGTGGTTGCCGAAGGCCTGGCCCTGGGCCCGGAGGCACGCGCCGCCGGCATGGCCACTGCGCAGGCGCAGATCGACGCCTTGCCGGTGTGATCCGGCGCGGGCGGTTGCATGCCGCTCGCAGCAACCGGTTGGCGCGGTGAGGTATCACTGCGCCGGCGTGATCTTCAGGCAGACACATCGAGCGATTGCATCGCTCGATGTGTGTTGTGGAAAGCCGTACAGACGCCGCTTGCGTACGCCTTAGCGCAGCGATCAACACGATTGCGCAGGCGTCAGGCGGGCGTGGCTGGCAATCGGAATCGGCAAGTACCCGTACACCCCGGTTCCCTGCGCGCGTCTGACGGTTGCTCGCTACGTTTTGTTAGCGCTCTTGATCGCAAACGCGCGCAGCAAATCATCGATCACCCAATCAACCAATGCCCGCGCACCGCGCTACATCGCATTCAAGCGCGCGCTGACCGCCTCGATAAACGCTGTCACCGCGCGCGGCTGATGCCGCCGGCTGGGATACAGCGCATGCACGCCCTGGCCATTGCGCTGGAAATCCGGCAACACCGTGACCAGGCGGCCTTCGGCCACATCCGGCCAGGTCAGTGCCTGCGGCAACAAGGCGATCCCCAGCCCGGCCACGGCCGCCAAGCGTAGCGCGCGCGCTGTATTTGCGGCAAAACGGGTGGGTACCTGCACTGTTTCGGCAAGCCCGGACGGACCTACCAGCGTCCAGCTGACGTGCCCGCTGGGATGCGGAATGCCCAGGCAATCGTGCTGCGGCAGCTCATCCAGGCGCAGCGGCCTGCCACGTGCCTGCAGATAGCCTGGGCTTGCCACCAGCACATCGCGGTTGTCGGCCAGGATCGGCCGCCCCACGTAACTGGAGTCGGCCAGGATGCCGGCGCGAAATGCCACGTCGATGCGCTCGGCAATCAGATCCGCACGCGCATCGCTGAGCAAGAATTCCAGGCGCACGCGCGGATGCGTGGCCAGGAAGTCGGCCACCCATTCGACCCGGAAGAAATCCAGGAAATCCGCCGGCGCCGCCACCCGGACCAGGCCGGCGACCTCCTCGCCACCGGCCATCAGCGACTGCCCGGCATCGGTCAGCCCGTCCACCGCATCGGCGCAACGTTCGTAGAACGCCTGCCCGGCATCGGTCAGGGTGAGCTTGCGGGTGGAGCGCTGCATCAGCCGCGTATCCAGCTGCGCTTCGAGTTGCTGCACGCGCCGGCTCACGCTATTGGGCGCGGTGCCCAGCCGGCGCGCGGCCTCGGCAAAACTGCCGCTACGCACGACCTGCACATACAGCGCAATGTCATTGAGGTCGATCACGGCAGGCACACCTTTGTCGGTCTGCGGTGAGTTTAAGCGCGCCGGGGATCTGCGGCACGCACGCACGCGCGATGACCGAATGCCTCAGGCATCTGCGGCCGTGCGTGCGAGCAAACATGCTGCACCGTCATCCTGGAGGCGGTGCGCAACGCCGCCACGCTCAGGCCGGAATATCCGCGGCTGTAGGCGCCTGCCCAGGAAACACATGTGCCGACAGAAATTCGACGAACGCGCGCACCTTGGGCGCGGTCTGCCGGCTGGCCGGCCACAGCACATGGAAGACGCCGGCCGATTCCACATGCGCCTCCAACAGGGGACGCAGCCGGCCATCGGCCAGCGGTTCGCGAATGGAGAACTCCGGCAGATAGGCAATCCCCAGCCCGCGCAGCGCAAAACACACGCGTGTCTCGATGGTGTTGCAGATCATCGAGGTGGGCAGCACCAGCTCGGACATATCGGGCGCGCGGCGCAGGGCCCAGGTTTCCAGCTTGCCGCTGTGCGGGAACCGGTAGTGCAGGCAGCGGTGCTGCACCAGTTCCGCAGGCGTAGCGGGCGTTCCGTACTGCGCAAGATACTGCGGTGCGGCCACCAGCAGCGAGCGGAAACTGCCGAGTCTGTGTGCCGTCAGGCGCGAATCGCTGGGCGTGCCGGCCCGCACCACCGCGTCGAATCCTTCATCGATCACATCGACCATGCGCTCGGTGAAATCCAGGTCGAGTTCGATCTGCGGATACGCGCGCATGAACTCGGCCAGCACCGGCAAGACCAGCGCACTGACCAGCGGCAGGCTCACCCGCAAGCGGCCACGGGGCGCCGTGGTGGCGTGCGACAACTCGGATTCGGCGGCCTCGATCTCGGCCAGGATGCGGCGGCTGCGCTCCAGAAACAGCGTGCCCTCGGCAGTGAGCGTCACGCTGCGCGTACTGCGGTGGAACAGACGCGTGCCCAGCTTTTCTTCCAGGCGCGCCACACGTTTGCCAACGGCCGAGGCAGACACCCCCAGCACGCGGCCCGCCGCAACGAAGCTGCGCGTTTCGGCCACCTGCACGAACACCACAAAGCCACTCAGGCTGTCCACAGCACCTCCGCAACGACCGCAGCGATTGCGGACACAGCATTCCTGACAGCCAGGAACTCTAGCCTACTTTTTCTTCAATCATCAGGTTTCTATCGTCTGTGCATTGCCGATTGCACGAGCGAACTTCCCACGTGATGACCCCACACCCTGCCTGGCGCACAGCCACGCCGCTGCGCCAACAGCACACCATTGACTACGGTGATGCCACATGCATTCCACTGCACCACACAACACGCACGCTTCACCGCGTGAGCAGCAATGCGCAGGCCGACATGCTGCGGCGAATGCATAGCTGGCGTGCGTTGGTCGATCGCGAAACACACGGAACAATGTCCACGCGCGGCCCCGCCATGCCACCAGCAACCAGGCCGCAGCGCGTACGACAACGCGAGGTCGTTACGCGCGTTGATGACAATGGTGACGTGGCATGTACCGGACAGGCCCAGGTCGATCAGCATCGAAGCAAGCGCGCACCGGGCTGGCGATTGACCCGCGACAGCCATCGCGTCGCCACCACGCCGCAGCCGCAGTATCACGCCTGCCCACGACAAGCGTCGCGTGGCACGTTCGCGGAGCGAGCACGATGACTGCGCGCACTACCGACACGCTGCCTATCGCCGCCTTGTTGGCATTGGCCATGGCTGCCTTCATCACCATCCTCACCGAAGCGCTGCCGGCCGGGCTACTACCGCAGCTCGCGCACGGCCTGCAGGTGTCCGAAGCCTGGGTCGGGCAGACCGTCACCATCTATGCCATCGGCTCGCTAGTGGCCGCGATTCCATTGACCGCGGCGACCCGCGGCCTGCGTCGCCGGCCAGTGCTGTTGATGGCGATTGCCGGCTTCGTGGCCGCCAACACCGTCACTGCGGTGTCGAGCAGTTATCCGCTGACGTTGCTGGCGCGGTTCCTGGCAGGGGTCTCGGCCGGGCTGGTATGGGCGCTGCTGGCCGGCTACGCCGCGCGCATGGTGCCCGCCCATCAGCGCGGCCGCGCGATCGCCATTGCGATGGTGGGCACGCCGCTGGCGTTGTCGCTCGGTGTGCCGGCCGGCACCTTCCTTGGGCAGCTGGTGGGCTGGCGGATGTGCTTCGCCAGCATGAGCGGCCTGGCGGTGTTGTTGCTGCTGTGGGCGCGCGTGGCCTTGCCGGACTTTCCCGGCCAGGCGCCAGGCCAGCGCATTGCGTTGGCACGCGTGGTGCGCCTGCCGGGCGTGCGACCGGTGCTGTGCGTGGTGCTGGCGTTCGTGCTGGCACATAACCTGCTCTACACCTACATCGCCCCATTCCTTGCCGCAGCGGGGATGGGCGCGCGAACCGATCTGGTGTTGCTGGTGTTCGGCATGACCTCGCTGCTCGGCATCTGGTGCGTGGGCGTATTGATCGACCGCCACCTGCGCATGCTCACGCTCGCCAGCACCGCGGTGTTCGGCCTTGCCGCCGGCGCGTTGGGCATGACTGGCGATGTACCTGCGGTGGTCTACATCGCAGTGGCCGCGTGGGGGATTGCGTTCGGAGGTGCGGCCACGCTGTTCCAGACTGCGCTGGCCAACGCCGCCGGGGACGCTGCGGATGTGGCGCAATCCATGCTGGTGACGGCCTGGAACAGCGCCATTGCCGGCGGCGGCCTCGTGGGCGGGGTATTGCTGCAACGCTATGGTGCGGGCGCGTTTGCACCCGCACTGGTGGTGTTGCTGGTGGCGACGTTTGTGGTGGTGTGGCGCGCCAGGCAGCACGGCTTTGTGGCGGCGGGCGGGTAAGTCGCTACGTGGAAATGATGGACCGGTTGGCCGGCGGCGTCATCGTGCATGTCGCAGTGCGTGCGTATCGAAGCCCCGCTGTCGTCGCCACCGTTGCGCATTGCTGCCCACCAAACCGGAAGGCAGCACTGCGTGTGCTCACGGACGCGGCGCGCCCTGCTGCACCAGCGCCTGCCACTGCTGCACGCTGGGGCGTCGTTGCACGGTCGCGTGCCATGCCAGTAGCGCGTCGCAGTCATCGGGAACCGGCAGCTTCACCAGCGCTGCGAAGATCATGCCGCCCAGCACGGCGATATCGGCCATCGAAAACGCCTCACCGGCAACATAGGGGTGCTGCCTGAGCAGGCTGTCGAAATAGCGCATGCCGCGCACGGCCTTGTCGCGCATGCGGTTGCCCCATTCGGGGTTCTGATACAACTCCACGTGCGGCCCGAGCCCCGGCGTGGCGTGGTGGAAATACACGCTCACCGCATCGAGGAATTCGATTTCCGCACGCTTGGTCAGCATATGGATGCGCCCCTGCTCCACAGCCGTTTGTCCGGTCAGTGTGGGGCGTTGGTCCAGTGCGTCCAGGTACTGCGTAATGGCAGTGCACTCGGCAATGAAGGTGCCGTCCTGCAATTCGAGCACCGGGAGCGTGCCGGAATAGTTGATGGCCAGAAATTCCGGCCGCTTGTGTTCGCCCACCCACAGGTTGACCGGAACGAACTGGACCTGCGACAGCAGGCCCTTCTCGGCCAATGCGATCCGGACGCGTGCGGGGTAGGGGCCATCGAACCAGTCGTGGATTTTCATCAGTGGGAGTGAAGCGGCGTCGAGCTGCGGATTTGGAGGTGTCATGGTGTCTACCTGTCAGTTGGTAGGTAGGCAGTGCGCCTGGCAATTGGTGCCTGTCAACCCCTGCCTTCCAGTTGGTAGGCTTGCGATTGGCGGGTAGACTTGGCTCATCACAGGCAACGGGGCAGCAGCATGGCGGTGAACGCGCGGGAAGCCATCCTGGCGGCGGCCAAGACCGCGGCGCAGCAGCACGGCTACAACGGCATCAACTTCCGCAGCATTGGCGAGGCGGTAGGCGTCAAGAACGCCAGCATCTATTACCACTTCCCCAGCAAGGCGGACCTGGGCGCCGCGGTGGCCGAACGTTATTGGCAGGACACCGCTGCGGTGCTCGCGGGCATCCGTGAAACGCATGCGGATCCGCGCCGCTGCCTGCAGCTGTATCCCTCGATCTTCCGCAGCTCGCTGGAAGACGGCAACCGGCTGTGCCTGTCCAGTTTCATGGCAGCCGAACACGACGATCTGCCGGAGCCGGTCAAGCGCGAAGTGCTGGCCTTTGCAGACACCAATGTGGCGTGGTTGACGCAGGTCTTGGTCGACGCCGGGCTGGGCACGCCAGCGCACTGCGAACGCCGTGCGCGTGCCATCTACACCGCGGTGGCCGGTGCGCAACTGATCGCGCGCACGCGTGCGGACCTTGGCGTGTTCGATGAGCTCATGCGCAGCTACCAGGACGCCGGGCTGATTCCCGCACCGCTGGACGCGCAGAGCACGCCCGCAGGTGCGGTGGCCAGCCCGAAGCAGGCGACGCCGGTCGCGGGCCGTACAACGCGCGCCAAGCCGCACCCGCGCAAGTAACTCCCCCGCCTGGAGCGCGCAGGGGCTGTCATCCCTGACAGCCCGCACGACAACGGCTCAGTCGAGCGTCTCCAGCAGATCCACCTGCCGGCTGCTCAGCAGCGGCACGATGCGTTCGACCACCAGGTTGCGGTAGTGCGTGGTGCTGCGGTGTGCCTCGATGGCGGCGCTGTCGCGGTAGCGTTCGATGAGCACGATGCACTCCGGCGCCTGCGGTGCATGCAGCACCTCGTATCCGAGGCAGCCGGGTTCCTGCAGCGACTGCCGCTGCAGCTCCGGTAGCAGCGCCACCACCGTGGCGCGCGCGCTGGCAGGCACGCTCCAGCGCGCCACCACCACGATGGGGCGGGCCGGCGCGCTCACGCCTGCACCTGCAGTGCGGCCGCCAGTGCGTGCGCAAGCGGGCCGGCAGAGGCGGGGTTCTGGCCGGTGATCAGCGTGCCGTCCACCACTACATGCGGCTGCCAGTCTGCGCCGGCGGAATACAGCGCGCCTTCCTCGCGCAAGGCGGATTCAAGGTCGAACGGCACATCGGCGCGCGCGTAGCCATCTTCTTCGGCGGTGGAAAAACCGGTGACGCGGCGGCCCTGGACCAACGCGGTGCCATCGTCCAGCGTGATGCCCAGCAGCGCGGACGGGCCGTGGCAGACGGCGGCGACCAGCATGTCGGCCTCCCACGCCTGCTTGATCAACGCCTGCACATCGCGGTTCCCGCTGACGTCCACCATCGGGCCCAGCCCGCCGGGCACGAACACCGCGTCGTAATCGCGCACGTCCACTTCGGACAACTTGCGGCTATGCGCCACGCGGCCGAAGGCCTTGCTGTGGCGAAACGCCAGCTGCGCCGCATCAGACGCGTCGTAGCCATCCTCCGGTGCCGCGCCACCGGCAGGCGAGGCGAATTCGATCGCGATGCCAGCCTGCTCCAGCACTTCGACCGGGTGCGCCACTTCCGGGAAGAAATAGCCGGTGGGGCGCTGATGGGGGCCGATCTGGCCGGCGTTTGTCAGTACGAACAGGACATGCTTGATGTGCATTGCGCTCTCCTTGAGGGTGATTAAGTCCGGCGGTGGCCGGTGGAGAGACGATAGAAGGCGCGCGGCGCGGGCAGTAGACAGCGGGCGGCTGATAGATTGTAAAATCCAGTAAGACAAACCCACTTGAGGTTGCCATGGCTCTGCTGGACGAACTGCGCGCCATGGCGATCTTCGCCACGGTGGTCCGCTGTGGCAGTTTCGCCGCGGCCGCGCGCGAACTAGCGCTGACCCGCGCAGTGGTCAGCCATCACGTGGGCGCGCTGGAAGCGCGCCTGGGCGTGCCGCTCGCGTACCGCAGCACGCGCAGTTTCAGCCTGACCCCGGCGGGCGAGGCGTTTCGCGTGCATTGCGAGCGCTTGCTCGACGAAGCCTCGGATGGTTTGCGCGGCATGGAGCTGTTGCGCGCCGAACCGCAGGGCGAAGTGCGGCTCACCTGCTCGCACCATTTCGGCAACAAACGCATCCTGCCCGCGCTGCTGGCCTTTCGCCGCCGCTACCCGGCGATCCGCCTGCATATCGCGATGGGCGATGCCAACGTGGATCTGGTGCAGCAGGGCGTGGATCTGGCAGTGCGTGCCGGCCCGCTGCCGGATTCCACGCTGTACGCGCGGCCATTGGTGCGTGAAGCCACCTTGCTGTGCGCGTCACCGGCGTATGTAAAGCGCTACGGCATGCCCACCACGGCCGCTGCACTCAAGGAACACCGCTGGGTGATCTATCCACCCAGCCAGCGGCAGACGCAGATTCAGATCGACGGCGAACGCATCGATATCCCGGTGCAGGGCGACATCGTCACCGACAGCGCGGTGTCACGGCTGGCCTTCGTGCTCGCCGGCGAAGGCATCGCGCGCCTGCCCGGCTACGACGCCGCCGCCCCGCTGGCCGCAGGCGAACTGGTGCAGGTGCTACCGCAGGCACAGACCGCGCCGCTGGAGATCTACCTGGTGCATTCGAAAAAGATCGGCCCCAGCGCCCGATTGCTGCGCGACTTTCTGCTGGAGGTGGCGCGTGAGGGTGGCTGGTAGTGGCCTAGCGGAAACAAGCCGTGCGCCAAGAGCCCGCTAGCGGGCGTGCATGTCCCACAGGTGCATGAGTTGCGTAATGGCCGCATCCATCGCCTTGAAGCTCTTGCCGTCCCTGGCGAGCGCGGATAGCCCGAGCATGAAGCTGTCGAACACGCACGTCAGCGCGGCCGCGTCGACGTCCGCTGCAAGGCTTCCATTGGCGATGGCGCGGTCCACGCACGCGCGGATGCCGGCGCGTGTGTGCGCACGCGAGCGCGTCAGCGGGGCAGAGAGCGCGGAGAACTCCTGCGACGGCGTGCTCATGACGCCAAGCGTCACCATGCAGCCCCTGGGATGGCCGCGTTCGCACTGCATCCTGGCCGAACGGCGCAGCGCAAGCTCCACGGCCTGCTTTGGCTCAAGCGAGGTGTCCCACAGGCAGTGGGTCACTTGTGCGTAAGTCGCCAGGTAGCGCTGCACGCATTCTGTGAAGAGTGCTTCCTTGGAGCCAAATGCGGCGTAGAAGCTGGGCGCACTGATGCCGCCGCCGATGGCCTCCTTGAGCTGGCTCAAGGAAGTGGACTCGTAGCCCTGCTCCCAAAACAGATGAAGCGCCTGCTCGACCGCGGCGTCGCGGTCGAAGCTGCGTGGTCTACCCATCTGTGCCATGGCACCCTCCAAGACTGACATCAATACTAGTCGATACAGATATGGTTGACAAACGCAACTGTGCCCGGCCAAATATATATCGATCGGTACATATCTGTGACCTCCACGGTCCGTCACCAAGGAAACCCTGTGGCTTCTTCAAACGCATCATCGGTAGACGCGGTGCCCGCGCCGCTGCCCATCGCGGCCCTGTTGGCACTGGCCATGACCGGTTTCATCTGCATCGTGACGGAGACCCTGCCGGCCGGGCTGCTGCCGCAGATGTCCGCAGGCCTTGGTATTACTGCAGCGCTTGCCGGGCAGACGGTCACCGCCTACGCGCTGGGTTCGGTGCTGGCGGCGATCCCGCTGACCATTGCCACCCAGCAATGGCGGCGACGTCATGTGCTGTTGCTCACCATCGTCGGCTTCCTGGTGTTCAATTCGGTCACTGCACTGTCCAACAGCTACAGCCTGACTCTGGTGGCGCGCTTCTTTGCCGGCGCAGCGGCAGGACTAGCGTGGAGCCTGCTGGCCGGTTACGCGCGGCGCATGGTTGCGCCGGAACAGCAGGGCAGGGCCATGGCGATTGCGATGGTGGGCACCCCCATTGCGCTCTCGCTCGGTGTTCCGCTGGGCACGTGGATGGGCGGCCTGTTGGGGTGGCGCACCGCGTTCGGCAGCATGTCGGGGTTGACGGTAATCCTGATCGCCTCGGTGCTGCTGAAAGTGCCCGATTACCCCGGCCAAGCGGCATCGCAGCGCGTGCCGCTGCGCAAGGTGCTCGCCACACCGGGTGTCCGGCCGGTGCTCGCCACCGTGATGGCATGGATGCTGGCACACAATATTCTGTACACCTATGTCGCTCCATTCGCGGCGCACGTGGGTTTGGGCGATCGTGTCGATGTGCTGCTGCTGACCTTCGGCGTGGCGGCACTGCTGGGCATCGCGGTGACCGGCAAGCTGGTGGAACGCCACCTGCGCCGCACCGTGCTGATTTCGTTGGCGACGTTCTTCGCCATCTGCGTGGTGTTGATCGTGCTGCAGGACATGCAGCCGGTGGTCTACGCCTGCGTGGCGGTCTGGGGGCTGACCTTCGGCGGTGCGGCCACCCTGTTGCAGACCGCACTTGCCGACAGCGCGGGAGAGGGGGCCGATGTTGCGTTGTCGCTCAATGTCGTGGCCTGGAACAGCGTCATCGCCGGCGGCGGTGTGATGGGCGGCGTGCTGCTGAACCACTGGGGCGCGCAGAGCTTTCCCGCGGCCATGGCCGTGGTGCTGGCGATTGGCTGGTGCATCGCCTGGCGCGCGCGGCGCCATGGCTTTGCCGCGGGCACGCGTTCAGCGGTTGCGGGCCATTGAGGTTCCGCTGTGAGTGAGGGCATGCCGAAGTAGCGAGGAGCGTCCGCGCAGTGGCCTGGGCGTCGGCGCGCAGAGCGTGTTGGCACAGAGGTTTCAGCATCACCAACGTCGGGTGGAGTTCCGCAGGCCCTTGTTCGTCGACGGTATGCGTTCGTTTCTAGCTGCGTGGTCGCATCGCGGCGCAGCATCGCGGCATCGGACTCGGCGTGGGAATGCAGTTGTCCAAATACCAAGGCCTCGTTACGCGTAGAGGCTGCTGGTCGCCGGCCGCTGCCGTGTACGCTCGCCATCATCGACAACACGGCTCTGCTTGGTCGCATATCAGCGCGTGGGTTCATCCCAGGCTGTTGCGGTAGCAGATGGCTCCGCCAGTGTGTGGCCGGCGGAGCCATCTGCCGCGCTGTGCACTACACAGCATCTCGGCACTCACGTATAAACAAGTGTTGGTTACGCCTGCTCGGTTGGCACGACATATAGCTCGGCAATATTCACGTGGGCCGGCGCCTGCACCGCAAACAGCACGGTTTCCCCGATATCGGAGGGGTCCAGGGCGCGCAGCGATCCTGCAAATCCCGCCATCATGGCCTGGTATTCCTCGCTGCTGGTCTGGGCAAACAGTTCAGTCGCCACTGCCCCGGGTTGAATACTGGTCACCCGAATATTGTGCTTCTTGCCGACCTCGGTTCTCAGGCTTTCGGTAAAGGCGGTCACGGCATACTTGGTTGCGGAATAGACCGCAAAGCCAGGCCCCAGCAGCTTGCGCCCCGCGACCGACGAGGTATTGATGATATGGCCGGAATGCTGCTTGATTAACTGCGGGAGCACCGCCGCGGTGACATGCAGTACGCCCTTGAGGTTAACGTCGACCATTTGGTTCCATTCGTCAGTCAGCAGATCTTCGACGTTGGACAGCGGCATGAGCCCGGCATTATTGAACACGATATCGATCGCACCATACGCATCCAGCAATGCTTTGACGCCCGCGTCGACGGAGTGCTTGTTGGCAACATCCATTTCCAATACCAATGCGTGCCCACCCTGGCTCTCGATCTCGGTTTTCAGAGCCTCCAGCCGATCTGCGCGCCGCGCTGCAATTCCCACCTTGACGCCTGCCTTGGCCAGCCTGAGTGCAGTCGCGCTGCCGATGCCACTGGATGCGCCAGTGATGAGTGCAACTTTTCCGCTGATCTCAATATTCGTCATTTAGATAGTCTCTGGAGAGGTAAATAGCCTGAGTAACGCTTCCGGCGAAGTGACGGGCGATGTCGGCATGCGGTTTAACTTCATGGCATAACCGAGCGCCCGAGGTGACGGAGAATATCTGTTCTATACTAGGTTTCAATTACGCACCTTGAAGGTACTAGATATGGTCGACGATACCGACAGGGTCTGTAGCCTAGGCAGAGTCGAGGAAATACGCGTTGCCCTGGATCCGATCGCCAACAAATGGTCGATCATGATCCTCACCGTTCTTTGCATGGGTCCGACGCGCTTCAATGACATCAAACGGCGCCTGGGCGGTGTGACCCATAAGTCGCTGACCGATTCGCTGCGTCGGCTCCAGCGCGTTGGTCTGATCAAGCGTCAAGTGATTTCTTCCTCGCCAGTGGCTGTTCAATACGAACGTACCGAGCTTGGGAAAACCCTTGAAGGCCCACTTCTCGGCTTGCTGCATTGGTGCGACGTGCACGCGGACGACATCGCTGCAGCAGAGGCGCGTTATGTATCCAACGAGGCAGTCACCGAAAATGCGGAGCCAGTGGCCGACTACTGACGCGCAGCACGTTGATTACATGGCATGACCAGGCGGCGTTGCAGCAGACCTTAGAGCAGCTATCAAAACTACTGCGCAGCCGCCAGGCGGGCGCGGCCGGTGCTCGGAATCCTCATGTACCCACGTACACTCCGGTTCCTCCGCGCCGTACGCACCCACCTGACGACTGCTCGCTACGTTTTGTTAGCCGCTCTTAGTGCGACGTGGCGGCCAGAGTGCGGCGGCTACGACATCACGTCAGCGATTGAGTTGAACGGTGCAGGGAACATCCGCCGACAGCGCGGTGGTGAAGCGCTGACCTGATGAATATTTGCATGCGGGCAACGCAGCAAGCCCGCAGTGGATGTAGCAAATAGAGCCTTCCCGTTTAGAGAGCTTTCGCAGAAGGCAGGCATCGAACCCGTGAGTTTTCCGCACGCATACGCTGCAAGGTGTCTGTAATTCGCCCGTACTTCGGAGTCGCCCATCCAGCGGTACTGGACGAGGCGAGCGACACCTCAGACCGTGGCCGTCGCTTGGCACCGGCCACCGAGCAGCGTGTGCCACACCTCGAGCCACCCGCGCCCGGCGAGGTACGGTGCACTTTGCTGTCACCTCCTGCCCAAGCCCACCAACGGCACCCTGCCATCCGACCTATTGACTACAGCTGTCGTCAGGCCTAGCGTAGCGACAACTGTAGTCAGGGAGTCGGACATGCGCGGCAAGACCATCGGGGACCAGGAGCTGGCCCTGCTGCAATACATCGAGGAACAGCGGCACGCCAGTGTCGGTGAGGTGGCTGCGGCATTCGGCGAGCCGCGTGGGCTGGCGCGCTCGACCGTGCTGACCATGATGGAGCGGCTGCGCACCAAGGGGTTCCTGCGGCGCAAGCAGGTCGACGGGATGTACCGCTACAGCGCCACCGCCGGCCAGGACGATGTGGTGCGCGGGGCAGTGGGGCAGTTCGTGGAAAAGACCCTGCAGGGGTCGGTATCGCCGTTCGTGGCGTGGATGTCGCAGCGCGCCGAAGTCAGCGATGCCGAACTGGCCGAACTCGAAGCATTGGTTGCCAAGCTGCAATCGCAGCGCAAGGAGGATTGAGTCATGTCGCCCCTGATCGAAGCGGTGTTATGGAAGCTTGGCGCCACCAGCGTGCAGACCGCGGTGCTGGTGTTGGTCGTGTGGGCGCTGTGTCGCGGCGTGCGCCGTCTGCCGGCGGCCACGCAAACCTGGTTGTGGTGGTTGGTGGGTATGCAGGCGCTGGTTGGCTTGGTATGGAGCAGCCCGGTGCAGCTGCCGGTGCTGCCAGCGCATCACCTGACCACTGCGCTGGGCTCGGCCGACAGCCTGGCCCCGATGGCAAACGCCGCCGCGGCATCCACGGCCGCACATGCCAGCGCCACCGCGCAGGCGATGCAGGTCGGCGCCTGGCCCACCGTTGCGATGGCATTGCTGGCGCTGTGGGCGGCGGGCGTGCTGGTGCTGGCTGCCGGCACGGCGCGCGCCTATCTGCGCAGCCGTGCACTGGTGCGTGCGGCCGAGCCCTGCACCGACCACGCCTTGGTGCAGGCGTTGCAGATGGCCTCCGAAGCGCATGGCTTATCGCGCCCGCCGGCCCTGCGGTTGTCATCGCAGATCGATTCGCCGCAGTTGATCGGCCCGTGGCAACCGGTGTTGCTGTTGCCTGCTGCACGTCTGCCGCACATGGCCGATGACGATCTGGACATGGCGCTGACCCACGAGTTGATCCATCTGCGCCGTGGCGATCTGTGGTGGGGCTTGTTACCGGCATTGGCGCAGCACCTGTTCTTCTTCCACCCGCTGGTGCATCTGGCCGCGCGCGAATATGGCATCGCCCGCGAAGCCGCTTGCGATGCTGCCGTGGTCGCCGGGCACCGCCATTGCCGCCACGAGTACGGCCTCTTGTTGCTGCAACTGGGTGTGGCGCCGCGCCCACGCGGTGGCGTGGCGAGCGCGTCGCCCTCGTTTATCAGCTTGAAGCGCAGGCTGTCGATGTTGCAGGACACCCGCGCGTTTCCAAGGCTGGCCGCCGCGATGATTTTGGCCACAGTAGCGGTGTGCGGTGTGCTGCCGCTGCGTCTGGTGGCCAAGCCGGTACCGGTGACGTCTCCGCGCATGCAGCCGGTTGTGGTCACTGCCCCGGCAGCAGCACGCGCTGCACGCGCACAGGTCAACACTGCAGACGCTGCAGCACCGATGACCGCGTTGCCTGCACCGGCGCTGCCGGCTGCGCCTGCGGAAGCGGCCGCCCCTGCTACCCAAGGTGTCATCGCCGATGTGCTGGGTGCCGAGCCGCTGCATGACGAGGATGCGGACCCAGCGGACAGCGGCTGGAATCTCGACCTGGACCGCATCCGCCGCGATGCCACCCGTGGCGCGCAAGCCGCGGTGCACGATGTGCTCGCTGCCAACAACCAGGACCTTGAGATGCAGCAGGAGCGGATGCAGGACGCACAGGACGCATTACAGGAAGCACGCGAACAACTGGCCTCGTTGGGCCCGGAATTGGCACAAGCCAAGCAGGACGCGCAACAGCAAGCACGCGAAGCCGAGCAACAGATTCGCGAAGTGGCGCAGCAGCATCGTCAGGCGCAATACGCGTATGCCGCTGCGATGCGCCAAGCAGACGCGCTGTCGCGGCAGCAGGTCGAAATGGCCAAGCAGGCAGCGCGTCAGGGCCGCGCCGAAGCCGAACGCGGGCAACGGGAAGCGGCACAAGCGCAACGCGAGGCAGCACAGGCGCAGGTAGAGGCCGAAAAAGCGCAAGTCGAGGCAGACCAAGCGCGAGCAGAAGCAGAACGGGCGAAGAACAGCTAGGAGCCATCCACGAAACGGCTGCGCTTACCGTCAGGCGGGTGCGGTCGGTATCAGGAGCCGGCATGGACCAAGCGCGGGTTTTGGCGACGAATCCCTTCATAGTCTGCTAAAAGCAGCTATCAAAACGACTGCGCACCCACCGCGCGGTGAGCGCAATCTTTTTCATTGCGCTTCAGCGCAGTTACTGACGCCAAGCACCTGCCGGCGCAATGCGCTGGTATCGCATCGCTATAGGTAGCACCTGCTTCACCACGGGCCCGCCACAGCCCGGCATTTCCTGAGTCTGGACGCCTGCAGCGTCGGCAACGCCGTGCCGTGTATTCGCAGTTCTTGATCCACCTGCGCAGTCAAGCAGGCACCCGTTGCACGTTGAGGAGATCGCAGATGCATCAAGTCACAGTGTCAGGTCGCTGCGGAGCGCTTTAACGCAGAGCGTTAGACGCGCCACCTGAAGTCAAGGCAGGCCACGCCACCGGCTTGCCCGCCGATCCACCGATCCACCGATGAACCGAGTTTCGACGCCCACAGCGTCGGCAACGCCGTGGTCGCGCGTTTGTTGTTCCCCAATCCGCCGGCGCATGCGTGCAGGCGGAACCAACCTTTCAAGGAAATTGCACATGCGCCAGATCAACCTTCTACAGCGGTACCTGCGTGATGCGGTGCTACTGGCACTCGGTGCCTTCGCCGCACCTGCAGCGATGGCTACACCGCTTGCACCTGCGTCATTGGCAAGCCAGGCACCCGCAGCCGCCGCTGCGCCGTTGCCGCCTGCGTCGGCAGTGTCGCCCAGCGCCACAGCGCAACCTGCAGCACCGCCTGCTCCGGAACCAGCATTGCGCGCTGCATCGCCAGTACCTGCGGCGCGCGCACAACCCGCTGCGGCCCCGGTACCGGCCGCACCCATCGCACCCACAGCATCACCGCATCCGCCGGCGCCACCCGCGCCTGTCTCATCTTCGACGCAAGCGGCGCACCCCTTCGTTGTTCCGCGGCCACGCCAAGTCGCACAGCATGCGCTGCCAACCAGCCGTACCTGCGGCACCGCGACGCCAAGCACGCAAGACGATGGCGATGCCTATGTGCTGCTGCAGGGCGAACGCGAGCTGATGCACGGCACGGCCGACGATCTGCAGGCCGCGCGACGGCATACCAATGCCAACGGCTGGGTGTTGTGGTTCCGTGCCAGCGGCGTGCAATACGTGGTGCGCGACCCCGGCTTGATCCATCGGCTGCGCACCGGCTATGCACGCAGCCTGCAATTGCGCGCGGCGCAAGAGCGGCTGGATGCGCGTCAGCAGGCGCTCGATGCACAGCTCGCTGCAGCGCCCGACGCAGGCACTGCAGCATCTGGTGCGCCCTCGTCGAAGGTACCGCCCGCCAGCACGCAGGCCCTGGCTGCGCAGCGACACGCATTGGCCGAACAGCAGGCCGCACTGGCAAGGAAACAGGCGGGCGCCACGCGTCTGGCCACACGTCAGGCGCTGGGCGTTTTGCGCGAGGCGCTCGCCAGTGGCCGGGCAACGCGGGTGGCGGGTTAGCCGCCAAGGCAGGTAACGCGTGCCGCGCTGCATCGTGCTGCGTGTGTTCCAAAACGCTGTCAGCAATGTCACGCAATGCCCGGGCCTGCCATCAACGCAACGCCGTTCGCACTCACTCATCCGTGGAGATTCTTATGTCGTACACCAATCGTCTGCTTCCGCGCGCTTGCACGTACGCGATCCAGCGCGTTGCGCTCACCGCCATGCTGCCGCTCTGCCTGAGCGTAATGCCTGCGGCGCAGGCAGCACGCAACACCGCCACTGCCGCTGCGCCTGAGCTTGCACGCACGGCAACAGTGCGCGCCGACACCGCACGGACCGCAGCCCAGGCAGCCAATACCCCGCGCCCCACGGCACCGACGTCGGCACCAACCCGCCCGGCAACAAGCGGCGTAACCACGCACGGCCAGCTCAGGCTCTCGGCCAGCGCCGACCAGGACGCCTACGTGCTGATCCACAACGGTGAGAACGTCATGCATGGCACGCTCGATGATCTCAAGCGCGCCCAGCGCCTGGCCGGCAACAGCAACGCAGTGCTGTGGTTCCGCACTGGCGGCAAGAGCTACGTGGTGCACGACCCGGCAACGCTCGATCGCCTGCATGCACTCTATGCACCGGTGGCGCGGCTGGGCGATGCGCAGGGGGCGCTGGGCGAGCGGCAAGGCAGGCTGGGCGAGCAGCAAGGTGCACTGGGCGAACAGATGGCCTCGCTGGCCGAGCGCGATGCAGCTGCTGCTGCCGCACAGGCGCATGCAGCGATCGCAGGTGGTCCCTCTGCCTCAAACAAGGCCGAGCATGCCGCACAGCAAGCCAATGCGGCGCAGCAGCGCAGCAAGCAACAGCAGATGGAGGCGCTGGCCACGCAACAGGCCGCACTGGCCGCGCAGCAGGCCGGCCTTGCCGAGCAGCAAGCAGTGGCCAGTGCGCGTGCAGAGGCGCAGGCGCGAAGCCTCATGCGCGAAGCAATCCAGCAGGGGCTGGCAATCCTGGTCGAGCGCTGATCGCCGCACTGCCTGTTCGCCGATACTGTGCGCTATCGGCAGGTGGCGAGCAGGCAATGACGTATCGGGTGATGGTATTGGGCGGTTACGGGCACTTCGGCGCGCGCATCGTGCGTGCGCTGGCGGCGGCGCCACAGGTGCATGTCATCGCTGCGGGGCGTCACCCGGGCGCGATCGCCGCCACCTGGCCCGATGCTGCGCCTGGGCGCATCTCAGCATGCCGCCTGGACATGGCCGCTGACGACTTCGCCGCGCAGTTGGCTGCCACCGCGGCCGACGTGGTGGTGCACACCGCCGGGCCGTTCCAGGGCCAGGACTACGCGGTGGCGCGCAGTTGCCTGCAGGCGGGCATGCACTACATCGACCTGGCCGACGGCCGCAGCTTTGTGCGTGATTTCCCCGGCGCCATGAACGCGCTTGCGCAGCAGGCCGGGCGTGTGGCGATCAGCGGGGCCAGCACCTTGCCGGCGCTGTCGAGCGCGGTCATCGACGCACTGCTGCCACGGTTTTCTGTGTTGCACGATATCGGCATGGTGATCGCGCCTGCGCAGGGCACGCCGCTGGGGCTGGCCACCGTGCGCGCGGTGCTGTCGTACTGCGGCACACCGTTTACGTGGTGGAGCGAGGGGCGTTGGCAGACCGTGGTGGGATGGGCCGCGCCGCAACGTGTGCACTTCGCAAAGCTAGCACCGCGCCTGGCATCCCCCTGCGATGTGCCCGACCACGACCTGTTGCCGCAACGCTATCCCGGCGTCCGCAGCGTGCAGTTCCGCGCCGCGCTGGAAGTGGGTTTCCTGCAGCGTTGCCTGGCCGCACTCGCCTGGCTGCGCCAACGCGGGGTGCCGCTACCGATGGCGCGCGTGGCGCAGTTGCTCGCACGCGCCGGGCGCTGGTTTGATCGCTTCGGTACCGACCTGGGCGGGATGCGCGTGACGCTGCGCGGCGAGCGCGACGGCCAGCCACTGACCGTGCACTGGGATCTCACCGCCGCGATGCTGCACGGCCCGGAAATTCCGTGCCTGGCCGCGATTCTCTTGGTACGCAAGCTCGCCGCCGGCGCTGCATTACCCAGCGGCGCCCATGCCTGTATGGGCTTGCTGACGCTGGCCGAGTTCGAGCAGGCGTTCGCCGCGTGGCAGATGACCACCGAGGTGTCTGAGGCGCGGGCATAAACGTACCGCGCGCAGCCTGCAGTGATATCGCCCGTCACCTTCAGCCACGCTCACACTTCGTATTCGGTACGAAACGCGTACATGTCGGCAAACGTGCAGAAGTGAAAGTGCGGGATGGTGATTGGCCCAGTGTCTGCAAGCCGCTTCAGCCACGACGTCACCACGCTGCGATACGCCGCCTGCTCCGCAGCATCGAGCGTGGCGCACAGATACGCCAACGAAATATGGAAGCGGAAGTTGACGTAGTCCGGCCGCTGCAAACGGCTCAGCGCCATGAGCCCCGCGCGTGCAGCGTCCAGCCGCTGCGTCGTTGCAGCATCGGCCGGCAGCAGCGGAATCAGCAGGTTGTCGTTGCTGCCGGTCTTGGCCACAGACGGGTCGACGATGAACCGGCATGCCCCCAACGGGGCGGCATTCCGCTGCTTCAGCCGCGACAGGAAGCTGGCATTGATCTCGCCCAGCGGCACATCGCGTGCCACATCGCTTGGCCATGGCCCGCGTTTGCGATCGGTCTCGTTAACGCCGCCCAGCAGGGTCACGTGATAACTGCTGGGCGGCAGCAGCGCGAACTTGTTGCCGAAGCGCTGCTCCGGCAATTGGCGATAGATATCCAGCACGCGGTCGAAGCTGTCGTAGCCATCGCCCTGTTGCGGCAGATGGCCGACGAAGGTGTTGCCCGCAAACGGCAGCGGGCGCCGGGAGCGCGCAAACTTGCGGCCCACGTCCGAGGGCGCCGCAGCCGCCGCAGTGGCGAGGGCGGGCACCGTAGCGGCCAGTGCCGATGCGCCCGCGCAGGCAAGCAGGGCGCGTCGACTGATGCGTGGAGGTGGAAGCGGGGGCATATGCAGTTCCTCAGAGTTTGACATTGACGCCAAGCATCACCGTTGGCGCCATCTTCCACGCCGACTGCACGTATTCCTGCTGGCGGCCGATGCGGTATTGATAGCCTTGCCCAGCCAGGTTGAGCACATCCAGGCTCACCGCCACCGTGGGCGACACGTCCCAGCCCAGTTTCAGGTCGATGCGATCCAGCGGCTGCTGGTAGCGGTTGCGGTAGAACTCCAGCTGGTTGCTGTAGTTGGGGTAGCGGTCGTCCCACAGCTCGCCGGTGTGATTCCAGGCCAGCGATGCGCGCAGCGGGCCGCGTGCGTAATTCATGCTCAGATTCCACAGCTGTTTGGGTTGCTGTGGCAGCACGGTGAGCGAGGTGCGGCTGCCATCGCCCAGCACCACCGGATACGCCACGTCCAGCAACGTGAGGTTGGCACCCACCGACAGGCCGTTCAGTGCAGGCAACCACGGGCCCAGCTCCTTGATGGCGCCGAGTTCGGCGCCGCGCAGGCGCACCGGGCGGTCGGTGTTGCGCGGTTGGGTGACCAGCACCTGCTGGCCGTCGATGTCCTGCAGCTGGCCGTAGCGGAAGATCTCGTCGGAAATCGTTTTGTGGAACAGCGCGACCGACAGCAGGCTGCCGCCATCGTCGAAGGTCCAGTCGTGGCCCAGGTCCAGATTCTGCGAGCGGCGCGGTTGCAGGTCCGGGTTGCCCTGGTTGAGCGTGGGTGGGGTGCTGCCGAGGGTCAGCACGCCGCCGTTCAATGCCATCTGGTCCAGGCGTGGTCGGCCGATCGAGCGCGATGCGCCAATGCGCAGCGTGCCGTTGGCACTGGTCTGCAGTTGCGCGGCAAACGACGGCAACCAGTTGCGATAGGTCCGCACCGCGCTGACCGGCGCCCAGGTGGCGCCGCTCGCCTGCAGGCCTGCGCTGCCGAAGCGTGTCTGTTCCAGGCGGACACCGCCGGCCACCTGCCAGCGCTCCCCGCGCCATTGCGCCTGGGCAAAGCCGGCGCGGACCTGCTCGTCCACGCTGTAACTGCCGCTGTTCTGGGCGCTGGTGTCCACCACGCCGCGCGCCTGGCCGGCAGCCGTATCCCAGCGTACGTCGGCCAGCGCCGGGTCGATGGTCATCATCGGCATCGTGCAGCCCAGTGCGCAGATCGGGCTGCCCAGCACGTCGTCCAGCGCATACGGCAAGCCGCTCCAGGTGGTGCGCGCAAACGCGGTCTGCATGTGCGTGCGTACCTGCCGCAGGCCCCAGGCCAGGCCCAGGCCGCGGCTGTCCTCGTCCATGTTGCGCCGCAGGTCCAGCTGCAGGTCGCTGACCCGCTCGGCGTAGGTCGTGCGCTCCTGCTGGTGGTTGAGGTTGGCGTAGCGTGCGGGGTCGTCGGCCTGCGTGGGATTCAACGCAGCGAAGGCCGGCAGGGTGCCGGTCCAGTCGAACGCGTAGGCCAGGCGGTTTTGCTGGAAGCGATCCCAGGTCTGCGGGTTGTCCACTGTGGCGCGCGAGGTGCTTGCCCGCAGTGCGCCGCGCCACTGGGCCGGCAGCTCGGCCAGCAGCTCGCCATTGAGCCCGGAGAGCCCACGCTTCCAGCGCAATTGCCCCAGCTCCACAAGCTGATTGACGTTGTCCAGCGTGCCGCCTTGCGCGCCGGTGCGGGTCAGGCGCGCGCTGTTTTGCACTTGTGCGGCCTGGGTGTTGCGGTCCGATGCCTCGCGCTGGCGAAACGCGTATCCGGAGACATGGCCACTGAGCGGGCCGTCCGGCTGCCAGTCCACGCGCAGGGTGACGCCGCGGCGTTCGCGGGTGTTGTCGTAGTTGTACCAACGCCGTTCGCTGGGCACGGCAGCACCCACGCCGGCATAGGCGAGCGGCGCACGTGCGCCGTCGGCGTCGTACCAATTCAAGCCGCCGCCGTTTTCCTGCTGCGGCACCGAGATCTCACGGCGCCACACGCTGGCCGCGCCGAGGAAGGCAAACTCGCCCTCACGCCCGAAGCGTTTGCTCCATTTCAGTTCGCCCTCGCCCACCGGGGTGCGCCCGCCGTAGCGCTGCCCCATCAGGTTGGCACCGCCCTTGGCCGAGGCCGTCAGCAGGCCGTCCGGTCGCGCGAAGCCGGTCGCGGTGACCAGGTTGGTGACACCGCCAATGGCCGCACCGTCGTTCTCCGGCAGCAGCGACTTCACCACATCGATGCGGTCGACAAAATTCGCCGGCAGCACATCCATCAATGCCTGCCGACTGCCGATGTCATTGCTGGCAAACGCAAAGCCATCGATCAGCATGCTGTTGTAGTTGCCATTGAGGCCGCGCACCGTCACGTAGCGTGGCTCGCCCTGGTATTCGACGGTGCTCACGCCGGTGACGCGCCGTAGCGCATCGCCGATGTTGAAATCGGGCAATTGCCCGATGCTGTCGGCGGCAACCGAATCCACGATGGTGGGTGCGGCCTGCTTGGTGGCGATGGCACGCGTGTTCTGCGACTGGAACGGGTTGCGCACCTGCACGGCATCCAGGGTCTGCGCGTCGGCCGCCACCGGCGCCTCGATGGCGCTGGCGAACCGGGGTAGGCAGCCAGTCACCGCCAGCCCGAGCGCAAGCGGCACCACCCGTCGCGAGGGCAGGGCGCGCCGTGGCGGGCAGGCGGGGTGGGAATCCGGGTGCAACAGGCGCATGGCACGCTCCAGCAGCGAGACCCAACGCGGGCCGCAGGTGGGTTAAATTAAGCGGCTTAATTAAAACCTTTGTGACAACGCCGGAGCTTTCGCTGCGCATGCCTTCTTTCTTCGTAAATGCGGCGATCCGTTCGCACTACCGTCGCCGCAGCGATGGGCGGGCCGCCGGTGCCAGCGAGCGCATGCTGCTGGATCTGGTCCGTTGTGCCGGGCAGATCGCCCGCGCCGATCTGCCGCGGGCCACGGGTCTCAGCGTGCCGGGCACCAAGGGCATCATCGACCCGCTGGTGGCCAGCGGGCTGCTGCAGCTGGGGCCATCGCTGCGGCGCGGACGGGGCCAGCCCAGCGTGCAGGTGCGCCTGGCACCCGACTATGCGTACAGCTTGGGCGTGTCGTTGATGGTGGACGGCATCGCAGTGCTGCTGATCGACTTCGCCGGCCAGGTTCGCGGCATGCGCCAGTTCACCGCCTTCCCGCTGACGCTGGCGGCGGTGCGTACGCACCTGCCTGCACTGGTGGAGGCGCTGTTGCAGGACACCGGCGTGGAGCGGCAACGGCTGTTTGGCGTGGGCCTGAGCATGACCGGGCCGCGCATCGGCAATGGCACGCGGGTCAATCCGCCGCTGTCACTGGACGCGGAATGGATGCAGGTTGAGCTGGACGCGCTCGTCGCCGACTGCCTGCAGCTGCCGGTGTGGATGGACAACGACGCACACTGCGCGGCCCTGGCGGAGGCGGTGTACGGGATCGGCCGTCAGTCGCCCGACCTGGTGTACCTGTACATCGCCGATGGCTTTGCCGCTGGTGTGATTGCCGCAGGTGACGTCCGCCGCGGCGCACATGCAAACGCGGGTGAACTGGGCCGCATCTCGGCCATCACCGGCACCGCACGGCCCACGCTGGAAAACCTGCGCCAGGCGCTGGCGGCCGAGGGTCATCTGCTGCCGGATCTGCACGCGATGCTGCAGCACTACGATCCGGCATGGCCGCAGATCGATGCCTGGCTGGACACCGTGCAGGCCACCGTGACCCTGGCGGTGGCGGCGATCATCGCCTTGATCGATCCCCCCGTCATCGTGTTTGGCGCGCGCCTGCCTGCCGATCTTGCGCAGCGCTTGATCGCCCGCGTCCGCTTCGAATCGGCACCACGGCGCGGCGTTGCATCGCCGTATCCGGCATTGCTGGTCGGGCAGGTGCAAGCCAACGCCACGGTGCTGGGCGCAGCCATGCTGCCGTTCAAGGAAACGCTGTTTTAAGCCAGACGCTGCGTGTGCGATGAGGGATCAACGGCGTAGCGGCATCGCATCGCATCGCAGCGGCTCAGGTTGCTGCGATTTCCTCACTGTCTTGCGCCTGCACCGCCACCAAGCGCTGCATCAACAGCGACAACGTCACCACGTCCTGGTGGTTGTGGTCGGCCACGCGGCGCAGGTTGCGCGCGCTGCCGCCGCGCAGGTAACTCAGCCACGCCGCCGGAGCCTCGGAGCCGGGCAGGTCGTCTTCGCGCACCACGCGCAGCAGCTGCCGCTCGATGGTGGAGAGCTTGCAGTTCTCCCAGGTGCCGCGATAGCGGCGGCGGGTGGGGAATAGCAGGTCCACATGGTCCAGTGCGGAAATTGGATCGCCGCGCCGTGCCAGCCGGTAGCGCGTCTTCAACAGCGGCGCGTCGTAGCAGCGGCCGTTGTAGCTGGACAGCACCGTCTGCGGGGTGAGCCAGCTGCGGAACAAATCCAGCATCGCGCTTTCGGCGGCCATCGTGGACATCATCAACTGGCGCACGCGCAGCCCGCTGCCGCGCGTGGCATCCACGCGCCAATCGGCCACGCCAATCATGAAGGCGCGCGTGCCGGTACCGCCGGCCAGGCCGGTGGTTTCGGTATCGAAGAACAGCAGGTGCTCCGGCTCCACCGCATCTTCGCGTTTGGCGAAAGCCAGCGACAGCGCCTCGCGCGGGATGGCCTGCGGCAGGAACGCTTCGATCAGGTGCAGGCCGGGTGCGATTTCGTCGCCTGGCAGATGCCGATCAAGGGAAGGCGCACGCACCGGCATGGTGGCGGACACCGCGCGCTCCCGCACACCGATCATCTTGCGCAACGCACCGATGTCAGCGCGCCGTTGCATCGCTGGCGCCGCTGCTGGCGTTTGCACTGTTGGCAACGCAGGCGCGGCTACGGCACTGGGTGTTACCGCAGGCTTGTGCCGCACGTCGTGTTCCACCCACGCAAACACCGAGGCATCGCGTGCCGGCGGTGCCGCAGGTGACTGGAGTGCGCGGCGCATCATTCCCGATGGGCTGGGTTGCTGCTGGGCCGCATCCATGCTGCTTGCGCCGGACGCATGCGTGGGGCGCATCACGTGAGCGCTTTGCGTACCCGCGTTCGCGTCAGGCGACAACGCGCCGTCATCGCGCATGGCTGACGGCCGCGCACGCGCAGCGTGATCTGACAATCCGCGCGCCGTTGCTCCCGATGTCGCCACACCATCGCCGGCCGCCGCTTGCCGTTGTGCACGCGTCGGCACTGCCGCTGCGTCCTTCCGGGGCGCAGGCGTCATGCCACCCACCTGGCGGCGCAATAACCGCAGCCGCTCTGCACTGACACCGGTCGTGTTGCCAGCCGCAGTTGGCACGGCAACAGGCGCATCTGTTTCCACAGGGATGGGCGGCGCCGATGTTGCGGCACGCGACGCCGCACGGTGCCCGCCACGCTGCACCGTCCCGGCATCGCGGCGCATGCCCAACGGCTGCAGGCCATCGGCATAGGTCGCAAGATCGCGCGCACTGACGGCGTTCGAGGGCGCATCGAGCGGTTCACCAGCCGTGGCATTCGCTGCGGCGCTGTCAGCGCGCGTGCCGTCCACGGCAACTGCGGCCCGTTGCGAAGCGGCGGTGCCATCGACACTGGCCTGTGCACCGGAATCAACAGCAACGGACGTGTCCGCCTCTGCAGCTGCACCCGCGCCCGCGCGCGCACCATCATCCACGCGCAACGCATCGGCCGCCTCCACACGCGCCGACGTAGCGGCCTCTCCACCCTCCGGCCCGCGCACATCCGTCTGCCCCGCCTGGCGGCGCAACAGCCGCAGGCGGTCCGCACTCACACTCATGCAAGCACGTCCAGCGCCAGGTCGTCATCCACGTGCGTGGCGTGGCGCAGTGGCGCATCCGGGTCGAACAACAGCGCCAGCACCGTCAGTGCCAGCGACTTGGGCGATTCGCCCTTGCCTTCCTCGTGAGCGGCCAGCACCGGGCCCACGCAGGCCGGGCAGCCGGCGGTGCAATCGCAGCGGCGCACCAGCTCGTCGGCGCGCTGCAACAGCTCGGCCTGGCGCAGCCACAGTGGTTCGCTCAGGCCCACGCCGCCGGGGAAGTTGTCGTACAGGTAGACGGTGGGCACGAAGGCCTGCTGCAACTCCACCGTGCCTTCCTCGCCTTCTTCCACGCCGCGCAGTTGCCCGCGGCCGGTCTGGTCGGCCACCGCAAACCACGCGCCATCGCCATTGCCTACGGCCTTTTGCAGGTCGCGTGCATCGGCCATCACCGCCACCGTGGCCACCACGTGCAACGCATACGCCGCGCCGAGAAACCCATCCAGCGCATCCTGCTTGGAGGCGAATGCCTTGCCCAAGGTAGCCTGCGGCAGCTGCCACCACACCGCGGTGGTGTGCAGCTCCTGGTCGGGCAGGTTCACCGGGCCGTAGCCGATGTTTTCATGCGTGTAGTAACGGATCTTCTTGTAGCCGGAGACGCGCCGCACCACATGCACTTCGCCATGGTGGGAATCGCCGCGCCCGGCCACGCCGCCATCGAAGCGGTCCAGCACCTTCAGCTTGGTGTAGTCGATGCTGTCGGTGTAGTAGTCCACATGCGTGCGCGTTACGTACGCCTTGCGGCCTTCCCAATCCAGCCGTTCCACTTGATACGGCGTGCTCTGCACCATGTGGATGGCGCCTTCGTACAAGGTGAGCGCAGCGGCCGAATAATCCACCTCGGCGATGATCTGCTGCTTGCCGTCGGTCTTGTCCACCACCACGAAGTTGCCATCGGCCACCGAGCGCAGGCTCACCGCGTTGGCCGGGTAACTGTCGGCAATCCATTCCCAGCGGTCGCCTTCCTGGTGGATCACTTCGCTTTCGGCCAAGGCTTCCAGAAACACCAGCGGGTCGATCGGGCCGAACGGTTCATCGGCAATGAACGGCAATTCGAATGCCGCGCAGCGGATGTGGTCGAACAAAATCAGCGGCTGATCCGGCGCAATGCGCGCATGTTCGGGCGAGGCATCGGCGAAGAAATCCGGGTGCCGCACCACGTACTGGTCCAGCGGCTGCGAGCTGGCCACCAGCACGCCCAGCGCCGGTTGCTGGCGCCGCCCGGCGCGGCCAAACCGCTGCCAGGTGGCCGCCACGCTGCCGGGGTAGCCATTGAGAATCACCACGTCCAGCGCGCCGATATCCACGCCCAGTTCCAGCGCCGAGGTGGACACGATGCCATCGATGGTGCCCGCGCGCATCGCACGCTCCACTTCGCGGCGCTCGGTGGGCAGATAGCCACCGCGGTACGCCCGGATGCGCGCCGGCTTGCGCGGGTCGTGGTCGAAGATGTCCTTCAAATACTTGGTCAGCACTTCCACCATCAGCCGCGTCTGCGCAAACAACAGCGTCTTCAGCCCGCTCTTGATGGCGATGCGCGCGATGCGGTTGCTCTGCGACCGTGCCGATGCGCGCAGGCCCAGGTCGGCATTGACCACCGGCGGGTTCCACAGCAGCACGTGCTTGTCGCCGGTAGGCGCGCCGGATTCGGTGATGGCATGCACGCGTTCTTCGATCAAGGCCTGCGCGTGCGCATGCGGGTTGCCGATGGTGGCCGAGCACAGGATGAACTGCGGGTTGGCGCCATAGAACGCGCAGATGCGCTTGAGCCGGCGCAGCACGTTGGTGACGTGGCTGCCGAACACACCGCGGTAGGTGTGGATCTCATCGATCACCACATAGCGCAGGTTTTCGAAGAACTGCGCCCACTTGGTGTGATGCGGCAGGATCGCCTGGTGCAGCATGTCCGGGTTGCTCACCACGATGTCGCCATGCAGGCGGATCGCCTGGCGTGCATCGCCGGGCGTATCGCCATCGAAGGTGAAGGCTTTCACGCCCAGCTCGCCGGCGCGGTTGAGCTCCAGCAACTCGGCCACCTGGTCCTGCGCCAGCGCCTTGGTCGGGAACAGGTACAGCGCCTTGGCGCCGGCGGTCATCGCCGCGCTCACCACTGGCAGCGTGTAGCACAGCGACTTGCCCGAGGCGGTGGGCGTCACGATCGCCACATGCTCGCCGCGCTGGCTCGCCGCCCAGGCATCGGCCTGGTGGCTGTAGAGCTGGCTGATGCCGCGCGCGCGCAGCGCATCGGCCAGGGCCGCCGGCACGTCATCGGGAATGGGCGCGTAATGGCCTTCGCGCCCGGGGATGGTGAAGCTGCCGGTGATGCGGTCGTGGTAGCGCCGCTCCAGGCGCTCGGTGAGCAATGCGCCGTCGCGGCTGGGCCGGCCATCGGTGGTGGCCAGGGCGCGTTCGGCGGTTTCGGTGCGGGGAGCGAGGGCAAACGGAGGCATACGGCGGCTCCCAAAGAGGGGCATGAGACAGGGGAGGTGTCTCAGGGTATGAGACCGCGGCCAAACCGGCGAGCCTGTGTCACTGAGCGGATTCAGCAAGCGGGTATCCTGCGCCGCCGCAGATGTCATCGGCAGCGCCGCGTTGGCACCGAATCACGCAGGAACTGGTGGCGTTGCAGCAGCGTTCCGTGGTGTGCAGCGTGCGTGGTTGCCGAACGTGCGCTAGGCGCGCAACAGGTTCACGTAAGCCTGGTAACTGAAGCTCTGGCCGCGTGCACGTCCGGTGGTTTCCACCAGCACACCGATGTCCTGCAGCGTGGTCACCGCCGCGCGCGCTGTGGGATAAGAGACCTCCAGCGCCTGCTGCGCGCGATCAACGGTCAGCTTCGGCATGGTCGGCAGGAACTCGAACAGCCGCAGCGCCTGCAGCGTGCTGCTGCCGGTTCCCAGCACGCGCTTGCGATCGGCCGCGATCAACGCCGCAATCGCCATGATGCTGCGCTGGGCCTGTTCGGCAGAGGCTTCCACGCCCTCAAGGAAGAAGGCCACCCATGCTTCCCAATCGCCATGCGTTCGAATGGCCGACAGGTGCCGGTAGTAGTCGTTTTGCCTGGCTTTGAGGTAGCCGGACAGGTACAGCAACGGTTCGGGCAGCAACTGCCAATGCTCCAGCAGCGCGGCAATCAACAATCGCCCGATCCGGCCGTTGCCATCCAGAAACGGATGGATGGTTTCGAACTGCGCATGCACCAGCGCAATGCGGACCAGAGGCGGCAACGTCGGGCGCGTGTCATGGATGAAGCGCTCCAGATCACCAAACACCTCGGCCAGGCGCTCGGCCGGCGGTGGCACGAATGCCGCATTCCCGGGCCGGGTGCCGCCGATCCAGTTTTGACTGGTGCGCATGCTGCCCGGCAGTGCGTGCGCGCCACGGACGCCAGCCAGGAGAATCCTGTGCGCTTCGGCGAGCAGGCGCAGCGAGATGGGCAATCCGGTGGGCGCCTTTAACTGCTCACGGACGAACTTGAACGCCTGCAGGTAGTTGGTGACCTCTTCCACATCGTCTGCGTTGGTCACTGTCAGCCCTGCCTCCTCGTCGAAGACGTCGATCAGGGTGGCCTGGGTTCCCTCCAGCTGTGAGGTCAGCAGCGCCTCTTGCCGGACCGCGCTGTAGATCAGCCACTCGCTCGAGGCCACCAGCCCGGCCATGCCTGTCAGCCGCGCAAGGGCGACCTCGGCGAGGCGATTACGCTCCAGATACGCGGACGGATCTAGCTTAGGGGCGGCCGGCGGAAGCGGCGCTGGAACAAACGCGCGCACGGTCTCGTCATGGGTCTTGATGACGGCATAGGAGCCGGTGACACGGGTCATTCAAGGATCCTTTCCTAGCAGTGCTGGCTATTAAAGAATGCCTTAATAAGACCGAGCTTTGTGAAACACCTCGCTGCTACGCGATGGAGGGTCAGCCGGAGCGCGCTGCAGGTTTGGCCAGGTGCCACATCGTCGCGGCGATGGCAACTGGGCACACGTGACATCAGCGCCAAACCGGCGAGCCTGTGTCACTGAGCGGATTCAGCAAGCGGGTATCCTGTCGGGCCCCACCGGGCCGCGCCATGCGGCACCGGCGGGCTCCCCCACCTCGAAGACCTGCCGTGCCCGTGCCCCCCAGCGCTCTCGCCCCGCACTACAAGACCCCTTCCGCCCGCCGTGCCGACGTTGTGGTGCACGCCGCCGGGTTGTTCCTGGCCATCGTTGGCGGCGCCTGGATGATCTGGCGCGCGCATGCCAACGGCACGATGGTGCTGGCCACCTGCGTCTACGCGCTGGGGCTGCTGGTGATGTTCGCCTGCTCGGCGGCCTACAACTTCGCCCCGCCGCAGCGCCAGCCGATGCTGCGCAAGTTCGACCACGCCGGCATCTTCGTGATGATCGCCGGCTCCTACACGCCGTTCTTTCTGCTGGCGCTGGATGGCAGCTGGCGCTGGGCCATGATCCTGAGCGTGTGGGGTGTGGCTCTGTTCGGCGTGTTCGCCAAATTATTCCTGCCCGGAATCGCCAAAGGCTTTTGGGTGGCCATCTACCTGCTGCTGGGCTGGGCCGGCATCGTGGTGATCAAGCAGATCGTCGCCGGGCTGGACAGCACCGTGCTGTGGCTCATCGCCGCCGGCGGTGCGTTCTACACGGTGGGCGTGGGCTTCTACGTGCGCAAGTCCATGGTCTACAACCGCGCCATCTGGCACGCCCATGTGCTGGGCGGCGCACTGTCGCATTGGTGCGCCATCTGGCTGTGCCTGCGGCCGATGGGCGAGGTGTAGCGCGCTGTCGATGTCGTCGAGCAGTCGCGTATGCCCCTCGCTCGCTAGCATCGACACGTCATGGATCTATTGATCGCCTGACGACGTCGGCTTCCAATCAGAGCGCGCAGGTACAAGGACAAGGATCAGCACATCGTCGCCGTCGCGTGTGTAGATCAAGAGACATCTGCCGTGCTGGCAGGTGGACAACGCGTTCCCGGCAGTGGCCCAGAGTGATAGATGGCGGCACCATCCAGCGCGTCGCCCTCGGTTTCGATCCGGTCGTCCTGTTCACATGCGGCGAAATACATCTGCGGGTCGGAGATTTCGATCGCGCGCGCCAGTGCTGAGGCGAGCAATGCGGTGCGCGCATCCAGCGCGCTCTGCTTCCAGGCCACGCTCGCGCACGCGTGTCCTTTGCAGCCAGTGCTGCCTCAAGCGCCGCACGTTGTTGCGTCTTGAGCGTCTCCATCTGCTGCTTCGCCTGCGCGCTGGAGAGTGCGGGGCGGGGGACGGCCAGGGCATGCTCGGTCTGGGTGCGTAGCGACACCGCATAGCGTGCGTCCAACTCCTTGACCTTCATCGCCTCGGAGCGGTCAGGCCGGCGCTTCGTATTGCCGCCCTCGGCGTCCCACTGCGCAGCGTCCACATGAAGCACGTCCAATGGCATGCCCATCTCGCGCAAGACCTTCAACGCACTTTCGAAGCTGCCAAACCGGCGCGGCGCATTCGCCTTGGTGGTCAGCACACGGGTCTGGTTATGGGTCTGCAACCGCACGGTCCAGGCACGGCTTCCCCGATGACCGATGCCTGCCTGACCGCACTGGCGTCGACCAGGGCGCGTGCGGTCGCCAGCTTGACCAGATTGGTCGTGGCGCTATCCAGTTAACGATTAAGAGCAGCTATCAAAACTACTGCGCAGCCGCCAGGCGGGCGCGGCCGGTGCTCGGAATCCTCATGTACCCACGTACACTCCGGTTCCTCCGCGCCGCCCGCACCCACCTGACGGCTGCTCGCTACGTTTTGTTAGCCGCTCTAAATGGCATTCACCTTACCCTTGATCAGGGGCGCCAGCTAACGGCTGTCGGTCAGGCTCGCACCCTCACAGCTTGGTCTTCAGCACCGCCTCGAACGCCGCATCCGGCTCAAGGCTATCGGAGAGCACGATCACCGAATGCAGCGTGCCCCGCGCCTGCACGCTGTATTCGAAGCCCACCTGCTTGCCGTTGCGGCTGAACACCTCGATCTCGCTGTACTCGCCGATCTCGCCTTCGAAGCGCTCCTGCGTGTAGCCGTGCTCCTTGGCGAAGTTCTTAGCGGCCGAGCGCGCGCCTTCCCAGACGGCATCTTCATAGTTGATGGGCTGCAGCAGGCTGACCAATTGCGTGGCGCACGGCGTGGTGCTGGTCATGCCATAGCCATCGACGGTGCCCACCAACGGGATGCTGCTCTGGCTGCGCTTGGGCGTTGCCTTGACAGTGCAGCCAAGCTGTTGCAGCTCGGCCAGCGTGAAGTGCTCGGATTCCGGGCGCGGCGGGTCAGCGGTGTGGCTGCCGTCGCAGGACGCCATCAAGCCAACCAGGGCCACGGGCCAGAGGATGCGGAAGGAAACGGTCAACAACGGCGACGTCCTTGTAAGAGTTGGGAAACACATACCAAGTTTGGACCTGGGCGTAGGAGCGCACCTGGGCGCGACCTAACGTCAGGCCAGCATGGCCAAAAGCCGGTGCGCGCAACAACAAGCGCACCACAACGCTGCTGCGTGAATACCTGCGTGGCGCTAACACCACCACGCCGCCTCCCAACCAGCACCACGCGTGTGCACCCCGCAGTCAGCACAACAGCATAGCCGGCAGGCGCGCAAAACGCCTGCCGCTTTCCATCAGCCCACCACGCGCGGTGCCAACAGATCGCCCAATCCCACCCGGTGCAGCATCTCCGCACGCAGGCGATCGAGCACGCCGAAGCCGACGTCGGCACCATCGCCAGCCGGGTCGATATGCACGCGGAACGGGCGCTTGCCGAACGGCGCATCCACCACCTGCACGATGGCCTGCGCCACCTCGGCCACGTCCGCATGCTCCGGCACGCGCCGCCAACGGCAGTTGGTAGTGCGTCACGACCATTTCGACGAATGCACTAGGCGATCACACCGGCTAGCTTAGTCACGCAGGAAGCCGTTTTCATCCACGCAAGGTGGCAAAGAATTTTGCTGTCCCTATCCAGGAGGCCACCTATATTTGTGTTTTGATAAATCGGGCTCCGTTGACGCTACGCTATAAGTATGATTTTGTGTTCAAGTACCATCGCAACATTAAAAATCGACAAAGTTTGCTTACTAACAAGGAGTTGGCAATGCATGCATGGAGAGTAACGGCAATAGTGGGCTTAATAATCTGGTCTCACTCGGCATTAGCGGCGGGGCGATTGAGTATTAAGATTGAACAAGCAGTTAAAGCTGTTAATAGCGATAAGCCTGTAAGTAACAAGCAAGATGAAACAGGTATACGCGTCGTTGCTACTAATCTAGGTGGCCAGGACATCGAAGTCGTAGATCAGTGGCTTCCAAAGACCAACAAAAGTGGTCTTTTGATGAACAATGTTTTTCGTGTCTTGGCAGATGATGGAAGTGAAGCTCCCTATTTTGGCATCTATGTCAACATGGACGGCGCGCCAGAAGATGTATATGTCAAAGTGGGTCCAAAGCAGAAGAAGGTGGTGGACGTAAATATTCAATTGAATTATCGTCTCAAGCCAGGGCGGCACTACACTGTTAGCTTAAGAAGTCCTTCTCTTTATTTAAACAGGCCTAAACTGACTTATAAGGATGCATCCCGAGACTCACTTCGGGCATCGTGGCTTGAAGCGTCATCAAATGAAGTTAGAATTTTTGCTGGCGATCAGCTAAGACTGAATAACATCTCTAAAGACGAGTCATCACAAGATAACTGAGGCGGAATTCGCATCTTGCAGCGCAGCTCAGGTCCAGCATGTTGGACAAAATGTTATACCGCAATCAACCGCGATCGCTTACGAAGCTCTTACTGAATACGGCCAGCAGACGAAAGTTCAGACCTTCGATGTTCCGCCATATGTTGACATGTCGTTTGAACCGACCGCGCGATTTACGACTTGGTTCGGCGTTCATGGTGATCCTGATGACTACTGCCGGACGACCAATATAATGACAGTATGGTATTCGCCACATGGTATCGATTGCCCTGGCTATATAGCGTAGTGATGGAATCCGACGTCGCAGGGCGCCCTTGGCGCTTTGCTTCGCTGCGCAGGGTCACGTTCTCGCTGCCCTGGCAGTAACGCGCCAATCCCGGATGTTGGTGCGCGCGCTACTGCTCCTAGCTGAAGGGCGTGGTTTCCCGAAGCACTGAGTTTGCTGAGCTGCCCGCTGCCGAGATGTAATCCTCAGAGCGAGCGAGCCTGCCCCGATTGCTGCTGCACAACATCCTGTTGCTGGTTTCTCTGTATTTCCTCAGCTTTCGCCTGCTGCAGTGTCTCCACCTGCGTCAGACGTTGCTCCGCCGGAACAGACAGGGCTTCCTGCGTCGGCATGTGCGCCCTATTCGCAGCTGGATCAGGGGAAGCATCGCTCGCGCGCCACATATGCAACACTTCGCCGCTGCCCAGATTTGGGGTGGGTGTGTTGAATGCAAACTTCAAGTCGTCTTTCGCAGTGAAGCCTTTCTCAGCTGCCATCAGCATCAAGCTGGCACTGAGTCGCTCACTATTGTCATCCCAGGGCTTTCCAGCCTGGCGGTCTAGCTCACTGACGCCTTGGCGTACTTTTTCAAGCAAGGCACTGTCGATGGACGGATGTTGACTGCGGCCGCTTCTTTCGTCGCTTGGAGCAGCAAGATCAAACGCCGGGCTGACATGTTGGTGCGTACCCTGCGTATGCTGGAATAGCCCACGTGTGGGTGGGGTCGTGCTGGTATCCCAGTATGGCTGAGGGTTAGCCGCACCGGTTTGGGAAAGATCAATCCCGTTATGTTCCAGCAACGGTTCCTTGAAGCGGAGGCGCTGCATATCAAGATGCATCTGGGGTGCAATGCCGCCCACCGGATGAGCGTGCGTCCTCTCGATATAGATCGCCCGACTGACCGCCCCTGCACCGTAGTAGTTTGGGTAATCGGAGTCGCCATGAAATCCGATGCCGGTGGTCTGAGCTGTGGGTAGGCCTGGTGTTCCTCGCGGTTGCTTGTTGAAATAGTAAGTCTCTTGGGCGGCAACATTCTGCGGCGTCATCGGCAGCGATCCGTCGGCATTGAATGTAATTCCCTGCCGTGCCTGAGCTTGTAGAGGATTAGAAGGATTGAGTTCCACAAAATCGTCGATTCGCCCGTTCCCCAGTGACTTCATTGCCGTTGCGTCAACATGAGGATTGCTTTGTCGTACCCTGTCTGCCAAGGCGTTCCATCCAGCAATCTGCGCTTTCGCTTCGTCCTGCCGGTTACTGGCAATCAAGTTCTCGATAGGGACTGTGTAATCATTTATCGGATTGTTATCTTTGGCAATTGCAGTGGCTGCCTGATCAAACCTGCGGTATGCAGCCGCTGTGTCGATCTGGTTGAAGGCATGTTGCGTCTCGTGCCCAAGAACAAAAGTCAGATCATTGGCACTGATCTGATTGAACCGGCTTGGCGGCTGGGAAAGCGTGGTTGGGGGAAGGCTCATCGTGTTAGTTGCCGGATTGAACGTTCCGCCAGCAACAGTTCCACTCAACGGCGCGAAGTTTTCCAACAGCATGTGCGGTTGCCTTGCGCTGGTATCAACGGTAGTGACCGCTGTCTTCATTTCGCGTGCTAATGCAGGCGAACCATTGATGGTGGCTTGAAGGTTGGTGACCATGTTCTGCGTCACCGGTTGGCTTTGTTGGTTTGCGTCCAAATAGGTGCTGTTTGCAAAGCGCACGCTCATTTCTTGCAGGCGCAGCGCAGCACGCAGGTCCGTACTCGGGCCACTGCCCGGGTCAAGAGCCGGAAGCGTTATGACGCCAGTGGATTTTTCATATGATCCAGTCAGCGGCTCGGAGCCGCTTGCTCCTAGGGAAAACCCGGTCAAATGACCGTTTGCTGCTTCGCTATTCAGGCGTTGAGTGAGATCTTGGTCAGCAGCAAGCGTCGCTCTCAACTGCGACACTTGATCGGCACTGACTCCTGGCTGCCCAGCGAACTGAGCCAACGCAGCTTCCAGTTGGGTGTTTGCACTGGCCATCTACTCAGTCCTCAAATCTATGAGCGCTGATCCTTTTGACGCAACCAGTTGCCTTTTCCCCCGAAGCCTCTGTGCCTTTCTGATATGGATTTATTCGGACAAGCAGATTGCGGCGCGTATAGCTGTAATCCACAACCAAGCCAATTTCGTTATGAGAAGTGGGCGCTGGTGAGAAACCCATGTCTACCAGCGATCGCTGAAAGTCTTCTAGCTTCAGCTCGCAGGGCAAAGTGCTTGCATCTGCGGAGGGATTCGATTGAATTAATTCAAGTGCAATACTGGACTGCGCTGATGAACTCTCATGAAGATTGTAAATCATGCTGTACTGCCAGTCGCCTCCAGGCACTTTTGACGTGTAGAAGCCAGACTTCTTATCTTCATCAGCTTGAAATGTAACCCCCATCGACGTCTGTACGACTGTCGGCGAAAGCGTGTCAACGCCATCGGTATTCTTGATCAATACCAAAAATCGCTTTCCCAGCTCGTTGGGTGTGATCTGGTTGCTCTCGCTCATGATTGCTCTTTCCTTGGTCGCAGTTGCCACACCATCCGTTGCACAGGACGTGGAGGAAAAGATTAGTGTCAACGCCAGTAGCAGTTTCCAATGTTCTTTCATGTTCATGGTCCTTCTGGCATTCGAGGCTAAGTGTGCCGGCTCAGCGGAGGACGAGCAATATTCCAAGCCAGTGCGGACAGAAGGAGTGGTGAGCAAGCACCTGTCGTCATCGGCCTTCTGTCTAAAGCAACAGCTGATCAGGCGATACAACCCGTGGCGCTGGATGCTCAAGCCGCATGAGTTAGCAAAACCTAGTCATCGTTCCGGCCAGTCCGCCGGCCAGGCAGCTCACGCACGAACCAGACACACGCCGCTACCGCGCACCACCCAAATCCTCCAGCACGTCCTCCACCTGCTCGGCCAGATGCTGCAGACAGCGCGCCCACTGCTGCAGGGGAATGGCGGGCATGCCCATGGCGCCTTCGTCGCGTGTGCGTGGGCTGGCCAGGGTGGCGAGCAGGCGCAGTTGGTCGCGCACGCGCAGCAGGTGGTATTGCGTGCCTTCGGACATCCAGTAACCGGGTTCGTCGTGCATGCCGCTCTCCTTGCCATCAGGCAGCTCCCGCTGCACAACGCAGCGGGATGCCGGGAGGCTAGAAACCGCACAAAGCCGGCGGGCTTATTCCCCTTGCGGGTGTTGTATTCGCCGCCCTCCCGGCGCAGGAACGCCGAGCCATGCCCGATCTTGCGACCGGACACAAAAAACCCACCAAGTTGTCGGAGGTGGGTGCCGCTTTGTGAGGAGTTTCTAGGCTCCGTTCGGGAGTGTGCTGCTAGGGCTTCTCAGGGTCATGCCAGATGCAGCTCGCGTGCGATTGCCCAACGATGGCTTGTGCTCGTGTACGACGGCCTGCATGAAAAAGAAGGCAGAGGACGTCCCCTGCCGCCGCAATGCTGGCGTTGTCGCCATGCAGGCACGCCGCGGCTGCAGGACCTACCGGACAGGCGCCGTCTGGCTTGGCTCGTTCATGCTCCGCGACCCCTCGGGTTGCTGGGTGAGCGCGCGTTCCTGCGCCAGCGCCTGATTGGCGGCCAGCAGTTGCTGGTCGGACTGTTCGACCGGTGTCTGGATGGCCTGCTCCACGTCCACATGCACCCGCTTGTGTGCAGGGTCATCCAGGCGGCCCTCAACTGCGAACACATTGCCGGTTTTGCCCATCACTACGTGGTCCACACGCGTCAGTGCGTTCTCTGCCAGCGACCGGTCACCGGCGCCCGGATACGCATCGCGGTTGTCCTTGCACACGGCCAACAGACTCCGGCTGATTCGTTCGCTCATGGCGTCGTACGGCTTGCCCGCACGAGGTGCAGCCGGGTCCGCTGTTGATGGGCCTGTGCTGCTTGCCGGTAACGCCGTGCAGGCGCATGTCGAATTCCGTGCGGCCCATTCGTCGTTGTTACGAAGGCCGGCATCCTGCCTGCCGCGTCGTGCTCCCGCCGGGGCGCACAAGGAACCCGCAATGGGTGAGTTGAAATTGATGATGTCGGTGTCGCTGGATGGGTTTGTCAGCGGCCCGGCGGGCGAGATCGACTGGATGTTCAGTGGCGACCAGGCAGCCATTGCCTGGAAGGTTGAAACCGCGTGGAATGCCAGCCTGCACCTGATGGGCAGCCGTACATTCCAGGGCATGGCCAGCTTCTGGCCGACGGCCACCTCGCCGTTTGCCGTGCCGATGAACCAGATCCCCAGGGCCGTGTGTTCGGTACAGGGCCCGGCGGTGCTGGAGGTGGCCCGCGCATCACTCGCCGCTGCGCGCGCGCAACTGAGTACCCTGCCGGGGGCGCAGCTGCAGGCCGGCGCGGACAGCTGGGCCAACGCCACGGTCGCCAGCGGCCCGTTGGCCGATGCAATCGCCAGGCTCAAGGCCCAGGACGGCAAACCGATCATTGCCCACGGCGGCGCTGCCTTCGCACGCAGCCTCATCGCCCACAACCTGGCAGACGAATATGTCCTGGGCGTTTACCCGATCCTGCTGGGCAAGGGCGTGCCGATCTTCAACGACCTGCCGGCCCCCAGGCCGCTCACGCTGGTGAGCACCCACACCTTCCCCAGCGGTTTTATGGCGCAAACGTATCGGCCTGCCTAGAAGTGCCTGGTGCTGTGTGTTGTCAATAGCGCGGTGGCTGCTAGACACAAGACAGCTGAGTCGCGCATAGCAGGGCGCCCGCCTTCCCGACATCATCCACGCGCCGTCTTGCATGCAGGCAGGTGATCATGCCGACGCGGCATTGATGCGTGTGAGCGGGGCGTTGCGCACGGAGCGCACGCGCGCAGCCATAAACGCCAAACGCCCCGGACAAGCCGGGGCGTTTGGCGTTTTGACTCATTGGCGTAGTGCGCGTGAACCATTCAAACGGCGATGGCCCTCAACGCATTCCGCGTTCCATGGGCTGTGCACTACCCGCAGGCTGCGGCACTGCGCTCCAACTCAACCTGACATGCGCACCACCTGCCGAACCTGCAACAGCAGCGCTGAAGCAAAGGAGTTACTTGGTGGACTTGGTCGCGTCGCGCACGTCGTCGGCGAGTTCGCCGGCCTTGCGCTGCACCTTGCCGATATTCTTTTCGGCGGCGCCTTCCAGTTCGGTGCTCTTGTCGCCGGTGACACGGCCGATGGCTTCCTTCACCGAGCCCTTGACCTGCTTGGCGGCGCCTTCGATACGGTTCTTATCCATGGGACGTTTCTCGTAGTTTGGGGAACCGGTCCAGTCTGTCTGGGCCGGTGTGAGCATGGTGTGCGTCTGTTGCGGCGCTGCCCACATGCGAATGCACTAGCTGGAATGGTGCATTCGCGTCATCTACCCCGCGCTCACGGCTTGCGTGCAGGTTTCTTTGCCAGGCGGCCGGCAAAGCCGCGCTCACGCGCCCAGACAATGGCTTCGCCGCGGCTATGCACATCGATCTTGGAATACAGCGCGGCCACATGGTTGCGCACCGTGTTGGGCGACACGCCCAGTTGCTGGGCGATCTCCTTGTCGGCCAGGCCTTCGGCGAGCAGGCCCAGCACATCGCGCTCGCGGCCCGTGAGGTCGGCCACGCCGCAGCCGTGCGCCTGACGCGCTCAAGCGCACCGCCGAGCAGAAGGCACGCAAAGCCGGCGACACCGCCGCACGCGGTGTCTCGCGCGCTGCCTGGACCACACTGGTGCTGCTGTTGGGCGCCGCAGTGTCATTCGCCGCCGGCCGGGTGGGCCGCCGTACCGATCCGGTGGTGGAGGGGTGAGCCAACGCGCGGCTATGTCCGCCTGCTACACGGAGCCCTGTATGGACACCGCGCTGTGAGCCGAGAGTTACGACCGGGCAGACAGCGAAGCCACCAGCGGTGTCTGCAGTAACTCAATCGACACCGGCCAATCTGCAGATGGCCCGGCGTTTTTTTTTTTCTGATGAAGCAAGCATCCAGAAATTTTTCAGATACTGCAGCACAGCCACACGCCGAACGCGCTGAAGCAAAAACTGCTGAGACCTGTGTGCAGGAGAGTTAACGTGGGATTGAAGGTCGTTTGCTCTCACAACGCTGGTGCAGTTGAACACCCGGACCTGGTGCATCTTGAAGTTACACGCGCTGCACAGCTTTGACGTGCTCATCCTGCTGTTGCGTCAGAGCTTGCTGACTTTGCAGCGCCACGTTGCGCTGCTCCACCTGAGCTAACTCCCGGAATGAGGCTTCTATTGGCGTAGAAATTGCCTGGTCCGCCGACATATGCGCGCGTAAATGGGCAGGGTCGCTCAGTTCGCCTTGAACGATGAAGACATTTTGTCCCAGGCTCGCCGGTTTGGCCTGATCGCTTAGCAGCACGTGATCCACACGCTCCAGGCCATTGCTCACGGCGAGGTTGGTAAGGCTCGCGGCCATACAAGCGCTCTTCTCGTCAGACGCGCGTCCCAACTGCTGATCCAACGCACCGACACCTGCTTTGCATTGCTGATGCAGCGCGTAACGCGGGTGACTTGGATCATCTGGTGTTAGGCCCTGGTCGCCTGGCGCGTTGGCACCAAAAAAACCGGACGTGCGCGGCGCTGCTGGTACTACGTCTGGCGTCTTCAGGTGTCCTTGAATCGCCTCTTTGGGTGACAGCCCATGTTGGCCCACCTCGACTTGATTGCTCCAAGCAAGCGCTCCGTTACGATCCATGAGAATCAATTTGCCTTCGCTCAGTGCGTCACCCACCAACGCCGCAAGCTGCTCCTTGGATGCATTCGGATGCGCGGCCGCAATTCCTCTGCCAACTTGGTTGTTATAGAGGTCCATCGCTTCGCGGTTAGCCGGGTTTCCTGGCATCCCTTCGTGCGCTGTTGCAAGTGCCTCTGCCCACTCGTTTCCGAACTCTTTAGCTAGCAGCGCATTCCAGTATGTATGACGAAAAGCGTCACGATGGCCATCATTGAACTGCCATTCTTTCGCCCGACCTTCTGGAACTCCGTCAGGGACCGGCTGGTCCGGAAATCGGCGCCGGCTCTCAATGAATGCCAGATCTTGCGTGTTCTTGAGCTCCAATAGGCCTTGTAGACCTCTACTCCAGGTCATCTCATCCATAAGCTTGCCCTCGGTCATCGTGACTTCAATCGAGGGCGAGAAAGGGATATCCACTTTCCCGGCCAGTCTGGGGTGATACTTGATCACCTGATCGTCTTGGACCTGAAAATTCTTCCGGATCTGTTCCAGATCAGATTCGCTCGACATCCCTGTTCTCCTTTAGCCCTGTACGGTATGGTGAACCATTACTTTTCCGTCTTTGTACTGAATGTCGTATTCTTGTGTATCTCCTGCATAGGGAGAAATTCCAAGATAATAGACGTCTGTTGACGTGTTTGTGCCGTCTTCGGAGTAATCGGGTGGTCCCAATAGCGTGAGCACATCTTCCCTGCGCATACCCACGTGAATAACGCCCTTTACGGCCTCCATCATATGGATGCGTTGATTCTTTTCAAAATCAATTCCGCGTTGGGATTTCCACGCATTGGTATCAAATTCTTGATTGTTTTGCATGGCACACGCTGTTAATGAGGTGAGTAAGAAAAGGAGGGCAGACATCGCGCCCGTCATGCATGTGGATCGTATCGTCAAATGCATCGGACAATCTCCCTATTCAAGTTTCCCAGCTGATGGCGCCCCGGAGCGTCGAGCTAAGGGGACAACATCCGTTTCCGCGCTTGGATATGAGTGCAGCAAGTCCAGGCATGTACTCAGATCTGCTGCAGGCCACACCCAAGCGTAACCTTATAAGCGCGTTGAACTCGGTGAAGGTTAACCTCGTCCCAGGGCCGACGCGTGCTATTCCACGCTCGCCGCCACCAGCCGTTGCCATAGCGCGGCATTGGCCGCCTCGTCCGGTTCCAGCGTGGCAAGCACGCTCAGGGCGTGGGTTTCGGTTTCGGCGCCGTGGCGGGCGAGCATGGCCAGGGCGGCAGCCAGGCGCCCGTAGCGCAATGCGCGCCCGAGCGATGTGGCCAGCAAGGTGCTGTCGTGCTCGGGGCGTTGTTCGTCCAGCGCGGTGCCGAGTTGGGCGGGCAGCTCCCAGGCGGTGGCGATGGTCTTGGCCACCGCGGCGGTGTGGCGGTCGACCAGGGTGGCGGCCACCTCCAGGCTGTACGGCACCGACGGCTGCTCGGCGTAGGCGTCGCGCAGCACGCGCAGGATCACCACCGCACCCAGGCCTTGCAGCAGGCCGGCCAGTTGCGCCGACAAGGTGTCGCCACCGCGTTCGCGCACATAGGCGGCCGCGGCGGTGGCCGTGCGCAGCGCGTAGTCCCAGACCGCCGCCGGCAGGCGGGCGTACAGGCCACCTTCCAGGCTGAGCACCGGTTGCATCACCGCGGCGGCCACGATCTGGCGCACGCCTTCGGTGCCGATGTGCACCACCGCGCGTTCCAGACTTTCCAGCGGTCCGCCTTGCGGGCGGTACAGGGCACTGTTGGCGATGCGCAGCAGGTTGGCGGCCAGCGCCGGGTCCTGCGCGATGATCGCGGCGATGCCGCGGCCGGACGCATCCGGGTCGTTGACCGCACGCATCAGCTGCGGCAACAGGTGCGGGCGCCGCGGTAGCAGCTGCGGGCGCATGTCCACGTGGTCGAGCGCGCTGACCGCACTGGCCAGCACGGCGGCCTGGGCCGGGTCGATGGCGGCGTCGGCATCGGCCAGCGACGGGGTGTCCATTACCGCGGCATACATGCGCCGCAACAACGGGCGCATCGGCGGCGGCTCGGCCATCACCGCGCGCGGCTCGGGTGTGCTTGCAGGCATGGCGGTGGCAGCGCCATCGGGCGCCGCGGTGGCGCCCGCAGCCGGTGCCGCTGGCGCGGACTCGGATAACGGCGCGGGGTCGGTGGTGGAGACGGCGGGCGGGCCCCCACGGCGCGAGGCGGCGACCACGCCGAGCACGATGGCAAGCACCCCCACAACAGCCAACAGCACAATCACAAGCATCTTGAGAAATCGTTTGATCAGTGGCGCGACTATCCGCGAAGCGGGCCGTGCCGGCAACGTGGCACGCGTGCGGGCGCGGCCTGGCGCGGTCATGTCGATTTCCGGCGGCCTGGTGCGTTGTCGGGCAGAGGGTCGTCCTCTGCCAGTTGCGAGCGCCATGTCCACTGTCACCCTGCACCGTGTTCTGCGTGCCAGCCCCGAGCGGGTCTACCGCGCCTTCCTGGATGCCGCTGCGTTGAGCAAGTGGTTGCCGCCGCATGGGTTTACCAACACGGTGGAGCATCTGGATGCCCGCGTCGGCGGTACCTTCCGCATGGCGTTCACCCAGTTTGGCAGCGGCCAGCGGCACGCCTTCGGTGGCACCTACCGGGAGCTGGTGCCCAACGCGCTGCTGTGCTAAGACGATGTCTTCGACGACCCGTCACTGCCCGGCACGCTGCTGACCACGGTGCGGCTGCAGCCGTTGCCGTGCGGCACCGACCTGCACGTGGTGCAGGAGGGGATTCCCGAACAGATCCTCTGCACGCTTGCTACCTGGGATGGCAGGAGTCGTTGACGCTGCTGGCGTTGTTGGTGGAAGCGCAGCACGCGGAGTGAACCTGGCGCCACAGCGATTGCTGCACGATCGATGCGGCAATGCAGCGATGAGCGGGCTGTCTTCAGGTTGACCGCTGCGCTGCACGCGGTGCTAACGGGGACACCGCGACTATGCGTCACCAGCTGTGCAGCCCTAGAGCATCTAGGCAGCTTAAAGGGTGCAGGCATCCGCAGTTGGACCACTTTCTTCGACAGACCCCGTGCAGGCATGGAGGTCTGTCGCGCCGTGTGTGGCGTTTGCTGGATGTGCTGGCGTTGACGCCTCCGCCGTATCCGTAGGAGCGCGCTTGCGCGCGATGGGGCGTTACCGGTAGAGCTTCTTCGCGCGCGAGCGCGCTCCTACGCGGCTGCTTGCGCGGTTACGTATTCTGATCGTTTGCGTGCTGGCCGCTCCAAGGTTTTCGAGCTGTAGTCGCACGATCTGTGGCGGCTGTACGCCGAATAAGCGCACCAGTCTTGTCTACGTTGATGCTTTGGCAACCGCGACCAAGCTGCCTTTGTAGGAGCGCGCTTGCGCGCGATGGAGCGTTACCGGTAGAGCCTCGTCGCGCGCGAGCGCGCTCCTACGTTGCATTTGCTTGGTGCGTTACGAGCTACGATCGTTTGCGCGTCATCGCCGCTACAACATCTGTCCTGAGCCGCGCGTTCTGCCCCAACGCCGAATGTGGCGGAGATTGCCGCCCCTGGCGTACTGATTCTGGGCCGCCGCTGCGGCAACCATGACCAAACTGCCTTTGTAGGAGCGCGCTTGCGCGCGATGGGGCGTTACCGGTGAAGCATCATCGCGCGTAAGCGCGCTCCTACGAGGCGTCGACCGCCCGCGACGTGACCGGCGCCTCTGCGCCTCCGCGTGCCGCGCTCGCGCGCAAGCTATCTACAACGTGCCCTGCTTCCACAGCCGTACGATTTCCGCCGGGGCGTGTTCTTCGGGGATGCGCAGCGGTTCGCTGGCGCCGTCCCAGATGATGCTGAAATAGCGGCGGTCGCCGCCGCCGGCTTGCGGGGCGGGGAGTGCATGCGCCAGGCACTGATCCAGCAGCGCGCCCAGGTGTTGGCGTTGCACCTCGTCCAGCTCTTCCAGCACCAGCTGGCGCTCGCGGCGCATGGCCGGGAATGCGGCCACGCCACCTTCGCGTGCCAGCCGCAACACGACACCTGGTTGCAAGGGCGGCAATTGCACGGTCATGCGAGCACGCCCACGTCGCGCCAGGCCTGTTCCACCGCACTGGCCTCGGCACTGCCCGCGCCGTAATCGGTGCTGGCCACGCGCACGGTGAGTGCGGCGAAGGTGGCGAAATCTGCACTGGCCGACAGCGCGCCGCCGGTGAGGGCGCGGTACCAGATGCGCCCGGCCTTTTCCCAGGCGTAACCGCCGATGGCAACCGCGGCGCGCTGGAAGGCGCGGTTGGGAATGCCGGAGTTGTAATGCACGCCGCCGTCGTCTTCTTGCGTGTCCACGTAGGCGTCCATATGCGCCGGCTGCGGGTCCTTGCCCAATGCCGGGTCGTCGTAGGCGGTGCCGGGCGCCTGCATCGAGCGTAGCGCCACGCCCTGCACGCCGGGCAGGAACATGCCGGCACCCACCAGCCAATCGGCTTGCGCGGCGTCCTGGCGCAGCGCGTATTGCTTGACGAGCACGCCGAACACATCGGAGACCGATTCGTTCAAGGCACCGGACTGGCCCTGGTAGATCAGGTTGGCGGTGCGCTCGGTAACACCGTGGGTGAGCTCATGGGCCACCACGTCGATGGCGATGGTGAAGCGGGTGAAGATCTCGCCGTCGCCATCGCCGAATACCATCTGCTCGCCGGTCCAGAACGCGTTGTCGTAGTTGCGCTCGTAGTGCACGGTACCAAGCAGCGGCATGCCGGCATCGTCGATCGAGTTGCGCGCATACACCTGCTGGAAGAAGGCATGGGTGGCGCCGAGGTAATCGTAAGCCTCGGTCACGGCGACATCGTCGGTGGGCGGCGCACCTTCCTCGCGCACCAGCACGCCAGGCAGGGCGGTGCCTTGCTGGGCGTCGTAGAGATGCCGCCGCACCGCGGTGTCAGTGGTGGCGGTGGGCGCATCGTCGGCGCTGTCGCGCGCCAGCAACCCCTGCGCGCGGCGCTGGCGCAGCTGCGCGGTGATGTGGCGGGTGAGCTGCGCGCAGTGCCGTGCGCGCTCCGGTGCGGCCTGCGCCACGTGGTCCAGCAGATACGGCGGCAGGATGCCGGCGCGGCGGGGCGCAACAAACGCAGACATAGCGATCTCCACAGTGGGGGCTGCGCCGGCGACTATGCGCGGTGCGACTTTAGGAAATCGTTAGCTGCCAGCGGCCCTTGCCATGGCAGCGCGCTGCGGACGGGCTGGCGTTCATGCCAGCTGCGCGAGCGCCTGCGTGATGGGGGTGGGCCCATCCACGAATCCCACGGTCTTGCCGATGGTGGCCGGCGTGGCCAGGGTGGCGGCGATCACCTGCGCGACATTGGCGCGCGATACGCCCTCGGTGGTGTCGCTGCCCGGGTCGCGGGCGATGCAGCCGCTGGGTGGGTCCAGGGTGAGCCGGCCCGGCCCGAGCACGGTCCAGTCCAGCGTGGTTCCGCGCAGGTGCGCATCGGCAGCTGCCTTGGCCTGCGCATAAGCGAAGAAGCCATCCTCCGGGCTCACCCCGTGCTCCAGCCCCGCGCCCAGGTAGGACACCGTCACGTAGCGCCGCACACGCGCCTGCTCGGCCGCGTGCATCGATCGGATCGCGGCATCGCGGTCCACCGCATAGGTGCGCGCGGCATCGCCACCGCCGGCACCGGCCGACCAAACAACTGCATCGTGGCCGGTGATGTGCGCGGCGATGGCCGCGGTGTCGGCGTGTTCGATATCGAACAGTGCGGGAGTGGCGCCATCGGCGATCACATCGCTTGCGTGGTCGGGATTACGAAACAGCGCTGTGACGTGGTGGCCACCGGCCAGCAGCAACGGGGTGAGCAAACGCGCCACCTTGCCGTGACCACCGATCAACAGAATGCGAGACATGGAGTTCCAGCCAATGCGCCTGCTGCGAGGCGTGATGACCTAGCGTGACGGCTGCAGCGCTAAGGCGATGTCATTGGTTGCGTTCGCAATGCGTTTCGCAGGGCATTGGAAACGAATGCATGCGATGCCCTGACGCAGCCGCCGCCGCCGCGGTGACGCAGGGCGGCTACGGCATTTCCGCAGTTTGCCCGCGGCCGCAGCGCTGCCGGACAATGCGCGCGCCACGCACCGTGGCGTACCCAGGCCCACCGATGACCGCTCCGTCTGATTCCCACGCCCGCGTTGGTTGCGGCGCCTTTATCCGCCGCAGCGACGGCCGCCTGTTGCTGGTGCTGCGGGCACGCGCGCCCGAACAAGGCCACTGGGGATTGCCCGGCGGCAAGGTGGACTGGATGGAGACAGTGGAAGACGCGGTAGTGCGAGAAACCCTGGAAGAAACCGGTCTGCACATTCACCTGCAGCGCGTGCTGTGCGTGGTGAGCCAGTTCGAGCGGGCGCTGTCGCCGCCGCAGCACTGGGTGGCACCGGTGTACCTGGCCGCGATCGACGGCAGCGAAACCGCCGTGCTGCGCGAACCGGACGCACTGCACGACCTGGGCTGGTTCGCACTGGATGCGTTGCCCACGCCGCTGACCCGCTCGGCAACGCTGGCGGTGCAGCAGCTGATGCGTGAGGCGGCGGCTTGATCGGGACATACGGATGGTGCAAGTGCTGCGCGGGGTAGTGGTGCAACGGCGCGACACGGTGGCCACGTTGGATCCACAGGTGTGTACACCGAAGCGGCGCGGTGATGCACCCCCGGCATTGCGGCAGGTTGCCGCCAAGCGGCGACCCCTGCTTGAAGAGACGGTGCGGCGGCGCGACCGACGTCGTTAGCTGACGTGGCTCGACTGGCGCGTTCGATGCAGACGTTTGGCCTGATCAGGAACGCAGTGATACACCTCCGGCATCAATACGTTGCCGCTAAGCGGTGGTGCTGTTTGACGCGCGCCAAGTAACGGCAAGTAACGGTGCGCAACGCCTGCTTGCGTGTGTGGCCTGGAGGACGCTTCAGCGATTGCGCGTGTCGCATACAGCAAGCGCAACGGATGCAGCCCCGCCAGCACGGGCACAGAATCTTCTCGCACGCCTCGCTAGGCTGAGTGCTGTTTCCGCGTTGCGAGCTGTTGTCCATGCCGTCCTCCGATCTGCGTGCCTTCGTCGTCCGTGTGGTCATCGTGCTGGCTCTGGTGGCCTGCGCGTGGTTGCTGTGGGCGCTGTCGGGCCTGCTGCTGATGGTGTTCGGTGCGGTGGTGGTGGCGGTGTTGCTGCGCGCGCTGGCCAGTTGGGTCACCCGCTATACGCCGCTGTCGGATGGCATGGCATTGGGGCTGGTGGTGGTCGTGGTGGCGGTGGGATTCACGGCGTTGCTGTGGTTGTTCGGCTCGCAACTGGCGACAGAGCTCGGTGCCCTGCAGCGCACCTTGCCGCAGGCCTGGGCGCGCTTCCATGATTGGGTTGCGGCCGGGCCGTTGGGGCCAGCGCTGGAAGAACTCACCCGCCAGGCACCGGCGCGCGTCTCCAATCTGGCGCCGCGTGCCGGCGCCTTCGCGCTCAGCATCACCGGTGGTGTGGCGAATCTGTTCCTGGTGCTGGCCGGTGCGGTCTATCTGGCCGCGCAACCGCAGTTGTATCGGCGCGGGCTGTTGTTGCTGTTTCCCGTGCAGGCGCGCGCCACCATGGACGATGCCGTGCGTGCCAGCGGCACCGCGTTGCGCTTGTGGCTACGCGGGCAATTGCTGGCGATGGTGGTGGTGGGCGCACTCACCGGGCTGGGCCTGTGGGCCCTGGGCATTCCCGGCGCACTGGCTCTGGGCATCATCGCCGGGCTGCTGGATTTCGTGCCGATCGTCGGGCCGATCTTGGCCGCCATTCCGGCCATTCTGCTTGGCTTTACGGTGAGTCCGCAGATGGCGCTGGCCACGGCGGCGTTGTTCGTCGTCGTGCAGCAGATCGAAGGCAACATCCTGCTGCCGTTGATCCAGCAACGCACTGTGGATCTGCCGCCGGTGTTGCTGCTGTTTTCGCTATTTGGCATCGGCACCTTGCTGGGGCCCGCGGGTGTCCTGCTCGCTGCACCGTTGACGGTGGTGGCCTTCGTGCTGGTCAAGCGCTTGTACGTGCAGGAAGCACTGCATACGCCCACCTCCATCCCTGGGCAGAAGCACGATTGAGCATGGCGCCTGCGTAAGCGGCAACGCTGCAATGCAGGTCCGTTGTCCATGCATGGATGTGCCTGCTTGTGCGCTGCGCGACGCGATCACTGCAGCGCCGTCTCCCATGGCAGCCGTACACATGGCATGCCGCAGTGCGCAGGCTATGCTCGTGCGTTGATCGACGCCTGGGAGGGCATTGCATGACACACCATCGATGGACACGACGCATGCTGCTGGGGTGCCTGGCGTTGCTAAGTGCGGCGAGCGCGAGTGCGGCTGCGCCTGCAGCTGCAGCCGCATCGGAGCCGGCCGCAACGCTGGGCGTTCGACATGTGCCCGCGTTCGATCTGCCCGTGTCTGAGTACCTGAGCCCTGCGGCACGTGCGCAGGTCAGTGGCGACGTGGACCGCGGCGACCCGCTGGCCAAGGCCGACAACGCCACGCTGCTGCGCCAGTTGCCCACCATTCGCGCCGATACCGAACGTTGGGCCGCAGGCGTCATCGCGCAGATGCGCACGCGCTACGCGGTGGAGATCACGCCCGAGCAGTGGAACGGCGTGCCGGTGCTGCGTGTGCAGCCGCGCACGCGCACGCCCGAGCAGGCCAAGCGGTTGCTGATCGAATTGCATGGCGGCGGTTTTGTGATGGGCAGTGCGGCCTCGTTCGGGTTGATGGAAGCCATTCCGGTGGCGGCGATGACCGGCATTACCGTGGTGGCGGTGGATTACCGCATGGGCCCGGAGCACCAGTTCCCGGCGGCCAGCGAGGACGTGGCCGCGGTGTATCGCGCCGCTCTCAAGACCCACACCCCGGCGCAGGTGGGCCTGTTCGGCTGTTCGGCCGGTGGCGTGCTCACCGGCGAGGCGCTGGCGTGGTTTGCCAAGGAACAGTTGCCGATGCCGGCGGCGGCAGGCCTGTTCTGCGCTGCGGGCGACGCACGTTACCGCGGCGATTCGCAGCGCGTGGTGGCGGCGGTGAACGATGCCCTGCTGCCTGATGCGGCAGGCACCCTGCCGATCATGGAGGACCTGTACTACGGGCCGGATGTGGATTTCCGCGACCCGCTGGTGTCGCCGGTGTTCTCCGATGCGGTGCTGCGCCAGTTCCCGCCCACCTTGCTGATCACCGCCACACGCGCGGCCGAGTTGAGCAATGCGTCCTACACGCACGCGCGGCTGGTGGATCTGGGGCGCGAGTCGGACCTGCATGTCTGGGACGGTTTGGGCCATGCCTTCCATCTCACCGACACGGTGCCTGAGAGCCAGCAGGCCTTGCGGGTGATGGCGCGCTTTTTCAGCAAGCACCTGGGCCTGCCGCCGCCGCCACTACCGGCGGCGCGCTAACGTGGCACACACACCGGCTACCCGCGGTGCTTACATCGGCTTGCTTAGGTTGAGGTCGACGGCGCTGCAATTGCAGTGCTGACACTGAAACAGGAGAAACGACGGATGAGTCTGCAAATTCCCCAGGGTGCGTTGGTGGTGGTGGCCGATGGCGGCGAAGCGCGGTGGTTCACCAATACCGGCGACGAAGCCAAGGTGGTGTTGCGCCAGCATGCCCGCACCGATGTGCAGAACGTCGATGACGAGGGCCCGGCCGGCAAAGTTCCGCCCCGCACCGCAGAGGCGGAACTCGACGAAATGACCTTCGCCAAACAGCTGTCGCAGGCCTTGAACGACGGGGCGCTCAAGCACGAGTACAACCACTTGGTGCTGGTGGCCGACCCCACCACACTCGGCCGGGTGCGCCCGCTGCTGCACAAGGAAACCCAGCAGCGCCTGGTGGGCGATTTGGCGAAGGACTTCACCAACTTGCCGCTGGAAGATATTCAGCGCGCGCTGTCCTAAGGAGCTCACGCAGCGATGGCGTTCGTGCGGAAGTACGCGGCGCAGGCGCCGGACCGTAGTGCGGTCGATGCGCAACCGGGGCTGCAGGTGTTGGAGTTCGGCACCGACTGGTGCGGCCACTGCATGGCCGCGCAACCGCTGTTGCAGAAGCTGCTGGGCGGTTACGCGGATATCGAGTACCGCAAGATCGAAGACGGAAAAGGGCGGCCGCTGGGCCGATCGTTTCGCGTGAAGCTGTGGCCCACCATCATCCTGCTGCGCGATGGCGAAGAAGTCGCCCGCGCCGTCAGGCCGCAAACGCGTGAGGATTTGCAGGCAGTGTTATCGGCGTTGGAATCGGTGGGGTGAATCCGCTGGTACGGTTGGCGTAGTCTGCTGTTCTACTGGTATGAAAGTGCCACCGAGGCGCCGTCGCACACCACGCAAATCCATGCATGTAGGAGCGCGCTTGCGCGCGATGGGGCGTTACCGGTAAAACCGCATCGCGCCCAAGGGCGCTCCTACGAAAGGCGGGCCGTGCAGCACTCGTTATGCCTACAGAGCGAGGATGTTTGCAGCATCAATAACGCAAGCACGCACCATGCAGAGATCGATAGCTCCGTAGGAGCGCGCTTGCGCGCGATGAAGCTCTACCGGTACGCCCCATCGCGCCCAAGGGCGCTCCTACGAAAGGCAGGCTGTGCAGCACTCGTTACGCCTTCAGAGCGAGGGTGTTTGCAGCATCAATAACGCAAGTGCGCGCCATGTAGAGATCGATAGCTCCGTAGGAGCGCGCTTGGGCGCGATGAAGCTCTACCGACAGAGCCTCATCGCGCGCAAGCACGCCCCTACGACAAGCGGGTGCGGATGACTCATGCCTGCAAAAACCACGCACTTGCTGAAGACAGATTCAGGAAAACCCCTGAAATCAGGCCATTTCCCGCAGCGTCCCACGCTCGCGCCTGCAATGCTGTGCACGCTGGTGTAACATGTCGGGCTGATCAAGCCCTTGGGCACTGCCCACCCCTTGGTCGTCTGTCCCGCAGCGTCGCTGAGTTCACGCGGCCGTCCGGGAATGCCTCCGGCGTCGTCCACTGCATGTGCCTTAGCCGTGCAGCGCGTGATGTGCCGTGCCTTGCGTAGTGCCAGGGCGAGCGGGCAGCGATGGCCGCACCAGGAGACTTCCGCATATGCACGACACGCGCGCGATCCGCTCGCATTTCGGTTGGTTCAAACGCCGCCGCCAATTGCAACTCGACGAGGTCACCGTGGTGGACCGCGGCATGCTGCGCAAGGCCGTAGGCGCGGCCGCGCTGGGCAATGCAATGGAATGGTTCGACTTCGGCGTCTATGGCTATCTGGCAGTGACGCTGGGCCAGGTGTTCTTTCCGTCCAGCAGTCCCACCGCGCAGTTGATCGCCACCTTTGCGACCTTCACCGTGGCGTTTTTGGTGCGGCCGATCGGCGGCATGGTATTCGGCCCGCTCGGTGATCGCTATGGCCGGCAAAAGGTGCTGGCGGCCACCATGATCCTGATGGCGCTGGGCACCTTCAGCATCGGCCTGATTCCCTCCTACGCGCAGATCGGCCTGTGGGCGCCGGCGCTGTTGTTGCTGGCGCGGTTGCTGCAGGGGTTTTCCACCGGCGGCGAATACGGCGGCGCGGCGACCTTCATTGCCGAATACGCCACCGACCGCAATCGCGGCTTGATGGGCAGTTGGCTGGAATTTGGCACGTTGGGCGGCTATATCGCCGGCGCGGCCACCGTTACCGCGTTGCACATGGCGCTGAGCCAGGCGCAGATGCTGGACTGGGGCTGGCGGGTGCCATTCCTGGTGGCCGGGCCGCTGGGGTTGCTCGGCCTGTACATGCGCATGAAGCTGGAAGAAACCCCGGCGTTTCGCGCCTATACCGAACAATCCGAACAGCGCGAACGCGAAACCGCAGGCCAGGGCCTGATGACCCTGCTGCGCCTGCACTGGCCGCAGCTGCTCAAGTGCGTGGGCCTGGTGCTGGTCTTCAACGTCACCGATTACATGCTGCTGACCTACATGCCCAGCTATCTCAGCGTCACCATGGGTTACGCCGAGAGCAAGGGCTTGCTGCTGATCATCCTGGTCATGCTGGTGATGATGCCGCTCAACGTGGTCGGTGGCATGTTCAGCGACAAGCTGGGCCGGCGCCCCATGATCATCGGCGCGTGCGCGGCGTTATTCGCACTGGCCATCCCGTGCCTGTTGCTGATCGGCAGTGGCTCGGACGTGCTGATCTTCACCGGGTTGATGCTGCTTGGCCTGGCGCTGGTGTGTTTCACCAGCTCGATGCCTTCGACACTGCCGGCGCTGTTCTACACCCCGGTGCGCTACAGCGCGCTGTCGATCGCCTTCAACGTGTCGGTGTCGTTGTTTGGTGGCACCACGCCGTTGGTCACCGCGTGGCTGGTGGAGCGCACCGGCGACCCATTGGTGCCGGCGTATTACCTGATGGGCGCGGCGGCGATCGGTTTGGTGACGATGCTGTTCGTGCGCGAAACCGCCGGGCTGCCGCTGCGTGGCTCGCCGCCGGCGGTAGCCAGCGACGCCGAAGCGCGTGCGCTGCTGCAGGGCGACAGCCCGGTCACGGTGGACGCGCAGTTGCCGCTGAGCGGCACGCCGTCGATCGGCCAGCCGCGCCCGGCGTAAGGCCCGGCGGCGCGCTCAGCGCAGGGCCGGGTCGCGGGTGTCGGGCATGTCCGGGTAGGGCATGCCCTGCCCGGTTTCCACGTAGCGTTTGAGGCTGCTGCCCAGGAAGAACTGCCAGCCCTGCGCACAGACCTCAAAGCACGGCGAGTCGCGGTAACCGGACTGCACGAAGTCCAGCCGCGTGCCATCGCTGGTGGACAGCAGATCAAAGCGCATCACCGTGCCCTCCCACGCGGTGGTGTCGAGCATGTTGGAGCGCTCGCAGCGCCAGCACACCTGGCGGTGGTCGGCACCGCCATCGATGCGCAGCTCTACCTGCCAGCCGTGGCCGCTCCAGTCCAGACACACGCGCTCGCCCACTTGCCGCACTTCGCGCGTCCACCAGCACGCCAGCTGCGCGGGCTCGGACAACGCGGCGGAGACCACCTCCGGGGCGGCGGCAATGACGAAGCTATGGCGGATCTCGCGGTTCATCGGTCACGGTGTTGCCTGCGCGGAGGCCGATGATCGCGCATCTTGCGCGCAACATGCAGTTTTTGCCACGAAGGTTGTGCCCGCTTGTGCGCCGCTCACATGCGGCTGAGTACCATCGCCACAGGCCCCAACACGATGACGACCGCCATGACGACGCTCCCGATCCCGGTGATGGATGCCGCAGCGCAGCACGATCTGGCCACAGCGCATGCGCTGCTGGAAAAGCCCGGTGTGGCCGCACAGATCGCCAATACACTCGGCGCGCCCATCGAAAGCCTGGTGGCCAAGCGGCTGCCCAAGGTGGTGACGCGCAGCATCGACGGCGTCACCCGCCGCGCGCTGCAGGTGGCGATGAAATCCGCGCTGCTGAGCCTGCGCGGCAAGACCGTGGCGCACGCGCCGGCCGCCACCGCGCGGCACACCCTGGCGGTGGCTGTGGCCGGCGGCGCTGGCGGCTTTTTCGGCCTGCCTGGGCTGATGGTGGAATTGCCGGTGACCACTACGGTGATGCTGCGTTCCATCGCCGACATTGCGCGCTCGGAAGGCGAGTCCCTGCACGACCCGGAGACCGCGCTGGCCTGTCTGGAAGTACTGGCGCACGGCGGCCGCAGCGCCAGCGACGACGGCGCCGAATCGGGTTACTTCGCGGTGCGCACTGCGATGGCGCAGCAGCTCAGCGCCGCCGCGCACTACGTGGCCGCGCACGGCTTCGCCAGCAAGGGCGCGCCGGCATTGGTGTCGCTGGTCTCGCGCATCGCCGCCAAGTTCTCGGTCAACGTGGGCGAAAAACTCGCCGTGCAGGCCGTACCGCTGGTAGGCGCGGTGAGCGGCGCCACGCTCAACACCTTGTTCATGCGCCACTTTCAGGCGATGGCACGCGGGCACTTCATCGTGCGCCGGCTGGAACGCCGCTTCGGCGCCGAGGCCGTGCGCCGCGCGTATGACGCGTTGCCTGCGCCGCGGTGATCACACGGTGGGATGTGCATACCGCATGCGTCGCAGCAGCCTGCACCACGTTCGTAAGACACATCGGACCGAGCGCCCCGCGCTGACGCACGCGCGCAGGCATAGTGCCCGTCGCAGTGGCAGAGCAGTGCCTCCGCTTCGCGCTTGCTCCATCACCGCCACGCGCACTCGGCGATTCGCCCTCTTTGGAAGTATCCATGACCAAACCCTTTGCCCCCGCCTCCGCACGCAACCGCGATCCGATTCTGAGCGTGCTGCAGCGGTACTTCGCTGACCGGCAGCACGTGTTGGAGATCGGTGCGGGCACCGGGCAGCATGCGGTGCACTTCGCTGCAGCGATGCCGTGGCTGCGCTGGCAGGCCAGCGACCACCCGGACCATCTGCCGGGGATGCGGCAGTGGCTGGACGAAGCCGCGTTGCCCAATACGCCGCCGCCGGTTGCACTGCAGGCGGTGTTGACGCCCGCGCCGGGTCTGGCACCGGCGCCACCGTTGCCGCCGGTGCAGGCAGGCACGCCGGCCGGGTATGACGCCATCTACAGCGCCAACACCTTGCACATCATGGGGTGGCCACATGTGCAGGCGTTGTTTGCCGGCTTGCCTGCGGTGATGGCGCCGCAGGCGGTGCTGGTGATCTATGGGCCGTTCAACCGCAACGGTGAATTCACCAGCGATAGCAATCGCGACTTCGATGCGATGTTGCGCGCCCGCGATGCGGCATCGGGTATTCGCGACGCCGCGGAGGTGGATGCACTGGCCGCGCAGGTGAGCTTGCAGCTGGTGGACGATGTGGACATGCCGGCGAACAACCGTTGCCGGGTGTGGCAGCGCGCTTGATCCTTCGGTGACGATGACGCCGCGCTTTTGCGTTGGAAGGAAATCGTTCGCGCCGTTGGCAACGCGGCACTGTCCTGTCAGGTGCGCCGTCGTTCCAACCACCACACCCCCGCAGCCACGGTGAGCCAGGCGAGCAGCCACGGCCAGCGTGCGCCGGGGTGTGCTGTTGGTATGGCAGCGCTCGCGCGGCTGGAGCCGCTGGCCGCCAGTGCGGCGGTGGCCTCGCGCAGCTGTTGGCGATACAGCGCGGGCGCATCGGTGGGCGCGCGGACAAACAGCCAGCGTTGGGTGGTGCCGGTCTGCAGGCGATGCCAGCCGGTGGCGGCCGGCCAGTAGCCGGCGCAGGGCGGCGCGCTGCCGCTGCGTTCGGGCAGCAGCGGGTGGCGGCTGCCATCGGGCGCAATCACGTGAGCGTCTGCGCCGACATCGCACAGGGTCATGCGTTGCTGCACCCAGCCGTCCTGCACTGCTGCGGGAAGTGCGGCGCCTGGGCGTGCCACCGCGCCGAGCAGTTGCGCCCACAGCTGTGCATGCAGGTCGCTGCGGCCTGCCAGTACCAGCGCGTAGCTGTCGTCGACCACACTCACGCCGATGCGTCCGCGGCCGGCGCTGCGCCACCAGCCCAGCGCGGTGCCATCGCTGGCGCGTGCGGCGACGATGGCGTCTTGCACCTGTGGCTGCAGCGTGCGGCGTTGCAGGGGTGGCACGGCGGTGTCGGCCGTTGTGCTAGTGGTGTCGGGGTCGATGCCGGCGTCGGCCGGCGCCGCTGCCACGGTCACCGCGGTGCTGGTGTCGCCGCCGCTCACCGGCAGGCCGAGCGCGGCGAGCGCGCTGCGGGTGGCCGCATCCACCGGGCCGGTCACCCGCACCAGCACGCCCAGGCCGCGTGCGATGGCGGCGCCCAGCAGCTGGCGTTGTGCTGCGCTCAAGGCCAGCAGGCGACGGGTGTCCAGCACCAGCACATCCAGCTGGTCCAGGCTGGCGGCGTCCAGGCTGGCCGCATCGCCCAGCTGCAGGCCGGCGCTCACGGTCACCTGGCTACGTACTGTCAGGCCGGCATCGCTGGCCCAGCGGCGCAGGTATTTGACCTCCGGCTGCGGGGCCCCGGCCAGCAACAGCAGCCGGACCGGCGGCACCGGGACCACCTGCACCGGCACCGCCAGATGCCCGCGCTCGGCGCCGGCCGCATCGCGCAGGCGCAGGCCGAACAGCACCTGCCCGGGCGCGCGCGCCAGGCCGTGCAGGTGCACCTGGCCGTGCGCATCCGGCGAGGCGCGATCGACGCGTTGACCGGCCGGGTCGAGCAGTTCGACCTGCGCGTCCGGCAGGCCCTGCACCTGCGCGGCGATGGTCAGCGCTTCGCCGGGCGCCACCGACGGCGGTGCCCAGGCGGCGACCAGGCCGGCCGGTGCCGGGCTCGGCTGCACCCGCACCGGCACGCGCACGGCGTCGCGGTCGCGCGCGGGAAGGCCGTCGCCATGCACGATCACGGTGGTGGTGCCGGGCGCGCGGCGCAGCGCGGTGGCCAGGTCCGGCATGCGGGCGACACCCGGCAAGCGCGGGGCTTCCGGCAACGCCACCCATTGCGCGGCCGGGCCCACCTGCGCCGGTTGGGTGCCGGCCGTGGCCACGTGCAGCGGGCCGCCATCCTGCAGACGCGGCGGCGGCAACAGCACCGGGTAGAGCAGGGCAGCCAGTACGGGTTGGGCCGCAAGCAACAGCCATAGCCTGCCGCGCGGCTGCGGTTGGCGTGCGTGCGCGCGCAGCAACCGCAGCCAGCCCAGCACCACTACCAGCAGCAAGGCCGCGCCGACGATCCAGGGCAGGGCGACGGTCATGACCGCCCCCTCTGAGCCGCATCACGAAGCACCGATGCTGGCGGACGCAGCGGGCGGGCCAGCGCGCGCTGCCGGTGGCCGGCTTCTGATCGGCAGGACCAGGACCCGGGAGAACGGGATGCGGCAAGCATCGGCGGCACGGCAGCGGTCATGGCTGTGGCGCCTCGCGCAGGGCATCCAGGTACCGCTGGCCGCGCGCGTCCGCGGCCGGGCGGCGGTGCACCGGGGCCGGCGGCGCGGTGACCGTGCGCCACACCAGGGCGCGCAGCTGCGCCCGGCACGCGCGGCAGGCCGGTTCGCTGCGCAGGGTCTCCACCGCGGCGGCCAGGCTGAGCGGGTCGGGCAGCTGGTCCTGTGCGGTCTGCAGCCAGCGCGCGTACCGGTCGAGCAGCGCATCGGGCACCGCGCCGTCTTCGTCCAAGGCGCTCCACAGTGCCAACGCGGTGGGGTCCGTTGGCGGGCGGGTGTCGAGCGCGGCGGGGCGGTCGCCCAGGCCATCGCGCTTGCCGGTCATGCGCCGGCTCGGGTCGATCGGTGGCAACTCCGGCCCCACCCGCGCCAGGTAGATGCGCTCGGCCTGCTGCACCTGCTTGATGAAACCCAATGCCTTGTTGGCGTACGGCAATGCGCGCTCGGGGTGGCCCTGGCGCAGCTCGCCTTCGGATTGCCACATCTGGTCCAGCGCGGCGCGCAGCAGGGCGCGGGTCTGTGGGTCGAGCAACGTGGCTGCTTCGGCGTGGTCGTGGGTGTGGCCGAACTCGGTCAGCACGTCCTGTTCCTGACCGAAGCCGCCGCGCGCCGGCTGCGCGTCGTCGTGGTCATGATCGTGTGGGTCCAGCGCGGCTGCGCCGGGTGGGTGGTCGTGAGCATCGCGAGCATCACCGGTGGCCTTGGCTGTGTGCTCGGCATGTGCGTGCTCGGCGGGCGGTGCCGGTGCATCGGCGGTGGGCATGTCGGCCGTGGGCAGGTCGTCGGCTGGCGCGTCGCTGGTGGGCGGCTCATCGGCAGTGGGCGGCCCCTTGGGCGCGCCTTCGCTCTCTTCGCCCAGGAACTGGCCATAGCGCAGCCGCAGCAGGCGTTGGTCCACGCCGATGGCATCCGAGCGCTTGAGGTAGGTGGCCGCATCCAGGCGCGGTTTTTCCTTCAGCAGCGCCTCGGCATCGATGATGATCTGGCGCTGGCTGCGGAAATACGCGGGCAATGTCTGCTTGACGCTGGCCTCCAGCCCGGCGGCCTGGGTCTGCTGGGGCGGCGGCCAGCGCAGGATCACGCTGGCGCTGCGGCCTTCCTGCGGGGCGGGTTGGCGGGTGTCGCGGACCACCAGCTGGGCGATCAGGTCATCGCCGGCGGCCATGCCCAGCGCCTGCGGCTGCAGCGTGGCCACGAAGCTGCGCCGGGTGGCCGGGCCACTGCCGGTGAGCGGGCGGCGCTCGGTGCGGAAGGTGATGTTCTCGCCGCCGCCCTGGGCCAGGGTCAGGCGCAGTTCGGCGCCGGCGGCCACGGCGTAGTCGTCGCTGGCCTCGAAGCGCAGCGTCCAGGCACCGTTGGCCGGCGTCCACAGCACCAGGCTCTGTTCGGGCGCCAGCACGCGCACCTGCGGCGGGCGGTCGGGTACCACGTCGAGCCGGTGCAGGCGGCGGTCGGCCGGCTGGCCGTCGATGAGGATGCGGTACAGCGTGGGGCGCTCGGCCAGCAGCTGGCCGTGCCAGTGGTCGCCGTCTGGCTGCCGGGTCAGCGGGAGCACACGGCCATCGTTGAGACGCAGCGCCACCGTGCGCGGCGCCGGTTGCACCTGCAGCTGCCACTGCAGCCGGGTGCCAGCCGGGACGCGGCCATCCAGCTCCGGCAGCTCGGCCGGCGGCAACCCGGTGTAGGCCGGCGGCGTGCTGCGCAGCCGGGCCTGGCGCAGGGCGGGTTTGCCGGCTGCGGCGCGCGCGGTGGCGACTGGGTCGGTGGTGGGCGCGGCGGGCGCGCTGGACTGCGGCCACACCAGCACCGCAACGCCGGCCAGCACGCCGAGCAGGGTCCACGGCCACCAATGCCAGGGCCAGGCCGGGCGCAGGTCGCGCGGGCGGGCGTGCAGGCGCTGTTCCAGGCGCTGGCGTTGCAAGGTCTGCAAGGGGCCCAGGGCGACGGGCGTGGCGAATAGCAGGTCGCTGCTGTCGTCCAGGTCCGGCGCCTGGTTCAGGCGCCGGATCAGCCAGGCCTGGTCCAGCCGCCGCGCGGCCTGCCAGGCCGCCACGGCCAGTGCGGCCAGGCTCGCCAGCAGCACCAGCCAAGCAGCGGTGCCCACGCCCAGCCGCCAGCTCAGCAGCGCCGGCAGCAGCGCCAACGGCAGCCAGAACAGCAGCAGCGCCGCTGCGCGCCGCCGCCGTGCCGCCTGCCAGGCGCGTTGCAGTGCGGGCGTGCTCATGCCGCCCTCCCGCGGCGCGGGCCGGTGGCCAGCCAGCGTTCGATACCCAACAGCAGCAGCACCAGGCCGATCAGCCACGGCGCCAGCGGCTGTGGGTCGATGCTCAGGCGGATGGCGGGGCCACGCACGGGGCGCACGGCCTGCGCCACCGCGCGCTGCGGGGTGGGACGCGTTTGCAGGGCCTCCTGCAGGCGGGTGGGGAAGTCGGCGTCCAGCAGCACCGGCAGCGGCTGCGGTTGCAGCGGTGCGGCCCAGCGCAGCACCTGGCCGCGCCCGAGCGCGGCGGCGTCCAGCACGCGGGCGCCCTGGGCATCACGCAACAGCGGCTGCAGCGGTGCGTTGAGCGATGGCGGCAACGGCGTGCCGGCAGCGAGCAGCAGCTGGCCGCCGGCCGTGGCCCAGGCAATGACCGACGCCGGCGGCGCGCGCTGCGGCAACCACACCACCAGCGTGCCCGGTGCCCAGCGGCTGGGCACCGCCGTCTCCGGCGTGCTGACCGGCAGCGGCCCAGGCGTGGCCCAGGCGGCATGCACCGCGCGCAGATAGCGCAGTGCCGGTGCGGCGGCATCATCGGCAATCACCTGCAGGCGCAGTGGTGCGGGGGGCGCGTCCGCGGGCACGGGCGAGCGCCCGGGCGCTACCTGCCACTCCACCTGGCGACCCAGCTGCAGGCGCTGCGCATCCAGCCGGCCCCACTGCGCCGGCACGATCACGCCAAGCGTGCTGGCGGCGGGCAGGCTGGCGTCGAGCTCGCGCAGCAGGCTGGTGGCCGTGGCCGTGCTGCCGGCCGGCACCGCAGGCGCGGGCGTCTGCGCATCGATCGGCGGGAAGCCAGGCGCCAGCCACACCCACTGCGCATCGGCTGCGCGCGCGCGCAGGCGCACGGTAGCCAGATCCACGCCCGGGCTCACCGCAATGCGCGGGCGTGCATCGGCGTGGTCACGCAGCGCCGGCTCGGCCAGCAACACGGCCAGCGCCGCCAGCAACACCAGGCGCACCAGCAGCAGCGGCCATTCGTCAAAACGCACGCGGTGACGCGGGCGCGGCAGGGCACGCAACCAACGCAGCGCAGCGAAGTCGGTAGGGCGGTGCTCGCTGCGCCGCGCCAGATGGATCAGCAGCGGCAGCACCAGGGCGGCAAGGGCGGCCAGGCCAGCGGGGAAGAGCAACAGCATCATCGCGCCGCTGCCGTGGGTGCAGATGGATGCGGCGATGCCTGCATGCGTGCGGATGGCGTGCGGACCTCATGCATGTCATGCGCAGCGGCAGTGTGGACGCATGCTGCATCAGGCCGCCGCATTGCACTGGCGAGAACGCAGCCGTGCCTCATCGCCGCGCCTCGCGCGCGAACAACTGCCGCAGGGCCATGTCCGGCGGCCCATCCAGGTAATGCACGGCGTGCGCGATGCCGGCGGCGTGCCAGCGCGCCTGCCGCGCGCGCTGTGCCTGATCGAAGCGCTGCAGGTAGTCCGCGCGCATGGCCGCACCATCGCCCAGCAGCTCCTCGCCGGTTTCCGGGTCGCGGAAACGGTGCCCGCCGTCGAAGGGGAAGTCGCGTTCGTCGCAGGTCAGCACCTGCAGCTGCAGCACGTCGCGGCGTGCGGCGGCGAGTTTTTCCAGCGCCTCCAGCAAGGCATCGTCGAAGCCATCGCCGATCGACAGCACCAGCGCATGCGCGGCGATGCGTTCCCACAGCGGGCGCAGCGCGTCCATGCCCGGCCAGGCGCCGCCGGCCCGCAGCCCGTGCAAGGCCAGCCACAGCCGGTCGCGTTGACGCGGCCCGCCGCCGGCCGGCACCGCCACCAGGCCGCCGCCATGCACCGCAAACAGGCCGACCTGGTCGCCCTGGCGCAGCGCCACTTCGGCCGCGCAGGCGGCCAGCGTGGCCATCGCCTGCAGGCGCGTGCTGCCCGGGCGCGCCTGATCGGCCTGGCCGGCGGAGGCGGTGGCGTCCAGCAACAGCCAGAGCGTGAGCGGGCTCTCGCGCTCGGCTTCGCGCACAAAGAAACGGTCCGAGCGTGCGTAGAGTTTCCAGTCGATCTGGCGCAGCGCGTCGCCGGGTTCGTAGGCGCGGTACTGGGCAAATTCCAGCCCGGCGCCACGGCTGCGGCTGGCGTGCTGGCCGATGCCCTGCTGGCCCTGCGCGTTGCGCGCGTGCAACTGCAGGCCACGCAGGCGGCTGCGCAGCGCGGCGGGAATCAGGGCCGGCACGTCGATACTCACGCGTGTGGATGCCTTACGCGGGGTACGGCACGGCGCGCAGCAGCGCGGCGATGACGTCGTCGGCGCTGCGCTGTTCGGCCTCGGCGGCGAACGACAGCAGCAGGCGGTGGCGCATCACCGGCGCGGCCAGTGCGGTGACGTCCTCGCGCGTGGCGGCCAGGCGGCCGTGCAGCAACGCACGCGCCTTGGACGCGAGCACCAGCGACTGCCCCGCACGCGGCCCGGCGCCCCACTTGATCCACTGGCGCACCTCCTCGCTGGCCTGCGGACCAGGCCGGCTTGCGCGCACCAGGCGGTTGATCCAGGTCAGCAGATCCGCACCCACGTGCACCTCGCGAACATGCTGCTGCAGCGCCTGCACGCTGGCCGCATCCATCACCGTGGGCACCTGCGCGCTGGCAGTGCCGGTGGTCTGGGTGAGGATGTCGCGCTCTTCCTGCTCGCTGGGGTAATCCACGCGCACATGCAGCAGAAAACGGTCCAGCTGCGCTTCCGGCAGCGGATAGGTGCCGGCCTGTTCGATCGGATTCTGCGTGGCCAGCACGAAGAACGGCGCGGGCAATGCATAGGTGGTGCCGGCGTAGCTGACGGTGCGCTCGCTCATCGCTTCCAGCAGCGCGGCCTGGGTCTTGGGCGGGGTGCGATTGAGTTCGTCGGCCAGCAGCAGGTTGGTGAAGATGGGACCTTGCTGGAAGCGGAAATGCCGGTGCCCGGTGCCGTGATCTTCTTCCAGCAGCTCGGTGCCCAGGATGTCGCTGGGCATCAGGTCCGGAGTGAACTGCACGCGCCGGAACTGCAGCTCTAGCGCCTGGCCTAGCGAGCGCACCAGCAGCGTCTTGCCCAACCCGGGCGCGCCTTCGAGCAGGCAGTGGCCGCCGGCCAGCAGGCCGATCAGCAGTTGTTCGACCACCGCCTCCTGGCCCACCACCGCCTGCGCCAACGCTGCACGCAGCGCGCCGAGTTTGGAGAGCTGTGCGGTGAGGAGGTCGTCATTGGGGGAGCTCATGCGGGAAGTCTCGTCGTGGGCGGTGTGCGTAGCGTGGTGCGTGTGATGCGTGTGATGCGTGTCATTGCAAGTGCAAGGGTGCGATGCGTCTGGATGTGGCCATGCAGGAGCGTGCTTGGGCGCGATGGGTGACCGGTGACGCCGCATCGCGCGCAAGCGCGCTCCCACGGGGATGGTGGCTTGTCATCGCCTTTATCCGCTATGCATCTCCAGCTCGGTTCTGCAATGTCCTCTCTGACTTGGTAGGAGCGCACTCGTGCGCGATGCCTTACCGATACACCCCAAACGCGCGCCCACCTGGTTCTATCAATTGGTCAATGCATACATGACGATGTTCACTGCAAACTTGGTGTTGTCTTCGGCCAGGAAGCGCTTGTTGCGCCAGTCGTAATCCCATTCGCAGCCATAGTCCTTGTTGCTGTAGAGCACCCCGAGCCGGCCGTCGATGGCGATGCCCTTGAGGTAGTCGTGCACCAGGTCGTCGCCCCAGCCATTGAGCTCGAAGCTCGTGGCTGGCGGGCCGTCCGGAAACCTAAAGAACGCGTTGTACAGCCGATGGTTCTTTGGCAGTTTCTGCAGCGCACTCTTGCCGAAGATCGAAGCCATCTGCGCTTCGAACGAGGTGGCGAACAAACCATCGATGTCGTGATTGCAGTCGTCCACGAACACGAACCCGCCATTGCGCACGTAGCGTTCGAAATTGCGCCGCTCGGCCGGATTGAACTCCACCAACTTGTGCCCGGCCAGGTAACAGAACGGCGCCTGCAACATGCGCGGATCGGACAAGGCGATCACATGTTCCTGCGGGTCCACACGCAGCTGCGTGTAATCGATCAGCGAGGTGATCAGGTTGGACGGCATGCGCGCATCCACATCCCAGTCACCGGAGTCGTAGCGCAAACGTGTAAACCAGAAATCGTAGTTGCCCGCCGCGCGCGCGCGCAACGGCAGCGCCAAGGTGGCGACGCTACCGAGCAGCAGGCTGAGGACGTGGCGCCGCGAGATGGGAGCCGGGAGACCGTGAAGGGGAGCCGCAGGCGCGCGCGCCTGCAAGGTATCCGTCTGCAAAGAGCGGCTTCTGCTCTTCGATTCCCGAAGCCCCACTTCCGATTCCCGGCTCCGACTCACACCGCATCCGACAACGAGGTAAACGTGAAATCACGCAGCCGCATCGGCGGAATCATCATCACGTAGCTGGACTCGTCACCGGCCACGCGCACCGGCTTGCCCAGCTCGTCGATGTTGTTGAGCATGATGATCGGCGATTCGTTGAAACGGAAATTCTTCACCGGGTATTTGATCTGCCCGTTCTCGATGTAGAACGTGCCATCGCGGGTCAAGCCGGTGAGCAGCACCGTCTGCGGGTCGACCATGCGGATGTACCAGGTGCGCGTGACCAGGATGCCCTTCTCGGTGCCGCGCACCAGCTCGGCAATGTTCTTCTCGCCACCGGCCATCAACAGGTTGCCCGGCTCGCCGATCGCGCGCTTGCCGTTCTTCTGCGCCCAGAAGCGCGAATACTGCAGGTTGGCGATCTTGCCGTTTTCCACGATCGGCATCTTCTCGCGCGGCAGGCCTTCCTCATCCCACGGCATGACCGCTGCACGCGGGTCCCACGGGTCGGCGGTGATGTTCACGCGCGGGTCGTAGACCTGCTCGCCGAGCTTGTTGCCGCCACCCTTCTTGGACAGGAAGCTGCGGCCTTCATCGGCCATGCGCGCATCGAAGTAGCGCATCATGAACGAGATCAGGCCAGCGGCCGCGGCGGGCTCCAGAATCACCGTGTATTTGCCCGGTTCCAGCGCCTTGGCCTCGGCCGAATCGCTGGCCTTGCGCATCGCAATGCGCACGTCCTGCTCGGCCTTGAAATCGGCGGCGTCTTTCAGGTTGCGCCCCACCCAGCCCGAGCCGCGGCCGTCTTCGGTGCGCACGGTGCAGGTGTAATCGAAGCGGGCGCCGCGCTGGTAACCGAAGTTGCCCTTGCTGTTGGCGAACGCGGTGAAGCTCTGGCCATCTTCCAGAAAGCCGGCGGCGATCAGGCCCTTGCCTTTGCACGGCGCGATCGAATCGGCGGCCACCTGCGCACGGAACGCCGGGTCGATGGCTGCAGTGGATTCGCTGAAGGTGGGGCTGGCGGTGTAGGTCTGCTTGTCGACGGCCGGCATGAACTCCGGATTCTCCGGTGCCAGCCGTGCCAGGTCTTCGGCGCGGCGTACCACGCGTTCCAGCGAGGCATCGTCGAACTCGTTGATGGTGGCCACGCCCACGCGCTTGCCGAACGCCACCTGCACCTGCAGGTCGGTGTTGTCGACGATGCCGCTGGTGGACACGTTATTGAGCGCAAAACGGATATTGCCGTCGATCGAGCCGGTGAGCTGTGCGGTGCACTCATCGGCCTTGGACAGTTTGATGACCTTGTCCAGGATGGCCTTGGCCTGCGCTTCGGTAAGGATGCTCATCTAGTTTTCTCCTGTCAGCCGAGCGAGCGGGCGGTGTTGATGACGTTGATGCCGTCGAAACGGGCGGTGGACGAACCATGCGACACCGCCGACGATTGGCTCGGCTGGCCCTTGCCGTCGAAGAACGAACCGCCTAGGCGGTAGTCGCGTTGATCGGCCACGGCGCTGCAGGCATTCCAGAATTCCGGGGTGCGGATCTGGTAGGCCACGTCTTCGAGCATGCGGGTGATGGCGCCGTTCTTGATTTCGTAGAACAGCTGGCCGCCGAACTGCGCGTTGTAGCGCTGCTGGTCGATGGAGAACGAGCCGTCGCCGATGATGTAGATGCCGTTTTCCACGTTCTTGATCAAATCGCTGACGCTCAGCGGCGTCTTGCCGGCCGCCAGCGAGACATTGGCCATGCGCTGGAACTGCACGCTCGACCACGAGTCGGCATAGCAGCAACCATCAGAGGCGGTCTTGCCGAGAATATGCGCCTGGTCGCGGATGGCCTGGTAGTCCACCAGCTTGCCGTCGCGGATCAGATCCCACTGCTTGGTCTTGACGCCTTCATCGTCGTAACCCACCGCGCCCAGGCTGCCGGGCTGGGTCTTGTCGGCCAGGATATGCACCTTGTCGCTGCCGTACTGGAAGCCGGCCTTGAGCTTGTCGAGCGTGGCGAAACTGGTGCCGGCGAAGTTGGCCTCGTAGCCGAGCACGCGGTCCAGCTCCAGCGGGTGGCCCACCGACTCGTGGATGGTGAGCCAGGTGTGCGAGGGGTCCAGCACCAGGTCGTATTTGCCCGGCTTCACCGACGGCGCCTTGAGTTTTTCCTGCGCCTGCTTGGCCGCGGCGATGGCGTCTTCCTTCATGTCGTAAGACAAACCGTAATTCACCACGCCGTTGGGCGAAACGAACTTGCCCGAGGACGCACCATCCAGATACTCGTAGCCCAGCCCCATCGGTGCGGACAGCCCATCGCGGGTGCGGAACTTGCCGCTGGCCTTGTCGATGGCGGTCACGCTCATCGGTGCCCAGATGCGGTGCACGTCCTGGTCGATGTAGGAGCCATCGGTGCTGGCGAAATACTTCTGCTCGTTGACCACGAACAGCATCGAATTGACGAAGTTGGCACCGGCGGCGGTGGCCGCGGCGTTGACGCCGAGCAGCAAGTCCACCTTGTCCTTGATCGGCACTTCCATCGCATTCTTCTTGATCGGCGTCTTCCAGCTGACCTCGCCCACGCCGGGCGTGGGAGCGAGCTGGACCGGCGTGCCCTGTACCTTGGCGTTGGCCTTGGCGATCGCGGTCGCCTGCTGCGCGGCCTTGGCCACGCCTTGCTCGGTGAGATCGTTGGTGGCCGCAAAGCCCCACGCGCCCGCCACGATCACGCGGATGCCGGCACCGATGGACTCGGTGTTGACCACGTTCTGCACCTTGTCTTCGCGGGTGATCACGAACTGGCGCAGATACCGGCCGATGCGTACATCGCAATAGCTCGCACCACCCTGACGCGCGGCGGTGAGGCCGGCATCGGCCAGGCGCTTCTTGCGGCCCACATCGAAGGGTGTCAACAACTGCTCGGCGGCAATGGCCTTGCCGAAGTAGGCAGGCACGATCAGCCCACCCATGGTCAGCCCGGTCAGGGCCAGGAAATCACGTCGCTGCACGGGCAACTCCCCACTAGTCCCGCGCGGTGCGCGGGTATCCATTTGACGCGCGGATCGCTGCCCACGCGTGTCGACCCCGATTCTTGCTGGACGGTGAATCCCGCGTCAAATGACTTTCGGCAGGGGTCTAGCGGCAATCGCTGTGCTCGCGTGAGTCGAGCGGCACACGCTGACTGCATGCAACTGTGGCGAGCGGGGCTGGTTGCGTGCGCTTGATGCGTCATCGTGTCGGCACGCGATGGGATCGCTGAAAGGCGTGCATTCTCTTATTGGCGCTCGTGCAATGCGCGACGCGCACGCGCACGCGCACGCGCACGCCCTCGTGCGCAGTGCCTGCTGCATAAAGCTCAAAGAGGCTAAAGATGAAGAGATCGTCTGCCGCGTGGCTGCAGGGCCCTTGCCCGCCCACCCTCGCAGGACACGCTGCAAGTGCGTCCCTCTAAGCTCTTACGCGGCATCCATGCCGCGTAAGGTCCCGCGACGGTGGGCGGGCAA
>NZ_JARVTE010000014.1:0-209127 GCF_030208815.1 Xanthomonas sp. fls2-241-TYG-148
CTTTTGGCGCATCCGCATAGTCTGCACTGATCAGGAAAGATCGTGAACAGGTTCTGAGGCGAGCCCGTCAAGTTTTTCTTCAGGACGGGTTTCTGGCCCTCCACCTTCTAGTTCCGAAAATCCCCAAGTAGGGACAGGATGGATAGCTACTCAAAATTGGGGGGACGTCGAACAACCTTCGTTGGCGCAACTTTTCTAAGCAACTAGCGGTATGCGGTATTAAGCTCAGTCGGTCTTTGGCTCGCCGGTCACCGCAACGGCGCCTAACGATTGAACGACGTGCCACTGCACGAGGTGGCACTACTGCTTGCCACGCAACACGGAAGCAGGCATTGATGCTTGACCCACTGCACCACCGCCGCGCGCGCTACATGCATGCATGTAGCGCCACAAAGCTGGGCACGCAGACCGAACTGACACCCTAGGCGTGCGCGGCCGCATCAGCCGCTCTTACTGGCAGGCCTTGCCTTCCATCGTCTGCTGCGCGGTAAACATGGGGACCTGCGGGATCTTGCCAGCCGCGGCCTGCTGCTTGGCCTCCTCCAGATAGATACGCGACTGTCCTTGTCCATCCAGCTGCGGCTTGGCCGCAACCGGCTTGCGCCATACCCGCACAACCGCCTGCTGTGACGGGCAGGACGCGCTCGGTACGCGGATCACATCATTGAAAATCCAACCGGAGGCCACGCTGGGTGCAGCTTTGGCGTAGTCGACGAAGCGGGCGCGCGGCTGACAGGTAGGACTGCTGCGCGTCACCGAAAACGTGTATGGCTGCGCCGCATTGCCGGTGAAAACGCCTTCCAGACGGGCACAGGCTTCGGGAATCTGGCGCAAGGTGTGCGCTGCACCAATCGCCTGCGCCGTGCCAGGGGCACGCTGCATTTCCGGTGCGGGCTCGGCGGCAAACACAGGAGCGCTCAGCAGCAGGCCGGTCATCATCAAGGCGGATTTCAACATACATAGGCTCCTGGATCGGGTCGATCACGGTGGCGGCAGGCTGTCATGCCATCACTGAACGCGGCGCCAAAGCCGCGGTGCTGGCAGGCATGCAGCACGCGGCGCATACTCGGCCGCAATCCGGCCACATGAACATCGCGACGCGCAGCAGGCCTAGTCAGGCCGTCGAGTCCGTCTTCGCCGTTCCACTCGTCGCGCACCGCCCTTCGTTCGTCCCGACCGGACGACATCCATTCTTTTGGGAGGGGTCATGCTGGAACACTACGGATTGATGCTCGCGCTGGGTTGTGCGGTCCTGGCCATTGTCTATGGCATGTTGTCGGCGCGCTGGGTGGTCGCGCAGCCGAGCGGCAATGCACGCATGCAGGAAATCGCCGCTGCCATCCAGGAGGGCGCACGCGCCTACCTCAACCGGCAATACCTGACCATTTCCATCGCGGGCGTGGTGTTGTTCGTGCTGGTTGGGCTGTTTCTGAGTTGGTACACCGCGATCGGGTTTGCGATTGGTGCGGTGCTGTCGGGGTTGGCCGGCTACATCGGCATGAACGTGTCGGTACGCGCCAACGTGCGCACCGCAGAAGCAGCCCGTCACGGAATCAGCAAGGCCATGGACGTTGCCTTTCGCGGCGGCGCCATCACCGGCATGCTGGTGGTCGGCCTGGGCTTGCTAGGTGTTGCCGGCTACTACGCCATCCTGCAGGCCATGGGACTGCCGCTTGATCAGAACCTGCACGCCTTGGTCGGCCTGGCGTTCGGTTCATCGCTGATTTCGATCTTTGCGCGCCTGGGTGGTGGCATTTTCACCAAAGGCGCCGATGTGGGCGCCGACCTGGTGGGCAAGGTCGAGGCCGGCATCCCCGAAGACGACCCGCGCAATCCGGCCGTGATTGCAGACAACGTCGGTGACAACGTCGGCGACTGCGCAGGCATGGCGGCGGACCTGTTCGAGACCTATGCGGTCACCGTCATTGCCACAATGCTGCTCGGCAGCCTGACCCTGGCCGAAACCGGACCGCATGCGGTGTTGTATCCACTGGTGCTGGGCGGCGTGTCCATCGTCGCATCGATCATTGGCGCAGCATTCGTGAAGGTGAAGCCGGGCGGCTCGATCATGGGCGCGCTCTACAAGGGCGTGATCGTGTCCGGTGTGTTGGCGGCGATTGCGTACTGGCCGATCACGCAGGCATTGATGCGCGACAACGCGCATGGCGCGATGTCGTTGTATGCCTGCGCATTGATCGGACTGGTCCTAACCGGGCTGATCGTGTGGATCACCGAGTACTACACCGGCACGCAATATGGGCCGGTGCAGCACGTGGCCGCCGCGAGCACGACCGGTCATGGCACCAACATCATTGCCGGCCTGGGGATCTCGATGAAATCCACCGCACTGCCGGTCATTGCGGTGTGCGCGGCGATCTGGGGCGCGTTCCATTTTGGCGGCCTGTACGGGATTGCGATCGCGGCCACGGCGATGCTGTCGATGGCCGGCATGATCGTGGCACTGGATGCCTATGGCCCGATCACGGACAATGCCGGCGGCATTGCCGAAATGGCTGAATTACCGCCAGAAGTACGCAATGTCACCGACCCGCTGGATGCAGTCGGCAATACCACCAAGGCGGTGACCAAGGGCTATGCGATCGGCTCGGCTGCACTGGCAGCGCTGGTGCTGTTTGCCGACTACACCCACAACCTGCAGGCCGCCAATCCGAACGAGGTATTCGCATTCGATCTGTCTGACCACACGGTGATCATTGGCTTGCTGATTGGCGGATTGATCCCCTACCTGTTCGGCGCAATGGCGATGGAAGCCGTGGGGCGCGCCGCGGGTGCGGTGGTCGAAGAAGTACGCCGCCAGTTTCGCGAAATCCCCGGCATCATGGCTGGTACCGGCAAGCCCCAATACGACCGCGCGGTGGACATGCTCACGCGCTCGGCAATCCGCGAAATGATCGTGCCCTCGTTGTTGCCGGTGGTGGTCCCGGTCATCGTCGGGCTACTGCTTGGGCCGCGTGCGCTGGGCGGATTGTTGATCGGCACCATCGTGACCGGGCTCTTCGTTGCGATTTCGATGACGACCGGGGGAGGTGCCTGGGACAACGCCAAGAAGTACATCGAAGATGGTCATTTCGGCGGCAAGGGCAGCGAAGCACATAAGGCCGCGATCACCGGCGACACCGTGGGCGACCCCTACAAGGACACCGCAGGGCCTGCCATCAACCCGCTGATCAAGATCATCAATATCGTCGCGTTGCTGTTGGTGCCGCTGCTTTAACGCTGTGCTTGAGGCGATCTGCAGACCTCGTGGGCCGTGGCTCCGGGCTCCAGGCTCTTTCTTTTGTCGGCTGGCAACGGCGCCTGGCCTCTGAGGCTCCTGAGGCTGCAAGCATGGCGATGCGTGCGGCTGCAAAGACCACTGCGGAGACCGGAAAGACGCCACTGGCCCGTTTGATCACTACGGGCCAGTGGCGCAGCGCATCTCCGCATGCAGCAAGTCAGCAAGTCAGCAAGTCAGCAAGTCAGCAAGGATCACGCCACAAGCCATCAGGCTGCGCAGGGTGCTCGTTACTTGGCGCATCAAGACGCATATCGGAGGCAAGCCGCGTAAGCACCAAAGACGCTGCACCAGAATCTGCTAGGTCGTCATGGATGATCGCTCGACCAACAGCATGAGCAAGACGCTGTCAGCGCCTCACAGGCAGCCGATCAGCCCGTCATAGATCGGCGGCGCACCGCCGGGCAGCGGCTCGAACAACGGATTGGTGACTGCAAGCACGCGATACATCTCGTCCAGGCGTGTTCCGGCCTTCAGAGGCGCCGTGCAGCGCCAGACCCGGCTGTCCGAGCGCAGATAACCGCTGCGCGGATCCACGCTGACCTCGCTCGCGCCAAAGGTCCAGATGCAGCTGCGCACCACCCCGCTCACCCGATTGACCGAGCAGCGGAACCGCAGCGGCTGGTAATCGCTGAACTCGCCGCCACAGAACGTATCGCCACAGATATTGTCGAAATCACGGTCCAGCCGTTGCTCCAGATCGACAAAGGCCTCCCAACCTTCGCCGTTGGCCGGCCAGTCCACCGCATCCACGAACGCCGGCGGCGGATCCGCGGCCAGGGCCGCCGGGGCGAGGATGGATGACATCAAGAGAACAATGACGCGCAGGTACCTGGACATGGGGCCAACTCCGTGGCTGTGGATGAGCCTGCAGCGTGACGCGAGGGCACAGTCAGCAACATCGGGCAGCGGCCCGTGATGAACGCGGACTATGCCGCACGCCACTGTCAGACGGAGGCCTATTCAGCGTCGCTGCACCGCAACAGCCGAACGCGTAGAATCGGCCTCCACACACAGCTGAAGCCTCGGAGCTACGCGCATGGGCCTGGAACTGGTCACGTCCGGCAAGAACCTGCCGGAAGAAATCAACGTCGTCATCGAGATCCCCAAGGACTCGGAGCCGGTCAAGTACGAAGTGGACAAGGCCAGCGGCGCGATCTTCGTCGACCGCATCCTGTCGACCCCGATGCGCTACCCCTGCAACTACGGCTACGTGCCCAACACCCTGTGCGGCGACGGCGACCCGGCCGACGTGCTGGTGGTGCTGCCGCTGCCGCTGGTGCCCGGTTCGGTGGTGCGTTGCCGCCCGGTCGGCGTGCTGCGCATGAGCGATGAGGCCGGCAGCGACGAGAAGATCCTGGCAGTGCCGATCGAGAAGATCTTCTCAGGCTATGCCCACATCGAAGATATCGATCAGGTCTCCAGCCACTGGATGGAGCGCATCGGCCATTTCTTCGAGCATTACAAGGACTTGGAGAAGGGCAAGTGGGTCAAGCTGGATGGCTGGGGCGGCGCGGCGGAAGCCAAGCGCATCCTGGTGGAGTCGGTGGAACGCTATAATTCCGACGCGCCCTGAGCCGTCGACCGTGACGCTGTCCCGCACGCGCGGGGCGATCGGCATCACGCTTTTGGCGTGATGCCGGTGACCGCTGTCGGCAGATTGGGTACATTGCCGACAGCGTTTGGCCGGCGCCTATCGCCGGTGACTCTTGGGGAAGTGCCTTGCGTATTTTGTTTGTTGGGGACGAAGCCAGTCTTCCGTCCGACCTTGTCGACTACATTGCCGAACTCGGCGACAACTGGCAGGCGCAGCAGGTCCCGGACGGGAACTCTGCCATCGAAGCCGCCGCGCTGTCGCCCTTCGATGCGGTCATCGTTGCCCCGGTCCTGCCGGACCTGACCGCCGCCACCTTGCTGGGGCAAATCCGCACCCTGCGGCCCGACACCATTCGCATTGCCCTGATCGATGCCCAGGACGGGCAGCGCACGCCACCGGCGCGCATCATCGGGGTGGCGCACCGTTTCCTGCCGATGCCGCTGGCACCGGAAGTGCTGCTGGAAGCCGTGACCAGCCTGGAAGAGTTGCGCGACCTGCTCAGCAATCCGCGCCTGCGCGCGGCCATTGGGCGGATCGAGAAACTGCCCTCCCCGCCTCATCTGTACTTGAGCCTGATGCACGCACTGGAAGAGGACGATGGCGCCGACGCGGCCGACATCGCCAAGCTGATCGCCGGCGACCCGGCGATCGCGGCCAAGGTGCTGCAGCTGTGCAACTCGGCGTTCTTCTCCGGCGGACGCAGCATCACCGACCTGCGCACTGCGGTAACGCGCCTGGGCGTGGCCACGCTGCGCGACCTGGTGCTGGCCAGCGAAGTGTTCTCGGTGCAGACCTTGACCCCGGCCGAGCGCGCCGCGATGCAGCGCCGCGCGCTGCTGTCTTCGCGCCTGGCCGCCAAGGTGTTGCCACCGACCAGCGCCGAACTGGGCTCCACCGCCGCGCTGCTGGCCGACATCGGCCTGTTGCTGCCCGGCGTGCGTGATGAACGCGAACCGGCCGTAGAAGGCGACGAGCGTCTAGGCCATACCGAGGCAGGCGCCTACCTGCTAGGCCTGTGGGGCCTGCCGATGCCGATCATCGAAGCGGTCGCCTTCCATCGCCACCCGCAACGCTCCAGCCTGCGCAGCTTCTGGGTGACCGGCGCCGTGCACGTGGCGACTGCATTGGCCAGCGGCGAGACCGTGGACGAGGAATACCTGACCAAGGTTGGCGTCATCAATCGCCTGCCAAATTGGCGCGAGCAGGCCGATACGTTGATGGGGCTTGCTGAGGCGTAAGTTGCCTCGCTACAGCTGAAAAAAACGCGGCGCAGGCCGCGTTTTTTTTTGACTGTTTGTTGAGCGCAACGCATTTTGCGCAGCGCGCGCCGTTGGCATTGGGTGCCAGGCGATGCTCGCTAGAGCAGCGGCACCGCAACGAAATGGATGCCCATATGCTGCAGCGTGGTCGCAGCCTCCCCACTTAATCACCTACCCCGGCATGAAGTGATGCTCCGGCGACAGAACCCCGATCGTCGCTAAGCAAACACTGTCTTCGGCCCACAAAAAAAGGACGGGCCTTGCGGCCCGCCCTTCTATTCACCAAACGCGTCGATCGATCAGAAGCGCTGGGTGTACTTCATGTACATGAAACGACCGATTTCGAAGCCGCCGTAGTAGGCGAAGCTGCTGTTCGGTGCCGAGTACTGAAGCGGACCGCGGTGATCGAACACGTTGTTCGCGCCGAGCGCGATCGTTGCATCCCACGGGGCCTTCCAGTTGACCTGCAGGTCGTGGAAGGTGTTGGAGCCGGTGTGGCGCAGCGGATCGGATTCACCGTTGGCGAAATGATCCGGCGCGTCGCAGTAGCCCTCAGCCAGAGTGATGCAGCTTTCCTTCATGCCCGAGTAGTAACGCAGGGTGTAGTTGACGCCGAAATCACCCAGCGTCCAGTTCACGCCAACGTTGGAGCGCACGCGGAAGATGCCCGGCTCGCCGACGCGGCCGATCATGATCGCGTTGCCTGCGCTGTCCTGGCCGGCTTCGTCGTACTTACTGACGTAGCTGGTCTGCCAGTCGAAGGTGAACGAACCGATCGCGGTTTCCGGCAAGCGGTACTTCACGCCGAGATCGTAGCCTTCGGTTTCCATCTGGCCGAGGTTGGCCACGCCGTAGGTCATCGACGAGATGTGACCGTCTGCAGCACGCGTCAGGCTCGAGCAGCGCGAGGTATCGCCGAGCACGTAGCAATCGCGCAGGATGCGGTCGACGCTATCGGCAATGATCATGTCATTGATTTCGTAGCGGTACCAATCCAGCGAGATGTCCAGGCCCTGCACCCAGCGCGGGCTCCATACCAGACCAGCCGTCTTGCTCGTGGAGGTTTCCGGCTTCAGGTTCGGGTTCGCGCCGCTGATGAATTCATCAGGCGTCTGGCACGGATACGTCGTGCAAGGCACGAAGCCCTGACCGAGCTGCGTGTAACCCAGCGGGACACCAGCGGCGTTACAGGCGGCATTGCCGTTCACGCTGTTCGGGGCACCCACGCCGCAAGGATCGATGTAATCCTCGAAGCTGCTGCTCAGGCCACCGTACAGGTCGCTGATGGTCGGAGCGCGGAAGCCTTCGGCGTAGGTCGCACGCACCAGCAGGTCTTCCAGCGGACGCCAGGTCAGGCCGAACTTGGAGTTCAGCGTGTTACCGAAGTTGCTGTAATCGGAGTAACGGGTTGCCGCGTTGAAGGTCAGTTCCTTGGCAAACGCAACATCGCTCAGCAGCGGCACGTTCAACTCGAGGTAGACCTCGTCCAGCGAGTACTGACCCTGCGTGGTCTTGGCACCCAGGCCGGTGCTCTCGCCCGACTGCGCAAATGCGTCCGGAGAGAAGCGACCTTCTTCCTTACGGTGCTCGTAGCCCACCGCGATACCCAGATCGCCAGCCGGCATCTCGACAATCGAACCCGACAGGTTGGCGGTGAAGCTGGTGGTCTTGGTCAGACCGGTGTCGGTGAAGGTCGGGAACAGGAATTCCTGCAGCGCCGGGTCGGCGAGCGAGCCCTGACCTGCAACGTTGTACGGCAGCAGCGGGTTCCACGGACGGCAAGCCGACAGCGAGACCGGGTCAGCAGCGGTACCGCACTGCGCAACGCCCTGGCCGTTGATGAACGACGGACCCAGCGCCTGACGCGAAGCGATCAGGCTCATGTCGCCGCGGCTACGCTTGGTGTTCTCGTTGCGGTTCCACAACGCGCCCACGTCCCAATCCCAGGTCTTGCCACCGAGATCGAAGTAACCGCTCAAGGTCGGCGCAAAACGCAGCGTCTTCAGCTGGTTTTCGCTGGCGCGCGGCACTTCCCACAGACGACGGCGGAAATCGACGTCCTGGCCGATCGGATTGAACGCGCTACCAGCTTCCAGCGGCGTACCGAACGAGCCGGACTGATACGGGTAACCCGCGATCTGGCCGTCGGTGGTGCGCTCGTTGTAGGCGATGTCGGCGTTGAAGGTGATCGCGTCGGCAACGTCGTAGTTGACGTTCGCAAACACCGACTTACGCTCGATGCCGGTCTGCACCATCATCTGCTGGTTCGAGTTGGCGTACTCGGCCGGCGTCAGCGGGTGGTAGTCAGCGGGATTGTTCGGGTTACCGCCGGCATTGAGGGTCTGCCACACCGCGGTGTCCGGGTCAGCGCAGTCGACCTGCAGCGGGTTGCACCACGAACCGTTCTGGCTGATCGGGCTCCAGCTGTTCGGGGTCGAGTTGGGACCACGCGAACCGTCGCGGCTGAACCAGCGGTTCTTGGCGAACACCGGATCCTGCTTGGAGTATTCGGCCGACAGCGTCACACCGCCACGCTCGCCCTGCGTACCCACAGTGAAGGAGTACTGGGTGGTATCGCCGTCGCCCTGGCCGAACTGGCCGAACTGCACGCTGGCTTCAGCGCCGTCGAAGCGCTTACGGGTGATCACGTTGACGACACCGGCAATGGCGTCGGAACCGTAGATCGACGAGGCGCCGTCCTTCAGCACCTCGATACGCTCGATCGCTGCCATCGGGATCTGGCTGAGATCCTGCAGGCCGGAGGTCGATGCACCCAGACGCTTGCCGTTCACCAGCACCAACGTACGCTGCGCGCCGAGGTTACGCAGGTCGACGTAGTAACCGCCCACGTCTTCGCCCGACGACAGCGCGTCGGCGCGCGAGATGGCCGGCGAGCCCGCCGAGGTCAGGTTCTGCAGCACGTCGGCGACCGACGTCAGGCCCTGCTTCTCCAGCGCCTGGCGGTCCAGCGTCAGAATCGGCTGCTGGGTTTCGACGTCCGCGCTACGGATGCGCGAGCCGGTGATCTCGATACGGTCCAGCGTGGTGGTCGACTCTTGCGCGGCGGCAAATGCCGGCGTCAACGCGATCGCAATACCGGCGGGCAACAGGCCCAGCCGCACTGCGGAGGTGCGAAGGTTCATCAATCTCTCCAGGGTTCGTTAGTGGCGCGTTAAGCGCCCCTGTGCAAATTACGTTTGCGTGAACGCCGTCGCTTTGCGCGTCACGTTCCGTGGCTTTGCCGAATCTGGCGGATTTGCTGCTTGGTCGCGGTAATGCGAAGCGGAAACGCCGAATCGCGCACGAAATGCACGCGCGAAGCTGCAGCAGTTGTCGAAGCCGCTGGCGGCCGCAACCTCACCGATCATCATCGAGGTATCGCGCAGCAGGTCCGATGCGCGTTCCAGACGCAAGCGTGCTGACAACGCCTGCGGACTTTCCTCGTACAGGCTCTGGAAGGTCTTGGAGACATACCAACTGGAGAAGTTGGTCAGTTGCGCCAGCTCGCTGATGCGCACCACGCGGTCGCTGTTGCCTTCCAGATATAGACGCGCCCGCTGCATCCGCCCGAACACCTGACGGCGACGGCTACGCGAGCGGCCCGGGCAGCGCTGTTCCTGTTCGACGAATTCGCGCTGCATCCCGGCCAGATGCAGCAGCAGCGGCCGGGCCGAAGCGCTACCGCTTTGCGCGGCGGCATTGCGCCACAGCCGCAATGCGATACGCAGGTCGCTGCGCGCAAGGTGGCTGCGACCGGGATACAACGTGGCGTCGGTCAGCTCGGCCAACGACTGCAGGCTGTCGCCATCCAGGCTGACGCCGACGCAGACGGCACTGCGGTCGGCCTGCACCGTGGGATGGGAATCCTTGTCGAAGGCGATCCAGTCACCTGCATGCAGGCGGAAACGTCCCTCCTTGGCTTCCACCCAGGAACGTCCGCGCAGCTGCACCCACAACGTAAAGGTCGCCGCCACCGTGCGCAGGCTGCCGAGTCGCGCAACTGCCAGACAGGTGGTCGGCGTGTGCTCGCCAGCACCGTCGATGGAGAGTGCAACGCCACGATCGGCAGTGATGACCTGTTGCATGCTGGCAGCCCGCTGTACAAAAGAGCGCACAGTGTTTTGCCGAATCTGGCGGCAGTCAGGATGTTTTGCTGAAGGTGTCCCGAAATCGCCACGAAGAGATTCCGAAGAACTTACGAAGCTTATTTCTTCAATTTGAACAATAGGTTGGAGACGATGCCGAGCGAGGTGGCGGGTGTTGCGGGTAGCGGCATGAAGGCAATGGCGCTGCCATCTTCCTCAGCCAGCGACACATACATCGCGCCACTGCGCTGATCGATGCTGAAGCCGTTGATGGCGGTGTACTTGGCAACATCCATGCACTGGCCCTGCTGCCTACTGCGCAGTTCACTGTCATGCGTGGAGCACGCGTCTGTGGAAGACAGGTAATGCACCTGCGCATGCGCACCCGGCGCCCAACTGCGGTAACGCCAGCGCGAGGGTTGCATGCGATCGATCGGCTGCAAGGTGTCGGCGGCCAGCGACGGCGCGATGCGCCACAGTCCGCCGCTGGACAAACGCGTGAACAACACCTCGCCTGAGGCGCGGTCCAGACGCAGCTGCGAGACATCAGGCAAGACGCTCAGCGCGCGCCACGGTTGCGTACGGCGGTCATAGACGGTGGCGGAGGTTCGACCGTCATCAGAAGCCGCAACCACCAGCAGTTGATTGGGGTCTGGCAGGTAGATTGCCTGCAAAGGCCGCGCCTGCGGCACCGCCAGCCGCGTGACCTTGCCGCTACCAGGCGTGACTTCGTAGATGCCACGGTGGCCGGTCGCATCGGTGCCGGTCACCAGCGCGTGCTGCGAATCGGCCGACCAATCCGCGGCCTGCCGGCTGTCCGGGCGCAATCCTTCAAGCAAGCGTACCGAGCCGGGCTTGGTGACATCGCCCCACCACAGGCCATAGGCGCCGGAACGATTCGAGGTGAACAGCAGTTGCTGGCCATCCGGCGCAATCATCGGTTGATCATCACGCCCATTGGACGGAAACAGACGACGTCGCAGGTATCCGCCGTTCATGGGGTCGCGGACCACTTGATACAGGCCAAACTGTGGCTTGCGCTGCACGAACACCGCATGCGTGCCGGCCACATCCGGTGCCTGTGCGTCGTCCACCCCAAGATCGTGCAGGCTACGGTCGTGTAACTCCAGCCGGTACAGCCGCGCTTCGCTGTCTACGCGCCGCCCGAAGATCACCCCACTGCTGTCGGGCAGCCAGCTCCAGCCGCGGATCTCGGCAATGTCGTCGGTCAACCGTTCCGGGGTGCCACCCTGCGCAGGCATGCGCCACAGGTCGCCCATCTGGGGGTTACGCATGAACACGATCCACGCACCGTCAGGCGAATACCGCGGCATGTAATCGAAGTCGTCCGGGTGCGCGCTGTACGTCAACGTCTGCCATTGCCCGGTTTCAAGCTCCAGCCGACGGATGCGCCGCGCGCCATTGGCACCGGTCATGGTGCCGAACAACAAGGCGCGCCCGTCTGGCGACCAGCTGAAACTCAGCATGTCCGCGCCATCGCACCGCACAACCTCGTGGGCCGCGGCCTGGCCGTTGGCGGCGGCAATCATGATGCGGCAGCTGCCATCTGCGCCATCGCGCTCGAATGCGATTGCACGGCCATCCGGCGACCACGCCGGAAGCCGGTCGGCCGCCCCGGGGCCCGGGGTGTCGAGCACGCGCGGATACGCGTTATTGGTGGTCTTGACCAGGATCGAGGTCCCAGGGCGGTCGTTGACCAGGGACGCGTACGCCACCATGGCGCCGTCCGGCGACAGGCTGGGGGTGAGGTCGAAGCCGCCACCGGCGGTGATCACCTGGTACGGGCGCTTGGGGCTGCCCACGACCGTGCCGACCGACACTGCGCCGGTGCTGGATGCATGCTGCCACAAGGCTTTTGCCGCCAACCCCAACACCACCAGCAGGGCGACGCAGGCCAATGCCAGCGCCACGCCACGGCGCCGGGCACGTGGCAGCTGAGCGCTCGCAGCAGGCTGTGCCGGGCTCGCGTCAATAGCGCTACCGATCAGCACGTGCGCGCTGGCGCTGTCTTCCCTCTGCGCGTTGCCGTTCGCATCTGTCTGTGACTGCGCAGGGTCAGGGAGCGCCGCCTTTGCACCAGCACGGTCAACGGCCTCCGGCGTCTCCCACGTCACCGGCGCCAGCAAGCGGTACCCGGTCTTTGCAATCGTTTCGATATGTGCGGAACGTTCGCTGCCATCGCTGGCAAGCGCCTTGCGCACCTGGGTAATGGCCTGCGTCACCACATCGTTGGTCGGCAGCGTGTCCGGCCAGACCTCGGCCAGCAGCTGCTCGCGCGTCACCACCTGCCCCGGCTGCCGGGCAAGCGCCAGCAACACTGCCAACGCCTTGGGCGCCAGTCGCGGGGTGCGCTTGGCACCGGGAACATGCACTTCGCGCGAGGCCACATCGACCGTGCAGACACCGACGCGCAGCCGGCCCATGGACGATGAAGGGATGGAGGAAGAACTCATGGGCAACAAAGACACACACGCCGGCAAGGACAACAAGACCAATCACGCACACTGCGCGAGACGCCAAATTCAGCAAAGCACGACAACCAACTGTGTCATGCATCTAATTGGTGCAAATTTTACGCTATGCACCGTTGCTTCCTATGACAGGCGGCGACGTCAGGCTCTCTCTCTCTCGCCGAAGAATTCAAACAATTACGACGTACCCTTCGCGCCTCTGGCGCGATTTTTTTATCTGCGATTCAGCTAGACGCGCCGAATTTGCTTGGATTTCGTGCCTCGACGCGAAAATTTTTCCGACGGCACTTGCGATGCGAGCGCCAATCTGCACCATTCAAAACTGAACTTTTCTTAAGCGGCCACAGCGATCGACTGCAGCCGCATGCTGCCCCGCAGTTACGACGCCCGATACACCTGTGCGCCCTGCGCCACAAATTCTCCAGACTTCTCCTGCATGCCCGCCTCCAGCGCATGGTCCTCGCTGATGCCGTGCTCAGCCGCGTAGTCGCGCACATCCTGGGTGATCTTCATCGAACAGAAGTGCGGGCCGCACATCGAGCAGAAATGCGCCAGTTTGTGCGCGTCCTTGGGCAGGGTCTCGTCGTGGAACTCCTTGGCTTTCTCCGGATCCAGGCCGAGATGGAATTGGTCGTCCCAGCGGAACTCGAAGCGCGCCTTGCTCAGTGCGTTGTCACGTACCTGTGCACCGGGATGGCCCTTGGCAAGGTCGGCCGCATGCGCGGCGATCTTGTAGGCCATGATCCCATCGCGCACATCCTGGCGGTTGGGCAGGCCCAAGTGTTCCTTGGGGGTGACATAGCAAAGCATGGCGGTGCCGAACCAGCCGATCATCGCCGCACCGATGGCGCTGGTGATGTGATCGTAGCCAGGTGCGATATCGGTGGTGAGCGGGCCCAGCGTATAGAACGGCGCCTCGCCGCACTCGCGCAGCTGCTTGTCCATGTTCTCCTTGATCAGCTGCATTGGCACATGGCCTGGCCCTTCGATCATGGTCTGCACATCGTGCTTCCAGGCGAGCTTGGTCAACTCGCCAAGCGTCTCCAGTTCACCGAACTGGGCCGCGTCGTTGGCATCGGCAATACAGCCGGGGCGCAAGCCATCGCCGAGCGAAAACGCCACGTCGTAAGCCTTCATGATTTCGCAGATGTGTTCGAAGTGTGTGTAGAGAAAGTTTTCCTTGTGATGTGCCAGACACCACTTCGCCAGGATCGAACCGCCACGCGACACGATGCCGGTGACACGCCCGGCGGTGAGTGGCACGTAACGCAGCAGCACGCCCGCGTGAATGGTGAAGTAGTCCACGCCCTGCTCGGCCTGCTCGATCAAGGTGTCGCGGAAGATCTCCCAGGTGAGCTCTTCCGCACGGCCGTCGACCTTTTCCAGTGCCTGGTAGATCGGCACGGTGCCAATCGGTACCGGCGAATTGCGAATGATCCACTCGCGCGTCTCATGGATGTGCTTGCCGGTCGACAGGTCCATCACGGTGTCGCCACCCCAACGAATCGACCACACCAGTTTCTCGACCTCTTCGGCAATGCCAGACGACACCGCACTGTTGCCGATGTTGGCGTTGATCTTGGTCAGGAAGTTGCGGCCGATGATCATCGGCTCGCTTTCCGGATGGTTGATGTTATTGGGTAAAATTGCGCGGCCGCGCGCGATCTCCTCGCGTACGAACTCCGGGGTGATGCGCTGCTGGATTGCCGCACCGAAGGCTTCGCCCGGGTGCTGCTTGCGCAACACCGCATCGGTGACCGCTTCCAGTCGCTGGTTTTCGCGAATGGCAACGAACTCCATCTCCGGGGTGATGATGCCGCGGCGCGCGTAATGCATCTGCGTCACATTGGCACCGCTGCGCGCCACACGCGGCAAACGTCGCGACGGGAAGCGCACCGCATCCAGCCGCGCATCATGCTCGCGACCACGACCGAAGCTGGAACTCAGTGCCTCCAATGGCAGCGTGTCGCCGCGTTCGACAATCCAGTCGGCACGCAACGGCGCAAGGCCGGCAGCAAGATCGATCGCCGCCTGCGGATCGGTGTAGGGGCCGGAGGTGTCGTAGACACTCAGCGGCGGGTTGTCCTGCCCACCGAACAGCGTCGGCGTGCGGGTCAGCACGATCTCGCGCATCGGCACCTGCAGGTCTGCACGCGAGCCTTGCACGAAGATCTTGCGGGAACCGGGAATCGGCTGGGTCACAGCCGCCGAGAGCGTCTGGGTCTGTTGCAGCAAAACGGTGGGCGCGGCATTCATTGGCGTTCGTCCTGTGTGCTGAGAAGCCAGCACCAAGGGTGCTGGCGCTGCGAGGGGTCGCAGTGCGGACGAAGCGGCGGCGCTCAATGGCGCGTACCCGTGCAGGCACGGAGCAGCGCATCTAACGAAGCTTCCCTACGCCGGTATGAGCCGGATCAGGTTCGAAGGGACTATCTCAACCGCAGCAGTGCTGTGGTACCCCCACTTCGGCGGCGATTAAACCACATCGCCGCACGGACGACATGTGTCTGTGGCGGTCTCAGGCGTCGTGGTGAGTCTGGATTAGACCAGCAACTATCGTCGTGTTGCCTACATCACCTTCAACGCCATACGGGCACTGCCATTTCCGTGGAACGCCACTGTCCATGTAGGCGTCAACCACGTGTTCGGGCGCGCCCCGCCGTCGTGGTCAGCACTCTGCCAAAAGGGTTCGACTGGGCGTCCGCCCTCCCGGCCGTTAAAGCTGCCTGCACCACACCTAGCGGTCTGATCGAACGGCCGCATGACGCAGCTGGAACGCAGCGTGTCTTTCGCAAAGCCGCCGCGTTCATGCCACGGCCGACAAGCAACGCGCATCCTGCCATGCAACACGCAATCGTCGGCATCCACCGGCATTTGCACGGCACGCCACAGCGCTAGCCTGCCCGCATTACAACAAGAAACCAGCTCTCTCTCCCTGCCGCCGATCTTCGGTGGCTTTTTTTTGCCGCCCCACTTGTCACCACCCGGCTCGCTTAGCTATCGTTCAGCAAACAGGGGATGGATGACGCAAATGCAGGGAACGCAGAAGTGTGCCTGGGCGGCAGCAATGCTGTTGATGTGGTTCGGCGGTCAGGCGTGGGCCGAGCCCGTGCCGCCGGCGGAGGCCTTCGTCGAGTCCGGCCCGATTTCCTCGCCATCGATGTCGCCGGATGGGAAACATCTGGCGGTGAGCGCTGATCTCGGCGAAGGCAGCTACGCCTTGGTGGTCTACCGAATTGCGGACATGCAATCCACCACCATGCTGCGCCTGCCGCGTTACGAGCTGCCGGTGCGGATTGCCTGGGTCAGTGACAGACGGCTGGTCATCGGCAAGGGCCGCAAGCTCGGCTCGCTGGAAGAACCGCTGCCGATGGGCGAAATCATTGCCACCGATCTGGATGGCAGCAACCAGCGCTATGTCTACGGCTACCTGCAGAGCACGCGCAATGCCGGCCTGGAGCGCGGTTTCGGCTATATCGAAGGGTTGCCGGCCCATCCCAACGGCCACTTCTACATGCGTCGCCTGTCGCTGGATTCGCGCCACTCGATGCTCTACGACGTCGACACCACGACCACCACGCATCGGCTGATGGCCGACATCGACGTGCCCGACCTGCGCTTCGTGCTCGACAATGCCGGTGTGGCGCAGTACGCCTACGGCACCGATGACAACGACAATTCGCTGTTGTATCGCCGTAACGGCAACGGTTGGGCCGCCCTGCAACAGGTGCAGGCAAACTGGCGCCCATTCGCATTCGCCAGCCAGCCGGGCCGCGTGTACGGCTGGTACAACGACGCCGGTGGGCCTGCAGCGCTGGTATCCAGCACGCTCGATGGCCAGCAACGCAGCGTGCTTGCAGCGGACCCGTTCTACACCGTGGACGACCTGCAGTGGGGGCCACTGCCGCAACCGCCGTTTGCGGCCAGGCTCGGGCCGGGAAAGCCGAAACTGCAGTACCTCGACGACAGCGCCGAAGCGCGACTGCACCGCAGCCTGAGTGAAACGCTGGCCGGCCAGTACGTGGATTTCATCAATTTCACCGAAGACGGCAACGGTCTCTTGCTGCACGCCTATAGCGATCGCAACGCCGGAGACTGGTACATCTTCAACCGCACGAGCAATACCCTCAAATTAGTCGTCAAGGCGCGCAACGCGTTGCAGCCGGCGCAGATGAGCGAACGGCGCATGGTGACCTTCCAGGCACGCGATGGTTTGACCCTGGACGGTGTGCTGACCGTACCGAACACTGCCGCCAAGGGCACGCGGTTGCCGATGATTTTGCTGCCGCACGGCGGCCCGCATGCCGACGGCGATGGCTGGGCGTTCGATACCGACGCGCAGTTCCTGGCCAGCCGCGGCTATCTGGTGTTGCAGGTCAACTACCGTGGCGGCCACGGCCGCGGCCACAACTTCGAGCGCGCCGGCTACCGGCAGTGGGGCGAACGCATCCAGGACGATCTGGTCGACGGCGTGCGCTGGGCGGTTGCGCAAGGGCTGGCCGATCAGTCACGCATCTGCAGCTATGGCGCCAGCTTTGGTGCGTATGCAGCGATGATGGTGCAGGTCAAGGCGCCGGAGTTGTTCCGCTGCGCAGTTGGCCTGGCCGGCATCTACGATTTGCAGATGATGTACAGCAAGGGCGACATCAACCGCAGCGACTACGGCATGAATTATCTGGAGCGCGCCATCGGCCGTGACGCCGCCGATCTTGCGGCGCATTCGCCGGTGAGCCTGGCCGACCGGATCAAGGTCCCGGTGTTGCTGGTACACGGCGAAGAAGACGAGCGTGCGCCATTCGCGCAGGCCAAGAGCTTGCGTGCAGCATTGACGCGCAGTGGCAATGCACCGCAGTGGATGGCCGTCCCAAAAGAAGGGCACGGTTTCTACAAGGACGCCAATCAAATTGCGTTCTATCGCACGCTGGAACGTTTCCTTGCCGAGCAGCTGGGCAACGCCGTGCCTGCATCGCCCGCCAGCACGGCCTCTGCCGCGCCGCAGTAAGCGCGGTGGCGGTTACTCCAGCGTATAGCCCACCCGCAGGCCGCCCCAATGCTTGCGGCCGACGAAGATCGGCGCGGACAGATCGAACATGATCTGCCCGGTGTCGCGGCGATAGACCTGCAGGCGGTACGGGTCGGTATGCGCGCCGACGCTGCGGCCGACACGGTCGGTGAACTTGCGCTTGGTGCGGTTGCCGACCAGGTCACGCTTGGCATCGCCGGTCAGCGGCTGGGTGAAGCGCAGGTTGTGGGTGGGCACATAGCCGTCGGGATTGGCACAGATCGCAAAGACGATCCACGCGTGCGCATCCAGTAACGGTTCCTGCAAGGCAGGCAGAATCTGATCACAGACGCCATCGAACGCGGTGCTGAACTTGGCCGGCTCCACGCCAGGAATGGGCGTGTAGGTGCGCGCAAACAGGGCTGCTTCGTCGATCTGGCCGCGCGCGATGGCTTGCGCCAACGCGGTGCCGATGCGCCCGGCGGTGGCCACCGCCAGTTCCTTGACCCGCGCATGCCGTGGCACCTGCAACGGGTCGGCCGGCAGCCGGAATAGGCCCACGCAGTCGCGCAGCGTTTCGGTGCCGCGCTCCAGAGCTTCGCTGCGTTCTGCCACATGCGCGGCATGCTGCAGATTGCTGCGCCCCAGCGCCACCACGCCATCCACGGCGCTTTCGATGCCACGGATCTCGCCGTCCTGCGCCTGGATGCGACCGGCCACTGCGGTCATCGCGCCACTGGCACGCCCGAGCAGGCCGGTGATGCCGTCGAGCACGGCTTCGGTGCCGCGCGCGGAAGCGGCGCCTTCGCCGATGGCTGCGCTGGTTTCGGCCAGGATTGCGCGCACATCGCGCGCAGCCGCCGCAGCGCGTTCGGCCAGGCGGCGGATTTCGGTGGCGACCACCGCAAAGCCGCGTCCGGCATCGCCGGCGTGTGCGGCTTCGATGCTCGCGTTGATGGAAAGGATGTTGGTCTGGAAGGCGACCGAGTCGATGACTTCGATGACCTCGCCCGCGCGTGCGGCGCGCCGTTCCACTTCCTGCATCGCCTGGCCCAGCGCACGCGCCGCGGCCATGCCCTGGCGCGCGCTTTCATCCGCGCTACCGGCCAGCGTGATCACCTGTGCCAGCTCGGCGTTGACGTCATGCAGGTTGGTCGCCAGCCGTTCCACCGCGATGCGCGCACCATCGAGCGCCTCGGTCTGCGCCTGCGACTGGCGCACCATTTCATCGTTCTCGGCCACCAGCGGCGGCACTTCGGCGGCGATCTGTACCGACAAGGCCACCGCCTGGCGGATCGCTTCGGCCAGATTGCCGAAACCCGCCTGTAGCCGGCGGCCCATCTCGGTCTCGGCCAGGCCAGCAGGGAGCAGCAGTTCAAGCTCACAGCCGGCCAGCGCCTGCGCGGTGCGTTCGAGCACCGTGCGGTCCTCGTGCTCGGCCTGCAGGCGGGCCACCAGCGGTTGCAGCAGTGGCGAGATCGGCACCGGGCGGCTGTCTTCGGCCAGACGTGTGGCCTCGCGCAGCAAGGTGGCGGTTTCCACGTGCGGCAAGGACAGCAGCCAGCCGCCATGCACGCGGTCGCGCGTATAGCGCACGCGGCGCGCCGGGTCATCGCCCGGAGCGGCCCACACGCCTTCCTCGCCGACCAGATCGGCTGCGTTCAAGCCCCACAGCAACATGGCGGGCGCGCCCTGCAGCTCGGCGGCGGTGATGCCCAGCACGTCGAGCCCGGCGCGATTGCAGGCCATCAGGCATGCCTCGGTCGAAAGCCGCAACAAGGCGACCGGTGCATCGGGAAGCAGTGCTGCCTGCGCATGCGCCGGCAGATCGGACTGTTGCATCGAATTCATGGGATTCCTCCGAATCCATCGAACACGTTAGCGGCGCGCGCGGCGTGGAATTGAGCGCGCATCATCGCGTGCAGCCGCTCAGTAACCGGCGGCCTGCCCGTCCTTGCGGCTCTCCGAGGCGCCGTAGTACACGCCGCTGGCCGGGTCGCGCGCAATCGCCTGGTAGCCGCCATAAGGTCCGTCGGCAAAGATCACCCGGTGACCTTTGCGCATCAGCCCGCGGATGGTGTCGTAAGAGAAGCCGGTTTCCAGGTTGACTTCGCCGCCGTCGCTCATCGCCGTGGCCTGGCCGGTGGGCTCGGTGGAGCCTTCATGCTGGATACGCGGCGCATCGCCGGCTTCCTGCAGATTCATATGGAAATCCACCAGGTTCATGACGATCTGCACATGTCCCTGCGGTTGCATCGCCCCGCCCATCACCCCAAAGCTCAGCCATGGCTTACCGTCCTTGGTGACGAACGCCGGGATGATGGTCTGGAACGGGCGCTTGCCCGGGGCGTAGCCGTTGGGGTGGTCCTTCTTCAGCACGAACATCTCGCCGCGATCCTGCAGGATGAAGCCCAGTCCCGGCGGCGCCATGCCGCTGCCCATGCCACGGTAATTGGACTGAATCAGCGAGACCATCATTCCGTCGGCATCGGCCACGGTCATGTAGATGGTATCGCCCTCCTCCAGCTGCTTGGGCGTGCCCGGCTGCACTTCCTTCAAGGCCTTGTCCATCGAGATCAACGCGCGGCGCTGCGCGGCATAGTCTTTGGAAATCAGCTTGGCCAGCGGCGCCGGCTGAAAGGCCGGGTCGGCATAGAAGCGTGCGCGGTCGGCAAAGGCCAGCTTCTTGGCCTCTGTGAACAGGTGCACGTGTTCGGTCGAGCCGAAGCCGATCTTGGAAAAATCGTAGCCTTCCAGAATGTTGAGCATCTGCAACGCGGCGATACCCTGGCTATTGGGCGGCAGTTCCCACACGTCATAGCCGCGGTAATTGGTGCTGACCGGCTCGACCCATTCGCCCTGGTGGCTGGCCAGATCCTCATAGCTCAGAAAGCCGCCATTGGCCTTGAAGTAGGCACCGATGGTGCGCGCGATCTCGCCCTTATAGAACGCGTCGCGCCCGCCATCGGCGATCTGCTGCAAGGTATTGGCCAGGTTCGGGTTCTTCCACAGTTCGCCCTTGCGCGGGGCATGCCCGTCGATGGTGAACTGCTCCTTGAAGCCGGGGTACTGCGACAACCGCGGCACGGAGCGGTCCCAGTAATAGGCGATCGTTTCGGCAACCGGGTGTCCCTCACGCGCGTAGCTGATCGCCGGCGCCAGGTCCTGCGCCATCGGCTTGCGGCCAAAACGGCCGTGCAACGCGAACCAGCCGTCCACCGCGCCCGGAACCGACACCGGCAGCGGCCCGGTCGGTGGAATGTCCTTCAACCCCCGGCGCTGGAACTCGGCCAGGGTCAGCGACTTCGGCGAGCGGCCCGATCCGTTGTAGCCGTAGAGCTTGTTGGTCTTGGGGTCCCACACGATCGCGAACAGATCCCCGCCCACCCCGTTGCCGGTCGGCTCCATCAGGCCCAGTGCGGCATTGGCAGCGATCGCCGCATCCACCGCCGAGCCGCCGTCCTTCATCACATCCAGTGCGATCTGCGTGGCCAGCGGCTGCGAGGTCGCGGCCATGGCATGCGGGGCGATCACTTCCGAGCGGGTGGCGAAAGGTTGCCCGGTGATGCGGTCGGCCGCACCAGACGGTGGCGCGAGCAGCACCAGAGCAGACACCAACAAGGCAGGTACGCAACGCATGGCAAGAGCCCCCAGGGACACATCAATGATGAGTTGCCAACGATACCAGTGCACCAGCGCGCAACGTCCAGACCGCAGGAACCGGGCGCAAAAGCCGCGCAATTGGTGACGCCGGTTGCAGCCACGCACCGCGCGTCGCTGCGGTTTCAGCGGTAACCATGCTGATGTGGCGGGGCTTTGCGCGCGCCACTTCGTACGATGACCGAAGTTTCAGCCGCAAGGGTTGACACCCCCGCAGCGGCGGTGGTTATCTCAGATCCATGCCGCAACGCACCGCCACCTTGAACGCCTTCCTGACCGCGCCCTTCGGCGCGTCGGCAGAGTCGCTTCTCGTGCTCGTACTTATTACCTCGCCAACCGGTGCGGGACGAGACTTCGTGTAGGCAACAGACACACAAGGCTTCGATCAGACCCCGCACCGGCAACGGCGCGGGGTTTCGCGTTTCAGGGACCACCAAAAGTTTCGAATGACATGAACAACGCCATCTCCACCACCGCAGGGTGCGTCACAAACGCCGCAACACGCGGCGCGGTGCATCCCTGCATGGACGACGCCGTTGTGATTCCCCGCTTTGTTCGGCCAGTACGTATCTCCACTGCCGGCTGATTCCTTTCCCACTGCCCACACCGCAAGGATTTTCAATGAGCAACGACACCCAACCGACCATCGCGATCATCGGCTACGGCAGCCAGGGTCGCGCGCACGCGCTGAACCTGCGCGATTCCGGCTTCGACGTCACCGTTGGCCTGCGCCCCGGTGGCCCGACCGAAGCCAAGGCCCAGGCCGATGGGTTCACCGTCGTTGCGCCGGCCGAAGCGGTAAAGACCGCTGATCTGGTCGCGGTGCTGACCCCGGACATGGTGCAGAAGAAGCTCTACGAAGAGGTCATTGCGCCGAACATGAAGCAGGGCGCCTGCCTGCTGTTCGCGCACGGGTTGAACGTGCATTTCGACATGATCAAGCCGCGCGCGGATCTGGACGTGGTGTTGGTCGCGCCGAAGGGCCCGGGCGCACTGGTACGTCGCGAGTATGAAATCGGCCGCGGCGTGCCGTGCATCTATGCGGTCTACCAGGACACCAGTGGCAAGGCCGAGCAGTTCGCGCTCACCTACGCCGGCGGCCTGGGCGGCGCGCGCGCCAACATCATCAAGACCACCTTCAAGGAAGAGACCGAAACCGATCTGTTCGGCGAGCAGGCGGTGCTGTGCGGTGGTGCGTCCTCGCTGGTGCAGGCCGGTTTCGAAGTGCTGGTGGAAGCTGGTTATCAGCCGGAAATCGCTTACTACGAAGTGCTGCACGAACTGAAGCTGATCGTGGACCTGTTCTACGAAGGCGGCATCACCCGCATGCTGGAATTCGTCTCCGAAACCGCGCAGTACGGCGACTACGTCAGCGGTCCGCGCGTCATCGATGCCAGCACCAAGGCACGCATGAAGGATGTGCTGACCGACATCCAGAACGGCACCTTCACCAAGAACTGGGTGGCCGAATACGAAGCCGGCCTGCCGAACTACACCAAGTTCAAGCAGGCCGATCTGGAGCACCCGATCGAAGAAGTGGGCAAGAAATTGCGCGCCAAGATGGTATGGCTCAATGGTGAGCAGCAGGCCGCCGCTACACCTGCCAAGCAACAGGCGGCGTAACGCCGCCGCCTCCCCCACCGTTTAACCGAAAGGTCCGCACAACGCATGAACACCTCCGCACACAGCAAGCCCCGCAATGGCGCGCGCTGGCTGACGCAGGCCCTGGAAGCCGAGGGCGTGGAAACGCTGTTCGGCTATCCGGGCGGCACCATCATGCCGTTCTACGACGCCCTGGTGGATTCCAAGCTCAAGCACATCCTGGTGCGTCACGAACAAGGTGCCGCATTGGCGGCCAACGGGTTCGCCCGTGCCAGTGGCCGTGTCGGCGTGTGCGTGGCCACCTCCGGCCCGGGCGCGTCCAACCTGGTCACCGGCATTGCCGACGCCATGCTCGACTCGGTGCCGATGGTGTGCCTGACCGGCCAGGTCGCTACGCCCTTGCTGGGCACCGATGCGTTCCAGGAACTGGACGTGTTCGGCATGACCATGCCGATCGTCAAGCACAGCTTTCTGGTGCGCAGCGTGGATGAGTTGCCGGAGATGGTGCGCGAGGCGTTTCGGATTGCACGCGAGGGGCGTCCTGGGCCGGTGCTGATCGACCTGCCCAAGGACGTGCAGATTGCCGATGCCTCGCATCTGCCCGACCACGTGCCGGCGCAGGTGCTGCCTCCGCCAGCGCCGCAGGACGCCAAGTTGGCCGAAGCGTTGGCGGCGATCGCCAGCGCCGAACGCCCGGTGGTCTACGGCGGTGGCGGCATTGCGCTGGCGGGCGCGGTGGAGGCCTTCCGTCGCTTCGTGGAAGCCACCGGCATCCCGACCGCGCTGACCTTGCGCGGCCTGGGCGCGTTGCCGCATGCCCACCCGGACTACCTGGGCATGTTGGGCATGCATGGCACGCGCGCGGCGAACATGGCCATCCAGGAATGCGATCTGCTGGTGGTGGTCGGCGCCCGGTTCGACGACCGCGCCACCGGCAAACTGAGCGAATTTGCACCATTTGCGCGCGTCATCCACCTGGATGCCGACGCGTATGAAATTTCCAAGCTGCGCACCGCCGACGTGGCGGTGCCCGGCGATGTGGCCACCAGCCTGAAGGCGTTGAGCGCGGCACGTGCCAATTGCCAGGCCTGGCGCACGCGGTGTTTTGCCAACCGTGAAAAGTTCGGCGCGCGCTATGACGCACCAGGCACCGATATCTACGCACCGGCGCTGCTGAAGCGCCTGAGCGAAGTGGCCCCGGCCGACACCATCATTGCCTGCGATGTCGGCCAGCATCAGATGTGGGTTGCGCAGCATTGCCGCTTCAACGACCCACGCAACCATCTCACCAGCGGCGCGCTCGGCACCATGGGCTTCGGCCTGCCGGCGGCGATGGGCGCGCAGTTCGCCTGCCCGGACCGCACCGTGGTGCTGGTCTCCGGCGATGGCAGCTTCATGATGAATGTGCAGGAGCTGGTGACGATTGCGCGCTGCAAGTTGCCGGTGAAGATCGTGCTGCTGGATAACAGCTCGCTGGGCATGGTGCGGCAGTGGCAGGAATTGTTCTTTGCCGAGCGCTACAGCGAGATCGACCTCTCCGACAACCCGGATTTCGCCGCGTTGGCGCAGGTATTCGGCATCCCGGCCAAGCGCATCATTGCGCGCGGCGATGTGGACGCCGCGCTGGCCGAGTTGCTGGCGCAGCCCGGCCCGGGCCTGCTGCATGTGGCCATCGACGCACGCGCCAACGTGTGGCCGCTGGTGCCGCCCAACAATGCCAACAGCACCATGCTGGACAGCAATCCCGCACATGCGGCCAAGGAGACCCCTCATGCGTTACCGGCTTGATCTGGTGCTGAAGCCGGCCGAAGGCGCGCTGGTGCGCGTGATCGGCATGACCGAACGGCGTGGCTTCCGCCCGTGCGCCATCCAGGGCGCCGCCGCGCCGGACGATGCCGGCCGCTGGCATCTGCAACTGGACGTGGACAGCACGCGCCCGCCGGAAACGCTGCGCCTACAGTTGGAAAAAGTGTACGACTGCGAGTCGGTGGCGATCACGGCATTGGACTCGGTGGAGGCGGCCGCATGAGCCTGCAGACCTCGCGGGATGACCAGATGGCTGTTCGGAGGTGTCTTCTTCCGGATCGGCCGCGCGCGTGCCGCAATGCCTGATTCCGGCCGCCCGACCACGCAGGAGCCAGACGTAGGCGAGGTCGCCGTCAGCGTGGCCGACGTGCTGGCCGCGCAGGCACGCCTGCGCAAGTACCTCTCGCCCACTCCACTGCATTACGCCGAACGCTTCGGCGTGTGGCTGAAGCTGGAAAACCTGCAGCGCACCGGCTCCTACAAGGTACGTGGCGCATTGAATGCGTTGCTGGCCGGGCTGGAGCGCGGCGATGAGCGCCCGGTGATCTGCGCCTCGGCCGGCAACCACGCCCAGGGCGTGGCGTGGTCGGCGTATCGGTTGGGCGTACAGGCCATCACGGTGATGCCGCACGGTGCGCCGCAGACCAAGATCGCCGGCGTGGCCCACTGGGGCGCCACGGTGCGCCAGCACGGCAACAGTTACGACGAAGCCTTCGCCTTTGCGCGCGAGCTGGCCGACCAGAACGGCTATCGCTTTTTGTCTGCGTTCGATGACCCGGATGTGATCGCCGGCCAAGGCACGGTGGGTATCGAATTGGCCGCGCATGCACCGGATGTGGTGATCGTGCCGATCGGCGGCGGCGGCCTGGCCTCCGGCGTGGCGTTGGCGCTGAAGTCGCAGGGCGTACGCATCGTGGGCGCGCAGGTGGAAGGCGTGGACTCCATGGCCCGCGCCGTGCGCGGCGACCTGCGCGAAATCACCCCGGTCGCCACCCTGGCCGATGGCGTGAAGGTCAAGATTCCCGGCTTCCTGACCCGCCGTCTGTGCTCGAGCCTGCTCGACGACGTGGTGATCGTGCGCGAGGCCGAATTGCGCGAGACGCTGGTGCGTCTGGCACTGGAAGAGCACGTCATTGCCGAAGGCGCCGGCGCACTCGCGCTGGCCGCCGGTCGCCGTGTTTCCGGCAAACGTAAATGTGCGGTGGTCTCTGGCGGTAATATCGACGCAACTGTCCTGGCCACCCTGTTGTCCGAGGTGCGGCCGCGTCCGCCACGCAAGCCGCGTCGTCGCAATACCGAGCGGCTCCGCAACGAACGCAGCACCAAAGCATCACCGCCATCCATTGCTATTCCCCGCCCATCCGCAGTCGCATCAACGCCTGTCACCGCCATCGCAGTAGAGGAGTCTTCCTGGTGAACACGACCGTATCCAACCAGACCCCGCATATCCGAATTTTCGACACCACCCTGCGCGACGGCGAGCAATCCCCCGGCTGCAGCATGACGCCCCAGCAAAAGCTGGTCATGGCGCGCGCGCTGGACGCGCTTGGCGTGGACATCATCGAAACCGGCTTCCCGGCCAGCTCGCATTCCGACCGCGAAGCGGTGGCGATGATGGGCCGCGAATTGCGCCGCCCCACCCTGGCGGTGCTGTCGCGCTGCCTGCAGGCCGATATCGAGATCTCTGCCCGTGCACTGGAAGCGGCCGCCAACCCGCGCCTGCATGTATTCCTGTCCACCAGCCCGCTACACCGCGAGCACAAGCTGCGCATGAGCCGCGAGCAGGTGCTGGAATCGGTGCACAAGCACGTGACGCTGGCGCGCGGCTACATCGACGACATCGAGTTCTCGGCTGAAGATGCCACGCGCACCGAAGAAGATTTCCTGGCCGAAGTGACACGCGTGGCCATCGCCGCCGGTGCAACCACGATCAACCTGCCGGACACGGTGGGTTTCACCACGCCGGAAGAAATCCGCGGCATGTTCTCGCGGCTGATCGCCAGCGTCGAAGGCGCCGAGAAGGTGATCTTCAGCGCGCACTGCCACAACGACCTGGGCCTGGCGGTTGCCAATTCGCTGGCCGCAATCGAAGGCGGCGCCCGCCAGGTGGAATGCACCATCAACGGCATCGGCGAACGCGCCGGCAATTGCGCGCTGGAAGAAATCACCATGGCCCTGAAGGTGCGTGGTGCGTTCTACAACCTGGACACCGCAATCAATACGCCGCGCATCGTCTCCACTTCGCAGCTGTTGCAGCGTTTGGTGGGCATGCCGGTGCAGCGCAACAAGGCGGTGGTAGGCGGCAACGCGTTCGCGCATGAATCGGGCATCCACCAGCACGGCATGCTGCGTCACCGCGGCACTTACGAAATCATGCGCCCGGAAGATGTGGGCTGGGAGTCGTCGCAGATGGTGCTGGGCCGCCACAGCGGCCGCGCTGCAGTGGAACAGCGCCTGCGCGCGCTGGGTTACCTGCTGGAGGAAGATGAGGTCAAGCTGGTGTTCGAGCAGTTCAAGGCATTGTGCGAAAAGCAGCGTGTCGTCACCGACGCCGACCTGCAGGCCTTGATGCAAGACGCCACCGTGCAGGAAGGCTACCGCCTGGCCTCGATGACCATCAGCGATGTCGGCAGCCGCGCCAATGCACTAGTTGAGCTGTCCGACCCAGACGGCAATCGCGTCGCGGAAACAGCGCAAGGCAATGGCCCGGTGGACGCGCTATTCGGTGCGCTGGCATCGGCCACCGGGGTAAAGCTGGAATTGGACAGCTACCAGGTGCACAGCGTAGGCATCGGCGCCGATGCCCGCGGCGAAGCCAGCCTGAGCGTGCGCCACGACGGCGTGGAATACGAAGGCACCGGCACCAGCAAGGACATCATCGAGGCCAGCGCCCTGGCCTGGCTCGATGTTGCCAACCGCCTGCTGCGTCAGCGCGAGCGCGGCGTGGTGGCGGGAAAGACGGCGGCGGTGGCGTAACGCGCGGTTTGGTTACAGCGTCGGCGACACGATGACGTCAGCAAAACGGCCAGCGAGTAATACGCTGGCCGTTTTGCGTTTGTGCTTCCGCTAGTTTTAGGGCGATTGAGGATGGATGACACTAGCTCGCAGCGGCTGGTGAATTTTTTGCACAACAACCAGCATGTTCGCGCACAGCACCTGCGGGCATCGCGTGCTGTGCTTCTCCTACTGCTCGCAGTAGGAGAAGGGCATCACGGGCCATTCCCTCGCGTTTCGTAGGAGCGCACTTGTGCGCGATGGGATTGATGGGAAGGCTTCATCGCGCACCAGTGCGCTCCTACGAGGTCATGGCTTCGGTACGTTTGTGCACAGTCGATTAGCAGAGGCGCATCGCAGCACGCGGCGCATTTTCGCGGTAAGTGCGACGTAGGAATATTGCTGATGGTAAAGGTGTGCCCTGCAGCGCGATGCGCGACGTGCCGCGATTGCTGGATAGGCGAACGGACCACTCTGGGCCATCCACGTATGCGGCATGGGCACCTGGACCTAGCGTTTTGTAGGAGCGCACGTGTGCGCGATGGGCTTTGCCGGATGGCTCCATCGCGCACAAGTGCGCTCCTACCAGGCCATGGCTTCATCATTGTTGTGCGAAGCCGAGCGGCAAAGGTGCATCTCTGCACGCGGCGCATTGCATTTTTTGCCTCGGAATAGCGTGAGCAGAAGCTACGCAAGTAGCCCTTCGCTCTTCGTTCCTCGCTCGTCGTTCCTCGCTCAGACAGCGCAATAGCGACAGAGCGGCGGTGGGTTCGGCGGCGGGACCATGTGGCGGCATGGATGCCGCCACTGAGCCTCCATGGACGGATTCACGGCGTGTCCCGGGGCCGGACCTACTGCCGCGCACACGGCCAACGTGCAGTGCAACTGCACCATTACGTACACAACTACGCATGCAAGCACTTACGCTTGCACTTGCACTTGCACTTGCACTTGCACTTGCACTTGCACTCGTATCGTGAGACGCAGACAAGAAAGCGACCACCGCCCCAACGAACGATGGCCGCCTCTCTAATCAAAAGCCCTCAGCAAAGCCAACAAGGGCGGCTCGCCGTGGACACTGAAGACCAAGCCGGATTGGTCGGCAAGCCGTTACAGCGCAGCCACCACCGCATCACCCATCGCAGCCGTGCCCACCTTGGTGGTGCCTTCCGACCAGATGTCGGCCGTGCGCAGTCCCTGATCGAGCACCTTGCCAACAGCTGCCTCAATCGCATCGGCCGCTGCCCCCTGGGCGAAGGTGTAGCGCAACATCATGGCGACCGACAGAATCGTGGCCAACGGATTGGCGATGCCCTGCCCGGCAATGTCCGGTGCTGACCCATGGCAGGGCTCATACATGCCCTTGCTGTTGGCATCGAGCGAAGCCGAGGGCAGCATGCCGATGGACCCGGTAAGCATCGAAGCCTGGTCGGAGAGGATGTCGCCGAACATGTTGTCGGTGACGATCACATCGAACTGCTTGGGCGCGCGCACCAGCTGCATCGCCGCGTTGTCCACGTACATATGCGACAACGCGATATCTGGATAGTCCTTAGCCACTTCTTCGACAACGGCGCGCCACAGCTGGCTGGACGCCAGCACATTGGCCTTGTCGACCGAGCACAGCTTCTTGCCGCGCAGCCGGGCCATCTCGAAACCGGCCTTGGCGATGCGGCGGATTTCGCTTTCGCTATAGGGCAACGTGTCGTAGGCCTGGCGCTCGCCATTGTCCAGCGTGCGCGTGCCGCGTGGCTGGCCGAAGTAAATGCCGCCGGTAAGCTCGCGCAGGATCAGCAGATCCAATCCGGAAACCACCTCGGGCTTGAGCGTGGACGCATCGGCCAGCTGCGGATACAGCAACGCGGGGCGCAGGTTGGCAAACAGGCCGAGTTGCGAACGGATCTTCAGCAGCCCGCGTTCCGGACGCAGTGCCGGATCGATGGTGTCCCACTGCGGGCCACCGACCGCGCCCAACAGCACGGCATCGGCGGCGCGTGCGCGCTCCAGCGTTTCGTCGGCCAGCGGGCTGCCGTATTTGTCGTACGCCGCGCCGCCCAGCTCGTCGTACACCAGGGTGACGCCGAGATTGTGCTGGGTATCGATACGCGTCAGCACCTTGACCGCCTCGGCCATGATTTCCGGGCCGATGCCGTCGCCGGGAAGAATCAAAATCTGCTTGCTCATGCAATCCTCGTGAGTTGGCGCCGCAGCGCCATGAAAATCAACGTGTCGCCCACAGCACCAGCACATCGGTGCTGAAAGAACCATCGGCGCCAATCTGGAAGTAATCGCGCACGTCATCCACCGCCGTGTCCTGCAGCGCCCGAATGGCTGCGCGCAGCACCTCCGGCGTGCGCATGCGATCGACCCAGCTCAGGTAATCCAGCTGCAGGCGTTGGCAATGATGGCGCTGTACGTGCAGGCCAGCATCGCCAACCACCTGCAGCCACTGCGCCACGCTGTAGTCGCGCACATGGCTGGTGTCGCGCAGTAACTCGATCGCCTGCAGATGCGTATCCAGCAGCGGCAGCCCCGGCGCCACCACGTCGATCAGTGCGGCGATTCCGCCGGGGCGCAGCACCCGCCGCACCTCACGCAGTGCCTGGCCCAGGTCGCTCCAGTGGTGCGCCGAATACCGGCTGACCACCACGTCCATGCTGCCGGACTCGAACGGCAGCCGCTCGGCGACGCCCTGCAAGGTACGCACCTGGGTCAGGCCACGCTCGGCGGCGGTGGCCGCCACGACTTCAAGCATGTCGGCGGATAGATCGTAGGCGACCACCTCACCCATCAACGGCGCCAGCTGAAAACTCACATGCCCCGCGCCGCAGCCTAGGTCGAGCAAGCGCCCGTTGCGATGACCTGCCAGGCCGGCGCGAAGCTCGGCGAATTCAACGCCCTGTGCATGCACCTCGCTCTGCAGATACGCCTGCGCCTGCGGCCCGAACTGCGCTGCAACATGCGTGCTCAACGCGTCAATCCCGCTGGATGGCGACGCAGCGCTCACTGCAGCGCGCCGAACAACCACGGCTGTTGCGCGCGATGCCCTTGCTCGAAGCGGCCAATCGCGTCGGCCTCCTGCAAGGTCAGGCCGATATCGTCGAGCCCATTGAGCAGGCAGTGCTTGCGGAATGCATCGATCTCGAACGCATACTCCACGCCATCGGGACGGCGCACGCGCTGCGCGGCCAGATCGACGGTGAGTTGGTAGCCTTCGTTCCCCAGGCACTGTTCGAACAAGGCATCCACTTCCGCCTCTGCCAGCACGATCGGCAGCAGGCCGTTCTTGAAACTGTTGTTGTAGAAGATGTCGGCAAAACTCGGCGCAATCACCGCGCGGAACCCATATTCGTCCAGTGCCCACGGCGCATGTTCGCGCGAAGAACCGCAGCCGAAGTTTTCGCGTGCCAGCAGCACGCTGGCGCCGTGGTAACGCGGGAAATTGAGCACGAACTCCGGGTTGAGCGGGCGCGTGCTGTTGTCGCGATCCGGCTCGCCGATGTCCAGATAGCGCCACTCATCGAACAGGTTCGGGCCGAAGCCGGTGCGCTTGATCGACTTGAGAAACTGCTTGGGAATGATCTGGTCGGTATCGACGTTGGCACGATCCAGCGGCGCGACCAGTCCGGTGTGTTGGGTAAAAGGGGTCATAAGGAGGCCGGGAATGGGGAGTGGAGAATGGAGAATCGGCAGAGCGCAAAGCGGGACGTGGCGATTCGCTATTCCCGATTCTCGATTCCCTGCAGTTCACGCACATCGACAAAGTGGCCGCTCACCGCCGCAGCCGCGGCCATCGCCGGGCTGACCAGATGCGTGCGCCCACCGGCGCCCTGGCGCCCTTCGAAGTTGCGATTGGACGTGGAGGCGCAATGTTCACCGCTGCCCAACTTGTCCGGATTCATCGCCAGGCACATCGAGCACCCGGGCTCGCGCCACTCGAAACCGGCATCCAGAAAAATCTTGTCCAGCCCTTCGGCCTCGGCCTGTGCCTTGACCAGTCCTGAGCCCGGCACCACCAGGGCCTGCTTGATGGTGGACGCCACCTTGCGGCCTTTGGCAACCACCGCGGCAGCGCGCAAGTCTTCGATGCGCGAGTTGGTACATGAGCCGATGAACACGCGATCCAGATGGATCTCGGTGATCGGCTGATTTGCCCGCAAGCCCATGTACTTCAGCGCGCGCTCGATCGAGTCGCGCTTGGTCGGATCCTGTTCGGCGGCCGGATCCGGCACCTGCTGATCGACCGCCAGCACCATCTCCGGCGAGGTGCCCCAGCTGACCTGCGGCTTGATGTCTTCGGCACGCAGTTCCACCACGGTGTCGAAGGACGCATCGGCATCGGACACCAGCGTGCGCCACAACGCCACGGCCGCGTCCCAATCCGCGCCCTTCGGCGCGAACGGGCGATCCTTGACGTAGGCGATGGTCTTTTCGTCCACCGCCACCATGCCCACGCGCGCACCGGCTTCGATGGACATGTTGCAGATGGTCATGCGGCCTTCCATCGACAGCGCGCGGATCGCGCTGCCGGCAAATTCCAGCGCATGCCCGTTGCCGCCAGCCGTACCGATCTTGCCGATCACCGCCAGCACGATGTCCTTGGCGGTGACGCCGAACGGCAGCGTGCCTTCCACGCGCACCTGCAGGTTCTTCATCTTCTTGGCGATCAGGCATTGCGTGGCCAGCACGTGCTCCACTTCAGAGGTGCCGATGCCATGCGCCAGCGCGCCGAACGCGCCATGCGTGGAGGTGTGCGAATCGCCGCAGACCACCGTCATGCCCGGCAGCGTGGCGCCCTGCTCGGGGCCGACCACGTGCACGATGCCCTGGCGCGTGTCGTTCATCTTGAACTCGAGGATGCCGAAGTCGTCGCAGTTCTCGTCCAGTGTCTGCACCTGCAGACGCGAGACTTCATCGGAGATGGACTCCAGCCCGCCCTGGCGCTCGGCACGGGTGGTGGGCACGTTGTGGTCGGGCGTGGCGATGTTGGCATCGATACGCCACGGCTTGCGGCCGGCAAGACGCAGGCCTTCGAAGGCTTGCGGCGAGGTCACTTCATGCAGGATGTGGCGGTCGATGTAGATCAGCGACGAGCCATCGTCACGGCGCGTGACCTCGTGCATCTCCCACAACTTGTCGTACAGGGTCTTTCCGGTCATCGCTTGAGATTCCGATGCGGTGGCGAACGGCGGATGCACCGCCTGGCTGAGACCGATGCTAGGAGCTTGCCATGGATAACGCAAATTCATATTGTTTATTCAACAAATGAATTTTAGGAATGGCATGGACCTCGCCAATCTGAGCGCATTCGTGGCGATTGCCGACCACGGCAGCTTTTCGTCAGCGGCCGAAGCGTTGCATCTGACCCAACCTGCGGTGAGCAAGCGCATCGCCTTGTTGGAAGCGCAGCTGTCGGCGCGCTTGTTCGACCGCCTGGGCCGCCAGGTGGTGTTGACCGAGGCCGGGCTGGCGCTGCTGCCGCGCGCGCAGCGCATCCTGGCCGAACTGGACGACACGCGCCGCGTGCTGGAGCACCTGGGCGCGGCGGTCGGCGGCCGGCTGAGCCTGGCCACCAGTCACCACGTGGGGCTGCACCGGTTGCCGGCATTGTTGCGACGCTTCGCCGCAGAGCATCCGCAGGCGGCCCTGGACATCCAGTTCCTGGATTCGGAACTGGCTTACGCGGCGGTGTTGCGCGGCGAGGTGGAACTCGCGGTGACCACACTGGCACCGGACACCCGCGCCCCGTTGCGCGCGCAGCCGATCTGGCAAGACCGCCTGCAGTTCGTGGTGGCGCCGGATCACCCGTTGGCCGCGTTGGAGACGGTCACGCTCGATGACGTGGTCGCCCACCCAGCGGTGCTGCCGGATCCGGGCACCTTCACCCATCGCATCGTGGCCGGGTTGTTCGCCGAACGCGGCCTGGCGCCGAGCCTGCGCATGACCACCAATTATCTGGAGACGATCAAGATGCTGGTGTCGGTTGGCCTGGCCTGGAGCGTGCTGCCCGAGCGCATGATCGATCACCAGATCATGGCGCTGCCGTTGGCCGATGTGGCGCTATCGCGTGCGTTGGGATGCGTCACCCACGGCGGGCGCACCTTGTCGCGCGCGGCGCAGGCGTTCGTGGCGTTATTGCATGCGCAGGCAGATCAGGCGGCAGGGCCATAGGTGTCGCCACGCTGACGCTACGCAAGACCGCACGCTACTGATCGATCAACCGATCGCGTCCCTGCCGCTTGGCGTGATACAGCCTGCGGTCGGCCAGCGCCAGCAACTCGCGCCGGCTGGGCGCTTCGTCGCTCATCGCCATGCCCATGCTCGCGGTGCACTGCACGGTGGTCTCGTCTGCGGCAATCGCAATGGTGCCCAGGCGTTGGCGCAGTTGTTCGAACAAGGCACGCGCGTGCGCAGCCTCCAAGCCGGTCACGGCCAGCAGGAATTCTTCGCCGCCGTGGCGTGCGGCAAAACAGTGCGCGTGTTCCTGGTCGGCCAATACCTCGCCCACTGCACGCAACACCGCATCGCCGACTTCGTGGCCGTGCGCATCGTTGATGCGCTTGAAGTGGTCGATATCGGCCAGCGCCAATGCCAACGGCGCGCCGCCCGCCTGCGCCTCGTCCAGCCATTGCTGCAGCACGCGCTCGGCTTCGCGCCGGTTGGGCAATGCGGTGAGCACATCGTGGCTGGCGCGGTATTCGAGCTGGCGCATCAGCGCTTCGCGCTCCTGGCTGGCCTGCTGCAAGGCCAGGTTCTTGTCGCTCAATTCGCGGGTGCGCTTGTCGATCACCACGTTGAGCTCGCGCTGGCGGCGGCGATAACTGGCGGTGCGCCACAGATAGAAGCCGTAGATCACACTGGCCAGGCACAACACGCCCAGGCCGATCACTTCGCCACGCCGCCACCACGGCGGCGCCAGTTCCAGCACCAGGCTGGTTTCACCGAGCAACGCCGCCTGGCGCCAATCCACCGGCAGCGACATCGCCTGCACGCGGAAACGGAACCGCCCCGGCGGCAGATTGGTATAGACCGCTTCGGTGGCGCTGTCGGCGTCCACCCAATCCGGGTCGAAACCGTCGAGCCGGTAGCGGTAACGCACCTTGTCCGGCCCGCGGAAATTGAGCCCGGCATAGCCAATGGCGATGCGTCGGGTATCTGCACTCAGACGATGCGGGCCGGCCAGCGGCTGCACCATGCCGTCCACCACCAGGCGCTCGAACACGATCGGCACGCGGTGGCCCTGCAGGGTGCCGACCCGGGTGGGGTCGATCACGCCCAGGCCGGCCGCGGTGGGAAACAGCAACTGGCCGGTTTGCGTCAGCCAGCCGGCCGGTGCGCTGCTGCCGTTGCCCTGGTTGCCGGGCATGCCGTCGCTGCGGTCGACCACTTCCACACTGAGCTGCTCGCGGGTGCCGGCGTCGATCTGGTCGAAGTCGCGCCGCGCAATCCGGAACACGCCGTGGTTGCTTGACAGCCACAGGTAGCCGCGGCCGTCGTCGATGACGCGGAACACCTTGTCGCGTGGCAGACCCACGCGATGGTCATACACCTGGAAGCGATCGCCGCGCAGCCGCAACAGCCCACGGTCGCTGGCAATCCACAGATCGCCGTTGGGATCGCGCAGGAAATCGAAGGCGTTCTGGCCCGGGAAATCCTGCTCGCCCAGCCAGGCGCGGGTGCCGCCATCGGGCGACAGCGCGGTCATGCCACGATCGGTTCCGCTCCAGATGGTGCCCTGGGCATCGCGATAGAGCACCTGCACCGAACCATCCGGCACCCCGTCGGCGGCGGTGTAACGACGCGCGCGGCCGTTGTGCCAGCGCACCAAACCGCCGGTGGTGCCGATCCACAGCGCATCGCCGTCCGGCAACACCGCACGCACCGACAACGAAGGCAAGCCCTCGGCCGCACCGATGCGCTGGACCACCGCACCTTGCGCATCCAGACGCAGCACACCCTGGCTATAGGTGCCGGCCCAGACCCCGCCATCGCCCGCATCGGCCAACGCCAGCACCGATTGCTCAAGCACCCGCCCGGCACTGCCCAGCGAGAACGGCACGCGCGCGATCTGCCCGTCGCGCCAGCGGTCCAGGCCCACCGCGCTGCCCACCCACACGGTGCCATCGGCGGTCTGCAACACGCTTCGCACGTAGTCCGAGGCCAGGCCATCGTCAATGGTGACGCCATGCGCGGCGCCTTCGGCGACCCGGAACAGGCCATGCGTGCTGCCCACCCAGATCAGGCCCTCGGCATCCTCCAGCAAGGCCGGGCTGGCCACGCCGGAAATGGCGATCTGTTCGTCTGGATCATCCGGCCCGCTGTGCACCACCAAGGTGCCGGCGGAAAGGCTCATCCACAGGTGACCGCTGCGGTCCATCACCAGCGAGTCGACCCGCTGGCCCTGGCGGAAGCGCTGCAGGCCACCGCCCCGGCTCCACCACCACACCCCATCGTCGCCCGCCACCAGCAGGCCACCCTGGCGATCGCTGGCGAGCCGACGCACGGGGGTGTCGGCCATGCCATGCGCCTGCCCCCAGGCAGTTACGGCGTTGGCGCCTAGCGGCAGCTGATACAGGCCGACGTCGGTCCCGATCCACAGGTCGCCACGCGCGTCCGTCGACAAGGCGGTGATGCGTACGCGTGGCAGGCCGGCCTGACGCCCGACATCCACCACCCGCCCATCCAGCTCGATCCGGTACAGCGTCTGCGGCGTGCCCACCCACAACGCACCATCGGCGCGCCGTAGCAACGCGCTGACGGCCAGATGCCTAGCGGAGGCATCGCCCAGCTGTTGCCAGCGGCCGTCCTGATAGCGGTACACACCGTCGAAGGCGGTGCCGAACAGCATGCCGTCGCCGTCGCGTACCACCACGAACACTCCGCCCAGCTCCACGCCCGGGGTGTTCTGACGGTCGAACACGGTGAAATCGCGCCCATTGAAGCGCGCCACGCCTTCCCAGGTGCCGAGCCAGATCACCCCATCGCTGCCCTGGGCGACCGCATGCACCAGGTTGTGCGGCAGGCCGTCATCCATGTCCCAGCGCGTGACTGTGTGGTAGGCGGTGTGCTTGAGCGGATGCGCGCCGAGCGGCCAGCCAGCCAGCAGCGCCCAGCACAGCAGCGGCCACAGCCACAGCGATGCATTCCGCAGCGCCTGCGCACTGCGGAGCTCGCCTGTGTGCGCATGCGCCCCGACCCCGTCCACGCGTCCTGCTTCGCCCCTTCGGCTGCCTGTCAACAGGGTGTTGCAGGCCGTTCGGCAATCTATCACCGGGGGTAGCAGCGACGCGCTAGGTGGATTCCCCACAGCGCCGGGGCAGACCACGACAGCGCAAGCGACTCACCGCAACGGTTAATGGACAGCGCGGTGCCGCCATATAAATATAGAACCCGATGGTCTAGTATTGGCGCATGTCCAGCTCGCCCCCCCTCAAGTCCAAGGCCAAGAGCAACGGCCCTGGGCGTCCCAAGGATCTTGGGAAACGCGCCGCCATCCTGGGCGCCGCCCGCTCGCTGTTCATGGAGCAAGGTTTTGCGGGCGTCAGCATGGACGGCATCGCCGCCCTGGCGGGCGTCTCCAAGCTGACCGTCTACAGCCACTTTGGCGACAAGGAAAGCCTGTTTGGCGAGGCGATCCGCGCACAATGCCAGCACATGATGCCCGACGACCTGTTCGACCATGCGCCCGAAGGCGCGTTGCGCGAGCAGCTCATCGAGATCGCCGACGCCTTCTTCGCCATGGTCAGCTCCGACTCGGCCATTGCCACCCACCGCATGATGATGGCGCCGGGTACCGGCGACGTGCACGTGCGCGAGATGTTCTGGGACGCCGGCCCCAAGCGGACCCAACAGGCACTGGCGGATTTCCTCAGCGCGCGCGTCGCCGACGGGCAGCTGGAGATTCCGGACGTGGCCCGCGCCGCCGCGCAATTCTTCTGCCTGCTCAAGGGCGAGCTGTATGCGCTGATGATGTGCGGCCTGCACGGCCAGCCCGATCGCGCGCAGGTGGACGAGCACATCCACGCCAGCGTGGATTTCTTCCTGAGAGCCTATGTGCCGCGCTGATCGGGCCTGCCCTTTGGTCGCGGTGACTTCCGGCACTGCGTGGTTTGGCGGCGCCCGGCGATGCTAGATGCGCCAGTTGCCCCAAGCCCCGCTAAAATGCCTGCCCCGCCGCGTTGGATAACCGCACCATGACGATCGATTTCACCCAGGCCCGCGAAAAGATGGTCGAACAGCAGATCCGGCCGTGGGATGTGCTGGACCTGCGCGTGCTCGACGTGCTGGCGCGCATGCCGCGCGAAGCCTTCGTGCCGGAGGCCTACAAGACCCTGGCCTACGTCGATGTGGAAATTCCGCTGTCGGCCGGCCACAAGATGATGAAGCCGGTGGTCGAAGGCCGCATGTTGCAGGCCCTGGATCTGCAGCCAGGCGAAGACGTGCTGGAAGTGGGCACCGGCAGCGGCTTCTCCACCGCCTGCCTGGCCGCGCTGGCCCGCGAAGTGGTGAGCCTGGAGATCGACCCCGCGCTGGCTGCCGCCGCGCGTGCCAACCTGGACGCCACCGGTCTGGGCAGCAATGTCCGCATCGAAACCGCCGACGTGTTCGCCTGGCAGAGCGAGCGTCGCTTCGACGCCATCTGCGTGACCGGCGCGGTCGATACGGTGCCAACCCAGTGGCTGCAGTGGCTGCGCCCGAACGGCCGGCTGTTTGTGGTGCGCGGTCACGATCCGGTGATGGAGGCCGTCCTGGTCCGTGGTGACGTCAACGCGCCGCGCATCGAATCGTTGTTCGAAACCGACCTCGCCTATCTCCAGGGCGCCGCACCGACGCCCCGATTCCAATTCTGATTCCCAAGGAAGCTTCCCCGATGATCCGCCGATCCCTCGTCCTGGCGCTGGCCGCCGCCCTGTCTCCGATGGCCGCGCACGCCACCGACCTGCTGCAGGTCTATGAAATGGCCCGCAACGGCGATCCGCAGCTGGCTGTTGCCGAGTCCACGCGGTTGGTGAATCGGGAAGGAGTGGTGCAGGCACGTGCGGCGCTGCTGCCGCAGCTGGATGGTACGGCTGGATATACGCAGGCGCACCGCAAGCTGGATACCATTAACAACTTGAACGAAGGGCGCTCCACCACCAAGCAGCGCCAATATTCGGTCCAGGGCACCCAGACCATCTTCAACTGGGCGCAATTCGCCAACGTGCGCGCGCAGCGCGAAGTCGCAAAGGCCGCAGACTTCACGTTGGAGTCGGCCAACAACGATCTGATCACGCGTACCTCGGCGGCCTATTTCCAGGTACTGGTGGGCATCGAATCACTTGCTGCGGCCGAAACCAACGAAGCTGCGGCCAAGAAGCAGTTCGACTATGCCGACAAGCGTCTGGAAGTGGGCCTGGCGCCGATCACCGATGTGCACGAGGCCCGCGCCCAGTACGACCAGGCGCGTGCGGACACTATCAATGCACGCAACACCTTGAAGGATTACTACCAGGCTTTGACCGAACTCACCGGCCAGCCGGTGGTGGGCCTGCGTGCGCTGCCGGAAGACTTCCGCCCGGAAGTGCCTTCGGCCTATAGCAATGTCGACCAACTGGTAGCCAGTGCCATCGCCGATAACCCGGCATTGAAGGCGCAGCAGTTGCAGGTCAGCGCAGCCGAGGCACAGGTCAATGCGGCACGTGCAGGCCACTACCCGACGCTCAGCCTGGGCGCCAACGTTGGCCGTAGCAATAGCTGGGGAGGTCAAGGCGCAGCAGATCAGGCAGCCGGTAACTTCACCACCAACGGCCGCGACATCGATACCGATTCGATCGGTGTGACCTTGTCGATCCCGATCTTCGCTGGCGGCGCAACCCAGTCGGCCGTGCGTCAGGCGTTGTCGCGTCGCGATATCCAGCAGGACACCTACGAACAGCAGAAGCGGGCGCTGGACCGCAATACGCGCAATGCTTATCAGACCGTAGTGGCCGGCATCAGCGAGGTGGAAGCACGTCGCCTAGCCGTGGTGTCCGCACAAGCCGCCTACGATGCGTCACAGGTGGGCCTGGAAGTGGGTACGCGCACCGTGCTGGACGTGGTGCAGAACCAGCGCACGCTCTTCCAGGCGCAGTTGAACTACGCGCAGTCGCGCTACACGTTCCTGCAGAACCGGCTGCTGCTGGGCCAGGCCATCGGCAAGCTCGACATCACCGATCTGCAGGACGTGAACCGCCTGCTATCGCAGGATGCAGAAGCCAAGCTGCAGGGCAGCGGTTCGTTGCAGTAAGCACCTCGCGCGGTGAATGAAGAGGCGGGCATGGCTCGCCTTTTTCATGTCTGCACTGTCAAACCCGGTGTCGTCATGTTTCGGTCTCGAATCACGGCAACGAGCTTGTGCAGATGTGCGCTTGGGCAGTGCGCTGCGCTGCTGAGTAAGGGCTGACGCAGCGGTAATGCCGCGATGTCTGCAATCATCAGTAGCAATCCGGATTTCGCCTCACTGACGATGCGCTTGCACGCAGGTCGCGCCGACCTCGCCACCCTGTTGAGCACGCTACGTAGTGCCTGACTCAACTGCAGGAAACGGAGCGCGCCTCGGCCCACCGGCAAGCCCCCGTACGCAACCTGGGCGCCAGCCGACATGCGCTGCGCGCTGCCGTCGCAACTCACTGCGACGAAGCGATCTCCTGCGACGAAGCGATCTCGCCAACCACTGATGGCAGATCCGGCGCAATCTGTACCAGGGTGCGTGCCACCGCGCCCTTGCCGTTAGCCACCAGCGCCAGCGCGGCCGCGGCCATGGCCTTGCGCTGTGCGGGATCGCCGAGCAGGCGAGCCAGATCGTGTTGCACGCACGCGGCGTCCTCGCAAATGGTCACTGCATCGGCCTCGCGCATGCGCCGCGAAATTTCCGAGAAATTGTGCAGGTGCGGGCCGGTGACGGCCGGTGTGCCGACCGCCGCCGGCTCCAGCAGATTGTGGCCACCGATCGGCTGCAGGCTGCCGCCGACAAAGGCGACCTGCGCGCAGGCGTAGAAACTCATCAACTCGCCCAGGGTATCGACCACGAACACCTGGTCGCGCGCCTGCGGCCACTGCTGCGCCTTGCGCGTGGTCACGGTCCAGCCGCGGTCACGCGCCAGCGCCTCCACCTTGGGAAAGCGCTCGGGGTGCCGTGGCGCCCACAGCAGCAACAGGTCCGGGAACTGTTTCAGCAGCTGCGCATGGATGTCGGCCACCGCCGCTTCTTCGCCTTCGTGCGTGCTGGCTGCAATCCACACCGGCCGGGTTGCCGGCACCTGCATGCGGAACTGCGCCACCAAATCCTGTAGCTGCGCCGGTGCGGCGATATCGAACTTGAGATTGCCCAGCGCAACCACTTGATCCGGCCGCGCGCCCAGGGTGATGAAGCGCCCGGCATCGTCCTGCGACTGTGCCGCCACGCAGGTGACAGTGCGCAAGGCGCGGCTGATCAGCGGTGCCAGCACGCGGTAGCCACGCAGCGAGCGCGCCGACAGCCGTGCATTGAGGATGTACACCGGAATCTGACGGTCGCGGCAGCCGAACAGCATGTTCGGCCACAACTCGGTTTCCAGGATCAGCGCCAGCCGCGGGCGGAAATGTTCGAGGAAGCGCCCGACGCTGCCGGGCACGTCGTAGGGCAGATAAACGTGATCCACCGCATCGCCCCACAGTGCGCGCACGCGCTCGGAGCCGGTCGGGGTGATGGTGGTGATGACCCAGCGGATATCCGGCCGTTGCGCACGCAAGGCGTTCACCAGTGGCGCCGCCGCATTGACCTCGCCGACCGACACCGCGTGCACCCACACGCGCGGCCGCCCGCAGGCATGCGTGTAGGAGGCGTAGCGCTCGTTCCAGCGGTTGAAATATTCGCGCACGCGGAAGCCGCGCCACACCAGATGGTACACCGTCACCGGCAGCAACAGGTAGAGCAGCGCCGAGTACAGCCCGCGCAACAGCCATTCGATCGGGTCTTTCCGCATGCGTGCAGGATACGGGAGGCATTGCGCGCGCGCATGTGTGGCCGTCCTGCCTGCTTGCTGATTGGCCTGGCCTGCCTGGCCCGGCTTGAGTGCGGTCGTTCGCAGTGCAGCCACAAGTGCGGCTCTGCGCGCGATCGCCGTGCATAACCGCCTGCATCACGATTCTGTGGTCCACCCGCTTCAGACACGCCGCGGGTGCACAGTATTCCGCCGACACGTTGGATACAGCGGTCCCGTCCTACTGGCATGAGAGATGCCTTCTGGCGAAGGCTACGCGTGACGTGGCGCCGCCGCATGCGCAAAGAACATGAGCGCGAACAATCCCTGCCAGTAGCGCTCACAACACGGTACGCGCGACACGTTGGCTGTACCGCCCACCGCCCACTCACCTCAAAGCCCGGAGCACGCTCTAGAATTACGCCATGTCCGAGTCCGCCAACGTCGCCGTCCGCCCTTCCCTGCGCAACCCCAAGCACTGGCCGATGTACCTGGGCCTGGCGGTGATGGTGCTCGCCGGGCGCCTGCCGTGGCTGCTGCAACGCGCGCTGGGCCGCGGGGTTGGTTGGGTGGCGATGCGCCTGGCGGGCACGCGCCGCCGCGCGGCCGAGGTCAACCTGAAACTGTGCTTCCCCGAGCAGGACGATGCGTGGCGGGCACGGCTGTTACGCGACAGCTTCGACGCACTGGGCGTGGGCCTGTTCGAATTCGCACGCGCCTGGTGGGGCAGCATCGCCACCATCCGCCCACGCGTGCAGATCGAAGGCCTTGAACATCTGCAGCAGCTGCAGGAACAAAAGCGCGGCGTGCTGCTGGTGTCCGGGCACTTCATGACCCTGGAAATGTGCGGGCGCCTGTTGTGCGACCACGTGCCGCTGGCCGGCATGTACCGCAAACACCGCAATCCGGTGTTCGAGTGGGCGGTCAAGCGCGGCCGGCTGCGCTACGCCACGCACATGTTCGCCAACGAAGACCTGCGCGCCACCATCAAGCATCTCAAGCGCGGTGGTTTCCTGTGGTACGCGCCGGACCAGGACATGCGCGGCAAGGACACGGTCTTTGTGCCGTTCTTCGGGCATCCGGCTTCCACCATCACCGCAACCCATCAGCTGGCACGGCTCACCGGCTGCGCGGTGGTGCCGTACTTCCATCGTCGCGAAGGCGGCAGCTACGTGCTGAAGATCGCACCGCCGCTGGCGGACATCCCCTCCGACGACGTGATCGCCGATACCACGCAGGTCAATGCGGCGATCGAGGACATGGTGCGCGAAGCGCCTGATCAATACCTGTGGATCCATCGCCGCTTCAAGCGGCAGCCCGGTGGGCGGAGCGACTTCTATCGCTGAGGGCACTGGCACTGGCACTAGTGCTTCAGTGCGGCGAACGCCTAGCAAGGTGGGCCGCCGGCGTACGGAGTTGATCGCGCATTGCAGGCAGCGATGGCGCGTCAAACGGATACGGCGCTCTTGCCAGGCATCCACGCCACCACATAAGTGCCGCATTCAGCTGCAGAGTCACTCAGCCGGTTGAACCCCGACGCAAACCACACACACCTCGCCCGAACAAAACATCCGCTCAGGCAGGCGGCGAACGATCCCCATCGTCATTGAGCAACGCACCGGCATACAGGCCGGCCAGCATCAGGCTGAGACCGCCCCAGAAGCTCGAATAGAACGCCAGGTGCGTGTTGAGCGGGAACACCGTGGCCACCAGGGCGATCATCGCCGGGCGTGCCTGCGCGCGGGCTGCCGGGCTCGAATAGCGCCACGCGCGCCACGCCTGCGCCGCGCCGGCCAGCCACAGCAGCAGGCCGATCACACCGGTTTCAGCCAGGATTTCCAGCAGGATCTGATGCGCGTGGAAGGCCGGGCCATCGCCCCAGGCCGGGGCCTGATCAGGTGCAGGATTGCAGGCCGGATACGCCTGGCGGAAGCCGCGCGCGCCCACGCCATTGAGCGGATGCTCGCGAATCATGCATAGCGCCGCGCCCCAGATCTGCGCACGCCCGGACAAGGCCTGATCCACGCCCTGCTCGCCATCGGTAAAGGCCAAGGTGGTGCGTTGCAGGCGCTCTCGGGCCTGCGGTGCCACGACAACCACGCCTGCGGCCAACACCGCGCCCAGCGCCGCCACTGCGATCACCTTGCGGCCGCCCAGCAACTGCCAACCGGACAACAGCACGATCACGCCGTAGGTGATCCACGAGGCGCGCGAGCCCGCCAGGACCAGCACCACGCCTACCGCCGCCGCCGCGCCGGCCCACGCCCAGGCGCTGCGCCGGCCCAGCGCCAGCAGCAGGAACGGTGACAGGCTGGCCAGGGTCTGGCCGAACTTGAGATTGCAAGGCCCCAGCACGCCACTGAGCCGGTCGACCACGGCCAGCTCCTGCGCGGTGCACAGGCCGTGCCCGCTGATCAGCTGTTTGACCTGATCCAGTGCGAAGAACAACGGGCTGCTGCCCAGCGCGACTTGCAGCAATGCGTCCAGCGTCCATACCCCGGCGATCACCGCCAGGCCGATAAAGGTGCGCTGCCGACGTTGCGCGTTGGCCACCGCGATGGCGCACAGCCACATGAAAGGCAGGTAGCGCAGATCAGTGGCGGACTTGCGCAACGCGCGGCCCACGTCCACCGCATCCACGGCCGCAAGCATCTGCGGGAGCCAGTAGGCGAAGAACAACACACTGGTCAGCGCCCAGGCAGCGCCGCTCAAGAGCCTGGTGCCGCCACGGAAGCGCGTGTGCAGCAGCCGGTAGGCGGCAAACACCGCGCCCAGCGACAGCACCGTTTCGGCCAGGCCCGGGGTGGGCCACAAGGCCACAAACAGCAGCACCCACACCGGCGCCCAGCGGCCGGCATCGGGCGTCAGCACGGGCGCGCGCGGCGCTGCCTCAGCGGCGGAGTTCGTCATAGACCTTCAAGGTGGCCGTTTGCATGGCCTGCAGCGTGTAGGGAAGCCGCGCCGGCGGTGCCGGGCGGTGGTGCAGTAACGCAAGCGCCTGTTGCGCCAATGCCTGGGCATCGAATGGCGGCACCGCGCCGGCGGGCTGCAGCTCGGCGAGCAGTTCACCAGCGCCGCCGTGCGCCCAGCCCAGCACCGGCCGGCCCACGGCCAGCGCTTCGATCACGGTGCGGCCGAAGGCTTCGGGCTTGCGCGAGAGTTGCAGCACCAGGTCGCTGGCGGCGTAGGCCTCGGCGATGCGGGCAGTGGGTTCGGTGAAGGCCACGGCATCGGCCACACCCAGCCTGGCCGCCTCGGCTTCCAGTTCGCGGATATAGGCCTCACGCCCCGGCTCGCGCGCACCGGGCAGCCACAACCAGGCCGGCAGACCGGCGGCGCGCACAGCGGCGAGCAGCTGCAGGCCATCGGCATGCCCTTTCAAGCGCGTGCCGCGGCCCGGCAGCAGCAGCAGCGGTGCGTCGGCTGGCAAGCCGGGCACCAGCGTCTGCGCCCACGTGCGTGCGCGCCGGTCTGGCTGCGGCCGGCGTGGGAACTGGGCGATCTCCACGCCGCGAGGGATCACCCGCAGGCGCGCGGTATCGGTGTGCGGGTAATGCGTGCACACGTAGTCGCGCACCGTCTGCGAGACGCAGATGACGCGCTCGCCGTAGGTCATCACCGCGCTGTAGCGGCTGGGCGAATTGAGCCCGTGCACGGTGGTGACGAAGCGTGGCCGCGTGGCCGGTGGCATCCCGCGCAAGGCGTACCAGCCCAGCCAGGCCGGCAGGCGCGAGCGCGCGTGCACGATATCGGCGCCCAGTTCGGTGAACAGCCGGCGCAACCCCACCACGTGGCGCAAGGTCAGCAACGACTTGCGCCCGATATCCAGCGTGAGATGTTCGGCGCCCACCTCCAGCAACGGCTGGACCAGACGCCCGCCCGCGGAGACGACCACGGCGCGATGGCCGGCGCGCACCAGCGCAGCGGCGATTTCCAGGGTGGAGCGCTCGACGCCGCCGGACTGCAGCGCCGGCAGCAGTTGCACCACGGTCAGGCGGTGCATGCCGCCAGGATCAGTCGGCGAGCACGAACAGTGCACCGCAGTACGGGCACTTGGCTTCGCAGTTGGGCTCGTCTTCGATCGGCAGGTACACCCGCGGATGCGAATTCCACAGCGCCATCGCAGGCGTCGGGCAGCTCAGCGGCAGGTCACCGCGGTGCACGGTGTAGCGCTTTTCGGCATTGGCGGGCGCGGTGGCGGTCTGGCTCATGGCGGCACGATCGGAAGGCGAAGACAGAGCGCGGATTCTAGCAGCCTGGCGCCCGGCACGGCCCAGTGACGCGCCCAGCGCGCGGTGCCGACGTTGGCCAGCGGGCTGCCAAGCGTGTTCACCATGACCATTGCCTGCGCTATCGGCGTCCCTGGCCTTGTTGCGGCACGGTCCCGAATCTGGTGCCGGTCGGTGTGACGCGAGCGGCGACGCATGCGCCGTATCATCGGCTGACACGTTGCCTGGGGTGCACGTGCGCGAACGCCGCATGGCTGCCCATGCGTCAGCACACTCGCCCCGGCGCTCTGCTGCATCCGCCTTCCGGGAGACATCATCACGTGCGTTCCTCTGCTGTTGTGCCGCGCCTGTTGCGCCCTGTTGCGCTTGCCCTGGCGGTCGCGACCGCGCTCCCGGCTGCTGCCGCCGAAGGGTTCTTCGCCTCCTTCGATACGCACGAGCGCGAGCTTGTCGCTGATCGTGCCAATGCGCTGCAGGTCGCGATCGGCAGCGGCCCGGACGCGCCGTATGCGGCCAAACATCATGCCGGCTACAGCGGCGCGCACGCACTGCATTACAGCAGCCAGGGTGGCGCGGGTCGGCGGACGTTGTTTACGACCGATCACCTGATCGGTGCCGACACCACGCTGTCGTGGATGGTCTTGCCCGAGAGCGTGGGCGATGACCATGTCAGCTCTACGTTTGTGTCGCTGGATCTGCTGCTGGACGACGGGACGCGGCTGTCGGCCAGCAACGCGCTGGACCAGCACGGTGTGGCGATCGGCGCGGCCGTGCAGGGCGCTTCCAAGACCTTGTACCCGCAGCAGTGGGCACGCAAGGCGGTAAGGCTGGGCGATGTTGCCGGGTTGCGCGGGCGGCGCATCACCGCCATCGCGCTGGAAGTGGCGCCACAGGGCGGCGCGCCGGTGAGTGGCTGGCTCGACGATATCGCCATTGCCGAAGTCCCGCGCGTGGCGCCTGCACGTCCGTCGGACTGGGTGCTGACCACCCGCGGCACGCAGTCCAATGGCACGTTTTCGCGCGGCAATAATTTCCCTGCCACGGCGGTGCCACATGGGTTCAACTTCTGGACCCCGGTGACCGACGCCGGCACGCTGGGTTGGCTGTATCGCTGGAACGAACACAACGGTGCCGACAACCGCCCGCGCCTGCAGGCGTTATCGCTCAGTCACCAGCCCAGCCCGTGGATGGGCGACCGCCAGACCTTCCAGGTGATGCCGTCCACACACAGCGGCGCGCCGGAAGCGGACCGCGTCAAACGCGCGCTGGCGTTCTCGCACGCCAATGAAGTGGCCAGGCCGTATCGCTACGCGGTACAGCTGGACAACGGCATCCAGGCCGAGATGGCCCCCACCGATCACGCGGCGCTGTTCCGCTTCCGCTTTCCACCCGGGGGCGATGCCAATCTGCTGTTCGATAACGTGGATGCACGCGGTGGACTGACCCTGGATGCGGCCACGCAAACGCTCTCGGGCTATACCGATGTGCGCAGCGGCCTGTCCACGGGCGCTACGCGCATGTACGTGTACGCCCGCTTCGATACGCCGTGGAAGGCGAGCGGCTGCAGCGACACCGGCCGGCCGACGGGCTGGATCAAGTTCGCTACAGGCAGCACGCGCGAGGTGCAGATGCGCATCGCCACGTCGCTGATCTCGCTGGAACAGGCCAGGCACAACCTGGCCCTGGAGATCGCACCACAGGACTCGCTGGAGCGCGTGGCTGCGCGTGCGCAGGACGCGTGGGATGCGCTGCTTGGGCGGGTCGAAGTGGCGGGCGCCAGCGACGATCAGCGCACCACGCTGTATTCCAATCTGTACCGGCTGCATCTGTATCCGAACTCCGCGCACGAGAATGCCGGCAGCGCCAGCGCGCCGGACTGGCGCTATGCCAGCCAGAACAGCTGGTCCGACGAAGCCACCGATGGCAGCGCCGTGCGCAGTTTTGCGCCGATCCGCGACGGCCGTGTCTACGTCAACAACGGGCTGTGGGATACGTTCCGCACCGCGTGGCCTGCCTATGCGCTGTTTGCACCCGAGGCCGGCGCGCTGGTGCAAGGATTTCTGGAGCAGGCGCGTGCCGGCGGCTGGGTGGCGCGCTGGTCCTCGCCGGGTTACGCCGACCTGATGGTGGGCACGAGTTCGGATGTGGCCTTTGCCGATGCCTGGCGCAAGGGCGTGCAAGGGTTCGATCCGGCCGAGGCGTACGCCGCCGCGTTGAAGAACGCCACCGTGGTGCCGCCCGACCGGCATGTGGGGCGCAAGGGCATGGCCCGTTCCACCTTCCGCGGCTATGCCGATACCGACACGCACGAGGGCATGTCGTGGTCGATGGAAGGTGCGCTCAACGACTTCGGGATTGCGGGCATGGCCGATGCGCTCGCTCAGCAAGCGCCCGACGCCGCAGCGCGCGAGCGCTATGCCACCGAGGCGCTGTATTTCCGCCACCGCGCCGCTGGCTACGCGGCGCTGTTCGACCCGGCAATCGGCTTCTTCCAGGGCCGCAGGCCCGATGGCGGCCGGCGCCTGGATGCCGCGCACTACGATCCACGCGAATGGGGCAACGATTACACCGAATCCAGCGGCTGGACCTTTGCCTTCACCGCACCACACGATGGCGAAGGCCTGGCTGCGCTGTATGGCGGACGCGACGCGCTGGCGGCCAAGCTGGATACGTTCTTTGCGACGCCGGAAACGGCACAGGCCGCGCTTTCCGGCTCGTATCGCGGCGTGATCCATGAGATGACCGAAGCGCGCGATGTGCGCATGGGCATGTACGCGCATAGCAATCAGACCGCGCACCACATCCCATGGATGTATCTGTACGCTGGCCAGCCGTGGAAGACCCAGCAGCTGACGCGCGAGATCCTGGCGCGGCTGTATCTGGGCAGCGAGATCGGCCAGGGCTATGCCGGCGACGAAGACAACGGCGAGATGTCGGCGTGGTACCTGTTCGCCGCGCTCGGGCTGTATCCGTTGCGCATGGGCGCGCCGGAGTATGTGATCGGCTCGCCGCTGTTCACGCATGCCAGCGTGCAGCTGCCCAATGGCCGCACGCTCACGGTCAACGCGCCGCAGAATTCGCCGCGCAACGTGTATGTGCAATCGCTCAAGGTCAACGGCAAGCCGTGGCGCAAGACCTGGTTGCCGCATGCCGACATCGCCGAGGGCGCAACGCTGGACTTCGTCATGGGCCCGCGCCCGTCACGCTGGGGCACGAATGCGGATGCGGCGCCACCGTCACTGACGCCACCGGGCCAGCGCCCTGCGCCGTTGCAGGATCTGCTGGGCACGCGCGCGCGCCTCACGCGGGACGATGGCCGCGCGGTGGACGCATTGCACGATGACGATGCGGCAACGATGGCCACAGTGTCGTCCGCGTCTGCCGTCACGGTGAGCGGCGTCGACTCAGGCACGCCGACGCTGTATACGCTGACCAGCGGCAGCGCGGCGATTACCAACGGCGGGTGGACCCTGGAGGCGCGTGCTGGGAGTGGTCACTGGACGGTGATTGATCAACGTCGCGATGAGGTGTTCCGCTGGCCCCTGCAGACGCGGCCCTTCCGGATCGCAACGCCCGGCGCGTACACGGACTACCGGCTGCGCGTGAGCACACCCAGGCCGGTGCAGTTGGCGGAGATCGAATTGCTGCGTGCGAGGCCGGTGTCGCCATGAGGGTTTGGCGAAGCGCGCGTGCGGGTGGCGCAGTGAGTACTGACATGCTGGCCTGGTAGCGACGACCAGGCGTGGCGGGCGGGTGCCGCGTTGTCGCGTGCTTGAAATGTTGCGCTGACTGTTTGGGATTGCGCACTTGCGGGCATTCTCACCGCAATTTCTTTACGCGTCGTCCTTATGGACGCTCATTGCTCGGCGGACCCACGCTCAGCCGAACCCTTCTCTCGCCGGGAGAGGGCTTTCAGCCACATTGGCAGGCGTACGGCAGCGAGTGACTGGCGCACCACTGATGCGCAGCGGATAGCGCATCAAAGGCCGTTGCTCGTGATCGCCGCACTCAAGCGACAGTTGCGCCAGCTTTTCGCATCGGCAATTGCTTCAGCGATATCCGTAGGAGCGCGCTCGCGCGCGATAGGGCTCTACCGATAACACTCAAATTTTTTGTCGAACAGATGCTCTAACGATTTATTCCAGCCAAATTGCTCACGCTGTTTGCTCGAATGGTCTGCGGTAGCGGCTTGCCATAAAGACTTGCTTCCGCCGCGTTGCTCCCAGCGCCTTCGCCTGTAGACGCGATCGCATCCACCACTATCGAACCTGCAACCGCCATTGGCGCTATTGATAACCGAGGCGTCACTCAACGCCCCGGTCACCAACGCTGCAACATCAGCCGCCGTTCTTCTCGGCGTTGTGCTTCTCGGCATCACGCTGCTTGCGGATCTGCGCATCCACCGCAGCAATCGCGGTCATGTTCATCACCCGACGCGAAGTGGCGCTGGTGGTGAGGATGTGCACCGGCTTGGAGATGCCCATCAGGATCGGGCCAATGGCTACGCCGTCGGTGAACACGCGCACCAGGTTGTAGGCGATATTGGCCGCTTCCAGGTTGGGCAGCACGAACAGATTGGCGCGGCCCTTGAGCGTGCTGTTGGGCATGATCTGCTTGCGCAGCGCTTCGTCCCACGCGGTGTCGCCCTGCATTTCGCCGTCGATGTTGAGCTCGGGCTTGCGCTTGAGCAGGGCTTCGCGCACTTCGCGCATCTTCAGGGCATCACGCGAATCGTGGCTACCGAAGTTGGAATGCGACAACAGCGCGATGTTGGGCTCGATACCGAATAATTTCAGGCGATACGCGGCCTGCAAGGTGGCTTCGACCACCTGCTCCACGGTGGGGTCCTCCTGCACGTGCGTATCCAGGAAGAAGAACACGCCCTGCTGGTTGATCACGCCGGTCATGGCCGAGGTGGAACTCACGCGCGGTTCCAGCGGAATCACGCTGCGCGCGTAGCCCAGCTTCTTGTGGAAGCGCCCCACCACGCCCGACAGCATCGCGTCGGCTTCGCCGCGCGCCACCATCACTGCGGCAATCAGGGTCGGACGCGAACGCATCAGCTCCTTGGCCGCGGTCACGGTCACGCCACGGCGCTCGGTGAGCGCGTAGTAGTACTGCCAGTAATCGTTGAAGCGCGGGTCGTCGTGGATGTTGGTGATCTCGAAATCTTCACCGGCACGGATGCGCAGCCCCATGCGCTGGATACGCGCCTCGATGACGTCCGGGCGGCCGATCAGGATCGGCAGCGCCAGACCTTCGTCGATGACGTTCTGCACCGCACGCAGCACCACTTCTTCCTCGCCTTCGGCATACACCACGCGCTGCTTGTCGGCGCGCGCGCGGTCGTAGACCGGCTTCATCATCAAGCTGGTGCGGTAGACGAACTGGCTGAGCCGGTCGCGGTAGGCCGCCATGTCGGCGATCGGGCGCGTGGCCACGCCCGAATCCATCGCCGCCTGCGCCACTGCCGAGGACAGCTCCACCAGCAGGCGCGGGTCCAGCGGACGCGGAATCAGGTATTCCGGGCCGAAGCTCGGGGTCTCGCCGCCATAGGCCGCGCCCAGGTCGGAGGCCTCGCGCCGCGCCATCGCCGCAATCGCCTTGACGCAGGCGATCTTCATGTCTTCGTTGATGCCGGTAGCGCCCACGTCCAGCGCGCCGCGGAACAGGTACGGGAAGCACAGCACGTTGTTGATCTGGTTCGGGTAGTCCGACCGGCCGGTGCCGATGATGCAATCCGGGCGCACCGCCTTGGCCGCTTCCGGGGTGATCTCCGGGTTGGGATTGGCCAGGGCGAAGATCACCGGCTGGCGCGCCATGGTGGCGACCATTTCCGGCTTGAGGATGCCGGCCGCCGACAGGCCCAGGAAGATGTCGGCACCTTCGACGATTTCGGCCAGGGTGCGCTTGTCGGTGTCGCGCGCGTAGCGCTGCTTGTCCGGGTCCAGATCGGTGCGGCCGGTGTGGATCACGCCATCGCGGTCCAGCGCCAGGATGTTCTCCGGCTTCAGGCCCAGCGAGACCAGCATGTTGACGCAGGAGATGCCGGCCGCGCCCATGCCGGTGGTAGCCAGCTTGACGTCTTCGATCTTCTTGCCGGTGACCACCAGCGCGTTGAGTACCGCCGCGCCGACGATGATGGCAGTGCCGTGCTGGTCGTCATGGAACACCGGGATGTTCATGCGCTCGCGCAGCTTGCGCTCGACGATGAAGCACTCCGGCGCCTTGATGTCTTCCAGGTTGATGCCGCCGAAGGTCGGCTCCAGGCTGGCGATGATGTCCACCAGCTTGTCCGGGTCGTTCTCGTTGATCTCGATGTCGAACACGTCGATGCCGGCGAACTTCTGGAACAGCACGCCCTTGCCTTCCATCACCGGCTTGGAGGCCAGCGGGCCGATGTTGCCCAGGCCCAGCACCGCGGTGCCGTTGGTGATCACCGCCACCAGATTGCCGCGCGCGGTGAGCTCGCTGGCCTGGGTGGCGTCCTCGACGATGGCCTCGCAGGCGAAGGCCACGCCGGGCGAGTACGCCAGCGACAGATCGCGCTGGGTCAGCATCGGCTTGGTCGCGGTGACCTTGATCTTGCCGGCCGGCTGCTGGCGGTGATAGTCGAGGGCGGCCTGTTTGAAGTCGTCGTTAGACATCGGCTGTGTAGGTCTCAAGGGCGCAGAAGGGCTGAATTCTACCCTCCTGCCTGAACAAGGGCCTGTCGCGCAGCTGTCAGCGCGGCAGGAAGATCGGTTGCTGCAATGCAAAAACGGCCCTGCATCCCGCTGGGATACCAGCGGAATACAGGGCCGTAGGAAGCATCAGCGTGCGCTGACCGGCGCAACTGCGTCCGGCGGCGGCACCGGTGCCTGCAGCGGCGGCGCACGGCCGTCCAGTGCCAGGCTCAACTGGTCGCGGTCCAGCGCATTTTCCCAACGCGAGACCACCACCGTGGCCACTGCATTGCCGATGAAGTTGGTCAGCGAGCGGCACTCGCTCATGAAACGATCCACGCCCAGGATCAGCGCCATGCCGGCCACCGGCACATCCGGCACCACCGACAGCGTGGCCGCAAGCGTAATGAAGCCTGCGCCGGTCACGCCGGCCGCGCCCTTGGAGCTGAGCATCGCCACCGCCAGCAAGGTGATCTGCTGGCCCAGGGTCAGGTCCACGTTGGTGGCCTGGGCGATGAACAATGCGGCCAGGGTCATGTAGATGTTGGTGCCGTCCAGGTTGAACGAGTAGCCGGTCGGCACGACCAGGCCCACCACCGACTTCTCGCAGCCGGCCTTTTCCATCTTCTCCATCAGCGACGGCAATGCCGACTCCGACGAAGAGGTGCCCAGCACCAGCAGCAGCTCGGCCTTGAGGTAGCGGATCAGCTTGAGCACCGAAAAGCCGCACAGACGGCACACGATGCCCAGGATCACCAGCACGAAGAACAGCGAGGTCAGGTAAAACGAGCCCACCAGCCAGGCCAGGTTGACCAGCGATTCCACGCCGTATTTGCCGATGGTGAAGGCGATTGCACCGAATGCACCGATCGGCGCGGCCTTCATCAGCATGTGCACCAGGCGGAACACCGGGGCGGTGAGCGCTTCCAGGAAGCTCAGCACCGGGCGGCCACGTTCGCCCACCAGGGCCAGCGCGATGCCGAACAAGACCGCCACGAACAGCACCTGCAGGATGTTGCCATCGACGAACGCGCTGATCAGCGTGGCCGGGATGATGTCCATCAAAAAGCCGACCAGGCTCAGCTCGTGCGACTTCTGCACGTAGGTGTTGACCGCGCTCTGGTCCAGCTCGGCCGGGTTGATGTTCATGCCGGCGCCGGGCTGCACCACGTGCGCCACGATCATGCCGACGATCAACGCCAGCGTGGAGAAGAACAGGAAGTAGGTCATCGACTTGGCGAAGACCCGGCCCACCGTCTTGAGGTGGGTCATGCCGGCGATGCCGGTGACGATGGTCAGGAAGATCACCGGCGCGATGATCATCTTCACCAGCTTGATGAAGGCATCGCCGAGTGGCTTCAGGCTTTCGGCGAAGGCCGGCTCGAAATGGCCCAGCAGGGCGCCAAGAACGATCGCCACCACTACCTGGAAATACAACTGGCGGTAGAAGGGGACAGGCGCCGGCAGGGGGCCGGCAGGCTTGCTGATGTGCATGACACCACTCCGAGGGAACTTGGAGGGCGCCTGAGCCAGGCACCCGGTGCAGGCATTCTGGCCGCACGTCACAGCCCGGGCCGATAACCCATTGGTACTACGCACTGGGCGTTGCCTGAACCTGGTCTTACACTTCAGCCACGCGCCCCTCGGCCGTTAATTCCGTTTAACGCAGACACCGACTTTCTGTGCTGTTGGCCGTCCCGGACCCTGCGCGTTTCATGAAGCTGTTCATTGCGCTCGCCATGGCAGGACGCCCGGCCCCTACTTTTCCTCGCCGAAGATCATTCCTATGCGCCTCAATCCGCTCGTTCTTGCGCTGGCCATCGCCGCCGCGCCCGCCGCCCATGCCGCCACCTCGATCGAGAACTGGCCCACCAAGTACACCTTCGGTGACGGCACAGAAATCGGCCTGACCGGCAACTACGCCTACGACGACAACAATTTCTCCGGCGACGACCGCCTGGAAGACCGCACCGATTTCCGCCGTAAGGAATTCGGCGCCACCTTGAAGAAAAAGGGCGTCTACGACGCCATGGTGTATTTCGACTTCGAAACCAAGCTGTGGCTGGACGTGTTCTTCCGCTTCGAAACCAAGGCGCTGCTGGGCCAGGACTACGGCCGCGTGCGCCTGGGCTACATGAAGGTGCCGGTGGGCCTGGAAGCGGTGCAGAGCTCGCGTGCAGGTAGCTTCATGGAACTGGGCCTGCCGATCCAGGCGGTGTTCCAGGGCCGTCGGACCGGTGTGGAATGGACCCTGGAGCGTCCGCAGTACCTGCTGCAGGCCGGCGCATACGGCGGCCAGGACCTGCAGGGCGACAACCCCGGCACCACCCAGGCCGTGCATGCGGCGTGGACCCCGTTCAAGGCCGAAGGCAACGTGCTGCACCTGGGCCTGGCCGGCTCGGTGGAAAACCCGCGTGGTTTCAGTGACGGCCGCGGCGTGTCGTTCAGCCCGCGCGTGCGGCTGCGCGCCCGCCCGGAAGCCGGCTTGACAGATGTGCGCCTGATCGACACCGGCACCATCCTCGATGTGGACCACGTGATCCGCGCCGGCGTGGAAGCGGTCTGGATCCACGGCCCGTTCTCGCTGCAGAGCGAAGCGCTGCGTGCCGAAGTGGCGCGCAACGCCAACCAGCCGCACTACATCGCCCAGGGCCAGTACGTCTACGGCACCTGGTCGCTGACCGGCGAATCGCGCAGCTATGCCGGCGGTGTGCCGGGCAACATCAAGCCCGCCCACGACTACGGCGCGGTCGAGCTGACCGCCCGCTATAGCCGCCTGGACCTGGAAGACAACCGCGTCAGCGGCGGCCGCCAGCACGACACCACCATCGGCGCCAACTGGTACCTCACCAGCCACTTCAAGGTGCAGGCCAACTACAGCTGGGTGGATGCCACGCGCAACGGCGTGCATGAAACCCCGCACGTGATGGAACTGCGCGCGCAGGTGATGTTCTAAGCACCCACGGCTGAGGCTTCAACACGCGTCACCCTGCGGCCGCCTCCTTCGGGATGCGGCCGCAGTCGTGTGTGCGATGGCTGCGCCCAGTGCCCACCGCCGCCATACTTGTGCGATGTATCCCTCGCAACGCCGCCGCCTGCTGTTCACCTTGTCCATCGTGCTGGGCGGGATGTTCGTGGCCATGTTCGCGGCCGGCTACTTCGTCGAACAGAACGCATTGCGCGAAGAAAGCGCCACGGTGCAACGTCAGTTGCGCCTGTATGCGCAGGCGCTGCAGCAACGCATCGACCGTTACCGCACCCTGCCGCAGATCCTGACGCTGGACCCGGACCTGCGCGCGGCCGTCGACGCGCCGTTGTCGGCCGACCAGGTCGAACGCCTCAACCGCAAACTCGAACGCGCCAACAACGTCACCCAGTCTTCCACGCTGACCCTGATCAACCGCGACGGCATCGCGCTGGCCGCCAGCAACTGGCGCGGCGCGCGCAGCAACGTGGGCGTGGATTATGCGTTCCGCCCGTACTACCAACAGGCCCTGGCCAGTGGCAGCGGCAGCTTCTACGGCATCGGCCTGACCACCGGCGAGCCGGGCTACTTCCTGTCCCAGGCCATCCGCGACCCTGCCGGGCAGGTGCAGGGCGTGGTGGTGATCAAGATCGCGCTGGCGGCACTGGAGCGCGAATGGCTGCAGACCCCGGACATCGTGCTGGCCTCCGACGCGCACGATGTGGTGTTCCTGGCCAGCCGCCCGCAGTGGCGCTATCGCATGCTCGCCCCGCTCAGCGAACGTGACCGGCGCGAACTGCAGGCCACCCGCCAGTACGCCAACCAGCGGCTGCTGCCGTTGCAGCGCCGCGTGATCGAACCCACCGGCAGTGGCGGTGTGCTGGCGGAGGTGCAGATGCCGCCCCTGAGTGGCCAGGTGCTGTGGCAGACCCTGCAGGTGCCCGAGAGCGGCTGGCGCCTGCACCTGCTGCACGACACCCGCGCCAGTGCGGCCGCCGGCCGCGCGGCGGCCATCGCGGCGGCCGGTGCGTGGCTGGCGCTGGCGCTGCTGTGGTTGTTCGTGCAACAGCGTAGCCGCCTGTCAGCCTTGCGCCAGCGCAGCCGGCATGAGCTGGAAACACTGTTGCAACAGCACGCTGAAGAACTGCGCACCGCTCAGGATGGCGTGGTGGCAGCGGCGCAACAGGCCAACACTGGCCTGAGTCGCAGCCTGGAACATCTGCCGCAAGGCGTTGTGGTCATCGACGCGGCGCTGAACCTGGTGGCGTGGAATTCGCGCTATGTGGAACTGTTCCGCTTTCCCGCCGAGCTGTTGCAGGTCGGCCGGCCGATCGAAGACCTGTTCCGCTTCAACGCGCGCCGCGGCCTGCTCGGGCCCGGCCCGATCGAGGCCGCCATCGAACGCCGCCTCAACCATCTGCGCAGCGGCAAACCGCACATGCGCGAGAGCGAGAAGGAAGACGGCACGGTGCTGGAAATCCGCGGCAACCCGCTGCCCGATGGCGGTTTTGTCACCAGCTACGCCGACATCACCACCTACAAGAACGCCGCGCGCGAACTGCGCTCGCTGGCCGATGCGCTGGAACACCGCGTGGCCGAGCGCACGCGCGATCTGGCCGCAGCCAAGCGCGAGGCCGAAAGCGCCAACCGCTACAAGACCCGCTTCGTCGCATCGGCAGTACACGACCTGCTGCAGCCGCTCAATGCCGCGCGCATGTTCGTCTCGGTGTTGCGTGGGCAAGTGCAGGCCACCGGCAGTGCGCAACTGGTGGACAACATCGACGGCGCACTGGCGGCGCAGGACGCCATCCTCAACAGCCTGCTCGACATCTCGCGCCTGGAAGCCGGCAGCCTGAAAACCCAAGTCCGCGATTTTGCGATCGGCCCGCTGCTGGACACCCTGGCGCGCGAGTTCGGCATCCTGGCCGAAGACCGCGGCCTGGTGCTCGACTGGGTGCCCACCTCGGCGGTGGTGTTGAGCGACGAAACCCTGTTGCGCCGCATCCTGCAGAACTTCCTGTCCAACGCGATCCGCTATACCCCGCGCGGCCGCGTACTGCTCGGGTGCCGCCGGCGTGGCGGCTGGTTGCGCATCGAGGTGCACGACCAGGGCCCGGGCATTCCCGAAGCGCTGCAGCACGAAATCTTCGAAGAATTCCGCCGCCTCGACGACGGCGTGGCCAACGACCGTGGCGCGGGCCTGGGCCTGGCGATTGTCGAGCGCATCGGCCGCCTGCTCGGGCATCGCATCGGCCTGCGCTCCACGCTGGGCGGCGGCAGCGTGTTTTCGGTCAGCGTGCCGCTGGGCGAACGTGCGGCCATCGTGCAGCCATTGCCCACGCCGCAGCTGCAGCACGAACACGGCAACGACCCCATCCTGCACGGCTGCCGGGTGTGGTGCGTGGACGATGACCCGCGCGTGTGCGAGGCCACGCGTGCACTGCTGGAGCGCTGGGAATGCCGGGTGGATTTTGCCGGCGGCCCCGACGACGCACTGGCCGCGGCCAGCGCCGACGATGCCCCGGAATTGCTGCTGCTGGACGTACGCATGGGCAACCATTACGGCCCGATGCTGCTGCCGCAACTGGTGGCGCAATGGCAGCGCGAACCGCGCGTCATCCTGGTCACCGCCGAGCCCAGCCCCGCCCTGCGCGAGCACGCGCTGGAGGCGGGCTGGGGCTTCCTGTCCAAACCGGTCCGGCCGCCGGCGCTGCGCGCATTGGTCACGCAGATGCTGTTGCGGCGCGGGTAAGTCTGTGCGGCAACGCACAGGCGCAGGCACCGCTGCCTGGCCGGGTCGGATCGTGCACCACCACTTCGCGTTTCAACGTCAGGCACTGGCCGTTAGCCTGAATCATCGTGCTTCCGCACCCGCAAGGTGGACACCCGATGATGAAGACGACGCTGCTTCTGTTGACGTCCTTGTTGATTGTCAGCTGCGCAGGCGGATTCACGGCGCATGCGCAGGACGCTCCGGCCGCTGCGCAACCCGGGTCATCAACACGCGTGCAGATGGATCCGTACACGGCAGGCAAACTGATCACCGTGCTGGATCAGGTCGCACGCCACCGCCATCTCAGCACCGGCCACATGATCGATGTGGTGTCCGCGCAATTCCTGGCGACGCCGTATCGCGATCACGTCCTGCAGGGCTCGGCGACCACGCCGGAGAAGTTGATCATCGACTTCACCGGCCTGGACTGCTTCACCTACCTGGACTATGTCGAGGCCGCGCGTCGCTCCTATTCGCAGCAGGACTTCGTCAATCAGCTGGTGCTCACCCGCTATGTCGACGGCATCGTCAGCTTCACCCACCGCAAGCACTTCTTCAGCGACTGGGCCAACCGCACCTATGAGCTGGCCACCGACATCACCGCAGCGGTCAGCCCCGACAGTGTCACCGTGGTGAAACAACTCAACCTCAAGGCCGATGGCAGCAACTACCTGCCCGGGCTGCCGGTGGTGGAACGGGCCATCACCTACATCCCCACCGCACACATCGACGCGGCGCTGATCCGCCAACTGCGTACCGGCGATTTCATCGGCATCTACACGCCGCTGGCCGGGCTGGACGTCACCCACGTCGGCTTTTTCATCATGACCGATCGTGGCCCGATGCTGCGCAATGCCTCCTCGCGCGCGGAGAACCAGAAGGTGGTGGATTCGCCGTTCCTGGACTATGTGGCAAGAACGCCGGGGATCATCGTCTACAGGGCCAAATAGTGATGCGGGTTTTGCACCTGCAGAGGATGTGGCATCCGCAGGCTGCATGAGCTTGGCTGCCGCGTAATAGCCGGTTGCAGCAGTGCATGCGCCACCTTGCGACTAGCTAGCTACGCAGCCGCTTAGGCCTTGTATCCGGAGCGCCCACCTGCCCTGCAACACGCGCAGTGCGCTCAGCCCTCGCCTTCCGGCTCCAACGCCTTGACCAGCACCGCCGCCTGGGTGCGGCTGTAGCAGTCCAGCTTTTTCAGGATGGCGGTGACGTGCACCTTGACGGTGTTCTCGGCCAGGCCCAGTTCGTGCGCAATCTGCTTGTTCAACAAGCCATCGGCCAGGCACAGCAACACGCGAAATTGCTGCGGGGTGAGCTGGGCGAGCTTGGCCGCCAGTTGCGCGTCGGCTTCGGAGCGCTCGGCGGTCATCGGCGGGAACCAGGTGCCACCATCGAGCACGCTGGCCACCGCGGTGCCGATCGATTCGGCCGGGGTGGATTTGGGAATGAAGCCGGCCGCGCCGAACTGCTGCGCGCGCCGGATTACCCGCGGGTGGTCGTTGGAAGAAATCACCACCACCGGAATGTCCGGATGCTCGCCACGCACGTGCAGCAGCGCGGAGAAGCCGCGCGCGCCCGGCATGGCCAGGTCCAGCAGCACCAGCTCGGCCTGCGGATGCGAGCGCAGCATCGCGCTCAAGGTGGTGGCGCTGGAGGCCTCCACCACTTCGGCAGTGGGCAGGGTCTGGTGCAGCACGTGGATCACGGCAGCACGGAACAACGGGTGGTCGTCGGCGACGAGGATGGTGAGATCGGCCATGCGCCAAGTCTGGCACATGGCTGCGTCGCTTTCCCGCTGCGCTGCGCGGTAGGTGACTCGTGCGCGGAGCTAGACGGCCCGGGCATGTGGCAGGCGCGCTGCCGATGCGCTCGATGCACTGGACTCCGCGCACGCGCCTCAGATGGCAGACGCGCGGACAATCCCTCCATCGAACGCCTGCATGGCGTGCATGCGCTGCTCCACCTCGCCGCGATCAAGCGGCCCGTTCAATGCGCGTTTTCACTATGGAACACGGACCGGCCCGCTCCGCGACCGCTCAGCGCGGCGGCTGGGTGCTGGCGCGCCAGGCTTCCAGAAACTGCCGGCGCTTGAGTTTGTCCAGATAGACCAGCAGGCCGGGACCAAGTGGAATCGGTCGAAACGGCGGCTGCGCCGAGCCACCGCGACCACCGGCCGAGGGCAGGATCGGCATCAGCCGCGCCTCGCGCGAGAGCACCTGCTGGCCGCGCGGCGAGAGCAGGTAATCCAGGAACCGGCGCGCCTCGGGCGCGTGCGGCGCGGTCTTAGGGATCACCGCGGTGCGCAGCGCCACCAACGTGTAGTCCTGCGGCTGCACGATGCCCAGCGGCGCGCCGGCATCGATGCGCGCCTGTGCGTAGGAGCCGAGCACGTTATAGGCCAGCAACAACTCGCCGCGGCTGACACGGTCCAGCAAGGTGCCGGTACGTTCTTCCAGACGCACCTGGTTTGCCCCCAGCGCGGCCAGCAACGCGCCGGCAATGCTGCCCACCTGCCCGTCCTGGGTGGCGAACAGATAGCCCACGCCGCTGCGTTCGGCATCGTAGGTGCCCACCTTGCCGCGCAACGGCGCATCGGGCGCGCGCAGCAGCGCGAGCAGTTGCCGGCGTGTCCGCGGCACCCGCGCGGCGGCGAGCTTGCGCGTGTTGTAGACGATGGCCACCGGCTCGTAGCTGATGCCGAAGACTTCGTGCCGCCACTGCGCCCAGGCCGGCAGCGCTTCGGTCTGCGCCGAGCGATGCGTCAGCGCGTGGCCATCGTTCACCAGCTTGGTCTGCAGATCCATGCTGGCGCTGATCAACAGATCCGCCTGCGGCGCATTGGCGGCTGGATGCAGGTACTGCTCGTAGATGTCCCAGGCGATCACGTCTTCGTAGATCACCTCGGTGCCGGGATGCAGGCGCTGGTAGTCCTGGATCACCGCGCCGAACACTTCCAGATCAGTCGAGCCCTGCACGCGCAGCTGCGCCTGCACCGCACCCTGCGCCGGAAAACGCCGTACATCGCCGGGCGCTGCCCAGGCCAGGCCGCACAGCAGCAGCAACACCACACCACACACCACGCGCATCACGCCGTGCCTCCGGGAAAATGCAATGACGCAATCAGCCCGCCACCGATGCGATTGGACAGATCGATACGTCCGCCATGTGCCTCGACCACGCGCTTGACGATCGCCAGGCCCAGGCCCGCCCCACCGGCCGGCGCATCCGGGCCGCGCACAAAACGCTCGAACACCCGCTCTGCTTCGGCCGGCGGAATGCCCGGGCCGTGATCGGCGATGGTCAGCACATGCTGATGGCCGTCACTGGTCAGCGCAACCTGCAATGGCGCGCCCGCGCCATATTTGCAGGCGTTGTCGATGAGATTCTTCAAGGCTTCGCGCAGCAGCAAGGCATCGCCGCGCAACAGCGCCGGCTGCGGGTCGATCGCCAGATGCACGCGCGGTGCCTCCTCGCCACGTGGCAGCGCGTCATGCAGCGCCTGGTGCAGGAGTTCGACGAGGTCGACCGTGGCAAACCGCTGCAGATTGGCGCGATGGATCACGCTGGCGTCGCTGAGCAGCTGGTTGAGCAGGCGGCTCATATGGCTGGCATTGCGCTCGATCGCCACCAGGCTGCGCTGCATGTCGCGCGGGTCGTCGTCGTCCATCGCCAGCTGCGCCTGCGCACGCAGCGCGGCCAGCGGCGTGCGCATCTGGTGCGCGGCCTCGGCCATGAACGCGCGCAGGGTTTCGTTGCTGGACGACAACCGCGCCATGAAGCGGTTGAGCGCGGCAACCATCAACTGCATTTCCTGCGGTGCGGGCACGGTGAGCGGTTTCAGATCGGAGGGCTCGCGTCGCGAGAGATCGCGCTCGATGCGTTGCAGCGGGCGCAAGGCGCGATACACGCCAATCCACACCAGCGCCAGCGCGAGCAGCGACAGCACTGCAATCGCCACCAATGCGTTGAGCACCACATCGCGCGCCACCGCATCGCGCGCGCGGCGGGTCTGTCCCACCTGCACGCGCACCTCGCCCTGCCCGGAGTCCGAAGCCACCCGGTGCATCACCACCGCAAAGCGCACCGGCTCACCGCTGTAGTTTGCGTCGAACAACAACGGCCGCTCGCCATCGGGCGCGCGCGGCGGCAACGGCAAGGTGTCTTCGCCGGTGATGGTGCGGCCCTGCGCATCGAACACGCGGTAGAACACGCGATCTTCCGGCGCCATGCCCAGCAGGTCGAGCGAGGCATACGGCAGATCCACCTGCCAATCGCCGCCCACCAACGCCACGCTGTCGATGATCGACAACGCCGACGACACCAGCAGGTGGTCGTAGGAGCGATTGGCCGCACGCTCGCCGTAATCGCGCGCGGCAAAGAACAGCACCACCGCGCCCAGCAACGACAGGCTGCTCAGATACAGCAGCAGCGTGCGCCGGATCGACGGCGCCACCGCCTGGGCTTCAGCCATCGCTGCCGGCCTCGGCGACGGCCTGCGGGTCGGCTTCTTCCAGCTTGTAGCCGGCGCCACGCACGGTGACGATGCGCAGCGGCGCACCGATCAACTTGCGGCGCAGCCGGCCCACATACAGCTCGATCGCATTGGGGCCGGCATCGTCATCGAATCCGAACAACCCGTTGCCGATCTCGTCCTTGCCCACCACCTGGCCCAGCCGCCCGATCAGGATTTCCAGCAGCCGGTACTCGCGATTCGGCAACTCGATCGCCACCCCGTCCAGGCTCACGGTGTGCGCAGCGTTGTCGAACACGAACGCGCCGAGCTGCACCACCTCACTGGCCTGGCCGCGATTGCGCCGCAGCAGCACCCGGCACCGCGCTTCGAACTCACGAAAGTCGAACGGCTTGCCCAGGTAATCGTCGGCCCCCACATCCAGCGCCTGCACGCGGTCTTCGATGCCATCACGCGCAGTCAGCATCAGCACCGGCGTGGTGTCGCCACGCTCACGCATCCCGGCGAGCACGCGCAATCCATCCAGCTTGGGCAAGCCGATATCCAGCACCACCAGATCAAAGCTCTGGTAGCGCAACACGCTGGCTGCGGCCAACCCGTCCTGCTGCCAATCCACCGCGTGCCCGCTACGGCGCATGCGCCGCACGATGGCATCGGCAAGGTCGGCGTTGTCTTCTACGAGCAACAGGCGCATTGGGGGCAGGGAATCGTGAATAGGGAATGGGGAATCGCAACAGCACGTCACCGCGGCCGGAAGGTAACAGGCCTCGCCAACAAAAGCTCTCCCATCCAAACCATGTGCTGCAGTCCGTCGCTGTTGCGATTCCCCATTCCCGACTCCCGATGCTCGCACCTGACAGGTCCATGACAGCTTCGCGGGACTAGGCTGCAGCCAGCTCGCCGTGACGCGGTTGCGGCCGATTGATTGCCTGTGCTGCACACATGTACCTGGGAGGGTCTGTGATCAACGACACCTTGCGCTTGCGCGCCATTACCGCCTGTGCGGCCATCTGTCTGGCGCCGGCGGCACACGCGGCCGATGACGAAGGCCCGGTGACCGCCGAAGTGGGCGGGCGCGTGCATTGGGACTTCACTGTCTTCGACAACGATGAACGCGGCACGCCCGAGCGCAACGACACCCAGTTCCGCCGTGTCTGGCTGGACGTGGCCGGCAAGTTCTACGGGTTCAACTACAAGGCCGAGGCGGAGTTCGCCGGCCTGCAGTACGAACCCGGCAGCCGCGGCATCCTGGCGCGCGATGTCTACATCGCCAAGAAGTTCTCCGCCGGCACGCTGACCGTTGGCCAGTTCAAGCAGTACTTCTCGCTGGACGACCGGACCGGCTCCAACTATGGCCCGTTCCTGGAACGCGGCTACGCCTCGACCACGCTGGCACCGATCTACCGCAAGGCGATTTCCTGGCAGACCAGCCGTCCGGACGCCACCTGGTCCACGGCCGCCTACAGCCTGGAAAGCATCGACAATTCGGCCACCAAGGGCGGTGCGCTGGGCACGCGCCTGACCTTCGCACCGGAAATGGGCGACGCGCGGCTGCGCCATCTGGGCGTGTCGCTGGCGCACGAGCGCTATTCGCATCCCGGCAGTGGCGGCGCCTCACCGCTGCTGATCCGCCCGCGCCCGGAAAACGATCTCGCCAACAACAGCCGCATCACGCTGGCACGCTTCGCCGATGGCCGCGACACCGACTTCGACAAATGGTCGCTGGAATATGCCGAAGTAATCGGCCCATGGTCGTGGCAGACCGAGTTCAGCGGCGGCCTGCTCGACGATGGCGCGCAGCATGCCAAGGTGCTGGCCAGCTATGGCCTGGTCAGCTGGTTCGTGACCGGCGAGTCGCGCGGCTACGATCGCAAGACCGGCCGCTTCAGCCGCATCAAGACGCCCAACCGCCCGTCCGGCGCGTTCGAGCTGGCGCTGCGTTACGACTACATGCGCGGCGACCAGCATCTGGATGGGCAACCCAACTTCATCGACGCCAACACGCAGTCGTGGACGCTGGGCGGCAACTGGTACTTCAAGCCCAATCTGCGCGTGATGCTCAATGTGATCGACAGCCGCAATCGTGACCGCATGGTGGATGCGGTGGTCGATCACACGTTGGCCGTTACCGGCCGCTTCCAGTACGACTTCTGAGTGGCCTGCATCTCTGCCCTGCGTCATCCCGCGTCTGCGCCCTGCCACTGCAGCGGCGCGCTGCCGTCCGCCAATGCGATGGCCTGCACCCTGCTGCATGACAGCCACACCGCCGTCACGTCAGCCACCACCAGCGCTGGCATGCACTACCTTCGCTGCTGCGCGCCCGGCGCAGTGGCGCGCTCCGCTTATCCCCCGCTGCACGCCTTAAAGGATTTGCCCGCATGCTGACCGCGCTCGGTTTCGGAATGGTGATCACCTTCATGTACCTGATCATGAGCAAGCGGCTGTCGCCGCTGGTGGCTCTGATCACGGTGCCGATCGTGTTCGCATTGCTCGGCGGCTTCGGCACCGGCATCAACGAGATGATGCTCGACGGCATCAAGAAGATCGCGCCTACCGGCGTGATGCTGATGTTCGCCATCCTCTATTTCGGGGTGATGATCGACGCCGGCCTGTTCGACCCGCTGGTCGGCCGCATCCTGCGCCTGGTCAAGGGCGATCCGCTGAAGATCGTCATGGGCACGGCAATCCTGGCGATGCTGATCTCTCTCGATGGCGACGGCTCCACCACCTACATGATCACCGTCTCGGCGATGCTGCCGCTGTACCAGCGCCTGGGCATGAACGCGCTCAACCTGACCTGCGTGACCATCCTGGCCAGCGGCGTGATGAATCTCACCCCGTGGGGCGGCCCCACTGCGCGCGCCGCCACTGCATTGCACGTGGATCCGGCCGATGTATTCGTGCCGCTGGTGCCTGCCATGGCGATGGCGATCGCCGGCATCATTGCACTCGCCTGGCTGCTCGGCATGCGCGAGCGTCGCCGCCTGGGCGTGGTGCGCCTGCCGGCCGACGGCAACTGGCTGGAAACCAGCCTGCCCGACGACAACGACGCCCTGCCGCGCGTGGAAGACACCGAAGACATGAAGCGGCCCAAGCTGCTGTGGGTGAACCTGGTGCTCACCCTGGCGCTGATGGCCGCGCTGGTGGTGGGCATCCTGCCGATGCCGGTGTTGTTCATGATCGGCTTCGCGCTGGCGCTGATGATCAACTACCCCAACCTGGCCGAGCAGCGCCGTCGCCTGGTCAACCACGCCGGCAATGTGTTGTCGGTGGTGTCGCTGATCTTCGCTGCCGGCATCTTCACCGGCATCCTGTCCAACACCGGCATGGTCGAAGCGATGTCGCGCAGCTTCCTGGCGGTGATTCCCGACAGCTGGGGCCCGTACCTGGCGGTGATCACCGCCATCGTCAGCATGCCGTTTACGTTCTTCATGTCCAACGACGCGTTCTACTTCGGCGTGCTGCCAATCCTGTCCGAAGCCGCCGGCCATTACGGCATCACGCCCGTGGAAATGGCGCGCGCCTCGCTGGCCGGCCAGCCCGTGCATCTGCTCAGCCCCCTGGTGCCCTCGACCTATCTACTGGTCGGCCTGGCCAAGGTCGATTTCGCCGACCACCAGCGCTTCACCCTGAAATGGGCGGTGCTGATTTCGATGCTGATGCTGGCGGGCGGGTTGTTGTTTGGCTTGTTTCCGTTGGCGCGCTGATTGCGCGCCGGGAATGGGGAATCGGGAATGGGGAATCGCAAAAGCGGCGCTGCGCTGCCGTTTCGATTCCTGACTTCCACATAAAAAAATAGAAACCGCGGCCCCTGCTCCACCGATTCCCCACTCCCGATTCCCCATTCCCAACTCCGAAGGAGTTCAAGCAATGACGCTTCGCATCGCATACGTCACCAGTGGCATGGGCAGTGTGGGTACTGCGATCTGCCAGAAACTGGCGCGCACCGGGCACACGGTGGTGGCCGGGTGCGGCCCCAATTCGCCGCGCAAATCAGCGTGGCTGCGTGAGCAACGCGAGCTCGGGTTCGACTTCGTTGCCTCCGAAGGCAACGCGGCCGACTGGGATTCCACCGTAGCTGCGTTTGCCAAGGTCAAGGCGGAGGTCGGCGAGATCGACGTGCTGGTCAACAACGCCGGTGGCAGCCGCGACACGCTGTTCCGTCAGATGAGCCGCGACGACTGGAATGCGGTGATTGCCAGCAACCTGCATTCGCTGTTCAACATCACCAAGCAGGTGGTGGATGGCATGACCTCGCGCGGCTGGGGGCGCATCGTCAACATCGGCTCGGTCAGCGCGCACAAGGGCCAGATCGGGCAGATCAACTTCGCTACCGCCAAGGCGGCCATGCATGGGTTCAGCCGTGCGCTGGCGCAGGAAGTGGCCTCGCGCGGTGTCACCGTCAACACCATTTCGCCCGGCTACATCGCCAGCGCTTCCATCAGCAATTTCCCACCGGATGTGCTGGACCGCCTGGCCACCTCGGTGCCGGTGCGTCGGCTCGGCAAACCGGCCGAAGTGGCCGGCCTGTGCGCATGGCTGGCCTCCGACGACGCCGCGTATGTGACTGGCGCCGACTATGCGGTCAACGGCGGTTTGTACATGGGCTAGCGTGCCATGCACGTGCGGCGCTGCTGCGTGGCGGCTGGCATCCATCACGCGCAGCGCAGCGATGCACTGGCAACGCAGCAGTGCGTATAGCCGCCCGTGCTGCGGCCGCCTCCCGCGCATGCAGCAACGTTTGGCATCGCATCCCCCTGCACGCCGCAGCCCAACGCGCTCCGTTTCATGCCCTGCATCAGCCCCCACAAGCACCGCGCCAGCGCGCTGCAATGCCTGAGCAAGCCGCTGTTTGCCGAGCGTTGTGCGCCCGCGTGGCACCGGCAAATGCCCTGCAAGCGACCGCCACCGCAAGGCCTGCCTGACACGTGGCGTGCACGAACTGATTACACTCTGGCTTTTCCGCAGTGCGGTGCCATGGCCAAACATCCCGAACGCGCCACTCCTGCTGCACGCCCGCAGATGGCCGACATCGCGCGCATGGCGGGCGTGTCCGAGTCCACCGTGTCGCGTGCGCTGGCCGGCAGCCCGGTGGTGGCCGAGCGCACCCGCGCCTACATCAAGCAGATTGCCGCCGATGCGGGGTATCAGGTCGATCCGGTGGCACGCAGCCTGCGCGCCAAGCGCTCCAACACGGTGAGCGTGGCGGTGCCGATGATGCATGCGCTGGACCAGCCGCTGTCGGACCCGTTCCTGATGACCATGCTCGCGCTGCTGGCCGAAGAACTCACCGGCCGTGGTTACAGCATGCTGTTGTCCAAGCTCAATCGGCATCAGGACGGCTGGGTGGAACAACTCGCACGCGGCAGCCGCTCCGATGGCGTGATCGTATTGGGGCAAAGCTCCGAACATGCTGCGCTGGATGCGGCCGCACGCGATGGCCTGCCGATGGCGGTGTGGGGTAGCCGAATCGACGGGCAGTCCTACATCAGCGTGGGCAGCGACAATTTCCAGGGCGGCGCACTGGCCACCGAGCACCTGATCGCCAGCGGCCGTCGGCGCATCGCCTTCCTGGGCGACGACCAGCTTCCCGAGGTGGCGCCGCGCTTTGCCGGCTACCGGCAGGCGCTGGAGCAGCACGGCCTGGAGTTCGACACGCGCCTGCACGCGCGCAGCCACTTCCTCAGCGAGGACGCCTACCGGCTGACCCGCGCCATGCTCAAGAAGACCGACGCGCCGGATGGCCTGTTCGCCGCTTCCGACGTGATTGCGGTCGGTGCGATCCGCGCCCTGGTCGAAGCCGGCCACCGCGTGCCGCAGGACATTTCACTGGTGGGCTTCGACGATATTCCGCTGGCCGCCTACAGCCAGCCGCCGCTGACCACCGTGCAGCAGGACCTGGGCTTGGCCGCCCGCCTGCTGGTGGACCGGCTGCTGGCATTGATCGCCGGCGAAGCAGTGGACTCGGTGGAGATGCCGGTGAAGCTGGTGGTGCGCGAGTCGGCTTGATTCGGGAATCGGGAATCGGGAATCGGGAATCGGGAATCGGGAATCGGGAATCGGGAATCGTAAGAGCGTGCGTCCGAGACGGATTGCACGCAATGTCTTGATGCTGCAATCCGCTTTTTTTTAGCGGCAAAACATTGCGACACCTTGCTGGCAACTAAGCCGCAACGGCCTTGGGTTTGCGGATGCGTACGCACAACATCGCCACCGCTGCAGCCAACATCAGTGCGCCGGCCAGGCGGATCACGTTGCGCGGGTCGCCGTGTAGCAGCGGTTCGTAATAGAGCGGCAAGGTCACGATCTGGATCAGCATTGGCAGCACGATGAACAGGTTGAACAGGCCCATGTACACGCCGGTGCGCTCGGGCGGAATGCTGTCGGCCAGCATCAGGTAGGGGTTGCCCATCATGCTGGCCCATGCAAGGCCAATACCGATCATCGGCAACAGCAACAACCAACGGTTTTCTATACCCGGCAACACCCACATGCCTACGCCAGCCGCCAGCAGGCAGGCCGCGTGCGTGTACTTGGGGCCGACGCGCCGCACCACCGGCACCATCGCAAAGGCCGCCAGAAACGCGATGAAATTATAGAAACCGCCGATCTGCCCGTTGACCAGCCCGGCCTCGCGGAAGCCGTGCGAGTTCGCCTCGGTGGTGCCGAACAAGGTAGTCGACAGCGACAGCACGATGTACTGCCAGTAGCTGAAGATCGCATACCACTGAAACAGCATCACCGGTGCCAGCTGGCGCATGGTCGGCGGCATGTCGCGCAGCGCGCTGCCGATTTCGCGCAGCGTGGCGCCCAGCCCGGTGCCGGCCTTGCGCATGCGCGCGATCTCCGCCGCAGACACCACCGGTTCGCGCACGCTGCGCGCGGTGAGCAGGATCGAGGCGGCCGAAAAGCCGGCACCGATCACGAACGCAGCAATGGTCACGTACGGAATATGGTGCGCATTGGCCGCGTCCTGGCTCATGCCGAACCACACCAGCAAGGGCGGGGTGAGATAAGCCAGCGTCTGCGCCAGCCCGGTAAAGGCGCTCTGGGTGAGATACCCCAACGGCCGCTGCGGTGGCGCCAGCACGTCGCTGACCAGGGCGCGGTACGGCTCCATCGCGACGTTGTTTGCGGCGTCCAGCACCCACAGCAGGCAGACCGCCATCCACAATGCGGTACTGAAGGGCATCGCCAGCAGGCACAGGCTGCACACCAGCGCGCCGAGCACCATGTAGGGCATGCGGCGGCCCCAGCGCGTCACCGAGCGATCGCTCAAGGCGCCGACGAACGGCTGCAGCACCAGGCCGGTGATCGGCCCGGCCAGCCACAGGTACGGCAGGCTGGCGTGGTCGGCACCCAGGTAGTTGTAGATCGGGCTCATGTTGCTCTGTTGCAGCCCGAAGCTGTATTGCACACCGAAGAACCCGGCATTGAGGGCCAGGATGCGTGCGAAGGAAAGCGGAGGAGCGGTCGACGACATGCAGGGTCCAGGCATCGGTGCGGCTCCCAGTGGCCGCAGCGCACTCTACCCTGGCCGCTTTGCAATCGATTGTAACGCTGCGCCGCAGCACGGGCGCTTTCCCGCTTTGCCCTCTTTTCATTAGCGCAATAAATGCTGCAACGCAGGATTGCAATCGATTGCATTAGGGCGTATCACTCCGCTCGCACTGCAGGCCACCCGGCCATCCCTGGGAGGGGACGACGCAGGGCGTCGACACACCACCATCCGTGAGAGAGAGAATCGCGATGTCCACCTTGCACACCCTGCGCCTGCACGCTTTGGCCTGCGCGGTCACCACCTGCCTGTGCGCGCCGCTCGCGCTGGCCCAGGACGCCACCCCGCCCGCACCCGCCACCCCGCCGGCTGCCGACAGCGCCGCGGTCAACCTGGATTCGGTGTTCGTCACCGGCACCTCCACCGCCACCACCAAGCTCAAGTCCAGCGTGTCGGTCAGCACCGTGGGGGCCGAGGCGATCGAGCAATCGGCCCCGCGCAGCACTGCGGAAATCTTCCGCAACATTCCCGGCATCCGCTCCGAGTCCAGCGGCGGCGAAGGCAATGCCAATATCGCCGTGCGCGGCCTCCCCGTGGCTTCGGGTGGCGCCAAGTTCCTGCAGCTGCAGGAAGACGGCCTGCCGGTGATGGAGTTCGGCGATATCGCCTTCGGCAATTCCGATATCTTCCTGCGCTCGGATTTCACGATGGATCGCATCGAAGCGATCCGCGGCGGCTCGGCCTCGACGTTTACCAGCAATGCGCCCGGCGGCATCATCAACTTCATCAGCAAGACCGGCGACACCGAAGGCGGCAGCGTCGGCGTCAGTCGCGGCCTGGACTACGACAACACCCGCATCGACTTCAATTACGGCGCGCCGTTTGCCGAGCACTGGCAGTTCAACATCGGCGGCTTCTTCCGCCAGGGCGACGGTGTGCGCGATGCCGGCTACACCACCGACAAGGGCGGCCAACTCAAGGCCAACCTCACCCGCCTGTTCGAGAACGGCTACGTGCGTGTGTACGGCAAATACCTCAACGACCGTGCCGCCGGCTATTTGCCGGTGCCCACCTCGGTGCGTGGCCGCGACGGCTCGCCGGACCTGGGCGGCTTCCCCGGTTTCGATCCCGGCAACGACACCTTGTACAGCCGTAATTTCCGCACCGATGTTGGCCTGGATGGCAACAACCAGCCGCGCCGCACCGACCTGGGCGACGGCATGCACCCGATCTCCCGCACCATCGGCGCCGAAGCCTGGTTCGACCTGGGCAATGGCTGGAACCTGAGCGATAAATTCCGCATCGCCGACAACAGCGGCCGCTTCGTCAGCCCGTTCCCGGCCGAAGTCACCGATGCCGCCGCGCTGGCATCGTCCATCGGCGGCGCCGGCGCGCAGCTGGTGGAAGCCGGTGGCGCCAATGCTGGCCAGGCCTACACCGGCACGGCCATCCGCACGCATCTGTTCAATGTCGCCATCAACGATCTGGGCAATGTCACCAACGACCTCAGTCTCTCGCGCGAGTTCGGCGGTGACGGCCGCACCCTCAACCTGCGCATGGGCTACTACACCTCGCGCCAGACCATCGATATGGACTGGACCTGGAACTCCTACGTGCAGAGCCTGGGCCGCGACTCGCGCCTGCTCAATGTGGTCGACGCCAGCGGTGTGTCGCGCTCGCAGAACGGCCTGTACGCCTACGGCACGCCGTTCTGGGGCGACTGCTGCATCACCCGCAGCTACGACGTGCGCTACGACGTCAACGCACCGTACGTGGCGCTCACCTTCGACAGCGGCAAGCTCAGCATCGACGGCAGCCTGCGCTACGACATGGGCGATGCACGCGGCAACTATTCCGGCACCGCCATCGCGCAGAACCTGGACGTCAACGGCGATGGCGTGATCCAGCCGGTGGAGCAGCGCGTGGCCACCGTGGACACCGCCAATGCGCGGCCAGTGGACTACGACTGGAATTACCTGTCGTACTCATTGGGCGGCAATTACCTGATCAACGACGACCTGGGCGCATTCGCACGCATCAGCCGTGGCGCACGCGCCAATGCCGACCGCCTGCTGTTCGGCGTGATCCGCGACGATGGCTCGGTGACCTCCGATGAAGCGGTCAACGTGGTGCGGCAGACCGAAGCTGGCCTGAAGTGGCGCCGCGACGGCCTGAGCCTGTTTGCCACCGCGTTTGCCGCGCGCACCCAGGAGCAGAATTTCGAAGTCACCAGCCAGCGCTTCTTCAACCGTAGCTACAAGGCGCACGGCATCGAGCTGGAAGCCAGCTACCGCTACGAGGGCTTCACCGTCAACGGCGGCGTGACCTGGACCGATGCAGAAATCGCCAGGGACCAGATCACTCCGGAGAACACCGGCAACGTGCCGCGTCGCCAGGCCGACTTCGTGTGGCAGCTCACCCCGAGCTACCGCGGCGACGGCTACCAGTTCGGCGTGAACCTGATCGGCACCACCGAGGCCTACACGCAGGATTCCAACCAGCTGAAGATGCCGGGCTACACCCAGGTGAATCTGTTCGGCGACTACCGCATCACCGATGCACTCACCGTCGCGTTGAACGTCAACAACCTGTTCAACACGTTCGGGCTGACCGAAGCCGAGGAAGCCACCATTCCGGCCAACGGCATCATCCGCGCACGTTCGATCGCCGGCCGCACCACCAGCCTCAGCCTGCGCTACGACTTCTAAAGGACTCGCGCCGGGCCCTGCCCAGCTTTCCCCATGATCGCTTCCTCCCCCATCGACGCCGCTGCACTGCGCGCCCGCGTTGCCGCCGCACTGGATCCGTTCACTGCCGCAGCAACACTGGCGCGTTTTGATACGCATGCCCCGCGCCTGCTCGACGCGCTGTCCACGCTCTACGGCGCCCGTGCCGACTACGCCAGCTGGTTGCCACAGTGGCTGAGTGCACTGGGCGTGGTCGCGCAGGCGCGGCCAGCGGCCCTGCGGCACCTCGACGACAGCCGCGCACCGGGCTGGTTCGGCCAGCAGGACATGCTGGGCTACAGCGCCTACGTGGACCGTTTTGCCGGCACGCTGCGCGGTGTTGCCGAGCGCGTTCCGTATCTGCAGGAACTGGGCGTGCGGTATCTGCACCTGCTGCCATTCCTGCGCGCACGCGCCGGCGACAACGACGGCGGTTTTGCGGTCAGCGATTACGGCCAGGTGGAACCGGCCCTGGGCAGCAACGACGATCTGGTCGCACTCACCGCACGCCTGCGCGCGGCCAACATCAGCCTGTGCGCGGATTTCGTGCTCAACCACACCGCCGACGACCACGCCTGGGCACAGGCCGCACGCGCTGGCGATACGCGTTATCTCGACTACTACCATCACTTCGCCGACCGCAACGCACCGGACCAGTACGACACCACCCTGGTGCAGGTGTTCCCGCAGACTGCGCCCGGCAACTTCACCTGGGTGGACGAGACCCGGCAGTGGATGTGGACCACGTTCTATCCCTATCAGTGGGATTTGAACTGGAGCAACCCGGCAGTGTTCGGCGAGATGGCCTTGGCGATGCTGGAGCTGGCCAATCTGGGCGTGGAAGCGTTCCGGCTCGATTCCACGGCGTACCTGTGGAAACGCCCGGGCACCAACTGCATGAACCAGCCCGAGGCACACACCATCTTGGTGGCATTGCGTGCCGTGGCCGACATCGTGGCGCCCTCGGTGGTGATGAAAGCCGAAGCCATCGTGCCGATGGCAGAACTGCCGCCCTACTTCGGCAGCGGCGTGCAGCACGGGCACGAGTGTCACCTGGCCTATCACAGCACGCTGATGGCGGCTGGCTGGTCGGCACTGGCCCTGCAACGCGGCGACATCCTGCAGGACGTGATCGCGCACAGCCCACCGCTGCCGCCCAACTGCGCCTGGCTCAGCTACGTGCGCTGCCATGACGACATCGGCTGGAACGTGTTGCAGCACGAGGCCGCCGGCACTGCCGCGCAACCGCCGTTCTCGCTGCGCGAGGTGGCGCAGTTCTACGCCAACGCCGTGCCCGGCAGTTACGCGCGCGGCGAAAGTTTCCAGAGCAGCGGCGATGGCGTGCACGGCACCAATGGCATGAGCGCGGCATTGGTGGGCGTGCAGGCTGCGCACGAACACGCCGATGCGGCGGCGGCCGCCCGTGCGGTGGACCGCCTGGTGTTGCTCTACGCCGTGTCGCTGGCGATGCCGGGTGTTCCGCTGATCTACATGGGCGATGAACTCGCGCTACCCAACGACAACGCCTACCTGGACGATGCGCAGCGGCGCCACGAAGGACGCTGGCTGCATCGCCCAGCGATGGCATGGGAGCTGGCCGCGCAACGGCATGACCCCTCCACGTTGGCAGGTACCGTGTACACGCGTTTGCGTGCGTTGATCCGGCTGCGTGCGGGCTTGCCTGCGCTGGCTGCCACTCAATCGCTGGGAAGCATTTCCCTAGCTGATGCACGGCTATTCGCGCTGACGCGTGGCGACAGCTTCCTGGCGGTGCACAATTTCAGCGAGGTGCCGCTGCCGGTGGATCTGACCCAAACCGAGCATGCGCAATGGGCTGTGCTGGACACCGACGGCACTGGCGATGCGCCCGAACCGCGTACGGAGCTGTTGCTTCCTGCCTATGGCGTGCGCTGGTTGCAGCGTCGTTGAATCATGGGTTGATCTAGACCGCACTCGGCAAAGCCGACGTCCCCCCGCCCTGAGTAGCGGCCGTGGTGCGCGTCGCGTGTCGATGCTTGATGCGCGAGGCACTGGAGTGCCTTGCCGACTCGACGCCAGCGCTTCATCAGTACGATGAGGTTCCGCACTCAGCCAACACTGCATTGCAGCGTGTACATCGGCAATAAAAAAGCACGCCGGTCAGGGCGTGCTTTTTCTCATCGCATTTGCTCGACCCGACGACCACGAAGGCCGCGCCGCCGCACAGATGAGTTGCTGCACTAGCGCGTTTCCGCGCCAGCAGTCGCATCTCAGCGCTTGCCCAGGCTCAACAGCGTTTCTGCAGTCTTCTCGGACGAAGCCGGATTCTGGCCAGTCACCAGCATGCCGTCGGTGACCACATGCACGCCCCAGTCGGCGCCCTTTTCATACTGGCCACCAAGCTCGATCAGCACGTCTTCCACCAGGAACGGCACGATCTTGGTCAGACCCACGCCCTCTTCTTCGCCATTGGTGAAGCCAGTGACGCGGCGGCCATTGACCAGCGGCTTGCCGCCTGCGCCCTTGACCCGACGCAGCGCGCCCGGTGCGTGGCAGACCAGACCATGTGGCTTGTTGGCAGTGGCGAACGCTTCGATCAGCGCGATCGAGTGCGCGTCTTCGGCCAGATCCCACAGCGGGCCATGACCACCCGGATAAAACAGCACATCGAACGCGTCTGCCTTGATGTCGGCCAGGCGATGCGTGCTTGCCAGGGCCTGCTGGGCGTCGGGATCCTGCTTGAAGCGCTTGGTCGCCTCGGTCTGCGCGTCGGGCTCGTCACTCTTCGGGTCCAGCGGCGGCTGGCCGCCCTTCGGCGAGACCAAGGTGATCTGCGCGCCTGCGTCCTTGAACACGTAGTACGGCGCGGCGAATTCTTCCAGCCAGAAGCCGGTCTTCTTGCCGGTATCGCCCAGCTGGTCGTGGGAGGTGAGCACCATCAGAACATTCATTGGATTGCCTTGGGTTATCGCCCCGGACTCGGGCAAGGCAGCCAGTCTGCGGTTCAGCCCGTTGCAGCGCCGTGTAGAGCGCGTGGGCGCCGCGCACACGGTTCAGACATTCATCGCTGGCGGCTGCAGCTGATCCATGCGGATGCGGTTGGCAAACAACGAGAACGCCAGCATGCCGGCCAGCCCGCTGACACGGCTCACCCACGGCGGCAGCCAGCGTGGCGCCACCAGCACACCGCTTTCGAACAGCGGCGCAAAGCGCGCCACATCGCCCAGCGCCATCTTGCCGGCGAACAAATACCGGCAGCGCTGCAGCTGATCGCGCTGCAACGCATGCCGGAAGAACGTGTGCACCGCCACCAGCCCGCGCAGGTACACCGTGTCCTTGGTGAAGGCACCACCACCGCTGGTCGGCACGCCGCGGAACACGCGCTGCGCGGAGGAAAAACTTTCCGGCGGGCTTTGCCCGCTCTCGGTGAAATAGCGAAAGATCTCGATGAAGTCCGCGCCGGAGCGCGCCATCGCAATCGCTTCGATGCGCAGGCTGATGCGCTTCATGCGTTCGATGTCGATACTGCCAGTGATCTGCTCGGCAAACGTCGCCAGGCCTTCCTGCGTGGCGGTGGTGCGTGGCGAAGAAATCCCCAGGCTGGGCAGGTGCACCTGCGCACGCCCGTTGAGCGCCGTGAGCGAGTGCACCAATGCTTCGTGATGGAACAACTGCGCGCGGTCGTAATCGCTGAAGGTCGCGCCACTGCGCAGCCGGATGCGATGCGCACCGGCTGCAGCCTTGGCCAGCAAGTCCGGGTCCAGCGTCACGGTGATCACGCGGCCTTCGAAAAACGCATCCAGATCGTTCTGCAACTGCATCCGCAACGCGGTGGCCGACACCGGCACCTGTTCTTCCGGCGCCAGCAATTCGCGGTCCAGCTCCTGCGCGATCTGGATGAAGTGCCGCGCAGCCTCGCGCGTGCTCGGCCCGTTGCCCGGCATCGGGTCGTCCGGCACGCCAAACAGCTGTGCCGAGTAATCACTGACCGCTGCGGTGCCCAGCGATTCCAGCAACCCGGCCGCCAGCCCCCAGCTATGCGCCGAATCGATCAAATACGCGCCGAGCGGATGCTGCGGGTCGGCGGCCTTCGCAATGACGGCCAGTTCGCGCCGGGTGTCGCCAAAATCCAGTACCGGGTACTCCACCTGCGGCAGTTCTGGCTGCCCGCGCGCCACGCTTTGCAGGAAGGGCTCCTGCAAGGCCCGAGGCCAGCTCGCCAAGGCGAGCAATTTGACCCCGCGCACCGCCTTGACCAGACGCGCATCCAGCGCCGCGTGATGGACGATGTCCGGCGGCCCCTTGCGCGATGGCATCAGCGCCGTCCGGGACGATCGACGCTGGCAGGCCGCTTGCCCGAGCCCTTGCCGCGATTGTTCTGCGCAACACGGGTGGCGAGTTTTTCGGCCGCGCTGGCCACTTCCACGCGCAGCTTCATGTAGTTGGCCACGCGCTCCGGGTCCAGCTGATCGGCCTCGATCGCCGCACGCACCGCGCAACCGGGTTCGGCAATATGCGCGCAATCGTTGAAGCGGCATTGCGCCGCCAACGCTTCCACATCGGAGAAGCCGCCTTCGGCCAGATCCTCCTCACCGGTGGGCTTGAGCTCGCGCATGCCGGGCGTATCGATCAGACACGCACCCGACGGCAGCGGAATCAACGCCCGATGCGTGGTGGTGTGGCGGCCGCGCGAATCGTTCTCGCGCACCGCGTTGGTCTTCATCTTCTGCGTGCCGAGCAAGGTGTTGGTCAGCGTCGACTTGCCCGCGCCGGACGAGCCCACCAGCACCGCGGTGCGGCCATCGCCCAGCCACGGCCGCAACGCCGCCACGCTGTCCGGATCCTTGGCATTGACCGTGAGCAGCGGAATGTCTTGCGCGGCCAGTTCTTCCAGCACCGCCAACGCGTCGTCGGCATACTCGGTCTGGTCGGCCTTGGTCAGTACCACCACCGGCTCGGCACCGCCCCCGCCAACCAGCAGCAGGTAGCGCTCGATCCGCCGTGGATTGAAGTCCGCATCCAGCCCGCACACGATGAACACCGTATCGATATTGGCCGCGATCACCTGCTGGTGGTAATGCTCGCCAGCCGCCCCACGCTTGATCGAGGTGCGCCGCGGCAACAACGCCACGATGCGCTTGCCCTCCATCAGCACCCAATCCCCCACCGACGCCCGCTCATGGCTGGGAAAGCGCGGCCGCTGCCATTCCGGCAACGACTCGGCCTTCAGGCTGGCCTCCGGCGTATCGGCCACCACATAACCGGTGCGGTGCTGCTCCACCACCCGCGCCGGCAACGCCTGTGGATGCGCCGCAAAGATCGCCTGCCAGGCCGGGTCCTCGGGAGGGCCAGGCCAGGGCCAGCCGATAGATTGAAGGGTGTGGTAGTTGGGGGATGTGTCGCTCATGTGCGGATTCTAGCGGTCCAACCTGGGCCGCTTGTGCATTCAAGCGTGATCGGAGCGCTTGCCGTGCACTTGACATTGTTGCCAATGCAAGCATGTCCGCCTGTCATATTTCCGCTACCATGCCAAGCCTCACGCCTACAACCGGCCTGCCGTATGTCCACCGCCCCGCAAAAGCCGCTCGCCATCCGCGAGCGCCTGTCCGAAGTCCGCTACGAGATCCGGGGCGAACTGGCGCGGCGAGCGCGGGAGTTGGAGGCGCAGGGCCGCAAGCTGATCAAGCTCAACATCGGCAACCCCGGTGCATTCGGGTTCCGTGCGCCGGAGCATCTGCAGCGTGCGATTGCCGACGACATGGGCCGCACCGACCCCTATACGCATCAGCAGGGCCTGCCGGAGGCGCGCGAGGCGATCGCCGCCGCGTATGCGCGCCGCCAGCATCCGGATGCGCATCCGGACCGGATCTTTATCGGCAACGGCGTCAGCGAGCTGATCGACCTGTCGCTGCGCGCCCTGCTCAACCCCGGCGACGAAGTGCTGGTGCCCTCGCCCGATTACCCGCTGTGGTCGGCGGCCACCATCCTCAACGACGGCCGCCCGGTATATTACCGCTGCGCGCCGGAGAACGGCTTCCAGCCGGACCCGGTGGAAATCGAGACACTGGTGTCGTCGCGCACGCGCGCCATCGTGCTGATCAATCCGAACAACCCCAGCGGCGCCAGTTATTCGCGCGAGTTGCTGGAGCGCATCGTCGCCATCGCGGTCAAGCACAACCTGCTGTTGATGGTGGACGAGATCTACGACCAGGTGCTGTATGACGGTGCGGCGTTTGTGCCGGTGGCACCGCTGGCTGGCGAGCACCCGTGCATCACCTTCAGCGGGCTGAGCAAGGTGCACCGCGCCTGCGGCTGGCGGGTGGGTTGGGCGCTGTTGTCCGGTGAGCAATCGCGCATCAACGATCTGCGCAACGCCATGGACCTGCTCGGCGCGCTGCGCCTGTGCGCGAATGTGCCGGGCCAGTATGCAATCGACGCGGCAGTCAACGGGCCGGACACCATCTCGGCGCTGTGCGCGCCGGGTGGACGCCTGTACGAGACCCGCCGCGCGGTGATCGAAGCATGCGCGGCCAGCTCACATCTGTCGTTGGTTGCACCGGCCGGCGCGCTGTATGCGTTCCCGGCAGTGGTGGGGCCGGCGGCGCGTGCTTTCGACGACCACACCTTCGCGCTGGATCTGATGAACGACGAAGGCGTGCTGGTGGTGCCGGGCTCCAGCTTCAACGTGCCGTATCGCCACCATTTCCGCGTGACGCTGATGCCCGAAGCTGCGGTGATGCGCGATGTGTTTGCGCGCATCGATCGCGCCCTGACGCGACGTGCAGAGGCGGTGACCAAGGTCGTGCCGCTCAAGTCGCGCAGCGTGGCGTGATGGCGGCGGTCGGCCTGCCGCGGCGCTATCTGGCGCTGGGCGACTCCTACACCATCGGCGAGGGCGTCGCCGCCGAGCAGCGCTGGCCGGAGCAACTGGCCGAAGGCCTGCGGGCCTATGGCTGGCCGGTGGCAGCGCCGCAACTGATCGCCACCACCGGCTGGACCACCGACGAGTTGCAGGCCGGGATCGACGCGGCCGCGCCGCAGGGCCCGTTCGATCTGGTGAGCCTGTTGATCGGGGTCAACAATCAGTACCGCGAGCGCACGCTGGATGCCTACCGCGCCGAGTTCGACGAGTTACTACAGCGCGCGATTGGCTTTGCCGATGCCCGGCCCGAACGCGTGGTGGTGCTGTCGATTCCCGATTGGGGGCTGACCCCATTTGCGCGCGCACAAGGACGCGATGCGGCCCTGATCGCCGCACAGATCGATGCATTCAACACGGTGGCCGCCGAACGCTGCGCGGCACGCGCGGTGCGCTTCGTCGACATCACCGCCACCAGCCGCGACGGCGGCGATGCGCCGGACATGCTCGTCGATGATGGCCTGCATCCGTCCGGTGCGATGTATGCGCGCTGGACTGCGCTGGCGCTGCCCGCCGCGCGCGACGCACTCAGCTAGCCGCGTTAAACGCCTCACTGCCAAGGACCGACATTGCACACCACCGCCACCCAACCCATGAGCCGCCCGCAGGCGCTGGCGATCGCACGCGCGTTTCTGCCGCCGCATCCGTTGGGTAACCGCTACGACTACTACTACACGCAGGCCAAGCTGCGCACCGACCCGCTGTACCCCGGCGTATTGGCAGAGCTACGCAGCACCACCGCGCCGGTGCTGGACCTGGGCTGCGGGCTTGGGCTGCTGGCCCATGCATTGCGCGCCGATGGCCAGACGCTGGGGTATCACGGCGTGGATGTGGATGCGTCCAAGATCCGCCGCGCACAGCACATCGCGCAGCGCTCGGCGTTGGGCAATACGCAATTCGCCGTGGTCGACCTGAGCGTGGCGTGGCCGCAACACAGCGGCAGCGTCACCATCCTGGACGTGCTGCAGTATCTGCAGGCCGACATGCAGGCCAGCTTGTTGCACAGCGTGGCGCAGATGCTGACCCCGGGCGCCAAACTGGTCATCCGCAGCGCGCTGGGCGATGACAGCGGCCGTGGCCGCACCAGCCGTGTCACCGACGTGCTGGCGCACCTGAGCGGCTGGATGCAGCGCATGCCGCGCAGCTATCCCACCCGCGACAGCCTGCAGGCGCAGCTGGATGCCGCGGGCCTGCGCGCGACGTTTGCGCCGCTCTACGGCAACACGCCATTCAACAACTGGCTGATCGTGGCCGAGCCGCGCTGAGCGGTGCTGCCGGTCCCCCCGCTGCGTTGCGGGGAACGGTGAGCTGCACGTTGTCAAAAAAAAATGGTGAACTCTTGTGCGTATCCGGTTTCGTCGCATCTTTCGTGCTGACGCAGTGCGTAGCGACGGATGTCGGCCTGCGGCGGCGTCCGTAAGGACGATGCATTTTCAAATGCCATCGGCTAGGCATTGGACCTGACTACCGAAAATGCATTGCCGAAGCATGCGATCGCCTCCCCCATGGCGTGACCTGCAAACTCAGCTCCATCAGACGTCGGCCGAACAGCGATGTCATGAATGGCACTGCGCACGCCTTGTGCATGCGTCGCCGTGTTCCGCGAGAATGGATTTGCAACACAGCCGCGCCGTCAATCCGGGCGCCGCGCGACCAATCCACGCGCCTGCATCGCCTCGAGCACGCCGCGCAGAATGGTGACGTTGTGGCCGTGCGCGGCGCCTTCGTGCAGCAGCACGATGGCGCCCGGTGAGAGGTCGCGCACGATGCGCGCCACCGTGGTGTCGGGTTCGCAGCGCACGCCGTCGAAGCCACGTGCGCTCCAGGCCACGCGTGTCAGGCCGTGCTCACGCAGCGCGGCCGCAACGAAGGGGTTGGTCATGCCTACCACCGAGCGGTACAGCCGCGGTGCCTGGCCGGTGATGTCCGCCAGCGCCTGTTGCGCGTCGCCGATCTCGCGCGCCATGCGGCGCGGGCCCAGCGCCCAGAACCAGGCCTGCGGATGGCTGTGGCTGTGATTGCCGATGCCATGGCCACGGCGCACGATTTCGCGCACCAGTTCAGGCCGCTGCGCGGCGCGTTCGCCCACCACGAAGAAGGTGGCGCTGGCGCGGTGCGCATCGAGCAGGTCGAGCATGGCCACGGTGTCGTCGGAAGGGCCATCGTCGATGGTCAGCCACACCTGCGGCCCCTGCCCGGGCAAACGCGACACCACCGGCGCGTACAGGCGTGCGCGCGGCAGGAACACCGGCGCAACGAACAACGCATGCGAGAGCAGCAACGCCGGCAGGCCCCAGGCCCAGCCCAGCCGCCACCACAGCAGCGCCACGGCCAGCTGCGAGACGGCCAGCCAGCCGACCCAGCGGTACGGGCGCGAGGGGATGCGATACAGCGTTTCCAGCGTGGTCATGCCTCATGATGCCACGGGGCGTAGAATGGTCGGCCTCCACGATCTGACCGAAGTGCTGCCATGTCCCTCGATCCCGCCCTGCGTTCCCGCATCGATACGCTGCTGCAATCCAACCGCGTGGTCCTCTTCATGAAAGGCCAGCCCGGCATGCCGCAGTGCGGCTTCTCGGCCAAGGCCATCGGCGTGCTGGACGGCCTGGGCATCGACTATGCCCACGTCAACGTGCTGGCCGACCAGGAGATCCGCGAAGGCATCAAGGCCTACGGCGACTGGCCGACCATTCCGCAGCTGTATGTGGATGGCGAGCTGATCGGCGGCAGCGACATCATCGTGCAGATGGCCGACAGCGGCGAGCTGAGCAGCATGCTCGGCCTGCAGGCACCAGACCGCAGCCCGCCTAAGATCACCATCACCCCGGCTGCGGTCGAGATGCTCAAGGGTGCACTGGCCGATGCGCCGGATGCCTCGCTGACGCTGGCCATCGATGCCAATTTCCAGCCGAACTTCCAGCTGGCGCCGACCAATCCGAATGCTATTGCCGCCGAATCCAACGGGCTGCGCGTGCAGTTCGACCTGGCCAGCGCGCGCCGCGCCGACGGCATCATCATCGACTGGGTGGATGACATCCGTGGCCGCGGCCTGGCCATCGACAACCCCAACGCGCCCAAGCCGGTGCAGGAGCTGTCGGTGCGCGATGCCGACGACCGGCTCAAGGCCGGCACCCTGACCCTGGTGGACGTGCGCCCGGCCGATGAGCGTGCGCTGGCCACGGTGGCAGCGCCGTTCCGCACCCTGGACGCACACGAGCGCCTGGAGATCGAGCAACTGCCCAAGGACACCCCGCTGGCGTTCATGTGCCACCGCGGCGGGCGCAGCCTGCAGGCGGCCGAGCATTTCCGCGGCCTGGGCTTTACCAACGTCTACAACGTCACCGGCGGCATCGATGCCTGGTCGGACGCGGTGGACAACGGCGTGCCCAAGTACTGAGCACGCCGGGTGGCCACGCACGGCCGCCGTAACACCCAAACGGGCGCTCCCATGGAGCGTCCGTTTTTTCATGCCTCCCATCACAAGGACACCGATGCGCATGCACTGCCGATTGCTTTCCCTCGCCCTCACCGCCCTGCTGCCGCTGGCCGCGCACGCCGCCGCACCGCCGCGCGCGGTGATGCTGGTACAGACCTACGACACCCAGCCGGCGGATGAGCCGTTCGAATATGTGCCGGTGTGGTTGGGCCGTGGCGTGGTGCAGGAAGCCACCATGCCGCGCTCGCTGATCGGCCAGCCGCTGCAGCTGTTCGATGCAGGCGCCTCCACCGGCGCAGTGCGCCTGACCGCATTGAGCGTGGACGACAACAGCATGTGCGGCGGCACCGCGCGCCTGCGCTTCAAAGGGGCGACATCGCCGACCAGGCCGGTCTTGCTGTCGTCGGTAGACCTCAACCCGGGCCAGCGCTTTGCTACGCGCGCGGCCACGCCCACCGAGCAGACCGAGCTGCTCCGTCTGCTTGGTGAGAGCGCGCAGCTGCGGCAGAAGGTCAAGCCGGCGGCGTTGAACAAGGCGTTGGCGGCATTTGCGGCAGACCGTACCAACGACGCCGCGTCGCTACAGATCTTCACCGATGCGCGCGCACCGCAACGCCGCGTGGCCGTGCTCACCCAGAGCCACCCCACCCAGACCGGCAACACCGAAAGCCCTACCGGCGTGCTCACGGTGTTCGCCCTGCTGGAGCACACCGGCCAACGCTGGCAGCTACGCCAGGGCAACGCCGAGAATGGCTGCGACGACTGCGAAGGCCTGCCACGCAGCACGCACTTGCTGCAGTTCGGCGACATCGACGGCAACGGCACGTTGGACTTCGTGCTGTCCGACAGCGGTTATGAAACCTACGGGTTCTATCTACTGCTGGGCGAAGGCGACCGCTGGCAGAGCGAGACCTTGATGGGCGGCTGCTGAGGCATCGAACGCGTACAGGGAGGCGCCTGTCGATGCATGAAAACGCGTGATTGGCTTGGACGCGCGCAGATCAGCCCTGCGTGCGTCCATCCACGCGATTGCGTTGAGGTGCAGACAACGCGATCTGCTCAGCCATCAGCATCTTTCAGAATCGGCTGGGCGCGCACGCATCAACACTGCGTGCGCCCACGCATGCGGCTGCGCGCAGATCCAGACGCACGCGACCCGGGCAGTCAACACTATCTTCAGCGCCTGCTTCAGCGCCTGCGCGCAGATGCCAGCTCGCCGTCATACCCAATGGGGGCAGTCCGCGCCGCACTCATCAGCCGCCTAACCGGCAAACCCACCTTCGTCGAGAAACTGCTGCTCTTCGACAGTGGTTTCGCGCCCCAGCACGGCATTGCGATGCGGGAAACGACCGAAGCGCTGAATGATCTGCTGGTGCTCCAGCGCATAGCGCGTGGTCTCGGCCTCGCCGAGCGCGGTGATCAATGTCACCGAGCGTGCCTGCTCCTGCAGATCCTCCGCATGCTCGAATGGCAGATATAAGAACAGGCGCAATTGCGCTGACACCTGCTGGTCGAAGCCGCGTGCAATGGCCTGCTTGGCGTAGAACAGCGCCAGGCCGTCGGTGGCATAGGCGTGCGCACTGCCCCGGAACGCGTTGCGCGGAATCTGGTCGAGCAGCAACAACAACGCCAGCGCATCTTCGGCGCGGGTCATCCAATCGGCGTACTCGCCCCGAGCCGCGGCAAAATGCTGTTCGCTGAAATGCTGGCGCACGTTGGCGTCAAAGGCGTCGTTGCGGGTAAACCAGCGCGCCTCGCCGGCCAGTTCCCAGAAAGCCAGCACCACATCGGCCTGTTTGTTGCGTTCGGTTTTGGCAATCATCGACATTCTCCCCCATGAATACGGCACAGCATGCGCCTGCAGGCGTGATGAGCCCGCTGCGCCGCGACCATCAGCACTTGGCAAGCGCGCCGCCGGCCGCTAGGTTTGCGCAGACGTCTTTCGTTCCACCGGGGAAATCCATGCGTTCCATCCTGTTCGCCGCGCTGGGCGCGGCTGTGCTGTGCGGGCCCGCCGCGGCCGCGTCGCGCTTTGTCGAAGACCCGTACCCCAGCACCTACCACGCACTCGCCTCTGGCCCGGTGCTGATCCAGCATGCCACCGTGCTCACCGGCACCGGCCAGCGCCTGGACGATGCCGACGTACTGCTGCGCGACGGCAAGGTGGCCGCGGTTGGCCGTGGCCTGGAGGTGCCCGCCGACGCGCGCCGCATCGACGGCACCGGCAAGTGGGTGACGCCGGGCATCATCGACGTGCACTCGCACCTGGGCGTGTACCCCAGCCCGGGCGTCAGCGCGCACAGCGACGGCAACGAAATGACCGCCCCGGTCACCCCCAACGTGTGGGCCGAGCATTCGGTGTGGCCGCAGGACCCGGGCTTCGGCACGGCACTGGCTGGCGGCATCACCTCGCTGCAGGTGCTGCCCGGTTCGGCCAATCTGATTGGTGGCCGTGGCGTCACGCTCAAGAACGTGGCGGCCACCACCTACCAGGGCATGAAATTCCCCGGTGCGCCGTGGGGCCTGAAGATGGCCTGCGGCGAAAACCCCAAGCGCGTGTATGGCGAGAAAGGCGGCCCGGCCACGCGCATGGGCAACGTCGCCGGCTACCGCGCGGCCTTCATCGACGCGGCCGAGTACTTGAACAAGAACGCGCCCAAGAAGAGCGAGAAGAAGCGCCACTGGTGGAGCGGCGGCGGCGACAACGACAGCAGCGGCGATGCCGGTGGCAAGCGCGATCTCAAGCTGGACACGCTGGCCGGTGCCATCAACGGCGACATCCGCGTGCACATCCACTGCTACCGCGCCGATGAAATGGCCACCATGCTGGATCTGGCCAAGGAATTTGGCTTCCACATCGCCGCGTTCCATCACGGCGTGGAAGCCTACAAGCTGGCCGACCGGTTGGCGCAGGAAAACGTCTGCGGCGCGCTGTGGGCCGACTGGTGGGGCTTCAAGATGGAAGCCTTCGACGGCATCCAGGAAAACATCGCCATCGTCGATCGCCCGGCCAACAGCTGCGCCATCGTGCATTCGGATTCGGAAGAAGGCATTCAGCGGCTCAATCAGGAAGCGGCCAAGGTGATTGCCAACGCGCGCCGCGCCGGCATGGAGATTCCGCCCGAACGCGCCATCCGCTGGCTCACCAGCAACGCCGCCAAGGCGCTGGGCATCGAGCAACAGACCGGTGCGCTGGAGCCGGGCAAGATGGGCGATATGGTGGTGTGGAACGGCAACCCCTTCAGTTCCTACGCACTGGCCGAGCAGGTGTATATCGACGGCGCGCAGGTGTACGACCGCCACGACCGCAGGTTGCAACCGGTCTCCGACTTCATGCTGGGCCAGGAGGTGGCACGATGAGCCGCGCCATGTTCCGCCGCCCGCGCCTGCGTGCGTTGTCCGCCGTGGTACTGGCTGCGCTGGCATTGCCGGCGGTTGCGCAGCAGGTGCTGATCCGCGGCGCCACCGTGCATACCGCCACCAGCCAGGGCACGTTGCGCAATACCGATGTACTGGTGCAGGGCGGCGTGATTCGCGCCATCGGCACTGGCCTGGCCGTGCCCGCCGATGGCCGCGTGGTGGAGGCCAAGGGCCGCCCGCTGACGCCGGCCCTGTTCGGCGGCATCACCGAGATCGGTATCGAAGAAGTGTCCGGCGAAGCCGCCACCGTGGACAGCGGCGTCAAGCTGACCGAGCAGCCGATGCGCCCGGAATTCGACGTCACCCTGGCCTACAACCCGGACTCGGTGCTGATCCCGGTGGCACGCGTGGAAGGCATCGGCTTCACCGCGCTCGGGGCGACCACCAGCGGCGCGTTCATCGCCGGCCAAGGCGGCATCGTGCGCCTGGATGGCGGCCCGGATCCGGTCGGCCCGCATGCCCTGTTCGTTCGTCTGGGTGCGGCCGCGTCGGACCTGACCGGCAGCTCGCGCGCCGCGCAGTGGATGCTGCTCGATCAACTGGTGGCCGAAGCACGCGGGCGCGTGCCGGCAGACTCGCCGCATGCCTTGCTCACCCCGGTTGGCCGCAGCGTGCTGGCCAACTACCTGGCCGGCCGGGGCCGCATCGTGGTGCAGGTGGAACGGGCTGCGGACATCCGCCAATTGCTGCGTTGGGCGCAGCGCGAGAAGGTGCGCATTGCCATTGCCGGCGGTACCGAAGCATGGAAGCTCGCCCCGCAGCTGGCGCAGGCCAAGGTGCCGGTGCTGGTGGATGCGTTGGCGGATCTGCCGTCCACCTTCGACCAGATTGGCGCCACGCTGGAAAACGCCGCACGCCTGCGCGCGGCCGGCGTGGAGGTGAGCTTCACCCAGAGCGGCGATGCCTCGCACAACGCGCGCAAGCTGCGTCAGCTGGCCGGTAATGCCGTGGCCAATGGCCTGCCATGGGAATCCGGCCTGGCTGGGCTAACCCGCGTGCCGGCGGAAATCTTTGGCGTGGGCGATCGCATCGGCAGCATTGCGGTGGGCAAGCAGGCCGACCTGGTGCTGTGGGACGGCGACCCGCTGGATGTGGCGCATTACGCCGAACAGGTCTGGATGGGCGGGCGCGACATGCCGATGCGCTCGCGCCAGACCGATCTGCGCGACCGCTATCTGCAGCAGGCCGGCCCGTTGCCACGCGCCTACCAACGCTGAGCTGCGCGGCGCAGACGGCTGCGCCGCTGACAGTGGTCGCAGCACGTTGTAAGCGCCGCATTGCAGCGCCGCGCACTGCACTGCACTGCACTGCACTGCAAGCATCGCAATGCACTCCACCGTCGCAGGCGACACGCCTGCGACACCTCATCGCAAAGGATTGCCCATGCGCCTGATGCGCACACTGCTGTTGTCGTTGCTGCTGCTGCCGCTGCTGGCCAGCGCCCAATCCGGCTGGATCGATACGCGAGGCCAACCGATTCCCAACTCCGCCAGCCGCAAGGCGGTGCAGGACCTGGGCGCTAGCCTGTTACTGACCCCCGACGCGGACTGGCAACAGAAATGGAATACGCCCAGCGACACCACGCCGCACTTCAACGAAGTGGATCACCTCGCCACCGGCGAGGTGTTGTTCATGCTGATCCTGCTCTCCAACCCGGGCCTGGATGCGCGCCGGCATACCGACGTGGTGTGCAATATCCGCATCATCGACCCGACCGGGCACTTCGTGCAGGACACGACAGATACGCCCTGCCTGCAGGGGGAACTCAGCGGCGACCCACGCAATGTGTACATGGCCCAGGCTAGCCTGCATGTGGAGGCCGAAGCCGACGACCCGCCGGGCCGCTGGCAGGTACAGGTCATCGTCAATGACCGCCTGCGTGGCGTCAGCATTCCGCTCAGCACCAGCTTCACCATGGGCCGCAAACGCGCCGCAGCGACCGCCCGATGAGCAACATGCCGCGACGGACCCGCGCCGCGTACCTGCTCATCGCGGCGGCCATCTTCTTGATCGAAGTGGCCATCGCCGCCGGCTGGATCGGCGGGCCATGGGTGCGCGGCAGCCTGGGCGATGTGTTGGCGGTGGCGTTGGTGTATTGCGGCCTGCGCGGTGTGTTCGCCTGCCCGCCGCGGTGGGCCTGCATGCTGGCAATTGCCATCGGCCTGCTGATCGAAGGGCTGCAGGCCGTGCACCTGGCGGACCGGCTCGATCTGCGCCCCGGCAGCGCCGCCTACATCGCACTTGGCAACACCGCCACGCTGCACGACCTGGTGATGTATCTGATCGGCGGGCTGCTTGCCTACGGGTGCGACGCGCTGCTGCGTCGCCGTGTCATGCGTGCATCGCATCATGTAGCGCAGCAGTGAGCCACTTTTTCTGGAGACACGAATGGCCGGTTCGATGACCACGGCGCTGACACGCATCACCGCCCTCTGCACGCTGCTTGCGCTGGCCGGCTGTGAGCGTGCGCCCGCGCCTGCTCCCGCGCCATCGCCATCGCCGTCGGCCGCGACGCCGACCACACCGGCGATCAATGCGCCGGCAACACCAGCCGCACCAGCCGCGCCAGCAACGCCAGTCGAAGGCGCATCGCTCACGCTGGGCTGCGCGGAAGGCGACGACCCCGCGCAGGAAGCCAGTACCATCGCCGCACGCGGTGGCGGCATGGTGCAACGGGTGTCCGCGCATCGCCTGCAGGTCACCACACCGGCCGGCGTGCAGGTCTTTGCCGACACCGCGCCCTTCGATGAACCGCTGGACGGCGAGGACTACCGCTTTTGTGATCGGCGCGATGGCTACCTGCTGCTGCAGCATCGCGACGGCGGCACCTTCGCCGGTACTTTGATCGACGCACGCACCGGCACGCAGACGCCGGGCGGCCTGCGCGTGGTGATCGCGCCGGACCGTAACCGCTATCTGGCCACCGCGCAGCCCGATGGCATGGATGGCGAGGAGTGGCAGGTGCTGAGCATCGGCGGAAAGCAGCTTGCGTCCACGACCAATGCCTTGCTCAGTGACGACGCTGTCGAGCCCGGCATCATCGCCACGCTGGACGCACCGCAGTGGAGCACCGCGCAGCAGCTGCAGGCCACCGCCACCTGCCTGAGCGATGAGACGCAGCAGTGGCAGGTGCGCCTGGTCGAGCAGGCCGGCCGCTGGCAATGGCAGCCACGTCGTGATTGCGCGGGCGCACCCACGGAGCAATGACATGTTCCAGGGCAGCACGACGGGGTCGATTCAACAGCGTGTCCTGCAACAGGCGCCCGCCAATCTGCAACGCGGCCTGGAAACGGTGGGCGGGCGGCTGATCCTGACCGCCGATGCGCTGCACTTCCAGCCGCATGCCTTCAATATCCAGACCCAGTCGCTGACCATCATGCTGCTGCAGATCGCATCGCTGCAGTTGTGCTGGACGCGCCTGCTCGGCCTGCTGCCGCTGGCACCCAATTCGCTGGCGGTGCAGCTGGCCGATGGCAGCGAGCATCGCTTCGTGCTTGGCAAACGCGACCAGTGGATGCGCGCCATCCAGGCGGCGAGCGATGCCAAACGCCAGGCCGCCACACCGCCGCCATTGCCGTAGCCGTCACCGCCGGTTTGCGCAGCCGGCGGGGCCGCGCATCAGCGGCGACGCATGCCGGTCGCACCGCGAGCGTGACCTGCACTGCGCTTCGCGTACCGGGCGTGAACCCAGCGCACGCTCCTGGGCTGCGGTTATCGCCGCTGCAGCCGCGCCCGCCTAGCATCGCGCATCGGCGCACCGCGCTTGCTCGTTACGGAGATCGACATGCATCGCATCCCGCTGCGCACGCTGGCCTGTGCGCTTGTGCTCTACGCCGGCGTCGTCGTGCCCGCATCCGCCGCCTTCGGCATCACCCGTAGTGGCGATCGCATCGTGGTGGATACCGGCGCCGAGCTGCTGTTTTCGGTCAACGCCAGCAACGGCGATCTCGTGTCGATGCGCTACCGCGGCAACGAACTGCAGACCACCGAATCCAAGGGCTCGCATATCGCCTCCGGGCTAGGCACCGCCAGCGTGGAGGCGCGCGTGGTGGGCGGCGCCATCGTGGTCACGGCCAAGGCCGGCGACCTCACCCAGTACTACATCGCGCGCAAGGGCCGGAATGCGATCTACATGGCCACCTCCGCGCCCAGCTTGCTACCGGTGGGCGAGCTGCGCTTCATCGCCCGCTTGAACGTGGCCAAGCTGCCGAACGCGTTGCAGGAACCGGATTCCAGCGTCGGCACTGCGATTGAAGGCGAAGACGTGTTCCTGCTGCCGGATGGGCGGACCAGCTCCAAGTTCTACTCGGCCCGGCGCATGCTCGAAGACCCGTTGCACGGCGTGAGCGGCAATGGCGTGGCGGTGTTCATGCTGATGGGCAATCGCGAGCGCAGTGCGGGCGGGCCGTTCTTCAAGGACATCGCCACACAGAAAACCCGCGTCACCCATGAGTTGTACAACTACATGTATTCGGACCACACCCAGACCGAAGCCTTCCGCGGCGGATTGCACGGCGTGTACGGCCTGTTGTTCACCGACGGCGGTGCGCCTTCCTCAGCACAGACCAGCACCGACTTCATCGATGCCAGCCTGGGCGTGAGCGGCTACCTGGCCGCGGACGGGCGCGGCACGCTTGCCGGGCGCGTGAGCGGCGTGCTGGCGGGGCAGCCGGCAGTGGTCGGCTTGCGCAACGCTCAGGCGCAATACTGGGCCACGGCCACTGGCAGCGGCGACTACCAGATCAGCGGCGTACGCCCGGGCCGCTACCGCATGACGCTGTATCAACACGAGCTGGAGGTGGCGCAACGCGATGTCGAGGTGTTTGCCGGCGCCACCGCACAGGCCGCGCTGCAGGCGGTGAGCTTGCCCGGCGCGGTGAAGTGGCAGATCGGCGTTCCCGATGGCACGCCCGGCGGCTTCCAGTACGCGGACCTGCTGCCGCGCGCGCATCCGTCCGATGCGCGCATGCGCTGGGCACCGGTCACCTACACGGTGGGATCAAGCAGCGTGGGCAGCTTTCCGGCGGTGCAGTGGCGCGGGATCAACACGCCCACGCAGATCGTGTTTAGCTTGAGCAGCAGCGAAGTGCGCAGCTATCGCCTGCGCATCTTCGTGCCGTTGGCGCAGGTCAGTGCGCGCCCGCAGATCACCGTCAACGCACGCTGGAACGGCCCCGTCCCCGCTGCACCGAATCAACCCAAGACGCGCGGCATCACCCGTGGCACCACACGCGGCAACAACACGCTGTATGAAGTGGATATCCCAGCGACGGCGCTGCAGGCCGGCAGCAACCGGATCGCCATCAGCCTGGCCTCGGGGTCGCCGGACAATGGCTTCCTCAGCCCGGCCATCGTCTACGACAGCGTGCAGCTGGTCGCACCGTAATCACGCCACGTCCGGGTGCCCGCACACCACACGCAAGAACGCGTGGTGTGCGGCGCATAGCATCAATTGGCGGTGATGCCGCCGCTCAACGACACGCTCCCGGTACCACCGGTCACCTCGAAGCCACCCTCCACCACTTGCAGATACAAGGCATTGCTGTAGCGGCCATCGCCACTGCGCAAGGTCTGCAACCTGTCGAGAAACGCCTTGATGTTGGCGTTGAGGTTGCCACTGGTTGGCAGCGGATTGCTGTTGCCTGCCGTGCCATGCGGAATGAAGGTGTAGACGTAATAGCCCGCAGCATCGTTATTGCCTTGCCACAGGTCGTAGCTGACACCGCCGGAGCTGATCGCGTTGGGCACGCTCAACGTACCCAGGGGATAGGAGTTGTTGGCACCCCAGATCATCACTTCCAGCTGCGGCGTGCCCTTGCTTGCGTCCTTGCGGAAGAACAAGTCATAGGCGAAATCGCCGGTTTGCCCACTGCCCTTGGTGGTGAAGGCCACCGCGCCGCTCAATGTCTTGATCGCCGATACCTGATGCGGAAAGAAGCTGTCGGTGGCCGGGTTCATCGTGTAATGCCAGCCGCGGCAGATGGCTGGGTAGCCGTAAAGCTGCCCACTGGGCAGGCTGTAGGACACCGTCATGCTGGGCGTGCTGCCGCTACCGAATGTCGCGGTGATGGCGTTATTGCTGTCGTTGAAATTGTTGTTATAGGCGTATTGCGTGCCGTATACCTTGGTCTGCCCGGTGTAGGCGATGGCAGTACCGGCGGCAAGCAGAAGTGCGGCAACGACACTGCCTGCAAGCCATGAGGGGGCGAAACGCACTGCGTGTGTGGACGTTTGCATGTGGACTCCAGTGATGGACGGACAACGCGCCTACTTCTGCACATGCGCTCTTGGGCGATACACCGGTTAACGAAGCCGTTACGCAATATCCGAAGCCAACAGCGAGAGAAAACATCGCGCATCCCTTCGCATTTCGCGCTCAGCACCAGATGTGCGCGCACGAAGAAACGCGTTACACCTCTACTGGTGTAACGCGTTTTGATCATCGCGCCGGCTAGGCGGTGATCAAGGCCGACCGGGGCCAGCACCGACAACGCCAGCCGTGGCCGCGCAGCCGCGCTGATCGCCGCTGTTACTTGGCGTCCATCGTGGCGCTGACCTTGGCCCAGCCGTTGCCGCGCACCACTTCGAAACCGGCTTCGGCCGCATGCAGATACATGCTGTTGTTGTAGCGGCCATCCTTCGAGCGGTTGGTCTGCAACCAGTTGAGGAACGGCTTGGCATCCACGTTGAGGCTGCCGCTGGTCTTCAGCGTGGCCTGCCCTGCGGTTCCGGTCGGGATGAAGGTGTAGACGTAATAGCCCGCACCGGAGTTGAAGCCTTCCCACAGATCAAAGGTGCGCCCGCCAGCGGTGATCACCTTGCTGGCGGTCAGCGTGCCGATCGGCCAGGAGTTGTGCTCGCCCCAGATCATCACTTCCAGCTGCGGATTGCCTTTGGCGGTATCCCAGCGGAAGAAGATGTCGTAGGCGAAATCGCCCGCAAGGTTGGTGCCGCCGGCGCTGTAGCTGAACTTCATCGGGATCGAGCTGATCGAGGAGATCTGCTTCGGAAACAGCGTGTCGCTGGTGGGGTTCCAGTCGTAATGCCAGCCGCGCACGATTGCCGGATACCCGTAGAGGTTGTAGTCGGCGAAGTTGAAGGTGACGGTGAGCTCCGGCGTGCTGCCGGTGCCGAACGTGCCCTGGATGATGTTGTTGGGATCGTTGAAGTTGTTCACCCACGCGTAGTGGTTGCCGAAGATCTTGTACGGCCCGGCCAGCGCGACCGGCGCCAGTGCCACCAGCCCGAGGGTCAGGGCGGCCTTCCACCAGCGCGAGGCACGCCGCCTTGTGGTGGGCGCCTGCGCAGTGGCCTGGTCGAGGATGCGATGTTGAGTCTGCTGCATGTGGTGTCTCCCTTGGATTCAGCGCGCGACGCCACCGTTGCGGCGTCGGGACCGCTGCCTGGCAGCGATCGCAGCGGGACCCTAACAGCGCCGCGTCGCCAGGAGCTATAGCGAAACCTGGGGGCCTGCAGGTGCCCGCACGATAGCGGGCGCTACCCGGCAATCGGGGCGTGCGCCCGTCCTCAGTTCGTCGTCGGCGTGCTGCCACGCCACTGCATCCCGGTCAGGTGGCGGCGGCCTTGGTGAGCGCGATTGCTGCGTTGCCACATCGCGCGACGGCGCACTGGCGCCGTGCAGTGACCTGCCTGGACAGGTGCTGCGCGCAGCGTGCCCGGGCCATCCGGCAGACCCCGGCGACGCTGCCGCCAAGCCCGTCTCCGCACGCCTTCCGACCAATGCCCTTCGCCTCGCGCCCGATTTGCGATAGCGTTCACATCCAGAGACGACGCAACAGCCGGAGGGGGCGACGATGCGCATCGGAATCGTGGTGGATAGTGCGTGCGACTTGCCGCAGGACTTCATCCAACGCAACAACGTCATCGTGCTGCCGATCAGCGTGCGTATCGGCGAAGCCGTGCTGGCCGACCATCGCGATGAGGAAGCCACCTTGAGCTTCCTGCATGCGCACGTGGCCGAGCGCGGCCATGAGGCGGAGACCACGCCGTTTTCGGTCAACCAGATCCGCGACCTGTTCCTGCAGCGGCTGGTCATCGATTACGACCACGTGTTCTGCCTGACCATCTCCAAGCTGCGCAGCCAGATCTTCGACAACGCCACCCAGGCGAGCTTTGCGATTCTCAACGACTACAAGCCGGTGCGGCAGGCGGCCGGGCACACCTCGCCGTTCGCGCTGCGGGTGATCGACACGCTGAACCTGTTCGCAGGCCAGGGCATCACCGCGGTGGAAGCGGTACGCCTGCGCGCGCAAGGCCTGGGCGTGGCGCCGATCCGCGCCCGGCTCGAGCAATTGGCCGAGCACACATATGGCTACATGATTCCGCGCGATCTCTACTACCTGCGTGCGCGTGCGCGCACCAAGGGCGATCGCAGCGTGGGCCTGATCGGCGCCGCGCTGGGCAGCGCGCTGGACATCAAACCGGTGCTGCGCGCCTACCGTGGCGTCACCGAACCGGTGGCCAAGCTCAAGGGCTTCGAGCCCTCGGCCGAAAAGCTGTTCGCCTTCACTGTGCGCAAGCTCCGCGAGGGGCTGATGACGCCCACCGTGTGCGTGGGCTATGGCGGCGAACTTGCCGAACTGCACGCGTTGCCGGGCTATGCCGCGTTGCAGGCCGCCTGCCAGACGCAGGGCGTGGAGCTGTTCGAAAGCGTGATGAGCCTGACCGGCATGGTCAACGTCGGCAAGGGCGCGTTGGCGGTGGCCTTCGCCGCCGAGCCGCACAGCTTCTCGGCATAGACGTGCGCCTGCACGCCAGCACACGGCAGCAGGCCTCGACGACGCACTCACCGCTGCTGGCATAAGGTGCCCGGCACCTGTCATCCGAGTGTGTGCCCATGCCTGTCAGCTATTCGATCAGCCTGCCCGACCCCAAGCTCGCCCGCGGCAGCGCGCCGGCGGTGAGCTTCAGCGCCAACGGTGCGGAGGCCTTTGCCGAACAGTTGCAGGCTGCCCTGCGCGACCCGGCCTGGTTCGACCGCTGGCGCCAGCTGCAGGCCGACCCGGACGAGGTGGACCCCAGCCTGGGCGTCACCGACCCGGCGGCCACCGTGACCGGCAAGCAGGGCGACCTGCGCATCGACCTGGTGGCCACCACCAGCATCCCCGGCGACTTGCTCAAGCAGCGCATGCAGGCCCTGGCCGGCCATCACTGGGAACTGCGCGACGTGCGTTGACGCGCAGATGCCGTGCCGGTTTGCGCGAACGATCGTGTTGCGCAAACCGGTACGGCTTCAAGACACTGCCGCGCTGACTACGCACGCCGCAGATCGCATTCCTCTCCAGCATACGAGCGGGATGACTGACTACTCGTCATCGCCAGCGCGCGTTATCGCTGCAGCACTGCCTTGCCAGTTGCCCACCGCGGCCAGCGCCATTTCAGATTCACCGCCAGCGTGCCGCAGACGATCAGGCCCAGGCCCAGCCATTGCACCGGCGCCAGCGCATGGCCGTACAGCAGGTAATCCAGCAGCAGCGTCACCAGTGGATACACGAAGGCCAGCACCGCAATGGTGGCCACATGCAGATGGCGGTACGACGAATAGAACAGCACGTAGACAATGCCGCTGTGGATCACGCCCAGGCCCACCAGCCAGGCCCAATGCAGGCCCGGATGCAGCGCAGCGCTGCTGGAAAACCCCACAAGCAGCACTGTCCCGACCCAGCATTGCACGGTGACCACTGCCATCGGCCGCTCACGGCCGATGCGTCGGGACATCAGTAGCGAAGTGCCACAGAGCAGTGCCGCCAGCAGCGTCAGCCCGATGCCCAGCAGATAGCTGCGGTCGGCGGACTGCCACAACCGCAATGGGTCTGCCGAACACGCCACCCCGATGAAGGCGAGCAGCGTCCAGCCCAGATCGGCGCGACGCGTGCGTTCGCCCTGCACCACCGCCGCCAGGATCAGCATCACGAACGGAAACACGTGATACACCATGGTGGCCACGCCGATCGACGAGCGCGCCATGCCGGCAAACAGCGCCACCCAGTTCAACACCAGCAGCACGCCGCTGATGGCCGCATCGCGTAACAGGCGGCGCTCGCGCCATAGCCCGCGCAAGTGCCCACCAAGCACCCCGCACACAGTGAGAAACAGTGCGCCAAACAGGCAGCGGTAGAACACCGCCGTCACCGGGTCCTGGCCGCTTTCATGCACGAAGACGCCAACCGAGCCGATCAACACTTCGGCCAACAGCAGCTGCCAGATTGCGCGGCGCGACGCCGCCGCCGGTGGTGGTGCAGCCGCAACGCTCATAGCGTGATCTCCCCACGCAGATACTGCACGGCGCTGCCACGTACGTAGACATGCGCCGGTGTGACACGGCATGCCAACTCACCGCCACGTGCCGAGGCCTGCAGCGCGCGCAGATCGGTCTTTCCAAGCGTGCGTGCCCACAACGGTGCCAGCGCTGCATGGATCGAACCGGTCACAGGGTCCTCCGCTCCGCCATTGGCCGGCCAGAAATAGCGCGACACCAGGTCATGCGTGGCTCCCGGTGCGGTGATGGCCACATCGCGTGGTGCCAATGCCAGCATCTGCGCCAGGTCGGGCACCACGGCACGCACCTGCTGCTCGTCCGCGTACACCGCGATGTAGGCCTGTGCGTTGGCATACACCGCCTGCGGTGCGATCGACAACGCGGCCAGCAGTGGCGCCGGGACCTGCGTGACCAGGGTCGGCAGCTGATTGGGAAAACGCATCTCGAACGTGGCTTCGTCCACCTGCTCCACACCGATCTCACCGACCGCCGGGGCGCGCAGCCGCAACGGAAACGGTGCCAGCTGCTGGCGCGCAATGACGTACGCACTTGCCAGCGTCGCATGGCCGCAGAAGCAGACTTCCTTCAACGGCGAGAACCAACGGATGTCGAAGACGCCAGCGTGATCGCGCACAAAGAACGCTGTTTCGGACAGATTGTTTTCGGCAGCGATCGCCTGCATCACCGGCACCGGTAACCATGCCTGCAACGGCACCACCGCCGCAGGGTTGCCCTTGAAACGCACACACGTAAACGCATCGACCACGAACAGGGAAAGCAGCACGTTGCAACCTCGCCAGAAGACCGGGCCGCGCGGGTCGCCCGGCACGGCCAGTCTGCGGCGCGATGCGCGACCAGGACAGATTCAGATACGCTACAAACAGACCAATACAGATGCGGGCACCGCACCCATGCTGCTTTACGAATCGCTGGCCACACAGCTGCGGCACCAGATCGAGCGCGGCACCCTGCGCGCCGGCGAACGCCTGCCTTCCATCCGCCAGCTGGCCGCCAGCCATGGCATCAGCCCCGCCACCGCCGTGCAGGCTTGCCTGCAACTGGAACGCGAGGGCCGCGTCCAGGCGCGGCCACGTTCCGGCTATTTTGTGCGCGCCGCTGCCGCGCCACTGCCGGCCGCCACGCCCACGCCGCGCCGGCGTGCGCCGGGCGTCATCGCCAATCCCGCCCTGCAGGGCGTGTTCGACCTGCTCGCACGTACCGACCTGGTGCCGCTGCACCTGGCGACGCCTGCGCCCGCGCTACTACCCGGCGCACACCTGGCTGCAGCGATGTCGCGCCAGCTACGCCGCCAGCGCACCGCGGCACTGGACTATGCACCTCCACAGGGCCACGCCGCGCTGCGTCGGCAGATCGCGCTGCGGTATGCGCAATGCGGCACCAACGTGGACGCAGACGAAGTGGTGATCACCGCTGGCGCGATGGAGGCAATCAGCCTGGCGTTACGCACCATCACCACGCCAGGCGATGTGGTGGTGGTGGAGACGCCCACCTACCATGGCATCCTGCAAGCGGTCGCCGCGCTGCGCCTGAAGGTGCTGGAAGTTCCCAACCGTGCAGGGCAAGGCATTGACGCCGCGCATCTGGATGCACTGCTGCAACGCACGCCGGCGCGCGCCGCGATCCTGGTGCCCAACTTCAACAATCCGCTGGGCAGCCTCACCCCCGATCACGCCAAGCGCGCTGTGGTGGACAGTTGCGCACGGCATGGCACGGTGGTGATTGAAGACGATATCTACGGCGAGCTGGCCTGGTCTGGTCAGCGCTCACGCCCGCTGCGGCAGTTCGACACGCACGCCAACGTCATCACCTGCGGTTCGTTTTCCAAGGTGTTGTCGCCCGGCCTGCGGGTGGGCTGGCTGCTCGGTGGGCCTTGGACCGACGCGCTGGTGCGCGCCAAGTATTTCTCCACCGTCGGCAACGCGAGCCTGCCGCAGCTGGCCCTGGCCGATTACCTGGCGCAACACGATCTGGAGCGGCATCTGCGCAAGCTGCGCCGCACGCTGGCCGACAACGGTCAACGCCTGCGCGATGCGATCGTGCGGTACTGGCCATCCGGCACGCGCATCGGCGAGCCAGCAGGTGGATTGTCGCTGTGGCTGCAATTGCCCGATGGCGGCAGCGGCCAGACGCTGTTCGAAGCCGCGCTGGCCAAGGGCATCGGCACATCACCTGGCCAGGCGTATTCCAGCCGCGGCGACTACGCCGACCATCTGCGCCTGACCTGCGGCCAGCCGTGGAGCGAGGCACTGGACCGCGCCATGCGGCAGCTGGGGCGGCTGGCCGCGCAACGCCCGCGTTGAATCGCGGGCGTAAGCGTTGTTGCCAGAAATCCGGCAAGCGCCTGACCTGTTCGCAGGTACTGCGCGTCGATGGTCGGGAGGTGATCAACGTCGTCCGCAGTCGTGACGCGATGCGCGGCGGGAAGTAAAAGCAAAGGCTCACAGGGCGACAACACTGCGGCATTGCCACCGCATTTAGCAATGGCGCCTTATCGCATCAGCGCGAGCGACATGGCAACCACCACGCCACCACGCACGCCGGCATCGCCTCACTGAGAGCAGCGATCAAAACAACGACGCAACCGCCAGGCGTGCGCGGCGACTGGTGCACGGAATCGGCATGGCCACCGTACCTTCTGATTCCTCTGCGCCGTTCGCACCCAGCTGACGATTGCTCGCTGCGTCTGTTAGCCGCTTTTAGCTTTTCAGCGCGCGCGCATGATGGGCAATATGCTCACCGATGAAGCTGGCGATGAAGTAATAGCTGTGGTCGTAGCCGGGCTGCAACCGCACGGTGACCGGATAGCCCGCCGTCTTGGCGGCATCTTCGAATAGCTTTGTTTTCAGCTGGTTTTCCAGGAATTCATCGGCATCGCCCTGGTCGATCAGCAGCGGCAGGCGCTCGGCCGCGTGTGCGATCAGTGCTGTGGCGTCGTACGCCTTCCATGCCGCGCGATCGTCGCCCAGATACTGACCGAAGGCCTTCTCGCCCCACGGCACCTGGCTCGGTGCAACGATCGGCGAAAACGCCGACACGCTGCGATAGCGGCCTGGATTCTTCAAGGCAATGGTTAGCGCGCCGTGCCCGCCCATCGAGTGACCACTGATGGCGCGTACGCCGGTGGTGGCGAAGCTGGCCTCGATCAATGCCGGCAGTTCGTTCACCACGTAATCGTACATGCGGTAATGCGCGGCCCATGGCTGCTCGGTGGCATCCACGTAGAAGCCGGCACCCTTGCCAATGTCGTAGCCCTCGGCATCGGCGACATCGTCACCGCGCGGGCTGGTATCCGGGGCCACCAGGATCACGCCGTGTTCGGCGGCATAGCGCTGAGCGCCGGCCTTGCTGATGAAGTTCTGCTCGGTGCAGGTCAACCCGCTCAGCCAGTACAGCACTGGCAAGGGGCCGTCGGCTGCCTGCGGCGGCAGATACACGCCCACCTGCATGGCGCAGCCCAGGCTCGTGGAGTGGTGCCGGTAAACGTCTTGCCAGCCGCCGAAGCAGGCACGGTGTTCGATGCGTTCCATGGGATTCCTTGCGAAGAGAAAATCCTGCGGCCGGGATCACCGGCCGCAGGATCGGACCATCAGTGCAACAAGCCCTTGTGACGCGCCACGTTGGTCGACAGCGCATCCATCAGCGCCGGCGACAGGCAGTCGTACGGCGTCAGACCCAGTTCGGTGAGACGCGCACGCACGCCATCCATCTGGTCCGGCGGCGTGCCGGTTTCGATGATCGACGAGACGAACGCGGCAAAGCCCGGCGGCGACCATCCCGACTGCTGCGACAGCTCGGTATGGATGAAGTCCAGACCATAGAACGCATGGTCCTTGTTCTCGATCCGGCCATACAGATGCACGCCGCAACCGGTGCAGGCATGGCGCTGGATCGTCGCGCTTTCATCGACGATCTTGAGCTTCTCCGGATGCGCGGTCACGGTGACCTTGTCGCGTGGCGCAACCGCCACCACCGAGAACTTGGCACCTTCCGGCTTCCAGCATTTGCTGCAGCCGCAGGCGTGGTTGTGCGCGCTCTGCGATGCCACGTCCACGGTCACCTTGTCGCTGGCACACAGGCATTGCAGGGTGCCCCCTGCAAAACCTTCGGTACTGCCATGCACAACACCACCATCTACTGCAGGGTGAATCGACACGTTAGCCATCATGCCCCTCCCGGTTACGGGTCCCACGTGCGCGGAAGCGGCCGCGCGCCGCTCCTGGCCGTCCGGTCAGAAATGAATCACGGTGCGGATCGACTTGCCTTCATGCATCAGGTCGAAGGCTTCGTTGATCTGTTCCAGCGGCATGGTGTGGGTGATGAACGGATCCAGATCGATCTCGCCCTTCATCGACTGCTCCACCATGCCCGGCAATTGGGTACGTCCCTTGACGCCGCCGAAGGCCGAGCCGCGCCACACGCGGCCGGTCACCAGCTGGAACGGGCGGGTGCTGATTTCCTGGCCGGCACCGGCCACGCCGATGATGACGCTCTCGCCCCAGCCCTTGTGGCAGCACTCCAGCGCCGAGCGCATCACGTTGACGTTGCCGATGCATTCGAAGCTGAAATCCACGCCGCCTTCGGTCAATTCGACGATCACTTCCTGGATCGGCTTGTCGTAATCCTTCGGGTTGATGCAATCGGTGGCGCCCATGCTGCGCGCCAGGTCGAACTTGCCCGGGTTGGTGTCGATGGCCAGGATGCGTCCGGCCTTGGCCTGCACCGCGCCCTGGATCACCGCAAGACCAATACCGCCCAGCCCGAACACGGCCACGCTTTCACCCGGCTTGACCTTGGCGGTGTTGTGCACGGCACCGATGCCGGTGGTGACACCGCAGCCCAGCAGGCAGACTTTTTCCAGCGGCGCTTCCGGGTTCACTACGGCCAGCGAAATCTCCGGCACCACGGTGTATTCGCTGAAGGTGCTGCAGCCCATGTAGTGGAAGATCGGCTCGCCGTTGTAGGAGAAGCGCGTGGTGCCGTCGGGCATCAGGCCCTTGCCTTGGGTTGCACGCACGGCCTGACACAGGTTGGTCTTGCCGGACAGACAGAACTTGCACTTGCGGCATTCGGCCGTGTACAGCGGGATGACGTGATCGCCCACTTTTACGCTGGTCACACCTTCGCCGATCTGCTCGACGATGCCGCCACCTTCGTGCCCGAGCACCGACGGAAAAATGCCTTCCGGGTCATCCCCTGACAGCGTGAACGCGTCGGTGTGGCAGACGCCGGTGTGGGTGATGCGGACCAGCACTTCGCCGGCCTGCGGAGGTGCCACGTCGATCTCGACGATTTCCAGCGGCTTGCCGGGTCCGAATGCAACTGCTGCACGGGATTTCATGGATGAGTGCTCCTGACGAGGATGTTCGAGGACGGGCGCGGCGCATGCCGACCCGGTGGGAGTTCATTTGAGATAGGACCGGACCAGGCCAAGCAATTCCTGCACCCGTTCGGCGCGTTGCGCATCGGACGCGGCGGCATGCCCGAAGTCTTCACGGATATGCGCCTCCAGTACCTGCGACATCAGCCCGTTGACGGCCCCCCGGATCGCGGCGATCTGCTGCAGGACTGGCGCGCAGTCTGCGCCTATTTCCAGCGCGCGCTCAAGTGCATCGCACTGCCCACGCAGCCGACGCACACGCGCTAGCGCTCGCTTTTTCTCCTGTGGCGAATGCGGCATGCACGGTCCCGCTCCGGATACTGGGGGGTAGTATATGGATAGAAGACAAAAAAGCCATGACCGCCGCATGACAGACGATGCAGTGCGCCGATTCAAAGCTTCTCCCTCTTCGCAGCGCAGGCGCACGTCACGCCCCACCACCACAACTCCCCCGCGATGGCATATGCAGTGGGCTGCGAACATTCGGCAAGCTGCGCTGCAGCAACAACGTTACGGTGTAACAGGCACTCTCTGCGTCTTTGCAAACTGCCGGCAGCTGCTGCGAAAACGCGCAAGACTCGGCGAGAGAAACTTGTCGCGATGCGTGATCAGAAAGAAGCGACGTGACATCGGCGGGAGCACGCCGGTGATGGCCTTCAACGTCCCGGCAGCCAAGGACGCCTCCACCACCCAACGCGACAGACAGCTCACGCCCAGGCCGTGCATCACCATGTGCTTGATCGCTTCGGAGCTGCCGATCTGGCGTGCATCGGCCAACTGATGCAGATGCCGCAGCAGTCGCTGCTCCACCTCCTCACGTGTGCCAGACCCCGCTTCGCGCAACAACCACGCAGCGGCGCGCAGATCCTTGCGGGTGACGTTTGCCTGCTTTGCCAGCGGGTGTTGGCTACCAACCACGATGAGCAGTTCGTCGGACAACCAGGGCTCGACGTGCAACTCGGGCACGTGGCACGGGCCTTCGATCAGCCCCATCTCCAGCTCGAAATTGGCAACCTTCGCAGCGATGGCCGTGCTGTTGCCGGCTTCCATTTCCACGCGCAGATGCGCAGCGGTTGCACACAGCTCGCGCAGCACCAGCGGCAGCACATAGTTGCCGATGGTGGTGCTGCAGCCCACCTTCAGACGTGTCGACAAACTGGCGCTGCCGGGATGGAAGCCGGCTTCGATCTGCTGCGCGTTGTCGAGCATCCTGCGTGCGTGCGGCAGCAATGCGCGACCGCTGTCATTCAACAGCAAGCGTTTGCCGACCCGATCGAACAGCCGGGTGCTCAAGCCACTTTCCAGTTCATTGAGCGAGGCGCTGGTGGCCGACTGCGACAACGCCACCTGCGCCGCCGCTGCGGTGGTGGAGCCACACTCGGCAACCGCACAAAAGATCTTGAGCTGCCGCAGGCTGAGTTTCATCGTTAGCGATTTATTGGGTTACATCAACCGATATTACGCGCTTTACCGCTAGATCCAGCTGCCTAGACTCACTCACTTCTTCAGCCGACACCGCTGTGACCCAAATGCCGATGCCCACCTCCCCGACCTGCCCTGCAACCGCCTGGCCGCTGTACGCGCTGCCCAGTCCGGGCGAAGCGATCCGCCAGTTCACACCAAACTGGTTCGCGGTGACGATGGGCACCGGCATCCTGTCGCTGGTGCTGGGCCAGCTCCCCTGGCCCGTGCCTGGCGCCGCGCTGCTCGGCGCTGGCCTGTGGCTCTGCAATATCGGGTTGTTTGTGGTGTTCAGCGCGTTGTATCTCGCTCGCTGGGCGCTGTATCCGCACGAAGCCCGACGCATCCTGGCCCACCCGACCGCCTCGATGTTTCTGGGCACTATCCCGATGGGATTGGCGACGCTCATCAACGGCCTGCTGCTCTATGGCCTGCCGCGCTGGGGCGCTGCCGTCATTCCCGTGGCCACTGCGTTGTGGTGGGTGGACGCGGCCATGGCGCTGGCCTGCGGCGTGCTGGTGCCCTACCTGATGTTCACCCGCCAGCAGCACCGCATGGAACAGATGACTGCACTATGGCTGCTGCCAGTGGTGGCTGCGGAAGTCGCCGCGGCCAGTGCTGGCGCGCTCGCCCCGCATCTGGCCGATGCCGGCAGCCGCTTCGGCATGCTGGTTGCCGGGTACGTGCTGTGGGCGTACTCGGTGCCGGTGGCGATGGGCATCCTGGTGATCCTGTGGCTGCGCATGGCGCTACACCAGTTACCGCCTGCCAGCATGGCCGCTTCGAGCTGGCTGGCGCTGGGGCCGATCGGCACTGGTGCGTTGGGCATGCTGGTATTTGCCGGCGACGCGCCGACACTGTTCGCCGCACATGGCATGGGCACCATCGGCCAGGCCGCGGCGGGATGTGGCCTGATCGCCGGCCTGTTGCTGTGGGGGCTGGGGCTGTGGTGGCTGGCGCTGGCCATCCTCATCACGGCCCGCTATTTCGCAGACAACGTGCCGTTCAATCTGGGCTGGTGGGGATTCACGTTCCCACTCGGGGTTTATGCGTTGGCGACACTGAAGCTCGGCGCCGCGCTGCAAATGCAGGTCTTCGATGTACTCGGCAGCGTATTGGTCCTGCTGCTATGCGTGACCTGGACGATCGTGGCGGCACGCACTGCGGCAGGCGCCTATCGGGGCACGTTGTTCGTTGCGCCCTGCCTTGTCGAATCCTGCGGGAATGCACCTGCACACTGAAGTACAGGTTGCATGTCCGATAGGTGTGCTTCGACGTTGCCGGATGAGCACGCATGCGCGTTCGGCTACTCTGCGGCGTCCAGATCCGGTGGTGGTGGATCTGATGGGTCATCGAACCAGTCGGCATCAGGCGCATCTAACGTATCCGGTGGCGGTGGTAGCGGGGCAACCATGTCGTGATCCGCCAGGCAGCGTGCGAGCGCTGCCGGATCTACGGGGATGTCTTCAGCGCCATCGTGCAAGGCGGGTGGCTGGTCCGGTGACTGCAGGCACTCGCGCAGGATCCCTCGCTCCATTGCAGACGGCGGCGGCTCGCGGTGCACATGCACTGGGGGAGGTGGAGGTGGCGGTGGGCCCGGTGGAGCACCGCACAGGCTTGCACAGCCTCCGAGGGTCAGCATTGCAAGGATGGTGCTCACGGCAGCAATGGCCGGGCGCATCTGCCCCATATTTTGATCTCCCTGGTGTGCGGCAAACGCAGCGCGCGGCGTGTGGCGGAGCGATGCGCTCTCCGTTACCAGGAGATCCTTGCAGGCACGTTTTGCACAGGCGTGTTGTGCGCTGGCGCCGCATGGCATGCCGTGCCGGGCGCGTACAAACGTGAGGAAACAAGCGAAACGACGACAAACATGCTTCGTGCATCAGCATTGCGTCAGCGTGATCCAACGCCGCGCTAGAGGAGGCCTACACGTGAGTGGGTTGCACACCACAGCATCTCAGCGCTGCAAAACAAACCGTACGATCAGTGCATTCCCAATCAGCTCTTCGCGGCCACCGGCACCACGTCGGCCACTGCCTCGGTCGGCATCGCCACCGCAGCCATGACCGCAGCGCGGAAGCGCCCCGCAAAAACCGCGTCGTTGGCCAGATAGCACGTCCGCGCAGCGGCCGAGAGGCGCTCCAGCTCTGCGGGCGGCAGCGCCAGCGCGGCTTGCACTGCCTGCGCAATGCCTGCCGCATCCACATAGTGATAGCTCGCCAGCCGACGCTGGCGCACTGTCGCCACCGGAATCAGCAGGCCGTGCTCGGGGCGGACCAATTCATTCATCGGCTCGCCATCGGTGGCCAGGGTGATCGCACCCACGCTCAAGGCCTCCATCAGGTAATGCCCGAAGCCTTCGGCCTCCGATGGACAGATATGGAACTGGTGGGCGTTCTGCAGGCGGCGCAGCGCTGCATCGTCGAGATACCCAACGCGGTGATCGATGTTGGCCGCCACCACCGGCTTGCCCGCGGTGCGCGGGTTCTGCACCACCGTCAGCAGCGGCCATTCGGGATGCTGCTGCCAGGTTTCCAGCAGCACGCGGGTGCCCTTGGCGGTGCTACGCCCGGCCAGGTGGAAGAAGGCACGCTGACGGAACACCTCCGGATCATGGCGATCGGGGCTGGTGAAGCCGATGTACTGCGTGCGGCAGCCCAACTCGCGGAAGATCCGCTCGGCATGGTGGGTCTTGCACAACACCGCGGTGAACCGCGGCAGCAATGGCAACCACTTGGGCAGCAGCCATTCCGGGTTCGGGACGAGCAGGTTGGCCTTACCGAGTGACAGGCAACGCGTATAAACGCGCTCGGAAAAAATCTGAACCGGCACGTGTCCGACCAATGCACGCTGCGCCCACAGGCGCAACTCACGCCCGGTGTCGTGCAGGCGCTGGCTGGTGAAACCAACTTCCTGCACCTGCGCCCCGCCGGCACGCAGCGTCTGTGCCATCAACACCATGTCGCGGGTCAGGCCCACGCCATTGTCACGGCTGATCACCCGCATCATCGGCAGCACCACGTCATGCACCTGCTCGACCTTGTCGGCGGGCAGTGTCGGTGCAGCGGATTTTGGTGGGATGTCCCGGTCTGTCATGCTGCGTCACACGTGTGCCAATGGTTGACAAATTCGATCATTATGATGCGTGCTCCCGTCCTGCACCTTGCGAGCACCATGTTTCCGGTAGCCACCCCGCGCAGCCCGACCGTTGCGCCTCCGACGATGACCTCCATGGACATGCAACAACCCTGCGTTCTTGTGGTCGACGACGACCCCGACCTGCGCAAGCTGATCGGCGAGTTCCTGAGCGCCCACGGCTACCAGGTGGATGTGGCCGAGAATGTCGCCGAAATGCGCAAGCGCATCACACAACGGCGTCCGGACCTCATCGTACTCGACGTGATGATGCCGGGAGAAGACGGGCTGAGTGCGGCGCGTTCGCTGGCCAGCGAGCGCGGCTCGCCTGCGGTGATCATGCTGAGCGCGCTGGGCAATGATACAGACCGCATCATCGGGCTGGAGGTCGGTGCCGACGATTACCTGGCCAAACCCTGCAACCCGCGCGAGCTGCTGGCCCGGGTGCGCGCCCTGCTGCGCCGCAGCCAGGTCACCAGCGACCAAGCCGAGCCGCGCGGCAATGTCTACGAGTTCGCCGGTTGGCGGCTGGACGTGGTGCGGCGCGACCTGCGCGACCCCACCGGTATCTTCATCAATCTCTCCGACGGCGAGTTCGCGTTGCTGCGTACCTTTGTGGAGCATCCGCAACGCGTGCTGAGCCGCGACCAACTGCTCGATTACGCGCGCGGCCGCGATACCGACGTCTATGACCGCGCCATCGACAGCCAGATCAGCCGGCTGCGCCGCAAGATCAACGAACGCGTGCACACCGAGCTGATTCGCACCGTGCGCAACGAGGGCTACATGCTGCTGCCGAGCGTCGCGCGTCTGTGAGTGAACCGGCGCGCCGCGGGCTGTCGATCTTTGCCCGCACCTTTGTCCTGCTGGCGGTGGCCCTGGTCACCGCACAGGCGGTCGGCATCGCCCTGCTGGTGATGCGCACCCCCGTCTACGAGCCGCCAGTGCATCCGCCGGAGGTCGTGGCCCTGCTGTCCACCCGCATGCCGGCCGGCACCCAGACGCTCAAGGTGCACGAAGCCCGCCAGGCGCCCACGCCACCGGCCGGCCAGGTCCGCGACGGCTTCGCCGAAATGCTGCTGGCGCATTGGCTGGATGTGGACAGCGCGCGCGTGCGCTTCTATCGCAGTGCCGATGACGGCGAGGCGCCACGGCTCCTGCCGCGCGAGGGCACATCGAACCGGACGTCGGCCCAGGCCCGAGCGGCTGGCGCGGGCAACGAGCAACTGCCAGCCGGGGCACCGCCATTCAGCAAGGACTGGCCACGCCCCAGCCCCGAGGGCGCGCCCTTTGGCAACGGGCTGCGGCCTGACGACCCGCGCGGCGATTGGGAAAGCGAACGCCTGACCCCGGGCGTGCCGCTGCTGGACGGCTTTACCGCCGCGCTGCAACAGCCCGACGGCCGCTGGCGCACGGTGGAATCGCCGCGCCGCCGCCTGTCGGCCGAGTTCAAGACCCACGTGGTGCTGCTGTTCCTGGCCGGCCTGCTAGCGAACGTGCCACTGGCGTGGTGGTTCTCGCGTGCGCTGTCGGCGCCGATCAAGCGCTTTGCCGAAGCCGCAGACCGCCTGGGCCGCAATCCCGACGCGGCGGCCCTGCAACGTAGCGGCCCGCCGGAGATCGTGCGCGCGGCCGATTCGTTCAACGCCATGCAGGCGCGCCTGAACCGGCTGATCAACGAGCGCACCCACATGGTGGCGGCGATCGCGCACGACCTGCGCACCCCGCTGGCGCGGCTGTCGTTCCGCTTGGACGACCTGCAAGCGCCGCTTCGCGACAAGGCGCTGGCCGACATCGACGAGATGAAGGCGATGATTTCCGCAGCGCTGGATTTCATCCAGAACGACCGCCATCGCGGCGAGCGCGCCCCGCTGGACCTGCGCCTGCTGGTGGAGAGCGTGGTCGACAACGCGGTGGACACCGGCGCCGATGCCGAACTGCTGCCAGGCCCGGCGATCACCCTGGACGGCGACCCGCTGGCGTTGCGCCGCGCGGTGATGAATCTGCTGGAAAACGCGCTGAAATACGGCCGGCGCGCGCGCCTGCGGCTGCATCGCGAAGGCGAGGACGGCGTGCTGTGGATCGACGACGACGGCCCGGGCATCGACCCCAGCCAGCGCGAACAACTGCTGCTGCCGTTCGTGCGCGGCGAATCCTCGCGCAACCGCGACACCGGCGGAATCGGGCTGGGGCTGTCGGTGGCGCACAGCATCGTGCTGGCGCATGGCGGCGCACTGCGGCTGGACAATCGCGACGGTGGCGGGCTGCGGGTGACCGTGCGCCTGCCGTGCATGCCGGAACGGCGCTGACGGCGACGCAGGCAGGCCTGCGCCGCACTGCTCACTGACTCAGTATGCGAACTCGCGGAACACCGGGTCGATATCGCCCTTCCAGGCGCCGTGATACAGCGCTAGCTTGCGCTCTGCAGCAGTGACGCCGGTTTCGGCAATCTCGGCGATCACATCGAGAAAGCCGGTCTCGTCCTGGCCATCGCGGTTCAGGCGCGCACGCCGGCGCAGACCTTCGCGGGCGATGTTGACCGCCTCCAGCGCCAGATCGCGCACCACGCCGTTGCGGAACGGCAGGCCCAGCGCCTGCTTGGGGACGCCGTCGCGCAATGCGTGGCGCTCGGCCAGGGTGAAGTCCTTGACCAGGTCCCAGGCCGCATCCAGCGCAGTCTGGTCGTACAGCAGCCCGACCCAGAACGCCGGCAGCGCGCACAGGCGATTCCACGGCCCGGCGTCGGCGCCGCGCATTTCCAGGTACTTCTTCAAGCGCACTTCGGGAAACGCGGTGGTCATGTGGTCGGACCAATCGCGCAGCGTCGGCAGTGCGCCCGGCAGCACCGGCAGCTTGCCCTGCATGAAATCGCGGAAGCTCTGCCCGCTGGCATCGTGGTAGACGCCATCGCGGTAGGAGAAATACATCGGCACATCGAGCAGGTAATCCACGTAGCGCTCGTAGCCGAACCCGTCGTCGAACACGAAATCCAGCATGCCGGTGCGATCGGCATCGGTGTCGGTCCAGATGTGCGAGCGGTAGCTGAGGTAGCCGTTCGGCTTGCCTTCGGTGAACGGCGAATCGGCGAACAGCGCAGTGGCGATCGGCTGCAGCGCCAGCGAGACGCGGAACTTTTTCACCATGTCCGCTTCGGTGGCGTAATCCAGGTTGACCTGCACCGTGCAGGTGCGCGTCATCATGTCCAGGCCGAGCGAGCCGACCTTGGGCATGTAGCTTTTCATGATCTGGTAGCGGCCCTTGGGCATCCACGGCATCTCGTCGCGGCGCCACTTGGGCTGAAAGCCCATGCCCAGGAAGCCCAGCTGCAGCTCGCCGGCCACTTCGGCCACCTCGCTCAGGTGGGTGCCGGTTTCCACGCAGGTGTGGTGCAGCGTTTCCACCGCCGCGCCGGACAACTCGAACTGCCCGGCCGGTTCCAGCGTGACCGAGGCGCCATCGCGCAGCAGCGCAATGGTGCGGCCGTTTTCCTGCACCGGCTCCCAGCCGAAGCGGGTCATGCCGACCAGCAAGGCCTCGATGCCGCGCTCGCCATCGAAGGTGGGCGGGCGCAGGTCATCCAGCCGGAAGCCGAACTTCTCGTGTTCGGTGCCGATCCGCCAGTCCGCACCGGGCTTCTCGCCGGAGGCGAGCACCTGGATCAGCTCTGCGCGTTCGGTGATCGGCGTTTCGGCAACGTGGCTGGGACTCGACAAGGGCACGCTCGCAGGCGAAAGGGGGGTGGGACGATGTGGGGATCCTCCCCAGCCACCGCAAGGCCCGCACTATAACCGCCCAACATGGAAGAATTGCCGCCATCGGCCGGGTCTTAGATTTCCATCCATGCTTACTGCATGCAGATGTAGGCGAACGCCCACCGTCGTGCTGGCAACGCGTGCCGGGACTTCACACACACAGCGACAAGCGCAGGCATGGCCGGGGCTGGTCAAGGTCGGGCAGCGCCGCAGCCCTGCAGATGCCAGATGGCCGTACGAGGCCAGCATCCATGCGTGCAATAGCGCGGCAACCGCGACGCTGTTCCAGCTAAAGACATGCGCACATGATCCTGTAGCATCGCCCGGCCATGACTGTTGCGCCAACACCCGCCGACACCCTGCTTGCGCAGATGACCAGCCTGATGCACTGCGAGCGCGCCGAAGGCTTTGCCTGCGTGAGCGCGCGGCGCGCTCACGGCGCGCGCTCGGTGGACCTGACCCAGGCGCAATTTTCGATTCTGCTGCAGGGCCGCAAACACGTGCGTACCGCGACCCAATCGCTGGAGTTCGTGCCGGGCGACCTGTTCCTAGTGACGCGCTATTGCCGGATCGATGTGATCAACACGCCCGACCCATTAACCGGACTCTACCTGAGCGCAGTGGTGCCCCTCTGCGAGGAAGCGCTTGCTGCTGCGCGCGCGTTGTGGAACGAGCCGCTGCCCAAGGCCGGCGACGACATCGCGCGGCTGCCGGCGATCGATTTCGGCCCGACGCTGCGGCAATGGCGCGATGCGCTGCAACACGGCCTGTATACCGAAGCACGCCTGGCGCTGGCCTCGCTGGTGGTCAGCTTGAGCCGCCGTGGTCATGGCGGCCTGCTATTGCCGCCCGCACCAAGTCTCGCCTCGCAGGTGCGCACGTTGATCACCGCGCAGCCACAGCGGGCTTGGCGCTCACGCGATGTCGAAGACAGCCTGGGCATCAGTGGCGCTACCTTGCGCCGGCATCTGGCCGCAGAACACTGCTCGCTGCGCGAGCTGATCACCGACGCGCGGCTCGCGCATGCGATGGCCCTGCTCTACACCACACGCTGGCCGCTCAAGACCGTGGCCGCACGTGCAGGCTATCGTTCCACCCGCAGCTTCAGTCAGCGCTTCCAGCAGCGTTACGGGCTGGATCCGGCCAGCATCGGCAACAGCCGCTAGATCGCTGCAGCGAGCGCTTCGCGCAGCGCAATGAGCGAATCGCGCAAGTCGCTGCCGCCAGCATGGCGACATCGCGGCCGTTGCCGCCTGCCCTGGAGTTGCTCATGTCTGTTTCCGTACTGCGTTCGCTTGCGCCGCTATTGCTCGCCGCAAGCGCCACGCTGGCGCACGCCGCTGCGCCCGCGTCCACCCACGCACAGGTTCCCGGCTTTTACCTGCAGCGCATCGGCACGCTGCGCGTCACTGCGTTGTTCGACGGCAGCGTCGCGTTGACGCGTCAACAACTGTCCAATGTGGACCCGACAGAGCGCGACCGCCTGCTAGCGCAGGGCTACGTGCCCGAAGACGACAAGGGCCTGCAGACTGCAGTCAACGCCTATCTGATCCAGGACGGCAGCCACCTCAGCCTGGTCGATACCGGCACTGCTCGGTGCCTGGGCCCCGGCCTGGGCCCCGGCCTGGGCCAAGTGCTGGCCAACCTGCGCGCCGCCGGCTACGACCCGGCCCAGGTCGACGATGTGCTCCTCACCCACGCGCATCCGGACCACCTGTGCGGCCTGCTCGATGCGCAGGGCACCCCGGCATTTCCCAACGCCACGGTGTGGCTATCCGACGCCGATGCCGCGTACTGGCTGGATCCCGCTTCGGAGGCCGGTGCCGCGCCAATGCTGCAGTTCGCCTTTCCGCTGGCGCGCGCGGCGGCAGCGCCCTATCAGGCCCAGGGTCGGCTGCGCCGTTTCCAGCCGGGCACGACCGCATTGCCGGCCGGCATCATTGCCCTGGACAGCCAGGGCCACACGCCCGGCCACGTGTCGTATCGCTTTGACGGCGGCGCCGGCAACACGCTGCTGGTGTGGGGCGATGTGTTGCACTACCACGCCGTGCAGTTTGCCCAGCCGGATGCCTCGTTCGAAGCCGACAGCAACCGCAGCAAGGCCATTGCCTCACGCCGCAGCATGCTGGCGCAGGCCGCCGACGGCCGCTGGTGGGTGGCCGGCGCGCATCTGCCCTTCCCGGGCCTGGGTCATGTGCGCCGCGAGGGCAATGCGTTCGCCTGGGTGCCGACCGAATTCGGCGCCGTGCCGGCGACACCTTGAGTGATGGGGCGTCCAGACAAGGTCCCTGTCCCGCAGTGCAGCCCGGCGTCGCCCGGCCCCGATATCGGTGCCGCAAATGAAAACGCCCGCAGGGCCAGGCGTCATGGCGCCCGGCCCGGCTTACTCCGCTGCGGGCGGCACCCCATCCAGGCCCAGCCAGCCGCCGACGATGCCGCGCAGTTCGTCCACGCCCTGGCGCGATTCGCCCGAGTAGGTCTGCACGGTGACACTGTCGCCGAAGCGGGAGGTCATTTCCTTCTTGACCTTCTGCAGGGCCTGCATCTGCTGGCCACGGCCGAGCTTGTCCGCCTTGGTCAGCAGACCGTGCGCCGGAAGCCCGCGTTCGGCGGCGTAGCCCAGCATCTGCAGGTCGTAATCCTTGAGCGGGTGGCGGATGTCCATCACCACCACCAGGCCGCGCAGCGCTTCGCGGGTGCGGAAATAGCGGTCGATGAAGGCCTGCCAGTGCGCCTGCAGGTCCTGCGGCACCTTGGCGTAGCCGTAGCCGGGCAGGTCCACCAGATAGCGCTCGGGCTGGATCTGGAAGAACACCAGCTGCTGGGTGCGGCCGGGTGTCTTGGACACGCGGGCCAGGGAATTTTGACGGGTCAACGCATTGAGCGCGCTGGATTTTCCGGCGTTGGAGCGGCCGGCGAAGGCGACCTCGTAGCCGCCATCGTCCGGCAATTGCCGGGCGTTATGGGCGGACAGGTGGTAGCGGGCTTGTTCGATAAGGAGCGACATCCCCCTAGGATCGCACGTTCGGCGCCCCAGGCGATTTTGCTGCACTGTTCGTTGACCCTGGCGCGAAGGCGTGTCGATAATCGGGAACGCCTGCCACAGCCAGCACCTTCCACGCGCGCGGGCCGGGTCCATACGGAGCTTTAGCTGATGCGCCATGCTCGTGTGCTTGTCCTTGCCGCCATTGCCGTGCCGGTCGTTGCCGCGGTGGCGTTTGCCCAGTCGGCGGTCACGCCGATCCCCGATCCGCCGCCCATCCGCGTTGCGCCGCTGGAGGTCGACCTGTCCAAGACCACCTGGGGCGATGCCAAGGCCGGCCAGGCCAAGGCCGCTGCCTGCGCGGCCTGCCATGGGCCGGACGGCAACCCGGCCGTGCCGATGTATCCGCGCATCGCCGGCCAGACCGAGCGCTACGTGGCGCACCAGGTGGCGCTGATTGCCAGCGGCGAGCGCAATACCGGCATGTCGGCGGTGATGGTGCCCTTCGTCAAGGACCTCACCGCGCAGGACATGCGCGATCTGGGCGCCTACTTCGCCACGCAGAAATCCGCCGCCGGTGTCGCCGACGATGCGGTGATCAGCGAGGGCCCCTACCAGGGCATGAAGTTCTACGAGGCCGGCGAAAAGCTCTACCGCGGCGGCGACATCGCCCGCGGCGTGCCGGCCTGCATGGCCTGCCATGGGCCCTCCGGCAGCGGCAACCCGGGGCCGGCCTACCCACGCCTGGGCGGTCAGCACGCCGAGTACGTGGCGCGCCGCCTCAAGGAATACCAGGCCGGCACCACCCAGGAGCGCAATCCGGCGCTGTTCAATATCATGGCGCAGGTGGCCAAGCCGCTGAGCGAGCAGGAGATCCAGGCGCTGGCCAGCTATCTGCAAGGCCTGCACGACCGCGCCGACGATGCCGCGGCCGCGCAACTGCCCGCCGGAACGCCCGCACGCTCATGAGGTGAGTGCCGCGGCGCTCCACCCGCTTCGCAACGCCGGTCTTCGGGCCGGCGTTGTCGTTTCACCGCGTCGTATCACCGCAATCCATCCCCCTCGGAGCCCGCATGAACCTGTTTTCCCGTCTGTCGCTGCTGTTGTTGATCCTGCTGCCGCTGGCCGCCTGTGCCGCGGACAAGAAGGCCCCGCCGGTGGAAGGCGAGGACTATGTGCTGATCGACGGCGGCCAGCCGTATGCGCCCCTGGCGGGCAAGGTCGAAGTGGCGGAAGTGTTCGGCTACACCTGCCCGCACTGCGCCCACTTCGAGCCGACGCTGGAAGCCTGGACCGCCAAGCAGCCAGCCTATGTGCGGGTCACGCCGGTACCGGCGGCCTTCGGCGGCTTCTGGGATGCGTTCGCGCGTGCCTACTTCGCCGCCGACACGCTGGGCGTGGCCAAGCGCAGCCACCGCGCCATGTTCGATGCCATCCACGAAAAGCACACCGTGCCCACCCAGAACGTGGCCCCGGAAGAGCTGGCGGCCTTCTACGTCGCCTACGGCGTGCCGCAGCAACGTTTCATCGACACGCTCAAGAGCGCGGCGGTGGAAGACAAGGTCAAGGCCGCGCGCGAATTTGCAACGCGCGCCAAGATCCCCGGCACGCCGGCCCTGGTGGTCAACGGGCGCTATCTGATCACCGCGCGTGACTACACCGACATGCTGCGCGTAGCCGATTATCTGATTGCCCGCGAGCACGCCGCGCCGGCCGCGCGCTGAGCCGCATAACCGCCATCACGCACGGCCCGTGGCATCATGCGCCCCGCGGCCGCTGCGGCCTCCCCTTCCGCCCCACGCTGGAGATCCAATCCGATGAAGACCCGCTTCGCCCTGACGCTGATGGCGCTGCTGCCGATCCTGGTCGCCTGCAAGGCCCAGGACGGTTCGTCCGACACCGCCCCGGCGCCTGCCCCGGCTGCCGAGACCGCCACCGCGCCTGCGGCCGCCCCGGCCACTGATGCCGCTGCCCCGCCTGCCGTGGGCGAGAGCGCCAACGCGCCGGCCACCGACACCGCCGCTGCGCCGCCAGCGCCGGCACCGCGCGCGCCGAACGGCCCCGAGCCGGTCGCCGGCACCGATTACCTGGATATCGAAGGTGGCCAGCCGTACCAGCAGGCCGCCGGCAAGATCGAAGTGGCGGAAGTGTTCGGCTACGTCTGCCCGGCCTGCAACGCGTTCCAGCCGCTGATCGGGCCGTGGAAAGCCGGCCTGCCGTCGGACGTGCATTTCGTCTACGTGCCGGCGATGTTCGGCGGGCCGTGGGATGACTACGCACGCGCCTTCTACGCCGCAGAAACGCTGGGCGTGCAGGAAAAGACCCACGACGCGCTGTACAAGGCGATCCACGTCGACCAGAGCCTGAAGGGCGAGCGCGGCAAGGATTCGGTGCAGGACATCGCCGGTTTCTATGCCAAGTACGGTGTGGACTCGAAGACCTTCATCGACACCATGAGCAGCTTCGGCGTGTCGGCCAAGACCAACCGCGCCAAGCAGTTCGCCACCCGCAGCAAGATCACCGGCACCCCGTCGCTGATCGTCAACGGCAAGTACCTGGTCAAGGGCCAGAGCTTCCCGGACATGCTGCGCATCGCCGATCACCTGATCGCGCGCGAACGCGCCACGCTGGCCAAGTGACCCGAGCGATCGCCACGTCGTGAACGCTTCGGACTCGCGCACCCTGCGGGTGCTGACCGCCAATATCCAGGCCGGCTCCAGCACCCGCCGCTACAGTGACTACGTGACCCGCAGCTGGTCGCATGCGCTGCCGCTGGGCAGCAAGCGCACCAGCCTGGACAGCATCGCCAAGCTGGCCGGCGAGCGCGACATCGTGGGTCTGCAGGAAAGCGACCCCGGCAGCCTGCGCTCGGGCTTCACCAATCAGACCCACTACCTGGCCGAGCGCGCCGGCTTCAATTACTGGAGCCACCAGCCCAACCGCCGCATGGGCGGGGTGGCGTCCAGCGCCAACGGCCTGCTCAGCAAGCTGGAACCGCTGGAAGTCCAGGACCATGCCCTGCCCGGCCGCATCGGTGGGCGCGGCATCCTGCTGGCCAAGTTCGGGCAAGGCCGCGAAGGCCTGGCGGTGGCCGTCGCGCATCTGTCGCTGGGCGCCAATTCGCGCATGGCGCAGCTGGCCTTCATTGCCGAATTATTGTCCGACCATCCGAATGTGATGCTGATGGGCGACTTCAATTGCGTTGCCGATCGGCCGGAAATGCAGGCCTTGTATCGGCACACCCGGCTGCAACCGCCAAGCTGCGTGGTGCACACGTTCCCGAGCTGGCGCCCCGACCGTGCGATCGATCACATTCTGGTCAGCGACAGTCTGGTGATCGAACACACCGAAGCGATTCCTGCAGCGTTCTCCGACCACCTTGCAGTGGGCATGGATCTGCGCGTTCCGCTGCAATTGCTGCGTTAAACCCGCAGTAGAACGCCAGCGCCCGGTTGCGCTGGCGACCTCAACCGATGACGTGCTCTAGACACCGCTTGTGGCATAACACAGGCGGTTTTTTCGTTGGAGCACGCCACGTGACGCACCGCGCATGAATGTGTCCGAGCCGCAGCTCGCACCGGTACGCACCCTTCGGCCGGTGTTCGTGTTGGCGGCGACGGTGGTGTGTACGTTCGCGCTGCTGGTGGCGCTGTTTCCCCTCGATGCCGGGCGCATCTTGCTGGATGCGCAGACCTGGGCCTCACGCAATGTGGGCTGGTACTACCTGCTGGCAATGACGCTGTATCTGGTATTCGTGCTGGGTGTGGCGCTGTCCAGCTACGGCAACATCAAGCTTGGCGCCGATCACGACGAACCGGAATTCAGCTATCTCTCCTGGGCCGGCATGTTGTTCGCCGCCGGCATCAGCATCACGCTGTTCTTCTTCTGCGTCTCCGAACCGCTCACGCACTATCTGCAGCCACCGCAAGGCGGCACCGGCAACGGGGAGGCGTCCGCACGCCAGGCCATGCAGCTGCTGTTCCTGCACTGGGGCCTGCACGGCTGGGGCGTGTTCGCGTTGGCGGCGATGGCGCTGGCGTACTTCGCATTTCGCCACAATCTGCCGCTGGCCTTGCGCTCGGCGTTGTATCCGTTGATCGGCAAACGCATCAACGGGCCAATCGGCTATACCGTCGATGCGCTGGGCATCGTGGCCACGGTGTTCGGCCTGGGCGCAGACATGGGCTTTGGCGTGCTGCATCTCAACGCCGGCCTGGCCACCTTGTTCAACGTGCCGCACACGCATTGGGTGCAGGTGGCGTTGATCGTCGCCATGATGGGCGCGGCCATCCTGGTGGCGGTGTCCGGCGTCGAAAAAGGCGTGCGCTGGATGTCAGACATCAACATGCTGCTGGCGATCGCGCTGCTGTTGTTCATGCTGTTCGCAGGCCCTACGCAATATCTGCTCAATGCCTTGATGCAGAACCTGGGCGACTACCTGGGCAGCGTAGTCGGCAAGAGTTTCGACGTGTACGCCTATGGCGGCCGCCCCGACTGGCTCGGCAACTGGACGGTGTTCTATTGGGCGTGGTGGATTGGCTGGGCGCCCTTCGTGGGGCTGTTCATTGCGCGTATCTCGCGTGGCCGCACCATCCGCGAATTCGTGCTGGGCGTGTTATTGATCCCGCTGGGATTCACGCTGGCGTGGCTGTCGATCTTCGGCAACAGCGCGCTCGATCAACTGCTGCACCACGGGCAAGCCGCCTGGGCGCAGCAGGCCATCGATGCGCCGCAAACGGTGCTGTATTCGCTGCTGCAGGATTACCCGTGGAGCCGCGTGGTCATCACGATCACGGTGGCGATCAGCTTCGTATTCTTCGTCACCTCGGCCGACTCGGGCACGGTGGTGTTGTCCACGTTGTCCTCGCATGGTGGCGAGCCGCATGACGACGGCCCACGCTGGCTGCGTGTGTTCTGGGGCGTGCTCACGGCCGTGGTCACCGCAGGCTTGCTGCTGGCCGGCAGCATGGACGCGCTGAAATCCGCAGTGGTGCTGGCGTCGCTGCCCTTCTCGGCCGTGTTGCTGCTGATGGCGTGGGGGTTGTCGCGCGCGCTCAGTGAGGAATCGCAGCGCAAGCGTGCGCAGCTCTACAGCCCCAGCCCGCTGATCGGGCAATCGCGCGATCACCGCGGCTGGCGTCAGCGCCTGGGCCAGGCGATGCATTTTGCCGCGCGCGATGAGGTCTATCGCTTCATGCACGAACAGGTTCGCCCGGCGATCGAAGCGGTGGCCGCGCAACTACAGGATGAAGGCTGGCAGGTCAGCAGCCGGCTCGACGACGCCGACATGGAGATCAGCGTGGACCACGGCGAACAACAAGGCTTCCGTTACCAGGTGGTGATGCGCGGCTACCTCACCCCGTCGTTCGCCGCGCAGCGCCTGCGCAACCAGCGCTATTACCGCGCCGAGGTGTATCTGTTCGAAGGCAGCCAGGACTACGACCTGGTCGGCTACAGCCGCGAACAGATCATCAACGACATCATCGATCAATACGAGCGTCACCTGCAGTTCCTGCATCTCACCCGCTGAGGTGTCGTCGCTGCGGCGAGCGTCCCACAGGAGGTTTGTCATGCCACGTTTACCCGACCAGCTGCTGTACATCGGCGGCCGCTATGTTCCCGCCCGCGGCGGCCACACGTTCGAGGTGGTGAACCCGGCCACCGGTGAAGTCCTTGCCAACGTCCACAACGCCGGCGCCGACGATCTGGATGCAGCCGTGGACAGCGCCAAGGCCGGCCAACGGCACTGGGCCGCACTCACGGTGGTGGAGCGCTCACGCATCCTGCTGCGTGCCGTCGCGCTACTGCGCGAGCGCAACGACGCCCTGGCGGAGCTGGAAACGCTCAACACCGGCAAGCCGCTGAGCGAAACGCGCAGCGTGGACATCGTCACCGGCGCCGACGTGCTGGAGTACTACGCCGGCGTGGCGCAGGCGCTGCAGGGCGTGCAGGTGCCATTGCGCGAAGGCAGCTTCTTCTACACGCGGCACGAGCCGCTTGGCGTGGTGGGCGCGATCGGTGCGTGGAATTACCCGATCCAGATCGCGCTCTGGAAAGCCGCACCGGCCCTGGCCGCCGGCAACGCGATGATCTTCAAGCCCAGCGAGGTGACGCCGCTCACCGCGCTCAAGCTCGCTGAAATTTTCACCGAAGCCGGCCTGCCGGATGGCGTGTTCAACGTGCTGCCCGGCGACGGCGCCAGCGTGGGCCACGCGCTCACCGAGCATCCGGAGATCGAAAAGATCAGCTTCACCGGTGGCACCGCAACCGGCCGCAAGGTGATGGCCAGCGCCTCCAGCTCGTCGTTGAAGGACGTGACCATGGAACTGGGCGGCAAGTCGCCACTGATTGTCTGCGCCGATGCCGACCTGGACCTGGCGGCCGACATCGCGATGATGGCCAACTTCTACAGCTCCGGCCAGGTGTGCACCAACGGCACGCGCGTCTTCGTGCCACGTGCACTGCGCACTGCATTCGAAGCGCGCCTGCTGGCACGCGTGCAACGCATCCATATCGGCGACCCGCTCGATGAGCGCACCACGTTCGGGCCGATGGTCAGTGCCGCGCACATGCAGCGCGTGCTGGAACACATCGAGCAAGGCAAGGCCGAAGGGGCGCGCCTGCTGTGCGGTGGCGAGCGGCTGCGCGATGGTGCACTGGCGCAGGGCTGCTACGTGGCGCCGACCATCTTCAGCGATTGCACCGACGTGATGACCATCGTGCGCGAAGAGATCTTCGGGCCGGTGCTGAGCCTGCTCACCTACGACGACGAAGACGAGGCAATCACGCGCGCCAACGCCACCAGCTATGGCCTGGCAGCGGGTGTGGTGACACCGGATCTGTCACGCGCGCATCGGTTGATCCATCGCCTGGAGGCCGGCATCTGCTGGATCAACACCTGGGGCGAATCGCCTGCGCCGATGCCGGTGGGCGGCTACAAGCAATCGGGTGTGGGCCGCGAGAACGGGCTGGCCACGCTGCAGGCCTACACACGCACCAAGTCTGTCCAGGTCGAACTGGAACGCTACGCGTCGGTGTTCTAGGCGCGGCTCACAGCGCGCGTACTGCCGTTCAAACGAGCGCAGACGCGTGCCGATCCGCACGCCTTACCGACCACGCATCAGGAGATCACCATGCAACGCGAATACGACTACATCATCATTGGCGCAGGCTCGGCCGGCAACGTACTGGCCGCGCGCCTCACCGAAGACCCGGGTGTCAGCGTGCTGCTGCTGGAAGCCGGCGGGCCGGATTACCGGCTTGATTTCCGCACCCAGATGCCCGCCGCATTGGCGTTTCCGTTGCAGGGCCGCCGCTACAACTGGGCCTATGAGACAGAGCCAGAACCGCACATGGATAACCGGCGCATGGAGTGCGGGCGCGGCAAGGGGCTGGGTGGCTCATCGCTGATCAACGGCATGTGCTACATCCGCGGCAACGCACTGGATTTCGATCATTGGGCCAAGCGCCCGGGGCTGGAAGACTGGAGCTACCGCGATGTGCTGCCGTACTTCCGCAAGGCAGAAACGCGCGACATCGGCGCCAACGATTACCACGGCGGCGAAGGCCCGGTGAGCGTGGCCACGCCGAAGAACGACAACAACGTGCTGTTCCAGGCGATGGTCGATGCTGGCGTGCAGGCGGGTTACCCGCGCACCGACGACCTCAACGGTTATCAGCAGGAAGGCTTCGGGCCGATGGACCGCACCGTGACACCGCAAGGCCGGCGTGCCAGCACCGCACGCGGCTATCTGGACATGGCCAAGCCGCGCGACAGCCTGCACATCGTCACCCACGCCACCACCGACCGCATCCTGTTTGCCGGCAAGCGCGCGATCGGCGTGCATTACCTGGTGGGCAACAGCAGCGAAGGCATCGACGCGCACGCGCGCCGCGAAGTACTGGTCTGTGCGGGCGCGATTGCCTCGCCACAGTTGCTGCAACGCTCAGGCGTGGGTGCGCCGGACCTGTTGCGCGCGCTCGACGTGCAACTGGTGCACGACCTGCCAGGCGTGGGGCAGAACCTGCAGGACCACCTAGAGGTGTACATGCAATATGCATGCACCAAGCCGGTGTCGTTGTACCCGGCGCTGCAGTGGTGGAATCAGCCGGCCATCGGCGCCGAGTGGTTGTTTGCCGGCACCGGCACCGGGGCCAGCAACCAGTTCGAGGCCGGCGGTTTCATTCGCACCCGCGAAGAGTTCGACTGGCCCAATATCCAGTACCACTTCCTGCCGGTGGCGATCAATTACAACGGCAGCAACGCGGTAAAAGAGCATGGCTTCCAGGCCCATGTGGGCTCCATGCGTACACCTAGCCGCGGCCGCGTGCATGCCAAGTCGCGCAACCCGCGCCAGCATCCATCGATCCTGTTCAACTACCAATCCACCGACCAAGACTGGCAGGAATTTCGCGACGCAATCCGCATCACCCGCGAGATCATCGCCCAGCCCGCACTCGACCCTTACCGTGGGCGCGAGATCAGCCCCAGCGCAGACTGCAAGACCGACGCCGAGCTGGATGCATTCGTGCGCGCACGCGCCGAAACCGCGTATCACCCCTCGTGCTCGTGTGCGATGGGCACCGACGACATGGCGGTGGTGGATGGTCAAGGCCGCGTCCACGGCATGGAGGGGTTGCGCGTGATCGATGCCTCGATCATGCCGCGCATCATCACCGGCAACCTCAACGCCACCACCATCATGATCGCCGAGAAGATCGCCGACCGGATGCGCGGGCGTGCACCGCTGCCGCGCAGCACCGCCGACTATTACGTGGCGGGCGATGCACCTGTACGCCGGTGATGTGTGATCGACCGAATGCATGGCTTGAAACCGCTTGCCAAGCGAGCTGTCGGCCGACTTGCGTTTGATCTAGATAGCCAAGCGCAGCGCCCTCACCGCTCGCGGGACACGCGGGACACGCGGGACATCCTTTCATGAAGGCTTCGTGCGGCATCTGGCCCGCCGCAGGTTTCGGCAAGCGGCGAGGACATCGCATGTAGCACGTGAGGTGTTTTTTGAAACCCACGCAAACCAGCCAACTCGCTTGGTCCTTGCGTGCCCGCCGTCGCGGGACCTTTGGCGGCATGGATGCCGCCAAAGAGCCTACAGGGACGTACTTGCGGCGTGTCCCACGATGGCGGGCGCGCAAGGGCCCTGCATGCGCTATACGGCCCTGCGTTTTGCGCGCATACATCAGCTGATCGACAGCACTCATGCGTGCACCGAACAACGCCGAGCGACCAGGCACCCAACATCAGATAATCGCTCAGCAGCGGGACAACGCCAACGATGTAGCCTGGCGCAGAAACGCCTGTGCTCCCGAGCGCACGATGCCCTCGCCGCCCCCGGGACACGCCGTGAATCCGTCCATGGAGGCTCCTTGGCGGCATCCATGCCGCCAAGGGTCCCGGACGCGGTGAGGGCACCGCGCCATCCGTCCTGGTCGCTGACTGATGCAGGAGCAACGCCGATGCGCGGTGCGTCACTGCACATCTGCATTGCAAGCAGAGTGCTGCCCGCCGCAAGCATCAAGCGCGGCAGGCAGCCGTCGTGCCAACTAGAACTTCAGGTCCGCGCGCACGTACCAGAAGCGACCACCGGGGATGTCATAGGTGGACGCGTCATAGCCGTTGAGTGAGCACGACAGGCAGATCGGTGGATCCTTGTCGAACACGTTGTTCAAGCCGGCGGTCAGTTGCAGGCCCTTCAACCAGTCGAAACGGTAGCCCACCTGCGCATCGTGATAGGTGATGGCATCCAGTTGATTGGTGCCCTCGGCCGGCGTCGAGCACACCGCAAATTCCACTGCGTCGCCGCACTGTTCGGTGAGCTTGGAAATGTGGCGTGCGGTCCACGATGCGGTCCAGTTGCCCAGCGACCAGTCCAGCACCGCGTTGCTGGTCCACTCGGGAATCGCACTATCCACCACTTCGATGCCCGGCCCCTGCGGCTGCCGCTGCCCGGCGGCGCCCAGCGCCTCGTAACGGCCCACGAAGGTGTTCTGCCAGGACAGCTTGAAGCGGCCCAACGCGCTTTCCGGCAAGGTCCAGAAGAGGTCCACGTCCCAGCCGTCGGTCTTGATCGAGCCCAGGTTGGTCAGGCGGTTGTTGAACGCATTGATGCCGCCGGTGGACGCGCGGCCGATGCCGTCGCAGTACAGCGCGTCCAGCGTATCCACGCACAGATCGAGCTGGGTCTGCGCGTTGATCGCCTGGATCGCGCCATCCACATGGTGACGGTAGAAGGTCACCTCGAGATCAAGCCGGTCGGACCAACTTGCGTTGCTGCCAAAGCCCGGGCTGAACACGAAGCCGGCGCTGAAGCTACGCGAGCGCTCCGGCTCCAGTTGCTCGTTGCCGCCGGTGGTCACCGAAATCTGCTGGTTGGCCTGCTGGTAGTTCACTGGCACCCCCAGCGTTGCGCAGTTGGCGGCGCTGCCACGCGGCGCGGTCCCGCCCAGGCCGATGGAACACGGGTCGGACAACTGCAGATCCGCACGCGCCGCCGAACCGAACAACTCGCCGATGGTCGGCGCGCGGAAGCCTTCCGCATAACTGGTGCGCAGTACGAACTCGTCGCTCACCTGCCAACGCAGGCCGTACTTGGGCGTGAACTCGCCGCCGAAAGTGGAGTAATCCGAATACCGGCCCGCAATGTTCAGATCGAGTTTGTCGCCCAACGTGGAGTTGGCAAAGATCGGGATGTTGAGTTCGAGATAGGCTTCATTGACGTCGTAGCTGCCGGAGGTAGGCAACGACGGCACGCCGTTGTAGCGGCCGGCCACGGTGAGCGGGTCCGGCTGATACGAGCCTTCGTATTTGCGGTACTCGTAGCCGGTGGCAAAGCTCACCGCACCGCCGGGCAACTGGAACAGCTCGCTGCTCAGGTTGGCGGTGAACAGGCTCAGTTCGTTCTGGCTGCGGTCGCGCACCACCGGCTGGATCCAGCGCAACATCTCCGGCGTGATGCTGCCGGCGCCGCTGAAGATATCCAATGGCACGCAGCCGGCCACCGCCGCGCAGGCGGCCGGGTCGCCGAGCCCCAGGTTGATGTTGAACAGGTTGTAGCTGCCGTAGTTGGTCTGCTCGGCCTTGTTCTTGCTGTACATGCCGTTGACGTCCCAGAACCAGGTCCGCGACGCGCCTTCGAAGGTGCCGACCAGGCCAGTGCCGAAATACTGCGTGTCCACCTGTTGCTCATACCGCCGCGGGCCGCCTTCCACCGGGCGCCGCCCGATCTGGATCAGGTTGGTGGCCGAGTTCAGATCGAAGCCAAACGGGTTGAACGGGTTGAGCGCGGAAATCACGATGTTGTCGGCCAGCGGATTGCCGGTGCCGGCATCGGGGCCGAGGAAGATCGGCTCGGGCGCGGCCTGGTTGGTGGACTCGCGCCGGTTGCCCAACGCCTTGACATACCACTGCACGTCGTCGTTGAAGTAATAGCGGAACTGCGCGAACACACCCTTGCGCTCGGACGGCGTCAACAGCAGGTTCTGCTCGGCAAAGTTGTAGCGGTCGGCGGTGCCGAAGCAGTGGTAGTCATCGCTGCGGGCGCAGCCACCGCTGCCGTCGTATTGCGGCGTGCCCACGCCCACGTTGGGGGTGAGGTTCTGGCGCACGCCGGTGTTCGGGTCGACGAACTGGAAGCGCCCATCGGGCGTGGCCGAACTGGCAAAGGTCAGCCCGGTGCCGGGAATAGGGAAGCGTGCCTGGGCACGGTCGCGCGCATAGATCGGATCCTGCTTGACGTAGCTGGCGCCCAGAAACAGGCTGAAATCCTCGCCACTGGTGCCCCAGGCCAGGTCCATGCCCTGGTTGGTGCCATCGCCCTTGCCGTATTGCCCGTAATTGAGCGTGACCTGCGCGCCATCGAACGTGCGCCGCGTGATGATGTTGACCACACCGGCGATCGCATCCGAGCCGTACAGCGACGAGGCGCCGTCTTCGAGCACTTCGATGCGCTCCACGATCGCCAGCGGAATGGTGTTGAGGTCCGTCGACGAGCCCACGCCCGAGGCGGAGGATTCATTGACCCAGCGGATGCCGTCCACCAGCACCAGCACGCGCTTGGAACCGAGATGGCGTAAATCCACCTGCGCCGAGCCGGCACCCACGCCGCTGCCGTCGGGCGGAAAGCCGAAGTTGCCGGACGAATTGAACTTGGCATTGAGCGCCGAGCCGGAGGCAGTGAGCTCCTGCAACACCTCGCCGATCGAGGTGAGCCCGGTGCGCTCGATATCGGCGCGGTTGAGCGTCTGGATCGGCACCTGGCCCTGCAATTCGGCCGTCTTGATGCGGGTGCCGGTGACTTGCACGCTGTCGAGCGTGCGCGTACTCGGGGCGGCTTCGGGCTGCTGCGCCCAGGCCAGCGAAGGGATCAGACACAACGACAACTGCACGGCCAGGCACGACCGACGGGAGCCACTCAGACGCTTCATCCTTTCTCTCTCCAGAAGGATTTCAGGAAATGTCACCGCACGCCCCCGTGCCCTGCGGTCCATGCCGACTTTTAAACGAAACCTTAACGCACCGCAACCTGGCAACGCAGCACTGCCTCTGTCATCGCATCGGCACGCTTGCTTCGTGCTCCCTACTGAGCGAGTGCCAGCCCCGCCTACGCAGCGCGCGACAGGCGCACATGCGCGGCGCCACCGCGCCACATTCACTCAAGTGCTCAGCCAGGCTTCGGTATAGTCGCGCGATGACTTATTCCCCACGTTTCGCCGCTGTTTTCGCCGGCCTGCTTTGCCTTGGCAGCACTGCGCTGCATGCCCAATCGCTCGATCCGCAATTGACCGCCATGCGCGATGCCATCGCCGCCGCCGAGCGTGGCCAGGCCGACGCCGGCCAGCTCACCGCCCTGCGCCGGCATCCGCTGTACGGCTGGCTGGAATACGCCGCGCTCAAGCGCAACATCGACAGCATCTCCACCGCGCAGGCGCAGGGCTTTCTGCAGCGGTATGCGGGCCAGCCGGTGGCTGAGAGCTTCCGCGGCGCCTGGTTGCCGGCCGTGGCGCGGCGTCAGGACTGGACCACGCTGCTGGCCAACTGGAAGCCCACCGACAACCTGGGCCTGCGCTGTGCGCAACTGAGCGCGCGTCAGGCCACCGGCAAGGCGGATGCGCAGTGGAGCCGCGATGCCTTGACGCTGTGGCGCACCGGTAAGGGCCTGCCCGATGCCTGCGACGCGGTGGTTGCCGGGCTGGAGTCGCGCGGCGAGCTCACCCCGGCCTTGCGCTGGGAGCGCGTGGAAGCCGCTGCCGACGCGCAGCAGCCTGCGGTGATGCGCACAGCCGCACGCGGGCTGCCGGCAGCCGATCTGGCCCTGGCCACCGACTACGCGGCATTCCTGGACAAGGTGCATCCGCGTGCGGCGAGCTGGCCCAGGACCGAGCGCAGCCGCAACATCGCCGTGGACGGCCTGGCCAAGCTGGCCAAGAGCGACCCGGACGCGGCCGAACAACAACTGCCTGCACTGGCCGCCGCGTTGGGCTTCAGCGACGCGCAGCGTGGGCAGGTGCTGTACCAGATTGCGTTGTGGACCGTGGCCTCGTATCTGCCCGATTCGGCGCGCCGCCTCAATGCGGTGCCCGATGCGTCCTACGACGAACGCCTGCACGAATGGCGCGCGCGCGAGGCGATGTCGCGTGGCGATTGGCCTGCGGCACTGGCCGCCATCCGCAAGATGCCGGCTACCCAGCGCAGTGATTCGCGCTGGCAGTATTTCGAAGCACGGCTGGCCGAAAAGACCGGCGCCGCCGCGGCGGCACAGCCGCTGTATCGCGCCGCTGCGCAGTCGCCCACCTTCCACGGCTTCCTGGCTGCCGATCGCCTGCAGCAGCCCTACCGGTTGTGCCCGTGGGAGCCCAAGGACAGCCCGCAGGCCAAGGCCGCGGTGGCACGTGACCCGGCATTGGTGCGCGCCATCGCGCTGTTCCAGATCGACCGCCCCGGCTGGGCCGTGGCCGAATGGAACGATGCCGCCAGCCGCTTCGACGACACCCAACGCCGCCTCGCCGTGGAGGTCGCCAGCGACAACGGGTGGTTCGACCGCGCGGTGTTCGCACTCGGCAAGCAGCCCGACGAACAGCGCCTGTACGCGCTGCGCTTTCCGCTGCACCACGACGACAGCATCCGCCGAGAAGCAGCCAAGAATGCTATCGATCCGGCATGGGTGGCCGCGGAGATTCGCGCAGAAAGCATCTTCAACCCACGCGCGCGCTCGCCAGCCAATGCAATGGGCCTGATGCAGGTGTTGCCGGGCACCGGCGCGGCGGTGGCCAAGGGCATTGCCCTGCCCAACTACGGCGGCGCCGCCAGCCTCTACGAGCCAGACACCAACATCGCGATCGGCACGGCTTACCTGCGCCAGCTGCTCAACACCTACGGCCTGCCCTACGTCACCATCGCCGCCTACAACGCAGGCCCCGGACCGACCGGGCGCTGGCAGGCCCAGCGGCCCGGCTTTGATCCGGATTTCTGGATCGAGACCATCAGCTACAAGGAAACGCGCGAGTACGTTGCGCGCGTGTTGGCCTTCAGCGTGATCTACGACTGGCGCCTCAACGGCGATGCATTGCCGTTGAGCGACCGGTTGATGGGCCGGCTGGTGGACAAGCGCACGCGCCCGGTGTGTTCGCCGGGCCCGGCGGCTAACGCCGCACAGGACTGACGCCGCCCGCGCACTGCCGCGCGCGCTTGCCGTGCGTGGCAGTGCGCGGGGCATCGGGCATCATGTGCGCATGAAGATCTATCTTGTGGGCGGCGCAGTCCGCGATGCCTTGCTCGGCCAGCCAGCCGGCGACCGCGACTGGGTGGTGGTCGGCGCCGATCAGGCGCAGATGCAGGCGCTGGGCTACAAGCCGGTGGGCAAGGATTTCCCCGTGTTCCTGCACCCGCGCAGCGGCGAGGAATACGCGCTGGCACGCACCGAGCGCAAATCCGGGCGTGGCTACCGTGGCTTTGTCGTGGACGCCGATCCGTCGGTGACGCTGGAAGAGGACTTGCTGCGCCGCGACTTCACCATCAATGCGATTGCACGCGACGAAGCCAGCGGCGAAGTGTTCGACCCGTATGGCGGCGTACGCGATCTGCAGCAACGCGTGTTGCGGCATGTGGGCCCGGCGTTTGTGGAAGACCCGGTGCGCGTGCTGCGTGCGGCGCGCTTCATGGCACGGTTGGCGCCGCTGGGGTTTAGCATTGCGCCGGAAACCGCCGCGCTGATGCGCGAGATGGCCGACAGCGGCGAACTGGACAGCCTGGTGCCCGAACGCGTGTGGCAGGAGCTGCGCCGCGTGCTGGCCAGTGCGCAGCCTTCCGCGTTCCTGCGCACCTTGCACGACACCGGCGCGCTGCGCGCCATCCTGCCCGAGCTCGATGCGCTGTACGGCGTGCCGCAGCGTGCCGAGTTCCATCCGGAAGTGGATACCGGCGTGCACCAGGAGATGGTCAGCGACATGGCTGCGCGGCTTGCGCCCGGCGATGCGCTGGTGGGATTTGCAGCGCTCACCCATGACCTGGGCAAGGCGCTGACCCCGCCGGAGCAATGGCCGCGCCATGTGATGCATGAGCAGCGCGGCGTGGCCCCGTTGCAGGCGCTGTGCGAGCGGCTGAAAGTGCCGCAGGACTATCGCCAGCTTGCGGTCACCGCCTGCCGCGAACATCTCAACGTGCATCGCTTGCCCGAACTGCGCGACCGCACCGTGCATGAGCTGCTGGTGCGCTGCGACGGCTTCCGTCGGCCGGAGCGCATCGCCCAACTGGCGCTGGTCTGTGAAGCGGACAAGCGCGGCCGGCTGGGCAGCGAAGAAGCCGCATACCCGCAAGGGCCGGAACTGCAGCGTGTGCATGCCGCGGCGCTGGCGATCAATGCGCGCGACCTTGCGGCAGAAGGCTTGCAGGGCCCCCAGATTGGCGAGGCATTGGCCAGTGCGCGCATCGCTGCCATTGCACAGGCGCGCAGCTTGCGTCAGTAAGCGCGGGATCGACGCGCGGTGTGGGCGCCGCGCGGCCACACTGCAGGCCAAGCCGTATCGGTAACACCCACTCGGTAACACCCACCTGGCGAACGCCCGCCTGCAGCCGGCGTTCGCCAGGTGGTACAGCTACAGCTTGAAGTTGAGGCTCAGCATGAAGGAGCGGCCGTTCTTGTACAGGTAGTACGGCTGGTTCTTGTTGCCGATGTAGCTGAAGTAGGTTTCATCCAGCAAATTGGTGGCTTCCAGCGCCACGCGCAGCCGCTCGGTGGCCTGATAGCCCACCGACGCATCCACCTGGGTAAACGCATCGGTCATCTGCTGCCCGTTGAGCCGCCCGATCTGGGTGAAGTATTCCGAGCGCCAGCCCAGGTTGACGCGTGCACTCCACTTGCCCTGCTCGTAGTACGGGCTGATGTTGTACGCATTGCGCGAGTTGTACGGCAGGCTGTAGTCGCCATCGGTGTTGGAATCGGAATAGGTGTAGTTGGCCACCACGCCGAAGCCATTGCCGAAGTTGTGCTGCAGATTGACCGCCACACCGCGCACCTTGGCATCGCCGGCATTGGTCGGCACCGAGGTCTGGTAGGTGCTGGAGCCGCCGGTGGCGTTGTTGAAGAACACCCGGTCCTGCACGGTGGTGAGGATGTAGTTGGAAATATCGCGCGAGAAGAACTCGCCGCTGAGCACGCTGCTATCGGTGAAGTACCACTCCAGCGATGCGCCCAGGTTGGTCGACTCGTACGGGCTCAAGCCGGGGTTGCCGGTGGAGGCGGTCAGCGTGGTGTCGTCGGTGGCCACGTACGGGGTCATGTTGGTATAGCGCGGCCGCGCGATGACCTTGGAGGCGGCGAAACGCATGATCAGATCGTCGCGCAGGTCGTAGGCGATGTTGAACGCCGGCAGCCACTTGCCATAACTGCTCAGGAAATTCACCGGCGTATAGCCACCGCCCGGTGCGTAGCTATAGCCATCGGTGGAGTCGCGCGTATGCACATAGCGCACACCGATGTTGCCGCGATAACGCTCACCGGAAAAGTTACCCTGCAGGAACCAGGCGCGGTTCTGCTCTTCGATGCTGTAGTTGCCCGCATAGCTGATCGGCAAGCCTTCATCGCCTTCGAGCCCGCCGATGTACTGGCTGATGGCGCCACTGTTGATCGTCGACCAGCGCTGCATGTCGGCACTGGTCGACAGCCCGTCCAGATAGCCGGAGGGCGTGGTGCCCGGCGAGAACGCGGCCAACGTGCTGCCATCGTTCGGGTTCCAGGTGCGGCTGTACGACGACTGCCCGGTGGCATGATTGGTGAGCTTGATGCCGGTAAGAATCTGCGTAAACGGGCCCCACTCCACCGCATGGTCGAAGTCCAGCTGCAGGTAGCGTTCCTTGTCGTACTGCGGGCTATGGCTGGCCGAGGCGTTGTTGAGCTGCATCGCCGCCGCATTGGTGGGGTCGGTGCTGTAGTCCATCGCGGTGCGGCGCCCGTCGATGTTGTAGCTATAGCCGGCCAGGTTGCGAAACTGGATGCCGTAGATGCGCTCGGCGCCGCCTTGCGAGCTGGTGTAACCCACCTGGCTGGAGGCGTTCCAGCCATCGCCATGCCAGTCGGCGCGCAGATGGATGCTGCCGGTACTGACCTCGCTGTTGCGCAGGTAACCGTCGAGATAGGTGTTGGACTGGTCGCCGAAGGTGCCGGAGGTGGCGATGCCGTTTTCGAACCCCAGCGCTTGCGCATCACCAGGCGTGGAGCCCCAGTAGCCGTAGCGGCTCTGGTTGTAGTTGTCGAAGCTTTCTTTAACGTACAGGCCGGTCAGGTTGAGCTCGAAGTCTGCATCCGGCTTCCACTGCAGTGCGGCGCTGACGCCATCGCGCTTACGCGTCTGCTGAAACAAGGCGGTGTTGATCGAGGTGGGAAACACCCCGGTATTGTTGCCGACCACGGCAGCGGGAAAGCCGGCGCCTGCCACATCGTCGTAACCGAAGATCTCCACACCATCACGGCGCAACACGCGTTGCGAATGCATCACCGAGGTGAGCACGCCGAGCGTTTCATCCTGGTTTTTCCAGCTGTACAACGCGGAGGCATTGGGCTTGCCTTCTTCGGAACGATCGTTATACCCGTAGCTCACGGTGCCGGTGAGCGTGTTGCGCTCCAGCTCCAGCGGCTTGCGCGTGTGCACGATCACGGTGCCACCGATCGAGCCCTCATCAATGCGCGCCTCAGGAGTCTTGTAGACCTCCATCAGGCCCACCACTTCCGGTGCCAGCGTGCTGTAGTTGAACGAGCGGCTATCCGGGTCATTGGGGTCGCCGCCCCAGCTGGTGGAGGCGATGGTCTGACCATTGAGCAACACGCGGTTGAGTGCCGGATCGGTACCGAGGATGCTGACTTTTTCGCCTTCGCCGAACTGGCGGTCCACCGTGATGCCGGATAGCCGCGACAGCGACTCGGCGACGTTGGTGTCGGGGAATTTGCCGATGTCTTCGGCGCTGATCGCGTCGACGATGGCATCGGCATTGCGCTTGACGTTGAGCGCCTTGCCGAGACTGGCCTGATAGCCCACCACCTTGATTTCATCCAAGGTGGAGACCGATGGATTGGTTTGCGCGGGTGCCTGTTGCTGGGCGGGTGCAGGCTGTTCCTGTGCGAATGCGGGAAGTGCCGCAGTGTTGGCAAAAGCCGCGCCACCCAACAGCAAACCACGGACCGCTGCGCTCAGTGGCGAACGACGCGGTGCACGCGCATGACACATGACATGACCGGACAACTCGAACACACGGGGATACACCATTGCGTGGACCTCTAGGCTGATACGTCGCAACCGGTGAGTTGCGCAAGAACGCGCGATGCGCGTGCCATGTTCGCAATCCGTCCCCTGTGCCGGATGCGAGCAGCGTCCCGCACTGCCTCGTGGCGTACGGGTCAAGGCGCCAGACCGATGCATGATCGGCGGCAACGTCTGCATGAATTCGGAGCGTGCTCCTGTTTCGCTGACAACGTTATCAGCGAAGGTGCCTCCCGCAAGCCGCGCTGTCAACTCAACGACACAAACAGCCTGATTTATGTGTAATTCGTCGAATTCAACGCAGATAACGGAATGACGACGTGATCACCATCGCGTTCTTTTGGTGTGCAGGCAGACCACTGCGCATGGAACCCTGATGCCATAAGGCTGCGCACGCAGATGTTGCGATGCAAAGTGTTTGCACGCTTTGATACGGCGCGTACTCGTACGCAACGCTCTCACCAGAAAGCGCTCGACTTCTGCTGCAGAAGTGCTGCAAGTCCATGCGGCTGCGGCAACTCGCCGCGCAGCATGGATCCACGCACCGGCACGCACGCTTACTCGCGCTGCCCGGCCACCCAGGTCGCTAACACCTGCACATCCGCATCCACCAGCACCAGGTCGGCCTGGTAACCCGGTGCGATGCGGCCCAGGCGCTCGCCCAGGCCGATGCACTGCGCCGGATAGGTGGACGCCATGCGCGCGGCTTCGGCCAGGTCCACGCCCAGCCACTGCACGCTGTTGCGCACCGCGGTGGCCATGTCCAGCGCGGAGCCGGCGAGCGCACCGGCGGCGTTGCGTACCACGCCGTCGATGGCGGTGATGGTTTCGCCGTACAGATCGAAGCTGGGGCTATCGGCGCCGACCATCGGCATGGCGTCGGTGACCAGCAGCAGCTTGCCGCGCGGCTTGGCGGCCAGCGCCACGCGCAGGCTGGCCGGATGCACATGCACGCCGTCCACGATGACGCCGCACCACACCGCGGGATCTTCCAGCGCGGCGCCCACGGCATTGGGCTCGCGCCCGGCCAGTGGCGACATCGCGTTGTACAGATGGGTGAAGCCGCTGACGCCAGCGGCAATGCCGTCGCGCGCCTGTTCGTAGGTCGCGGCGGTATGGCCGGCAAACACAACTGCACCACCGGCGACAAAGGCGCGGATGTCGTCCAGCGGCACGCGCTCGGGCGCGAGCGTGATCAGGGTGACGCCGTTGTCCAGCGAAGTATCCACGGCGATCTCGTGCGCGTCGGGCACGCGAAATTTCTGTGCGTCGTGGGTGCCTTTGCGCGCCGGGCTCAGGTACGGGCCTTCCAGGTGGATCCCGAGCACGCCCGGCACGCCCTGTGCGATCGCCTGGCGCGTGGCGGCGATGGCCTCGGCCATCACCTCGGCGGTGTCGCTGATCAGCGTGGGCAACATGCCGGTGGTGCCGTAGCGGCGATGCGCTGCGGCGATCGTCGCCAGCGCCTGCGGCGTGCAGGCGTTGTTGAACAACACCCCGCCGCCGCCGTTGACCTGGATGTCGATGAAGCCGGGCAGCAGGGTGGCGCCACCCAGATCCACGCGCGTGCCGGCCTGCGCCACGCGCGCATCGTCGGCCGCGACAACGGCCTGGATCTGCGCGCCGTCCAGCAGCACGGCCAGGCCGTCCTGCAGGCCGGTATCAGTGAGCACGCGTGCATTGCAGAGCGCTTGAATCGGGGAAGCATCCATGTTCAAACCGTTTCCGTGACCTTGTTCAAATGCGGCGGCAGATCGGGGTTATGCCCGCGCTGCAGCGCCAGCGCGTTGATGGCGCGGTAGAAGCTCTGCACGGTGAGCAACGGTGCGCACGCCGGGTGCGCAGCGTCGGCCAGCGGCAGGTCGCCATCGGGCGCGGCCAGCCACACCTGCGCGCCACGTGCACGAAATTCTTCCGCCAGGGCGCGCGTGCCTGCGCCGGTTTCATCCGGCTGCGCGAACACCAGCACCGGGAAACCCGGGCCCACCAAGGCCATCGGACCATGCTTGACCTCGGCCGAGCTGTAGGCCTCGGCGTGCAGGCCGCAGGTTTCCTTGAACTTCAGCGCGGCTTCCTGCGCCGCGCCCAGGCCCAGGCCACGGCCGAGCACAAACAGGTTGTGCGCCGGCTTCAGGCCGCTGGTGAGTGCGGACCAATCGGCCTGCCAGGCGCTGCGCAGCTGCTGCGGCAACTGCTGCACGGCGGCAAGCAACGCGGGGTCGTTCTTCCATACCGCACCCAGGTGCAGCACGGCAGCGAGCGAGGCGAGATAGCTCTTGGTCGCGGCCACACTCTTTTCCGGGCCGGCACCAAGCGGAATCACCACCTCGGCCAGCTGCGCCAGCGGCGAATCTTCCACGTTGACCAGCGCCACCACGCGCGCACCGGCGGCTTTGGCGGCTTCGGCATTGCGCAGCAGGTCCGGGCTCTTGCCCGATTGCGAAATGACGATGTACAGCGCGCCGCGCAACTGCAGCGGCGCCACATAGACCGAGCCCACCGAGGGCGAAGCCGACGCGGTGACGATGCCAAGCTGGGTTTCGAACAGGTACTTGGCGTAGGTGGCGGCGTGATCGGAACTGCCGCGCGCGCAGGTCACCACGAACGGCGGCGGGTTGTCGCGCAGCGACTGCGCCAACGTGGCGATGGTGTCGGCATTACGCGCGAACTGTGCAGCGACCACGTCGGCGGTTTCGGCCGCCTCGCGGAACATCAGGGTGTCGGTTTCCTGGGGGAGATTCATCGGAGCTCAGGCGGATTCGGGGGAGGGGGACTTGGCGGCCGGCGGTTGCGCCGGTGCGGTGGAGCCGCGCACCACCAACTGCGGCACAAAGCCGCGGTTCTGCAGTTGCGCCGGTTGGTCGTCGTAGGCGTCGCTGCGCAGCTGGCTGATCAGCAGGCGTGCGGCGTGCCGCGCGATGTCTTCGGTGGCCTGCTTGGCGGTGGTCAGCGCCGGCCACGACTGCCGCGAGAATGGGCTGTCTTCGAATCCAGCGATCGACAACTGGTACGGCACGTTCATGCCGGTGGACTTGGCCGCGGCCAGCACGCCGGCGGCGATCTCGTCATTGCTGCCGAAGATGGCCGTGGGCGGCTCGCGCAGCGACAACAACCGGCGCGCACCACGAAACCCATCGTCGAAGGTGTAGTCGCCCGGAATCACCAGGTGCTTGTCGAGGCTGATGCCGTAGTCCTTCAATGCGGCTTCGTAACCGGCGTAGCGCTCGCCGCTGGAGCGGTGCTGCGGGCCGCCCCACAAAAAGCCGATGCGCTGGTGCCCAAGCTGGATCAGATGCTCGGTGATTTCATAGGCGGCATCGCGGTCGTCGATGTACACGCACGGCCCATCGCCCGGGTCGGTGGTGGAGGCGATGATGCGCACGCTCTTGATGCCGCGCGCGGCCAGGCCGGCCAGCAACTCGGGGCGCTCGGACATCGGCGCGGTCAGCACCACGCCGGCCAGGCGCGAGCGCTGCACCCATTCGGCCAGTTCTTCGGCCAGCAGCGGCGAAGTGGAATCGCAGGGATGGATCTGCAACCCGAACCCGGTTTCGCGGCAGGCGGCCAACACGCCGTTCTGGATGCCGATGATGTGGTACGGGTTGGGGTTGTCGTAGACCAGGCCGATCACGAACGGCGTGCCGCTGCGCAGGTTGCGCGCGGACGGATCGGGTTCGTAATCGAGATCGGCGATGGCACGCAGCACGCGCGCGCGCGTGGCCTGCATCACTGACGGTTCGTTGTTGATCACGCGCGACACGGTCTTCAAGGAGACCTTGGCGCGCTCGGCGACATCTTTGATGGTGGGCCTGCGCATACTCGTGCCTTGTTCGTCTGAACGCATCATGCCGCTTCACTCATTTCGGTTGAGCCGGCAGCCCCACACGGTGGCCGCGCAGCGAATAGAACAGGATGTACAGGTAGCACGGCACCATCAGCGCGGCGAACACCACCTGGAAGTCGTAATGCTGTTTGAGAATCGCGAACAGCTGCGGAATGATCGCGCCGCCGGCAATGCCCATCACCAGCAGCGCCGAACCGATCTCGGTGAACCGGCCCAGGCCGCGGATGGCCAGCGGAAAGATCGCCGGCCACATCATGGCGTTGGCAAAACCGAGCGCGGCCACAAACCCCACCGACACATAGCCGTGGGTAAGCAAGGCGCCCAGCGAGAACAGCACGCCCAGCAGCGCAGACACGCTCAGGTAGCGCGCCTGCGAAATCACCCGCGGAATCAGCACCAAGCCGGCGATATAGCCCAGCAACATTGCGCCCAGCGTGTAGGAAGTGAACAGCTTCGTGCTGTCCAGCGGCAGATTGAAGCCGTGGCCGTAGGTGCCGATGGCATCGCCGGCCATCACTTCCACACCGACGTACACAAACAGACACAACACGCCCAGCCACAGATGCGGGAACTGGAAGATGCTGGACTTCTGCGCTGCGCCACCGCTGCCCGGCGTGGCATTGGCTTCGGAGGCCTTGAGTTCGGGCAGCGGCGAGAACAACACGCCCACCGCCAGCACCAGCAACACGCCGGACATCACCAGATACGGCGCATGGATCTTGGCGGCGAACGCATTGAGCAGTTGCTGCTTGGTCGCCGCATCGGCCGCGGCAACCTGGGTGGAGAGATCGCCAATGCCGTGCAGCACCAGCGAGCCGATCAGGATTGGTGCCAGGATGCCGGCAATCTTGTTGCAGATGCCCATCAGCGCGATGCGCCGCGCCGCGCTTTCGATCGGCCCGAGAATGCTGATGTATGGGTTGATCGCGGTCTGCAACAGCGCCAGGCCACTACCGATCACGAACAGGCCGGCCAGTGCGCCCGGATACCAGCGTTGCGTGGCGAATTGCCCGAACGCTGCCGCGCCCAGCGCCATCACCACCAGGCTCAGCGCCAGGCCTTTTTTCATGCCGGTGCGCTTGAGGATCCACGACGAGGGCAGCGCCAGGAAGAAGTACGACAGGTAGAACACCATCAGCACCAGGAACGCATTGACCTCGTTGAGATCGAACGCCAGCCGCACGAAGGTGATCAGCGGCCCGTTGATCCAGGTGAAAAAGCCGATGATGAAAAACAGCACGCCGACGATGGCGATCGAGACAACGGGATTTGCGGGCCTGGCGGTAGTCATGGATCGGCTGGCTCTAGGTTGTCGTGCGGGGAATGCCGTCGGCGTCAGCGGCGCAGTTCGGCGACGAAGTCGTAGAAGTCGTTGTGGCAATAGGTGTCGGTGAGTTCGATCGCGCTGCCGTCGCGGGTGTAGCCCACGCGCACCACATGCAGGATCGCCTCGCCGGTCTTCATGCGCAGGTGTTCGGCCAGCCGTGCCGGCAGATTGATCGCGCGGAAGTACTGCAGCGCACGCACCACCGGGGTGCCTTGCGCATCGAGAAAGCTGTAGAGCGAATCGCCCACCTGCTCCGGGTCGGCGACCACGCGCTGCGGCAATACGGCGTGCTCGTAGGCCATGACGCGGTCATCGGCGCTGCGCAAGCGGGTGAGCGAGGCGACCGCCGCATCCGGCGACAACCCCAGGCGCAGGATTTCCTCGCCATGCGCGGGCCGCAGGCGCCGTTCCAGCCACTTGGTGCCGGGCTCGTAGCCTTTGATGCGCAGCGTCTCGCTGAAACTGGTCAAGCCGCTGAGCTGGTGCTGGATGTGCGAGGTGACAAACGTGCCGGCGCCCTGGCGGCGCGAGACCAGGCCCTGCTCCACCAGCGCATCCACCGCCTGGCGCAAGGTGACCCGCGAAATCTGCAGCCGCTCGCACAGCTGGCGCTCGGCGGGCAGCGCTTCGCCGGCCTTCCAGTGACCACCGCGGATCTGCTCGTCCAGCCTGCTCGCCAACTGCAAGTACAGTGGCGTCGGCGCAGAGGCGTCCAACGCCAGCGCATCCATCCTGGGGTCGGCGTCCGTCCTGGCATCGGTTTTCGGTTTGGCCATTGCCTGTCCTCTGGACCGACTTGGATTCATTAGGTCCAATATAGTACCAATTTGCCCGGAGCGCATCAGTGCAGTGAATTGCGGAGCGATACGGGTGTCGGTGGGGCGCTGCGGCACCGCGAGGGAGCGAACCGCAGCGGACCACCGCATAGCCGCGCATGAACTTGCGCTGCCGCCACCGCGCCTCACCACGTAGGGCGCAAGGCCATCACAAGCGCAGATACCACCGCCGCCGGTCCATCCACCAGCCCACACCCCAGCACAGCAGGGTGTAGCTCAGCGCGCACAGGAAAGACCCAAGCGGCCCGGGCGCGATGGCCTGGAACACGCGGATGCCGGCCCAGGCGTACAGGTCCAGACCAGAATGACCTGCCGGCAGCAGCCGCAATACGACCACGAACAACTCGGAGAACAGGTAGATCGCCAGCGGGTTCCGCCCCAGCACGGTGAAAAAGCCGCTACCGCCGACCCAGCCGCGCAGCTCCAGCAGATAGACCAGCACGCTCAGCGCCAGCAGATCCAGCCCCACGGTGCAGGCGACGAACGACCCGCTCCAGAGCTTCTTCGACAGCGGCCAAGCGGGGTGCCAGAGCAGCGCCAGCAGCACCAGCCCCACGCCGGCCAGCAGCAACGCGCGCGTGGCGGCGCCCGTCTTGCCGCGCCGCTGCAGGAAACGCCCGGCCAGATAGCCGGCCAGTACGTTGACCGTGGCCGACAACGTGCCGAGCAGGCCCTCCGGGTCGAAGCCGCCATCCTTGCGATACAGATGTGCGCGCCCGAACAGCCATAGATCCAGCCGCGTGCCAGCGTTGCCGGCTTTGCTCAACTCCGCGCCGGGCCGGCCGAAGACATACAACGCTGCCCAGTAACCCAGCAGCAGCGCCACGCAGGCCGGCGCGATGCCGCGCGGCGGCAGGTAGCGCACCAATAATGCCGCCAGCAGATAGCACAGGCCGATCCGTTGCAGCACGCCAGGCAAACGGATCTGTTCGATCTCAGTGAACGCCCATCCGCCTCCAGGCTGCAGATGGAAGAACGGGAACCAGTACATCAGCACGCCGCACAGAACGATCAGCGCGGCGCGCTTGCTCACGCGGCCGAGGAACTGCCGATGCGGCGTATCGGTGGCCAATGCAAAACTCATCGCGCTGCCGACGGCGAACAGGAACGAAGGAAACACCAGGTCGGCGAGGGTGAAGCCGAACCAGGCCGCATGCGTCAGCTGCGCGTATGCCTGCGCGCCCGGCCCGGCGGTGTTGACCAGAATCATCAGGAAAATGGTCAGGCCGCGAAAGACGTCCAGCGATAGAAAACGCGCGCGCTTCGGCGTGGCGGCGATGGGTGCGGCAGCATGGGTCTGCCCGCTCATCGGCCTGCCTCGCCGATCCACAACGGTGCGCCAGGTGCGCACGCGACGCCGGTGAATTGCGGCGTTGCATCGGCTCGATCACCATCCTCCACGGTCACGATAGGCGCTCCGGGGCCGATCATCGAACGGCGCCTTCGGCCGCGCCACGCGTGGCGCCCTGAACCGCGCCCTGCATCTCGCTGCGTACGCCCTGTTGCGCATCCACCTGCGCCAGCAAGCGGCCCAGCAGCTTCAGCGGATCGCGTGGCGGTTGGCGCTGCGGCACCGTGCCCTGCTCGGCCCAGTCGCGCTCCCACGCGGCAAGCTGCACGTTGACCGCCGCTGCATCGAACGGCGTGCCGGCCTTGCGTGCAGCACGGTACGCGCCGAGAAAGCTCGTCCAGCGCTGCAGATAGAAATCCGCGTACATGCCTTGCCATGCCTTGGACGCGTAATCGGCAAGATTGCCGTCGCCGCCCCACACGCTGACCTGCGCACGCGCATTGCCGATATAGGCGCGACGCAATCCGGCATCCTCGCCAGCGGCAGCGGCAGCCTGGCCGGTCCAGTCAGCCAGGGTTTCGTGTTGACCACCGACCAGTGCATCCAGTCCCTGCACCAGTTGCGTGGTGCGCGCCAGCAGCGCATCGCCGTGTGCGAAGTCGTCGGCGTCGTACGCCTGCACAACCGCCTGCAGTTGGCTGTCGGCTTGCAGGCTTAGGTAATGCCGCGCGTCTTCGATCAGGTCGTAGCGGTACAGCGGCGCGTCGGCGTAACGGTCGGCTTGCTGCAGTAGCGCGTCGATGGCGCGGCGCAGGCGTTGCGGATCGCCGGGGCGATCGTCGAAGTCCACAATGTCGGCAGTCGGTCGCTTGAACAGCAGATACGCGCCGGCACGCTTGTTCCACCAGCGCGGCGACCAATAGCGGGCCTGATAGATCCCCGCTTCCAGATCCGACCAGGCTTGCAGCAAGGCCGCATCACTGCGCCCGTAGCGCGCACGCATGTACTGCGCAAGCCATTGCGACCAGGACTGCTGCGGCCCTTCCCACGCCAGCGCGTAGAGATATTCATAGACCACCGAGTTGCTGTGCAGGCCCTCCGGGAATACTCCAAAACCGCGCAGATTGCGCTTGTCCGGATCGGCCAGCAACGCCTGCAGATCCTGCCGATAGAACGCAAAGTCGCCGTACAACGGATTGCTGGCGCCGTAGTTGTGCACGTAGCCGTAGATCCACTGCTTGTTGTCGAAGGCCTGGGAGGCCTTCCAGGTACCGGGATAGCGATCGTTGCCAATGTCCAGCACCATCAAGCGTGCGTCCGGCACCTTTCCGAGAAACGCGGCAATCGCCTGCGGTTGCCAGAAGTCGCGGTCGGCACCGAATAGCCAGCCCTGCATCACCCAGGTGGCCTGCGGGTTGACCTGCGCGATGGAGCGATACAACGCCTGCCCATACTCGGCCAGGCGTGCATCGCGTTGCGCTGGCGGCACCGCTTTGGCGCGTGCGGCATCGGAGTTGGCCGTGCTGTCGCCGTACTTGGCGGCCGCCACGTCGCTGCCATCGTCGGCTACTGGCGGCAACATCTCGTTGAAGGCATCGGCCAGATAGAACTCGCCTGCGCCATAGGTCTGCGTGTACAACTCCAGGAACCGGCGTGCGACCTTGGCGAACAGCGGATCGCGCGGATCCAGCCAATAGGTTTCGTGAAACCCCTCCCAGGCGCGCATCCGGTAGATGCGCGCCTTCGGATGCGCCTGTGCGAATGCCTTCGGCACATAGCCTGCAAACGCCGGCAGCACCGGTTTCATGCCCAGTTCGCGCATGCGGGTGAGGATCTGCCCCTGCAGCATGCGTTTACTGTCGATCCATTGCTGCGGCAACGGCGCACGATAGCCTTCGATATTGCCCATGCGCTGCCACGGGGTGAATGCCGGACCGGAGAAATACTCCGCCAGCGCAGCATCGTCTACATCGAACTCGCGCCACAGTGCCTGCCAGATGGCTTCCTGCCCTTCCATCGCCAGCGGCATGTCGATGCCGTGCAGCGCCATCCAGTCGATCTCGCGCTGCCAGCGCGGCCAGTCCCAGAACGGTGTGGTGTACCCGTAGGTGCAGGTGTTGAGATAGGCGCGATGGGCAAACGGCGTGCGCACCTGGCCGCTGGTGTAGGCAGGCCATTGCGCCGGCAGTGCCACGCGGTCGCCCTCCCAACTCATCGAGGCCGCACCGGCCTGCCCCAGATACGCGTAGGCGCCACGCGCCAAGGCCACCTGCGAGGAGCCGGCAATGCGCACCGTGTCGCCGCCGGCATCGATGCGATACCAGTCTGCACCGTCTCCGCGCGGTGCCACGGTCATTTCGAACTGGGCGGCGCGCGCGCCGATCAGGCGTTGCAGCACCGCCTGTGCAGGCGGGGCGGCCAGCACGGTGACGGGAATGATGAGCAACGCGCTCAATGCTGTGCCGGCGAACAGGCGCGCGTGCGACGACAAGGAAAATGGTGTGGCAATCATGGCGAGTTCCGATAATGCACGGTGACGACGTCGTGGAATCCAAACGGTTGATCGGCAGCGACCTGCAGGATCACCGCCAGCGTGCGTGCACCGCTTGCCGGCGCAAGCACCAATTGGATCGGCATGCCGGCCGCTGCCTGCGCGACTGCGCGACCATCCAGAAACACCTGGGCCGTCCCGCTGAGCCGGCCCAGATCGAGCATGCCGCCGTGGGCCTGCACGCCCTGCCAGGGCGTGAACTGGGTGCGGTACAACACATAGCCAGCGCGTTCGGGTGCCGTTTCCAAGGTGCCGGGCAGCGTGTTGCTCCAGCTGTTGTTGTCATTGGGACGACGCGACAGATCCGGTGCCGGCGGCTGCGCAAACGCGGCGGTGTGGCGCCAGCTTTCAACCACCATCACTGGTGCGGTCACTGCCACAGTTGCTGGTAGCGGCACCGCCGTGCAGGTGATCTCGGCCACCGCTTCCTGCAATCCTGATGCACGCGCCTGCAGGCGCAGTACGCCCGCGCCGCGGCCGGCCTGCACGATGGCCTGCGCCAGCCCGTTGAACAAGGCCACCTGCGCGGCCTGATCGGGTGCATGCGCATTCGGGTCGCCATTGCCCACGCCCAGCAGACGTCCGCCACTGATGTGCAGTGTCAGCGTTGCATCGCAATCGGGCACGTGGCGGCCTTGCGCATCCACCGCTTCCAAGGTCACCGGCTGCGCGTCGCGGCCATCGCCGCGCAGCTGTGTGCGGTCAGGCGTCAATCGCAGCGCGACCGCTGCGCCGGTAGTCGCCACGCGCGTACGCGCCACCTCGTGGCCATCGCGCCAGGCCACCGCTTCAAGGACGCCCGGCACGTACTCCACCTGCCATTGATTCATCTGCACGCGATCCACTGCCTGTCTGCCAAGCGAGCGGCCGTTGAGCCACAGTTCCACCTGCGCGGCATTGCAGAACGCCATCACCTTGATCGGCTGGCCTTCGCGGCCCGGCCAGTTCCAGTGCGGAAGCAGGTGCAGCACCGGCGCATCATCGATCCACAACGCGCGGCGCAGCCAGTAGGCACCTTTGGGAAATCCGCACTGGTCCATGATGCCGAAGAACGAGCCCACCGACGGCCATTCGAACGGCGTGGGTTCGCCGCGATAATCGAAACCGGTCCACACGAAACTGCCGGCAACGAACGGCCTCTCGGCAATCAGCTGCCAGGCACGACGATGGGTATTGCCCCAGTCAGCCGCCAGGCTATCGTCTTCGGCCACCACGTGCGCGCCCAGGTCAGTGAACCATGCGCCGCGGGTCTGAAAGGCGCTGGTGTCCTCGCTGGACAGCATCGGCGTGCGCGGCCGCGCGGCATGCACACGGTCGTAGTTGTATTGGCGATAGTTGAAGCCGAGCACATCCACGACATCGGCCGCGCCACGCGTGGCGAACATGCCATCGTTCATGCCGGCGGTGATCGGGCGGGTGTCGTCGAGCGCGCGCACCGCGCTGGCCGCGCGCGCCATGATCGCGTAGCCGGCTGCGGTGCCCTGTAGCGGTTCTTCGTTGAGCAGTGACCACAGGAACACGCTGGGATGGTTTCGCTGGCGCCGCACCATGTTGCGCAGCAGCGCCACATAATCGGGCGCAGGATTGAACAAGCGGTTCTCCGCCATCACCAGCATGCCGAGCCGGTCGCAGGCCTGCAGCAGTTCCGGCGCCACCGCATGATGCAGGCGGATGGCATTGCAGCCCATCGATTTCAGGCGCCGCAGACGAAATGCGTGCAAGGCATCGGGTAGCGCCACGCCAACGCCGGCATGGTCCTGATGCAGGCAAACCCCCTTGATCTTGAGTGCGCGGCCATTGAGAAAGAAGCCGTGGTCGGCATCGAAACGCAAGCTGCGAAAGCCGATTTCGCATTCGGCACGATCGCCGCGGCCGTCTGCGCCGCGCACGCTGGCCTGCACGTGATACAGCACCGGCGTGTCTACACTCCAGCGCTGCGGCTGCGGCACCGACAGGTTGATCGCGGCCTGCGCGTTACCGAATGCGGCGACGCGCACTTGCGTCGCGCCGTGCGCCACCACCACACCGCCTGCGTCACGCAGCGCGACGTCCACCCACGCATCGGCAGGCCGTTCGCTGCTGTTGACCAGGTCTAGCTGGACCGGCACCTGCCAGACGTCGCCCGGCCCTTCGCGCGGCACCGCCGCCAGGCCATCGCCAGCGATATGCAAGGGTGTACGCACCACCAGCCACGTGTGCCGATAGATGCCGCCACCTTCGTACCACCAACCATCCATCGCTTCGGCATCGACACGGATGGCGATGCTGTTGACGGCATTGCCGTAGCGCGCGACCGGCGTGAGGTCGATGACCAGCCCGTTGTAGCCGCTCCAACTGCGTGCCATCAGCATGCCGTTGACCCACACCGTGGCATGACTGGCGATGCCATCCAGACGCAATTCCACCGCCTGGCCGCGCGCGGACGCTTCCAGCCGCAGTGTGCGCCGATACCAGGCAATCCCGCGCGGGCGATAGCCCTGCGCGATATTGGCGTCGGCGCGCACCGCTTGTTCCACCACGAAGTCGTGCGGCAGTTGCAGCTGCCGCCAGCCGGTGTCGTCGAAGTCCGGGGCCGCCGCGCCCCAGGCACGCCCGGCCTTGGCGTTGTCGTACGTCTCGTCTTGCGCAAGCAGGCGCGGGAACGGGAGATCGCCGGCATGGAAACGCCAGCCTTCGTCCAGATCCAGCCATTGGCCACTGCCATCTTCAACCGATGGCCGCGGCGTGGGACGCGGCGTGCCGGTATCACCCGTGCGCGCAGTCGCGGCGCTCGCCATGCCTAGAGTCAGCGCCGGCACACCGAGCAATGAGGAGGCGCAGACGCTGCTAGCGAGAAAGTCACGTCTGCGCATGGCAGCGCCCGATCGCCAGCGTTGCATACGTGCGCTGCAACAGGCGCAGAGCCGCAACTCCCCCAGCACCTTTAAACTGCGTTTCCACAGCATCGACAGCAGCGCATTCACTGTGTGCCGCAGCACGCAACCATGCGCCCTGGCGCTGCGCTCGCTCCGCCGCCATCAAAGCATGTCCCACTGCATCGACAGGTAGTAGCTGCGGCCGGTGACGCCAGTCATCTGCCAGCGGCTGGCGATGTCCTTGTACGCCTCTTCGGTGCGGTTGGTGAGGTTCAAACCACCTAGCTGGAAGCTCAGCTTGTCACTGACCTGATAGCCAAGCACTGCATCCAGCTGGGTGCGCGCCTTCATGGTGTGGCCTTCGCGGGCGAAGAAGCTGTCGCTACTGTCCTGTTCGTATTCGCTGCGGTGGTTGAGCGAAACACGCGCCGAATAATGCGCGCTCTCCCAGTATGCGGTGGCGTTCCAGGTCTGTTCGGACAGGTTGCGGATCTGGAACGCGGTGCCGCGCTGCGGAATCACCCGGGTGAAATTGGTGGTCACGCCGAAGCCGTCGATCGGCAGCCAGGCATCCAGCGATTGCGTCCAGCCCAGTTCGTAGCCGCGGATCTTGACCTTGCTCGGATCGTTGGTGGTGGCGGTGATCTCGTAAATGTCGCCGCCACTGTCCACACAATCTCCGGCCGCGTTGCTGGACAGCGCAGTGCCGTTGAACGTCGTCGGGCAGACGATGCTGTTGAACGTGCCGTTCTTGATGTTCTTCCAGAACCCGGCCACGGTCAGCGCACCGCCGTTGCCGTAGTACCACTCCAGGCTCAGGTCGGCCTGGTCGGCGGTCAGTGCCTTCAGATCGGTCTGCCCCTGGGCGACGATATACGTGGTGGTGCCGCCGGTATTGGTGCCCGTGGAGATGGTCGAGGCGATGGCGGTATTGCTGTCTAGAATTGGCCGCACCAGCACTTTGGCCGCGGCAAACCGCAGCAGCAGGTCCTCGCGCATGTCCAGCACCAGATTCATGCTGGGCAACCAGTTGGAATAGTCGTAGGGTGCACGCGCGGTGCCGATCACCAGGTTGGCGTCGTCGCTGGCCTCCTGCGTCTGGGTCAGGTAGGTGTCGGTGGTGCGCTTGGTGTTCTCGTAGCGCATGCCGACATTGCCGCGTAGGCGCATGCTGCCGAGATCGGTATCGATGCGCGCCATCACATATGCAGACGAAATATCGTTTTCGATGCTGTAACTGCTTTGCGGCGCGAACAAGATCGGCACGGTGATGCCGGCGGCCGCCAGCGAGCGCGCATAGGCGCCGATGTCCGGAGTGACCCAGCTGTCCTGCGAGGCAAGCTGCCCGTCAAGGAAATTGCTCACTGTGCTATTGGCGGCCGACAGTTCCGGGAACATGTCGAACCCCGACACGGCACCTGTCCTGATCAGATACAGAAAATCGCGCCGGCGCACGTCGCGCTCGAACGTTTCGCGGCGGTATTTGGCACCGAAGCGCACCGCATTCAACGCGCCCATGTCCAAATACCGTTCGGCATCCAGTTGCAGCGACCATTCCTTGTTGCTGAGCGACTGGATGGAGCCATTGGGATACTCGCTACGCACCAGATTGGCCTTGTCCCAGGCGCTGGCATCGTTGGCGTCGGCATCGGTGGTCAGCGAGATCGCGTCGGGATTGGAGGTATCCAGCAGCGTCGCCGAGGGAACACGCCCCAAAATTGCGGCGCGTTCGTTCTCGTCGGTCTTGCCCTGGGTGTAGTTGGCCGCGCCACTGAGCGTCCAGGCATCGCCCTTCCATTTGAAGTCGTAGGTGAGCAATTGCGTCGACAGATCGTGTTGTTCAATCTGGCGATTGTTTTCCAGCCAATAGTCCGATGCCGACACTTGGGTGGCGGTCAGCCCGTTGGTTTGCAGCACCGACAGCGGATTGCGCTCGAATGAATACACCAGCTGATTCATGTCGTTGGCGGTCTTGTCCTGCGAATACAGCGCCGTGAGGTTCATTTCCACACTGTCGTTGGGCTTCCACTGCAGGCCGCCGTTGAACATCTTGCGCGTGGTTTCACGTTCGATCGAGCGATAGCGCGGGCGGCGCGGGATATACAACGTGCCGGCATCGGTTTCCTGCGTGTACCACCGGTCGATCCACAGATAATCGGCGCGGTCCTTGAGCTTCTGATAGCCGGCACTGAGGAACACGCCCACATCGCCGCCGCCGACCTTGAACTGGTCGATATAGGTCAGCACGCCCTTGGGCGTGGGCGCGCCACCGGCGAATTCGGCGTATTGGGTCTTGGCCGAGAACAGCAGCTTGGTCTGTTGATAGTCCAGCGGTTTGGTGGTGTTGATGTTGACCGTGCCGGACAAGCCACCGGCGTCCATGTCGGCCGAGGGCGACTTGATCACCTCGATCCCGGCAGCCACTTCCGGCTGGATGATGTCGTAGCGGAAACCATCGGTAAAATCGGCGCTCTTGATCACCTGGCCGTTGATGGTGGTGGCCGAGTACTGCGGCCCCAGGCCGCGCACGCTGATGGTGGAGCCACGCCCGTTGATGGTGGAGATCTGCACGCCGGGAATGCGCTGGATCGCCTCGGCGATATTTTCAGCGGGAAATTTGCCGATGTCCTGCGCCGAGATGCCATCGGTCATGCGCACGTCGTCGCGCTTGTTGTCCATCGCGGTGATCAGGCTCTTCTGGTACGAGCTGGTGACCTTGACTGTGTCGAGCTGGGAGATGGCCGCAGGATCTGCAGGCGGCGACTCCTGCGCCTGTGCGGCGCCACCGCAGGCCAGCAGCGATAGTGCAATGGCAATGGACAGCGAGGAGGGAGAGCAACGGCGCATGGCGGCACGGGACACGGACGGCATAGGAGTTCCTGGTTGGAATGGCTGGGCGACAACGCGACTGGCATTCCGATTGACCAGCAATCAACAGACCCACGCGGCAGCAGGCGCTACCCAACACGCACAGCTCTGCGTCCCGGATATCCGAAAAGTACCTGCGATCTGTTGTTTGCAAACACCCCGTACGGCCCCCCGTGGGTGCCGATGCCACGCCCCCTCCCAGGACAGGACACCGCAAACCGTTGCTGATCAACGGTCCTGATTGGCAAATACCAATTCAGTGGTTTCGAGTTTTATGGTCTTTAAAAGATCGTGTCAACAGTCACTGATGAAAACGTCTTTCTAAAATTGGACGCACGCTAATGGTGCATCTTTCTGCGGATTTATCGCCAAGGCGCCTACGAGAAGGCAAATCGACGCGGGCACCGTTGTCATGGGACCAGTCAGCGACCAATCGCCGTGGACCAGACCAATCGTGGCGTCGCGACCGGCGTCAAGCACGCCGTGGTTGAGGCAGGCAAAACCAAACTGCACGCGTTACATGCGTCAGCACGCTTGAATCAGACGCGCATGCCTCGCTGCCAGGGCGCGCCTGAGAACGGATGACTCAAGCGCATCAGTCCCCCGACAACGTTGTCGGCGGTCGCGCCGGGGTGTGGCCGTTGCAGACCACCGGCAAGCTCCATCCCGGCGCAGCGGGCGCTTACCGCAGGCAGCGACGGCAGTGCACAGTGGCGCACCACGCAAGCTCGCCTCAGTAGAGCTGCCCTAGATCGGTGCGCACCAGCACGCGTTCGGGCGTAGCGGCAAAGCCGAGCAATTGCAGGCCCATGCCCAGCGCTGCGTCCTGGCCCGGGCCCACGCGCGATTGCAACTGCCAGCGGCCATCGCGCTGCAGGCGCAACTCGGCGTTGAGCTGCACGCCGTCGGGCATCCCGCCATCGGGCTGCAGTGCAAGCTCCACCGCAGCGTCATTGCAGCGCGGGCTGCCGCGCAGGCGCAGCGGCAGCAGGCCGACCGCTTCGCCAGCGCTGGTTGGCACGATCTGCACGGTCACCTCTCCTGCGGCCTGTACGCAGCGGGTGGCGTCGAATAAGGCCTGCACCTGCCGCAGGTCCACTGCCAGATCCAGCAAGGTGATGCCACCGGGTTGGCGCAGCAACACGCGCCCATTGCCTTGGTCGATGCCGTGGCGCGCCCCCTGCAGGGCGATGAGCGCTGCCGTGGACGTGGCGAGCCGCACGCGCTGCTCGCCGCGCACCAGCGGCCACGGCTGCAGGGCCACCTGCACATCGCCGATGGGCTGCGCCTTCCAGGTGACGCCGCGCAAGCTGCCGTTCCAGATCGAGCCCTGCGCCTCCAACACCGCGATCGGCAGCGACTGCGCAGGCAGCACCCACCGCAACGGCAAGGTGGCAATGACAACGGCGATCAGTACAGCGAGCACCAGCAACGACCAGCCCAGCAGCCTCATGGCGTGAGGCCCTCGAAGCGACAGCGCACCTGCAGCTGCTGGGCGTGGCGGGTGATCTGCAGTTGCGTGGGGGCTAAGCCATGCGCAGTGCGCAGGCGTTCCAGCCAGGCGAATAACGCCGGGCTGTTGACGGCATCGATCTGCAATTCGACTGCGCCAGCCACCGCACGCGGCGCAGGGCCGATGGCCACGCCGGCATCGCGTGCGGCCTGCAGGATGTCCGCCAAGGTCACCACCGCGCTGCGTTGCCGGCCCTGTGCGTCGAGCAGGGCTTGCGCGGCGGTGTCATAGCGTGCCTGCGCGGCACTGCGCCACTGCCGCAGCGGCACGAGGATGGCGTACCACGCAATGAAGGCAGCGATTGCCGCGCCCATCACGGCCAGCATCACGCGCTCGCGCGGTGCGCGCTGTTGCCACCAACGATGGCTGCGGTGTCGCAAGGCGGTCATCGGGGTGGCTCCAGTTCCAAGGGGGTCTGCAGCCTGGTCTCGACCGCCTGGCTGCTGGCCGGGCGCACCTGCCAGCCGGCGCTGCGCAAGCGTGCCAGCAATTGCTGCAATTGCGCGTCATCGTCATGCACCAGCGTTGCGCGCACTGGCTGCGCTTGCTGATACGCAAGGGTGTCGAGCTCGGCACCGGGCACGCTATCGACCGCGGCGATCACCGCGGCGAGCTGCGCTGCGAATGCATCGGCCGACACGGGCGGTGCGCCGGTGGCTTGCACGCCCTGCACCGCCACAGCGCGGCGCTGCAACAGCTGCGCGCCGATCTCATAACGCAGTGCCTGCGCACCCAGCAACAGCATCGGCGAGATCAGCAGCAACACGCCAAGCCATGCGAGCCTGCGCGGCGTCAACCCGCGCCGCTGCGGCGTGGCGCGTGCGAAGGCATGCTGCCGCAATTCGATCGGTGCCTGCGTCACATGGCGGGCGAAGATGGCGATGACCTGCGTTGGATCCTCCAGAGGCCGAAGCGGCGACGGATGGCCTTGTGAATCGAGCACCAGCTGCGCGGTCTCCGGCTCCAGGCTGCAGGCCAGGCGTGCGCCGCGCACCAGCCAACGCCCGTCCCACTGCACAACCGTCGGTGGCGCATTGGCGTCCACCGTGGGCAGCAGCAGACATTCCGGCACCACGCTATCGGGCACGAAGCCGAGCTGCGCGGCACGCTCCAGCCACTGGTGCAGGGTTGCCTGCTCCACTGCGGCCACCAGGCGCGTGCCATCGGCCTGCGCGTTGGCGGCAATCACCACATGCAGCGTGCTGACATCGCTGGCCAGATGCTCGGCCAGTTGCAGGCGCGCGGCCGCCAACGATTGCGCCGGGCTGCGTCCGGGCAGGGCCAGCCAGCGCAGATGCATCTGCGTGCCCGGCACCACCAGCACCGTGCGCGCCGCGGGTGGGGTCGACGCAGCTGTGCCATGGACGCGCACATGCCCCTGCGCATCCACATGCACGGCGGTGGCGGCTGCGCCTGCGTCGGCCGGCAGCAACAGCAAGGTGGTACTCATTGATCGGAACTCCATTGACGCGCCACCAGGCGGATCCGCCCGGCTGGCGCTTGTTGCAGCAACGCTTCCAGCATGACCTCGGCACCCGCGTAGTCGACCTGGCTGTAGAGCGAAAAATATTCGGTGCGCAGCACGATCTGCTCGTACATCGCATCGGGCAGGGTGACCTGCAGCAATGCCGGCTGGCGGAAGAACGCCTGCACGTCGCGCCAGCCGCCGGCCGGGCGCGCGGCAATGAGGCGGCGCGCCGCGCCCAGGTCCAGCGTGCCTTCGGCGATGGCCACCAGCACGGCCGCATCGGTGGTGCGCAGCGTGTTGATGTTCACCTGCGACAAGCGCCCACTCGGCAGCGCACACACATGCGGCTGCAGGCGCGTCAGCAACGCAGGGGTGTAGCCGGCGATGGCGCGTAGTTCGCTCACGCCCGCCAGCAAGGTGTCACCGGTGCGCAGCGGCAGCGCAGACTGCAGATATGCGGCGTCCTCTGCGCCCTGTGCGCCGGGTTGCTGGTCACTGTCGATCCAGTCCACCAAGGCGTCGGCCAGCGCATCGGCCTGCGCGGGCGCGATGCCCAGCGTGCGCAACAGGGCCACGTACTGGCGCACGCCTTCTTCGCTGCGTTGCCATTGCTCGGCCGCGCCGAACACCACGCTGTTGAGGTTGAAGCAGCTGCCGCGGTCGCGCAGGCGCAGTTGCACGCTGCCGCCCTCCAGCGGAAAGCTGAGCGGCTGGTCATCCCACCCGCCGTCCAGCGTGGTGCGCAGCGGGTCGCGCCTGGACAGGGTCTGCAGTCGCTGGCGCGCAAACGCTTCGCTGCCCAGCGCGTACCACTGCGCCTGCGTCATGGCCTCGCCGTTCCCGCTGCGGCGCAAGCCAAAGCGCAAGTCATCCAGCACCGCGACCATCAGCACGGTCATCACCGCCACCAACAGCAACACGGTGAGCAAGGCCACGCCGCGCTGCCGGCGAGCCCCCCCACGCCTGCTCATTCGCGCCCCTCCGGCACCAGGAACAATTGCCGCACGCGGCCCCAGTCCTGCATTTCCAACTCCAGTGCCACCGCATCCGGCAGCGCCGCTACACCACCGCTCCAGCCATCGCTCCATTGCGCGCGGTAATGAAACCCCACGGTGGCCGCACGCACGCCACGCAGCAGCACCTGTGGTGCGCCGGTCACTGCACCGTCCAGCGCTGGACGTGCGCTGCGCTCGAGCCGGTCCTCCACCAGCCGGTATTCCACGTACTGCAGCGACGCACGCGGCGCCTGATCCGGATTGCTCCAGCCGCGTCGCACGAACGCCAGCAACGGGCCTTGTGCGCCGGGTGGTGTGGCGACAAAGGCAGTCCGCGCAGGCACGCCATCACTGCCACGGGTGCGCCGCACCGCGGCCTGTTGCAGATCACTGCGTAGCAACCCGTGCGCAATCTGGAAATCGCGCAGCTGCTGCAGCCGCGCCTGCACCGCAGCGCGCTGCTCGATGCTTTGCCGCAACACCCCCACTGCCGCGGCAGCCACCAACGCAAACACCGCCAACGCCACCAGCAGTTCGATCAAGGTGAAACCAGCGGCGCGGCGCAGGCGCATCACTCGGTACTCCGCACGACCTGCAGGCTGGCCAGTTCCTGCGCCTGCCCGGCCGCGTGCACGCTGATGGCGATGCGCAGCATGCCCTGCCCGGCGGGTGTTGCCGTGCGCTTCCAGTCCCAGCCGCGCGCACCGGCCGATTCCTGCCCTGCGGCAGGTGCCGCGGCAACGGCGGCCGGTGCAAGCAGTGCTTCAATCGCCTGGTTTTCCGCCACCACGGCCGCGAGCGCGCGCTCTTCCAGAATCACCGCGGTGCGCGTGCTTTCGCCGGACAGATTCAATAGCCCTACCACCGCCATGCCGAAGATCGCCAACGCGACCAGCAGTTCCAGCAGCGAGAACCCTGCCTGGGTGTCAGCGCGCCGCTGCATCGACCCGCACCGTGCCCACTGCATCCACTACCACCTGCACGCGTTGCTGGCCCTGCCCCAACGCCAGGCGCTGCGGCGTGGCGGCGCCAGTCGGGTCGAAACGCACGCTCACCTGCGTCGCACCCTCCGGCAGCTGCGTGCGCACCCCTTCCGGCCACTGCACGGGCGTAAACGGCACCTGGTCCAGCGCCACCCAGCGCTCGCGTGCCTGGCGGCGGAAGGCATAACCCCCGGCGCTGAGCACCACCTCGGTCATGCGCAGGCTCAGGATGGCCTCATCGCGCGCGTGCGACAGCGCGGTGGCCAGCGCATCGGCCTGATCGGGCAGCGTGCGCTGCGTGTCGGGCAGGGTCAGCAGCACAACGGTGCTGGCCAGCGCGGTGATCACCAGCACGGCCAGCACTTCGAGCAAGGTGAAGCCCCGTGCATTGCACGCGCACGGGAGCGCGGCGCGCATGCGTGTTTGCGGCGCACGGGAGCCACTCGATGCCAGCGCGCGCGCGGCCATCCCTGCGACTCAGCGCCAGTTGCCGATATCGGCGTTGTCGGCATCGCCGCCTTCGGCACCATCGGCGCCGAACGAATACACATCGAAGCCGCCGCTACGCCCGGGACGACGGTACTGGTAGGCGTGACCCCACGGGTCTTCCGGCAACCGGCGGATGTAACCGCCCTGGCGGTAGCGTTCCGGCCGGCTCAGGCCGCCGGGCGCGCTCAACAAGGCCTGCAGGCCCTGCTCGGTGCTGGGATAGGTGAGGTTGTCCAGGCGATAGGTTTCCAGCGCCTGCTCCAACACGGCGACGTCGGCGCGCGCCTTTTCCACCATGGCGCGGTCCTGGCTGGGCATCACGTTGATCATCACCACCGTGGCCAGCAAGCCGATGATGACGATGACCACCATCAACTCGACCAGGGTGAACCCGTGCGCCGCACGGCGCGAGGCGGTGCACGGGGAAACGCGGCGAAACGACATACGCGACATGAGACTCTCCGAATACGCGGCTGCCATCAGCCGAGTGCCAAGGTGTTGAATTGCAAAATGGGCAACAGGATGGACAACACGATCACTGCCACCACGCCGCCCAGCAGCACGATGATCAGCGGCTCCAGCAGGCTCATCGCCGCAGTGGTGAACGACTCGAATTCGCGCTCCAGATAGTCGGCGGCACGTTCCAGCATCGGCGCCAGGCGCCCGCTGTTTTCGCCGCTGGAGGCCATGTACAACAAGGTAGGTGGAAACACGCCCGCGCGCTTCATCGCCGCACCCAGGCTGCCGCCTTCACGGATGGCGGTGACCATGCTGTCGGTGGCCAGGCGCAGCGCATGGTTGTCCACGGTGCGTGCGGCGATCATCAGCCCTTCCATCAACGGCAAGCCGCTGTTGACCATGATCGCCAGGGTGCGCGCCATGCGTGCGGCATGCAGGTCGCGCAGCAAGCGCCCCAGCAGCGGCGCGCGCAGGATCGCCCGGTCAATCGCCAGCCGCACCGGCGGGCGCTTGCGCACCTGCACGGCCACCACCGCAGCGATCACGCCAGCCACCAGCAGTGGAATGCCGGCATGCAGCAGAAACTGCGAGAGCGCGATGACCGCGCGCGTGAGCCACGGCAGTGCGCGGCCCATCGAATCGAACTGGTCCACCACCTTGGGCACCACAAAGGTCATCAGCACGATGACCACCACGCCGGCAGTCATTGCCAACGCTGCCGGGTACACCAGTGCGGATTGCAGCTTGCTGCGCACCTGCGCCTGGCGCTCGAGCAGGTCGGCCAGGCGCTCGAGCACCTGCGGCAAGGCCCCGGCGCTTTCGCCGGCCGCCACCATCGCGCGGTACAGCGGCGGGAAGGCAGTGCCCTGGCCCGCCATCGCATCGGACAGGCGGAAACCTTCGACCACCAAGGCATGCGTCTGCCCGGTGACTGCGCGCACGCCGCGGCGCTCGGACTGGGTGCCGATGGTGCGCAGCGCTTCTTCCAGCGGTGCGGTGTCCACCAGGGTGGCGAGCTGGCGGGTGAACAACACCAGGTCCTTGCCGCTGAAGCGCGCCGCACGCACCGGCGTGGCGGCCGCTGCCGGCTCCACCCGCAACGGCACCCATTGGCGCTGCTCCAGCAAGCTGCGCGCACTGCGCACGCTGTCGGCGCTGATCACGCCGTGACGATTGCGGCCGTGCAGATCCAATACGGTGTAATCAAACTTCGCCATGCGCCTCGTCCTGCTGACGGGTGACGCGCAAGGCTTCTTCCAGCGTGGTCACGCCTTGCAGCACGGCCGCGCGCGCGGCGTCGCCCAGGCGTGGCGCACGTACGAAGGCCGCGGCGGCCAATGCGTCTTCGTCGGCGTTGTCGCCGATCAGCCGGCGCAAGGTGTGGTCGACGGTGATGGCTTCGTAGATCCCCACGCGCCCGGCATAGCCACTGTGGTGACAGGCCGCACAGCCGGCGGCGCTGTAGATCACCGCATCGGTAGATGTGCCCAGCATCTGCGTGGTGGCCGCATCCAGCGGCCGTGGCGTGCGGCACTGCGTGCACAGCCGGCGCACCAGCCGCTGCGCCAGGATCAGGCGCAGGCTGGAGGCCAGCAGGAATGGTTCGATGCCCATGTCGCGCAGGCGCGTGACCGCGCCCACCGCATCGTTGGTGTGCACGGTGGACAGCACCAGGTGGCCGGTGAGGCTGGCCTGCACGGCGATCTGCGCGGTTTCGGTATCGCGGATCTCGCCGATCATCACCACGTCCGGGTCCTGGCGCAGGATTGCACGCAGGCCGGCGGCAAAGGTCATGCCCACGCGCGCATTGACCTGGGTCTGGCCAACCCCGTCGATGGCGTATTCCACCGGGTCTTCGACGGTGAGGATGTTGCGCGAACCGTCGTTGAGCAGGCTCAGCCCGGCATACAGCGTGGTGGTCTTGCCCGAGCCGGTGGGCCCGGTCACTAGCACGATGCCGTTGGGCACCTGCAGCGCACGTTGCACTGCGCCCATCACACCGGCGGGCATGCCCAACTGGGTCAGCGACAAGGTGCCCTGCTCCTTGTCCAGGATACGCAGCACCACGCGTTCGCTGCCGCGGGTGGGCAAGGTAGAGACGCGCACATCCAGCGCCTTGGCACCCATTGCCAACGACACCCGGCCATCTTGCGGGATGCGTTTTTCGGCGATATCCAGGCGCGCCATCACCTTGACGCGCGAGACCAGCAACGGCGCGATCCGCCCCGGCAAGGTCGCCGCTTCGCGCATCACCCCGTCCACGCGCAAGCGCACGCGCAGGCGCGACTCGTACGATTCCAGATGCACGTCGGACGCACCCAGGCGTGCGGCCTCGGCGATGATGCCGTTGATCAGGCGAATGATCGGCGCATCGTCCTGGCTGTCGAGCAGATCGGCGGTGGGGATGTCTTCGATCAGCGAATCCAGACTACCGTGCAGGTCCAGCGCTTCCACCGGCATGCCCTGCTCCAGCCCGGCATCGGCATAGATTTCCGACACATGCCGGTCGAACACCGCCGGTGCCAATGTGCGCACCTGCAACGGCACGCCGAGCACGCGGCGCACTTCGATCAAGGCCTGCACGTCGCCACCTGCGCGCAGGCCGACCTGTGCGTGCGCGGCGCTCTCGCCGGTGAGCAGCACCACGCCGTGGCGCTTGGCAAACGCGTACGACAGCGTGGCCGTGGGAGTGATGGTCGACATGCTGTCAGCGCGTGCGCGGCGCGGCGGTGGGTGCCGGCGGCTGCGGCGCAGGCGTGGCGGGCGCGGACGCCGGCAGCTGTGGCGGCTGTGCACGCAGGTAGTCGCGCACCAACGCATCCAGGGCCGCTTCCGGGTCGCCATCGGCCAACTGCCGGTCGCGCAGGTAGTTGTAGCGTGGCGCGGTCATGCGCTGCGCATCGGCGGCGTCGCGGATGATGGTGGGGCGGATGAACACCATCAGGTTGGTCTTGTCGCGGTTGCGCGACTTGTGCCGGAACAACGCACCCAGCCCGGGCACGTCGCCCAGCAGCGGCACCTTCTCCACGGTCTGCCGGTCGTTCTGATCCAGCAAGCCGCCCAGCGCGACGATGGCACCGTTCTCCACCACCACGCGGGTTTCGATCTGGCGCTTGTTGAACACCAGCTCGGAGGACTGCGTGCTCACCGGCCCGGCAATGGCCGAGACTTCCTGCTTGATCGCCAATGTGATGCCACCGGCGGTATTGATCTGCGGGCGTACTTCCAGCTCCACGCCCACATCCTGGCGCTGGATGGTGCGGAACGGATTGTCATTGGCCGCGCCCAGCACCTCGCCGGTGGTAATCGGCACTTCCTGGCCCACCAGGATGCGTGCCTGCTCGTTGTCCAGGGTCATGATCGACGGCGTGGACAACAGGTTGGAGCCGGTGTCGCTCTTGACCGCATCGATGATCATGCCGAACACCGCATCGTTGCTTTGCCCGGCCAGGCCGATCAGCCCGCCGCTCAATCCGAGCAGCGATTGCGCGGCCACGTTGCGCGCCTGCTCCAGTACCGAATCGTCTTCCCCGTTATTGCTGCGCGTGCCGGCGGCCGCAGCAGCCAGCGGCACGATGCCCGGCGCGGCGCCGCTGTACTGCGTGGCCAGCAACGGCACGGTGCCGTTGCGCCCGGCCAGCAGCAGCTGCACGCCCAGACGCTTGGCAGCGGTGTCGGAAATCTCCACCACGATCGCTTCCACCAGCACCTGCTCGCGGTGCACGTCGAGCTGGCGGATCACGTCCATCAAGGCGCGCTGGGTTTCCGGGTCGGCATTGATGATCAGGGCATTGGAACCGGGGTAGCGCACGATCACCGGGCGCTTGCCGGCGGCCGGTGCAATCACCTGCGTCTGCGCAGCGCCAGCGCTCGCGGCCACATCCACGGCGGTGGGGCGCGCCTCTTGCCCGGGCTGCGCCTCGTTACCCGGGGTTTGCCCAACCAGTTGCTGCAGCACCGGCAGCAGTTGTTCGGCGCTGGCGTGCTGCAGGCGCACCACGCTGACATCGCCCCGGCGCTCGGCCCGCCCATCCAGATCCAGCGCGGTGCGTACCACGCGCTGCACCAACGCCGGGTCGCCGCGCACGATCAACGAATTGCTGCTCTCCACCGGCAACACCGACAACACCGCGCTGCGCTCACCAGCCTGGCCAAACAGCGTGGTGAGCGTGCGTGCCAGTTCCTGTGCCGAGCTGTTGCGCAGCGTCACCGTGTCGATGGCGGCGCGGTCGGTGTCGATCTGCGCCACCAGGCCACGGATACGGCGCAGGTTGTCTGCGTAGTCGGCGATCAACAGGCTATTGCCCTGCGGCATCGCCATGATCACCCCGCCGCGTCCCACCAGCGGCTTGAGGATCTCTGCCGCACTGCGCGCATCCACGCGCTGCAGCGTGAACACCTGGGTGGCGAAGCCGAGATTGCCGCTGGCCGCGCTGCCGGGCTGCTGCGCGGCGGTGTCGTCGGGGATGATGCGGTAGGTCGATGGCCCGCTGGAGACTGCAATCAAGCCATTCGCACGCAGCACCGCCAGCAGCATTCCCAGCAGGTCGGCTTCGGACATGGCCTGCGCACGCGCTACGTTGACCGAGCCCTGCACGCGCGTGTCGACGATGAAGGTAATGCCGGTGGCACGCGAGACATCCTGGATGAAGGCGCGCAGGTCCACGTCCTGCATGCGCACCGCCGGTGCATCGGCGGCGTGCAGCGGCAGCATCGTCAACGACGGCAGCGCAAGCAACAAGGTGGCGGACAACAGCCAGGGGCGACGGACGACGATCATTGCGGGCGCTTCAAGGTCATGGTGTGGGTCTGGCCGTCGCGGCGGTAGGTCAGCGTGGCGGTCTGGCCATCGCGCAGTTCGTCCTGCAGCTCGCGCAGGTGTTCGGCGTCGAGCGTGCGGCCATTGAGTTGGGTAAGCACATCGCCGGGCGCCAGGCCGGCCTGACGCAACAGCGCATCATCGCCGCGCGGCATCACCGTGAAGCCGCCGCCATCGGCATTGGCACGCAAGCCGGTGGTGCGCAGCAGCTGTTGCGGGTCGACCGCCGTGGTGCCGGCCGCTGCCGTGCGCACGCCGACATTGGAGGCCACCGCCGCGGCTGCTACGGGAGCGCCACTCGCCGGCAATGGTGCCGTTATTGCTGCGTTCGCCGCAGCGTGTTCGATCAACGGCAGCCGGCGCAGTGCACTGCCTGCACGCACCATCACGTGGTCGGCTGCGATCGCCTGCAGCGTCAGCCCCGGGCCCACTGCATCGCCAATGCGATACGCGCCCTGCCGGCCGTCCCCTGTACTCAAGTACGCAGCTGAGTCCGCACCGCCCACGCGCACGCCATGCAGCGCCAGGCCGAGGTCGCCGCTGTCGGCGGGCGCGCGAAAAAACACGTCGCGCTGCAATGCAGGCAAGGGCGCAGCGGTGGTTGCGCTGCCTTGTGCGGTGCCCAGCGGGCCCAGCGGCGTTACCAGCAGCCACACCAGGTGCACGCCCTGCACGGCAAGCAGCACGAGCAACACACAGACAGCGGCAGTGCGCACGGCGCGCGCCGACATCAGGTCATTCAACGAGGGCGAAACGCGCTGCAAAGCGGACATCCGTCTCAGGATTGCGGTCGAATGACAGAATGCGGCGGAATTGTGTCAGTTCGAAGAAAGTGATGACACGCATTGCCACACGCTTCCAACACGCCAATGCAAAACGCCCGCCGTGCGAGGCAGGGCGGGCGCTTGCGTTCATCGGCACTTGGCGCAGATCAGAAGCGCGCTGTCACACTGATGTCATAGGTGATGCCCGGCTGATACTCGTACAGGTCTACGCGGTTGCCACCGCGCGATTGATATTCCTGGTACTTGGTCTTGAGCAGATTGCGCGCGGCAAAGTTCAGCGAGAGCTTGTTGCCCGACCACACCAGCCCCTTCTTGATCACCAGATCCAGCTGCGTTCCCGGCTTGTCGATGTAGTCGGGCTGGCCCGGTCGGCCGCGTGCGGAAATCCGCTCGCCCACGTAGTTGGCAATCAACGTGGCCTGGCTGTTGGTGCTTTCGCTTTCCACGCCGATCTGCAGGTTGGCGATGTCGTCGGACTGCCCCTGCAGCGTGCTGCCATCGCGCACGAACAAGGTCGCCTGCACCGGTGCGGCAAACCCGAACGGCTGCACCGTGTCGCCGTCGCTGGCGCTGACCTCGGACTTGGTACGCGTGTAGTTGCCCGAGACGAACATGCGGTTGTCGCCCCACCAGTTGGCGGCGATCGGCAAGTCCAGATACTTCTTGGCTTCCAGCTCGATGCCGTACAAGGTGGCTTCCGGTGCATTGATGAAGCTCTGCACGATGCCGCCGCCGGGCGCGTCATTGACGATGGCTTCGATCGGCTTGTCGATCTGCTTGTAGAACAGGCCAGCGGTGACGTACTCGCCCGGCTCGAAGAACCACTCGTAGCGCGCATCCAGATTGACCAGTTCGCTGTCGACCAGGAACGGGTTACCGAAGAACTGGCGGTCGATGTCCGGGTCCAGATACTGCTGCGGCGCCATTTCGCGGAACTGCGGCCGCGCGATGGTCTTGGACGCACCGAAGCGCAGCTGCTGGTTCTCGGCGAAATTCCAGGTCACCGTGGCCGAGGGCAGCGCGTAGCTGTTCTCCAACGGTGCCACGCTGTCCTGGCGCGTGCCGCTGAAGATGTCGTACGGATGCACCGCCTGGGTGGCGTCTTCATAGCGCAGGCCCACCGTGGCACGCAGGGTCGGCACGATCTCGCCTTCCATCTGCAGGTAGGCCGCCTTGACCTTGAGCGTGGCGTCATAGGCGGCCGCACCGAAGCTGCCGGTGGTCTCGCGCAGGCGCAGGAAATCGTTACTGAGGTTGTAGTCGGAGATCAGGTAGTCCACGCGCTGGTACTGGTTGTAGAACGGCAGCGGGCCGTCCAGCGCCAGAAAGCGGAACTCGCGATTCCATGCAGTGCGGTCGTTGTCCAGATACGCCAGGCCACCCTTGACGGTGAGGTCGTGCTCGATCGGCAGGCGCCAGGTCACGTCCACGCCGCCGCTGGCCACCTTGTCGTCGACCTTGCTGAAACGCGTGTAGTTCTGCACGCGCGAGGCATCGTGCGCCCAGTAGCCGTCCAGCAGTTCGTAACGGATGCCGGTTTCGTACGGCACATCGCGGCTGGCGTTGGCCAGCGCTGCACGCCATTCGATCTTCAGATCGTCGTACTCGCCAAACGCATGCGTGCCGCGCAGCTGGTTGTTGATCAGCTGGCGCGCGTACCACTCGGTGTTGTCGTCGCGCACATCGAAGCCGGCCAGTTCATCGCGGCCGGCACGGCTGCGCGCCACCTTCAAGGTGTCGTGCACGTACAAGGTGGTCCAGCCGATGGTGTGGCGGCCGTATTCCCAGCCCAGGCCCAGCATGCCGTTACTGCGCACGTTGTTGCGGGTGGTGGCGAAGTCGTAGTTGGAATTGAACTCCACCGTGTCGCCGGTGAAGATGCCGTCCTGCTGCTTGCCGGTGCGCGTGCGCCATTCGTTGTCGTAACTGGCCACGGCCAGAATGCCCAGCTTGGCCTCGCCAATGTCCATGCTGTAGCCGGCGCTGGCGCCGACGTTGACGTCCGGGTCGATGCTGTCCTTCTCCTGCAGCACATACAGGTTGGCGTTGTTCATGCTGCGGCCAATGCGGCGGATGTCCTCGCGCGAGAAGCTGCCCAGGTCCACGCGCCGGCCGGTGGCGATGGCATCACGCAGCGCGCCCGGTTGCTTGCGCGCGCCATCGTCGAAGCCCCACTCGTCATCGCCGGAACCGTAGTAGGTCAGGCCCTTCTCGCCGGTACTGACACTGTTGGCGCCGCCACCGACGGTGAGCGAAAAGAACGGTTTTTCCGGCACCGCCATCGATTGCAGATCGATCACGCCGCCGCCGAATTCGCCGGGATAATCGGCCGAATAGGTCTTCTGCACGGTCACGCTCTGCAGCACGTCGCTGGGAAACAGATCCAGCGGCACCACGCGCTGCATCGGCTCGGGGCTGGGCAATGGCGAGCCATTGAACAGTGCCGAGGAATAGCGCTCGCCCAGGCCGCGCACATAGACATATTTACCGCGCGACAGGCTCAGGCCGGTGACACGCGTCAGCGCGACCGCGGCACTGCTGTCGCCGGTGCGCTCCATGTCCTCGCGGGTGACGAACGACGCCACTTCGGAGGTCTGCAGCATCGGTTCGGGAATGTATTCACCGCGCACCACGACCTGGTCGAGTTGCTTGGGCGCAATGGCGGCAGCACTGGAGCTGCTGGTGCCGCCGCCGGCATCGGTGGTGGTGGACTGCGCCATTGCTGCACCGGAGGCGAGCAAAGCGGAAATGGAAAGAGACAGGCCCGTCCGCGAAAGACGGGCAACAGCGAAGGTTCGCATCGTGGGAGCCCTGGCAACAGAAGAATGAAGGCGTGGATGCAGCGCGGAGCGGCCAGATGCCGCTCCGCGCTGCCCGGCCTCAGCAGGGGCGGTCGGCGGTCAGGCCGCAGGTCCAGCCCTGCCACCAGGTGTCGTTGGCATCACGCACGCCACCGATGTAATTGACCTGCTGGAAGAAGCTGCTCACCCCGGTCAGGCCCTGGAACGCGGGCACTGCGGACTCGTTGGCGCCGTTGATGAAGGTGTTCTGCAAGGTGGACACACCGTTGGCCACGTTGTTGGTGCCGGCCGCGAACGAGGTCGCTGCACGCGGGTCGCTGCCGAAGGCGGTCGGGCAGGCGAAGAAGACCGACTGGAACACGCCGGCGGTATCGGCATCGGCCATGTTCAAGCACACCAGGCCATCGCCGGTGCCGCCTGCAGGACGGGTGAACACCGCGTTGTAGAACGCTGCCTGGGTGCCCTGGTTGAGCATGATCGCCGCACCGGCACGGGCATTGCCCACGTAGGTGAAGTTGGCCACCTTCGGGCGCGAATACGGCTGCCGACGCAGGCTGCTCCACTCGTTCATGCGGTCGCCGCCGCCGGCGCGCTGCACCACGATGCCGAACTGCAATGCACCGCTCCAGCCGGCATCGGTGTCCAGTGCATCGTCGTCGGCGCCGGTGATCACCACGTGGCTACCGTTGACCGTGCCACCGAACCATTCGATGCCGTCGTCGGAGCTGTTGTGGATCTGCACGTAATCCATCCGCGTGCCGCTGCCCACGCCGGCCATGGTGATGCCCTGCAGCTCGTTGTTGGGCGAGATTTCAAAGCCCGAATACATCACGCGCAGATAGCGCAACGTGCCGCTGTTGTCGGTGGCGTTATTGCCGCCGTAGAACGCGTTGGTGCCTTCCACCTGTGCCTGGCATTCCGGCGTACCGGACACCGTGGCGGCCGGGCAGTTGTTGATCGCCGCGCGACCCAGCACCACGATGCCGCCCCACAGACCGATGGTGTTGGCACTGACCTGGCCTTCCAGCGCCTGGCGTGCGGTAAACACGATCGGTGCGGTGGCGCTGCCTTCGGCAAAGATCTGCGAGCCGCGGTTGACCACGATGTAGTCGCTACCCGACGAGCCGTACAAGGTCACGCCCGGCTCGATGGTCAGCACGCCCTGCACGCTGCCGGCGGCCGGCGCGGTGGCGTTACCGCCACGGTCGGTACCGACATTGACGCGGCCGCTGATCGAATACGCCGTGCCGGCGCGCGCAGGCACCACCAGGTTGCCGCTGACGGTCTCTGGCAACTGGCAGGCGCGCAGCGTGTTGTTGGCGATGGTGCCGACGTTGGAAAAACCGGTGGGGCAATCCGCAGCCGGGCCGGTCGGCGCCGGGGTCGGTGTCGGAGCCGGCGTTGGTGCAGGCGTGGGCGCCGGCGTCGGTGCCGGCGGAAACGCGCCTTCGCCCGGCGACGCGACACGGTCGGCACCGCCACCGCAGGCGGACAACGCCAGCGCGGTGCCGAAGGTCATGAGAAGGGTTTTACTGCTGTTGCGAACGGACATGCGGCTGATCTCCAGGTCAAAGGGTCCGGTATGAAGAGGAGTCGTCAAGAATGGTTGCGTTCCGCTCACTGCAGTGGCGAGCACGTTCAAGATCCCCGTCACTTTTATAGAGGGCGTGTGTTGCATTTGTCTTACGCGACACACGCTGACACACAGCTGCCACATGTCGGCATGCACTGTAGCGGGATGACAAACACCTCCATTCCCGCCGATTTGGGCGACTGGATCATTGCCCAGGCCATCGCCGGACAACCGCCCGAGCACACGCTGCAACCGCTGCTGGAAGCGGGCTGGAGCGAGCAGGACGCCATCGATGCGGTGGAAGCACTGGTACGCACGCATGTACAGGCACACGCGCAGGCGCACGGCCTGCCGGTGCCGGTGCGCGTGCCCGCACCGCTGCAGGCCGACGCGTCGTCGCTGCTGGATCTGGGCGATCGCCAGGTGCAGGTACTGGTCAGCCTGATGCTGCCGCGCGTGGTGGTGCTGGGTGGCCTGCTCGCCGATGACGAATGCGATGCATTGATCGCACTGGCACGCCCACAGCTGGCGCGCTCGCGCACCGTGGACAACCGCGACGGCAGCGAGATCGTGCATGCCGCGCGCACCAGCCACAGCATGGCCCTGCAACCGGGCCAGGATGCGTTATGTCAACGCATCGAAGCGCGCATTGCGCGGCTGCTGGAGTGGCCGGTGGAGCACGGCGAAGGGCTGCAGGTATTGCGCTATGCCACCGGTGCGCAGTACGCGCCGCATTACGATTACTTCGAACCGGATGCCCCCGGCACGCCGGTGCTGCTGCAGCACGGCGGGCAGCGCGTCGCCTCGCTGGTGATGTACCTCAATACGCCCGAACGCGGCGGCGCCACGCGCTTTCCCGATGTGCATCTGGACGTGGCCGCGGTGAAAGGCAATGCGGTGTTCTTCAGCTACGACCGCCCGCATCCGATGACACGCACCCTGCACGCCGGCGCACCGGTGCTGGCCGGCGAAAAATGGGTGGCCACCAAATGGCTGCGCGAACGCCCGCTGCACGCACCGACCTGATCGGTGCTGCAGCGCGCCGGCATGCGTGGGCTTTCGTGGCGGTGTTAGCGGCTACCGAACACGCGCTGGTCGATGCGCAGCATCACCAGGCGCAGCGGCGTCCACGCCAGGCACAGGCCGGCCAGGATGCCCAGGGTGTCGGCCAACGCGTCGTACGGATCGGCGCTGCGATTGGTGGTGAGCGCGCCCTGTGCAATCTCGATCCCGATGCCGAGCAACACCAGGCCTGATGCCGCGAACACCAGCGCACGCCGTGTGGCGAACAACTGCACCGCGCCCCAGCACAGCAACGCGAAGGTCAAAAAATGCTCGGCCTTGTCGCTATTGGACGGCAGCTCCGGGAAGTCCGGCGGCGGCCCCAGGCACACGCCGATCACCACCAGGATTGCCAGAACCCACAGCCCCACCCACAGCGCTGGCCGCCGAAACGGCCGCAACGCCTGGGTCATAGCCGCCACGTCAGGTCGCCCGCCAGAAACGCCGGCGCAAAATCCACGTCGCGTGCAAAGCCCATCACCTGGAAACGTTCGCCCATCTCGCTGGGCAAGGTGAGCTGTTTGACCTGCTGACGCAGGCGCATGCGGCCAACCTCGTCGGTGCGCGCATCGGCTTGCGTCAGCAACGCATCCAGCCCGTTGCCGAGCAGGAAGTTGGCCTGCGTGCAGTAGCCCGCCAATTCGAAACCGGCGCCGGTGCCGGCTTCGGCCAGCGCGGTGAAATCCACCGATGCGGTGAGGTCCTGCAGGCCCGGCCAACGGTACAGATCGGTGTGCATGCGATGGCGATAGAACGCGCGCAAGGTGCCGTCTTCGCGCTGCGCACGGTAGAACTCGCCACGCGGATAACCGTAGTCGACAAACAGCATCGCGCCACGCTTCAAGCCACCGGCCACCGCCTGAATCCAGTACGGCAACTGCGGCAGCAACTCCGAGCGGTAACCATCGGCAAACGGTTGCTCCAGGTAACGCTCCAGATGCCGCACCGCCGCGCCCAGCAGCGCATCGGCCGGCTGCTCGCCCCGCGCGAAGTGCTGCTGTGCATCCAGCACCACGGTTTCTTCATACACCTCGCCATCGCGCAGGGTGAAACGCGGCGTGGGCAATGCGTCGATGACTTCGTTGGCGAACAGCACACCGTCCCAATCGTCCGGAAACGGGCCATCCAGCCACTCCACCAGGTCGAACACCGGCGGGATCAGGCTGCGTCCCAACCGTTCGCGCTGGCGCTCGCGCAGATCGGCGCTGGGCTCCAGGATCGCGTAGCGCTCCGGCAAGGCATCCAGTTCGAGCAGGCGCTTGAGCGTGACCTCGGCAAACGCGCCGCTGCCGCCACCGACCTCCAGCACACGTGCCTGCGGCCCGAGCTGCTGCAGCACCGGCGCCAGCGCACCGGACACGGTGGCGGCAAACAACGGGCCCAGCTCCGGCGCGGTGACGAAGTCGCCGCTCTCACCGAACTTGCTCGCGCCGGCGCTGTAGTAGCCCAGGCCGGGCGCGTACAACGCCAGCTCCATGAAACGCGAGAACGGAATCGCGCCACCGGCAGCGTTGATTTCGGCGCGCAAATGCGCGGCCAGTTGATCGCTGTGGGCCAGTGCGTCCTGATCGGGAACGGGAAGGTCGGCGTGCATGCGGGCACCGGTTGCGGAGACAATGCACAGGATAGCCGAGCCTTTCGCAACGCCGAGCGAGTACGCCATGACAGACAGTTCCAAGGTGGTCCTGATCACCGGTGCCGCCCGCCGCATCGGCGCGCAGATCGCCACCACCCTGCACGGCGCCGGCTACCGCGTGGCCCTGCATGCGCACCGCTCCGGCGATGCATTGGCCGCGCGCGTGGAAGCGCTGTGCGCCCAGCGCGCGGGCAGCGCCTGTGCACTGCAGGCCGACCTGCGCACGCCCGAGGCACCGGCCCAGCTGGTGGACGCCTGTATGGCTGCATTCGGCCGCCTGGATGCGGTGGTCAACAATGCCAGTGCGTTTTATCCCACCGTGCTGGGCGAGGCCACGCCGGCGCAATGGGACGAGTTGTTCGCGGTGAACGCACGCGCGCCGTTCTTCATTGCACAGGCCGCTGCGGCGCAGTTGCGCGCGCACCACGGCGCCATCGTCAACCTCACCGATCTGCATGCCGAACAACCCATGCGCCAGCACCCGCTGTATGGCGCCTCCAAGAGCGCGCTGGAAATGCTGACCCGTTCGCTGGCGCTGGAGCTGGCGCCGCAGGTCCGCGTCAATGCCGTCGCACCGGGCGCGATCCTGTGGCCGGAAGACGGCAAGGCCGACGCCGCCAAGCAGGCGCTGCTCGCGCGCACGCCGCTGGCGCGCACCGGCACGCCCGAAGAAGTGGCCGAGGCCGTGCGCTGGTTGCTGGACGATGCCAGCTTCATCACCGGCCACACCTTGCGCGTGGATGGCGGCCGCCGGCTCAGCTGAGCGCGGTTACTGCGGCAACGCCACCGCGATGTCCAGTTCCACCGTGGTGAACGCACTGCCGTACTGCGGATGCGCCTGCCACAACGCCGCCAGGGTCTTGCCGCTCAGCGGGTCGACGAATGCCGGCGCAATATCGGCCAGTGGCTTGAGCACGAACGCATGCTTGAGCTCGGGCCGCGGCACGCGCAGGTGGCCCGGCCCTTCCACAATGCGGTCGCCGAAAAACACCACGTCCACATCCAGGGTGCGGTCGCTGAAACGCGGCCCGCTGCGATCACGGCCGTGGCGGTCTTCCAGCGCATGCAACCAGTCGTCCAGCGCCTGCAACTCCCAATCGGTCTGCAGTTGCACGCCGTTGTTGACGAAGTCCGGGCCATCGAAACCAACCGCCGCGGTGCGATACGCCGGCGAGACGTCGATCGGGCCAAAACGCGCGCGCAAGGCCTCGACGGCCAGACGCAGGTAATGGGTTGGCTGGACGTTGCTGCCCAGGCTGAGGAGCACGGTGGTCATGCGATATTCGCGCATGCGGGCGGCGTCAGCGTCAACTGCCTTGCGCGCATGCCAGCTATTCGCTGCGCGCACGCCGCGGTGCGCAACCCGGCTCAGGCCACTTCGAGTGCGTGCGCCACCGCGCGGAACACGCGGCGCATCTCGAGCGGTTTGCGCAGCACGTGCACCGGGATATCGTGGGGAAGATGCGCACGCTGCAGCGGCGCGCCAACATCTTCCAGCACGATCGCCGGGCCCTGGTAGCCCAGTTCCTGCATGCTCAACAGCACGCTGACCGCCGACAGCAGGATGATGTCGCTGTCGATGATCACCAGATCCGGCATGGCGTGCTGCTGTACCAGTTGCAGCGCCGCAGCGCCATCGGTGGCCAGCTGCGGCTGGTAGCCCTGGCTGGAGAGCGCATTGCCCAGCAGCGACAGCCGCGTGGCTTCGCCGTCCACCAGCAGGATGCGCTGGCCGTGCCCAAGCGCCAGCGGCGGCTCGCTCTCGGTGGTGGGCGTCACCGCCGCGCGCATCGGCACGATCATGTCAAAGCGCGTGCCCTCGCCCAGGCGGCTGTCGACCAGGATCGTGCCGCCGTAGCTTTCGATGATGCGCTTGCACGAAATCAGCCCCAGCCCGGTGCCATCGGTCTTGGTGGTAAAGAACGGGCTGAACAAGCGCGCGCGGGTGTCATCGCTCATGCCCACGCCGGTATCGGCCACGCTCATGCGCACGCGGGTGCCGTCGTGCTGCTCGGCCGACAAGGTGAGCGTACCGCCACCGGGCATCGCCTGGATCGCGTTCAAGCCCAGGTTGAGCAGGCACTGCTGCAGCTCGGTGTAGTTGGCTTCGATGGTGAGGTCGGAGACCACCATGTCCATCTTCAGGCGCACGCCATCGGGCAGGCTGCTCTTGAGCAGCATCTGCACCGCCTGGAACAGGTTGGCCACCGACACCTGCTCGCGCGGCTTGTTGGAGCCGCGCACGAACGACAGCATCGACTCGGCCATCTCATGGCCCCGGCGGCCGCATTCGGCCACCACGTTGGCCAGCTGGCGCAGTTGGGGGTCGTCGGTGCGCCCGGCCAACAGGTCGGGCACGATCAGCAGCGGCTGCAGGATATTGCGCAGGTCGTGACTCAGGCCGGCCGCCAGCATCGCCAGGCTTTCCAGGCGCTGCGCACGCATCAATTCGCTTTCCACGCGCTGGCGCTCGATCTCGGCGCGTGCCTCGCGGATGGCGCGCAATACCGCGCTTGGCAAGCGGGTGGGATTGTGCTTGATGATGTAGTCGTTGGCACCGTCCTGCAGCGCCTTGACCGCAGTCTCCTCACCCATGGTGCCGGAGACGAAGATGAAGGGCGTGGCGCCGCTCTGGCGCACCAGGCGCAAGGCCTGGTGACCGGAGAACCCCGGCATGCTCAGGTCAGACAGCACGATATCCGGCTGAAACCGCTCCATCGCCGCGCGCAGCGACGGCTCGCTGTCCACGCGCTCGAACGCGGCATCGATGCCCGCGTCTAGCAGCTGATCGGACAACAGCTCGGCGTCTTCCGGTGAATCTTCCACCAGAAGAATCTTCAACTGTTCGTGCTGGCCACCCTCATGCGGCATCGGTCAGTCCAGCTCCGGTGCCTGATTGATCACTGCCCAGAAGGTGCCCAGCGTCTTGACCGCGTTGAAGAACTGGTCAACGTCCACCGGCTTGACCACATAGGCATTCACGCCCAGGTCCCAGCTGCGCGCCAGGTCGCTCTCTTCGCGCGAGGACGACAAAATCACCACCGGCAGGCGCTTGAGCGATTCTTCGTTGCGAATCTGCTTGAGCACTTCCAGCCCATCCAGGCGCGGCATCTTGATGTCCAGCAGCAACACGGCCGGCAGGCCTTCCTCGCGGTTGGCGAAGGCGCCGCGCCGCAACAGGTAATCCATGGTTTCCACACCGTCTTCCACATGCACGATGGGATTGGCCAGACGGGCATCACGCAGCGCGTCGACGGCCATCTCCGCGTCGGCCGGGCTGTCTTCTGCCAGAAGAATGGTACGGATGGCGGTCATACGGTGGACTCTTGGTTGGGCGCTTCAAGCGCAGGGGGAAGGACAAAATGGAAGGTGGCGCCCTCGTCCACGACGCCTTCGGCCCAGACGCGGCCGCCATGGCGCGCGAGGACGCGGCGCACGCTGGCCAAGCCAATGCCGGTGCCGGGATATTCGCTGACCTTGTGCAGCCGCTGGAACACGCCGAACAGCTTGCCGCTGTAGTCCATGTCGAAACCGGCGCCGTTGTCGCGCACGGTGAAATAGTGGCCACCGTCGGGCATGGGCTCGTAGCCGATCTCGATCTTGGCCACCTCGCGCTTGGTGCTGTACTTGACGGCATTGCCCATCAGGTTCATCCACAGCTGGCGCATCATGTTTTCGTCGGCAATCAGCACCGGCAGCGGCGCGATGTGCCAGTCCACGCGGTGGCCGGTGTTTTCGCTTTGCACGTTGGCATCCAGGATCGCGCGCGTCTCGGCCACCAGCGATTGCATGTCCACGGCCTGCAGACGCAAGGCGCTGCGGCCCAGGCGCGAATACACCAGCAGGTCGTCGATCAGCGAGGCCATCCGCCGCGCCGAGCTGCTGATCACTTCCATGTAGTGGCGCGATTTCTCGTCGGCCGCATCGCCCAGATGACGGGCCAGCTTGTCGGAGAAGCCGGCCACGTGCCGCAGCGGCGCGCGCAGATCGTGCGAGACCGAATAACTGAAGGCCTCCAGTTCGCGGTTGACCTCCGAGACCTGCTCCACCTTGCCTTCCAGCTGTCGATTAAGCTCCTGGATGCGCTGCTGCGAGACCTTCTGCAGGCTGATGTCGCTGACCGTCATCAGCACCACTTCTTCCTCGGCATCATCGGGCAGCGGCATGCGGCGCGCGTTGATCAGCATGGTGCGCAGCACGCCGTCGGCGCCACGCTGCTCATGCTCGAAATCCCACAGCTCGCGGTCGCGCAGCAACACGTCGGCCAGGCGCTGGTGGATCTGCGGATCGCGCCAGGCGCCATCACCCACATCGTCCAGCAGCATCAATTCGTTACCGCGCTCTTCCAGGCCATACAGCTCGGCAAATGCCGGGTTGTGCAGCACGATGCGCTGGCGTGCGTCGAGCAACACGATCGGTTCGCGCACGGTCTGCAGCACCGAGCCGGCACGGCCGCTGGCGCGCAGGTATTCCTGTTCGGCCGCCAGGCGGCGCCGGATCTGCCGCTGCAGCAACCAGATCACCGTGCCCAGCAACAACAACTGCACCGCCAGCGTGGCCCAGCTCAGCACCTTGTAGTGCAGGCGTTCGCGTTCGGCGCGCGCATTGCGCACGCTCAGCAACCGGCCTTCGGCGGTCTGCAGATCGCCGATCAATTCGCGGATCGGGTTGCTGACCGTCATCTCCTCGATCAGTGCACGGATCTGCTCCGGCGCGCGTGTCACCGCGATACGCTCGGCCAGCAACAGGCGGCGCTCGATGGTGCTCTGGATACGCCCCATGCGCACCTGCTGGCCAGGGTTGTCCTTGGTCAGCGCGATCAGATGCGTGATGGCCTTCATGGCCTCGGTGCGGCCTTGGCGCATGCGCTCAACCAGCACCGGGCGATCCACCCTGTGCGAGCGCATCATCGCCGCCGACTCGGTATCGCGCATCGACGCTTCCAACCGCTGCGCGGTCTCCTGCACGTCCTGGCTATGCGACACCCACTCCGCCGCCTGATTGGCGTTGGCGGCCATCTGCTGCAACAGCAGCGACGGCACCACCACGATCAGGAACACGGCAACCGCCAATAACGGCAGGCGCCAGCGATCCCAAACGTCTTCTCGGACCGGTGTTTGCATTACGGGGTCTGTGTCCGCTCGCGGCAGTGGGCTAGGCAGGGCGTATTGTCCCCGATCAGACCCGCATTGGAATGAATGCTTCAGGCTCAGCTGCGCCGGTCCATGACATAGCTGAATGGGCATATCATAAGTGCAGCGCGCGTGAAAACGGCGCGAGAACTAGCCCAGCCGACCGGCGGTATTCGAGGTGCTCTACGCCCTGCTACCAACCGCCCCAGACCTGCCCTGACGAGCGATCAGGCGCCAGCACCCGTGGCGCTGCTCCACGGTTGCGCCTGCAGATTGCCTTCAGGGCACCCGTGTACGTGGCGGCCCCAGCGCCCCGCCCTCACCGAGCACAGGCGGCCATCGGACCTTGGCAACTTCACATCGGGCAGCGCGAAGGCCACCACGCAATGTCGATGCGTGCGCTGCCTGTCAGCAGGCATGGTCCGCCCTCAGCCTTCGACATCCCACGCACAAAAAAAGGCGCACTCCCGTAAGAGTGCGCCTCGTGTCGGGCAGCCGCCTCGCCTCGGCCGGCCCGGCATGCGTGCCTGCTGCTTACATCTTTGCAGCAGTGACCTTCAGGCCGGTCGACTTGACGCTCTTGACGCCCTCGATGCCCTTGGCAACGGCCACGGCCTTGTCATGCTCGGCCTTGGTGGCAACGCTACCGGTCAGGGTCACGATGCCGTTCTTGGTCTCGACCTTGACGTCGGTGCCGGACACATTGTCGGTGGCCAGCAGATCGGCCTTCACCTTGGTGGTGATCCAGGTGTCGGTGACCGGCTTCTTGGACTCGTTCATGCCGGCGGCATGGTCCTTGTGGTCTGCGTGTTCCTGCGGTGCGGCAAATGCCTGCGACGCGCCAAGCGTCAGACCGAGCGACAGCGACAGAGCCAACAACTTGCGTGCATGCGTCATGGTGTTCATCCGATTACCCTCCGTTGGGTGTGGGGCGAGTCTGCGGGCCCAGCCGTCGCGCGGATGTGACCGCTGGATGCAGAGTTCGTGAACCCGGCGCACACGGGTGGGTGCAATACCATGCAGGTCTTCCCCAGCGTTGCGGTGAATCGTTTTCAATGCCTAAACCATTCAATCTGGCCGTCGTCGGCTATGGCTATGTTGGCCGCACCTTCCACGCACCGCTGATCGCCAGCACGCCGGGCCTGCAGTTGCACAGCGTGGTGTCGTCCAAGCCGCAGCAACCGCAGGCCGACTTCCCCGAGGTGCGCGTGCTGCCCGACCTGGAAGCCGCACTGGCCGACCCGGCGCTGGATGCGGTGGTCATCGCCACGCCCAACCAGACCCATGCGCCGATGGCGCTGCAGGCGCTGGCCGCCGGCAAGCACGTGCTGGTGGATAAACCCTTCGCGCTGGATGCCGCGCAGGCCCGCACCGTGGTGGGCGCCGCCGCAGAGGCCGGCAAGATCGTCAGCGTGTTCCAGAACCGCCGTTGGGATGCGGACTTCCTCACCGTGCGGCGCTTGATCGAAGACGGCCAGCTGGGCGAGGTAGTGGAGTTCCATTCGCACTTCGATAGGTATCGCCCGCAGGTACGCGACCGCTGGCGCGAAAGCGATATCCCCGGCGCCGGGCTGTGGTACGACCTGGGGCCGCATCTGCTGGACCAGGCGTTGCAGTTGTTCGGCATGCCGCAGGCGATCAGCGCAGACCTGCAGCGCCAGCGCACCCAGGCGCGCAGCGACGATTACTTCAACGTGGTGCTGCGCTATCCCCGCTTGCGGGTGATCCTGCACGCCGGCTCGCTGGTGGCCGATGGCAGCCTGCGCTTTGCCGCGCACGGCACGCGCGGCAGCTATCTCAAGCATGGCGCCGATACGCAGGAAGACCAGCTACGTGCCGGCCGCCGCCCCGGCACCGCCGGCTGGGGCATGGATCCACTGCCCGGCACGCTCACCCGCGTGGACGACGAAGGCCGTGTGCATACGCATCAGCCAGATGGCGTACCCGGCGACTACCGCCATTGCTATGCGGCATTCCGCGACGCAATGGCCGGCACCGCACCGCCGCCGGTCAGTGCAGCGGATGCGGTGCGGCTGATGGAGCTGCTGGAGCTGGCGCAACGCAGTGCCGCACTGGGCCAGGTGCTCTGGCTGGAAGGCAACAGTAGCGGCTGAGCGCCAACGACCGGCAGAGGCGGTGCGGCGCTCACCGCGCGCGGCTGCTGCCACGCGCACACGCTGTTGTTGAGCAGACATGCATGCCACGCCAAGCGTGGCGCACACGTTCGTGGCCTGATCAGGCGTCCTTGCTGCCGATCGGCGGCGGGGTTGGCGTAGTGGTCAGCACCGCATGCCCACCGAACTGATTGCGCATCGCCGCCAGCAGTTTGTCGGTAAACGAATCCTTGTCGCGCGACCGCAACCGCTCCATCAGCGACAAGGTGATCACCGGCGCGGAGACTTCCAGGTCGATGGCCTCTGCCACCGTCCAACGGCCTTCGCCGGAATCGGCCACATACGGCGCAATGCCGCCCATGGTCGGGTTGTGCGCCAGCGCATCGGCGGTGAGGTCCAGCAGCCACGAACGCACCACGCTGCCATCGCGCCAGATCTCGGCAACCTGGTGCAGGTCCAGCGCGAAATCGGTCTTGTGCTGCAGCAGCGCGAAGCCTTCGGCATAGGCCTGCATCATTCCGTACTCGATGCCGTTGTGGACCATCTTGGTGAAGTGGCCGGCACCGCTCGGGCCCACCCGTCCCCAGCCCTTGTCCGGCGCCGGTGCCAGCGTGGCCAGCACCGGATGCAACGTGGTCACGGCCGCTTCGTCGCCGCCCACCATCAGGCTGTAGCCTTCCTGCAGGCCCCACACGCCACCGCTGGTGCCGCAATCGACAAACGCAATGCCGCTGGACTGCAGCTGCGCGGCGCGGCGCTGCGAATCCTTGTAATACGAATTACCGCCGTCGATGACGATGTCGCCGGCCTGCAGCAACGGCAGCAGCTGCGCCAGCGTGTCGTCGACGATCTTGCCGGCCGGCACCATCAGCCACACCACACGCGGACTCGGCAGTGAGGTGACCAGCGTGGCCAGCGCGTCGGTTGTCTGGATGCCCTTGGATTGCGCACTGGTGCGTGCCGCAGCGCCCAGATCGAACCCATGCACGCGATGCCCGCCGCGCACCAGCCGCTCGGCCATGTTGGCGCCCATGCGGCCCAGTCCCACCATACCCAGTTCCATAGTCACTCCTCGTGTCATCTGATCAGTGCAGGGTGCCACGCGGCGCGTAGAACGGCGTGGCGGATTTCTCAATGGATTGTTCCAGCGCGTGACCGGCCGCGCACTGCTGCAGCTGCCAATCGATCCAGCGCCAGTACAGGGTGCTGCGCAGGTTGTGCAGGGTCAGGTCGATGGCATACGGCGTGCGCGGGTTACGGTCGAGCAGGCGCGCCACGTGGTAGCCGATCGGCTTGACGCCCTTGGGGTGCACGTACACCTGAAACCCCTGGTAGAACGGGTCGTCCAGCAGCGCAAGCAGTTCCTGCAGACGGGCCCGCTGATGCGCATCCAGGCTGGCGCGCAGCGCGGCATCGCGTTCGTACAACAGCCGCTCGAAACGCCGCCGGCCGGGCCCGCGCAACTCTTTGGCCAACTCCCAGATCTGACGGTTACGCGCGTCGTAGTACCCAAAGCCACCGCGGCGTGCCAGCGCCTGCGCGGCTGCATCGCTGACATCCACCACCACGAAGTTTTCGGCCTGGTTGTGGATGTCGTCCAGATACGCCTTGTCGAACACATGCGCGATGAAGCCAGGCGCCCCCACGAAGGCTTGGCGCCCCAGCTGCGCAGTCTTGACCGCCTTGCCATCGGCGAAAAACTCGCCGGCGTGCGCCCCCAGCAAAATGCTGTCGGTGTCGTGCAAGGTCACAAATGTGCCGATCGACAGCTCGCCCGCGCTGAAGACCGTATCGAAGCCCGCATCGCCGTAGAGTTCGCGCTGCGTGGCCAGCTGCGCCACCTGCCGGCCCACCCCGCATTCGGAGCGCACCTGGCCGCGATAGAACGCATCCAGCGCCTGCGCGTTGCTCCCGCTTGGCTGATAGCCGCGACCGAAGCTCTTGAATCCACTCCACCCCTGCGCCGCAGCGCCACGCCAGCCAAAACCGATCCAGCCCAGTTGCACTGCCGAAAAGCGATAACGCGAGTTGCTCTGCAGTTTGCTCACTGCACGTTGTGTGGCCGCACCCAGCTCGAACGCGTACGCGCACTGCGTGGCGGGATCGTCCAGCAGCGCCCGCAAGGCATTGCCACGTTGCTGCGCGTTCCACTGCGCCGGGAGCACGGCGTGCAAATCGCCTGCCTGCTGCGCCTGCACCAAGGTGGCGCGCGTACACGGCAGGCCACGATCGATTACCGGCGCCGTGGTGGATGCCTGCTCAATCCGCCAGCCCATCCGCCGCAACAACGCCTCCACGCAATCCGCATCGGCCGCGGCGGCGGCTGTTGGACTGGGTGCCGCCAACACGCTTTGCAACAGTTGCGCACCCAACAAGACCGCCGCACAGGCAACGCGCGTGCGGCGCCTTTGGTGCGGGCGTCGCTCAACGGGTGTGGGAGACAAAGTCATGCGAGGCGGCATTGATCGAGCGTAGATCCGCACTGCGGCGCGGGCAAAAGAAAGCCCCGGCAGGGCCGGGGCTCGTGGCGTTCAGTCGCTCAGCCTCAACGACGCTCGCAGACGCGTTCAACCCGGCGATCCCCATTATTTTGCTGGCTGTTGCCCTGGATCGTGCGGCCTGCCGCACCGCCTGCCACCGCACCCAGCACGGTTGCGGCCTTCTTGCCGTTACCACCGCCTACCTGGTTGCCGAGCAGACCGCCGACGATGGCGCCAGTCGCGGTGCCAGCGATGCGGTTCGGGTCACGGGAATTCTTCTGCACTTCAACGTTCTTGCAGCGCACGCGGGTACCGTCGTCTGCCGTCGTGTACCGGTGCTGCGAGTAGTTTTGCGCCTGCGCGAAGGTGCTCGTCGCCATCAGAGCGATCAGGGACATACCCATCAGGGAAGTGTGCATTTTCATCGTACGTCTCCATCGTTCTCGCCCATTCGGCGAGCCATGGCTGCACTCTGGTCGCTACGTCGAGAACAGTACGTGAAGCGAACACCCCGCTATTCAGGCTTCAGCGCGGAGCGTGAAATGCACCGTCACGGCTGCTTTGCGGGCTCGCTCTGCGGCACCGGGGCTGGTGCGGGCGGCGGGTCCTGCGCTTCAACCGGCAGCGGCGCGACAGGCGGCTGCGCAACGCTGGTCGGCATTGCTGCTGGCGACGGCGCAGTGCTTGCCGGCGCGGCCGTGGTGGGCACTGGCTGCGTTGCTGGCGCTGGCGCCGGAGACGCAGCTGCATGCGCTGGTGCAGGTGCCGCCGAAGCCGGCGTGGATTCGGCCACCTTCGGCAGGTACGAATTCAACCGCTCGAAGAAGCGCTTGTAGAAGGCCGCGTCCTGCACGGTGGTGCTGGACACACGCACCAGCGAATCGCCGCTACTGCCGACCGGCACCGACAACGAGCCCAGCACGCCCACGCCCACGCTGGCGGAGGTGGAGCTCTTCTTCAGTGCATAACGGTCCTGCAGCGCGCTGACAAACACCTGCGCGGTGCCACCGTCCTGCCCGGCGCAGGAAATACGCAGATTGAGCTGCTCGCTCTGGTCGGCGTCCTTGAGCTGGAAGTTCTTGCTGCCCTCCACGGCGGCGGCATCGGCGCGCGTGACCGCATAGCCCTGGCTCAACAGCACCCGCCGCGCCGCTTCGCACGCCTGCGGCGAGGTCGCGCTGACGTTGCGCGAATAGGTGTCGTCGGAATTGAACGACTCGCGCATCAGCATGGTGTCGCCTTTGCTGCCACCGCAACCGGCGAGAGCCGCCAATGCGCCAAGCAACGCGCCGCGCGCAATCAGGGAAGAACAAGACATGGGTAAATTCCGGCATCCAAAACCGGCACAGAGCATAGCCGCAACCCATGTGCGCGCGGTGTCGCGTCCGCCGCTCAGGGCTGCGCGGGTTCATCCATCGGCAGTTGCAGGTCCACCTGCAGGCGGCGGCCATCGGCGTCCAGCCGTTCGGCGCGCAGATAGTGGTGCGCCGCCACCATCGCCAACGGCACGGCGGGCAGACACGGCGCGCCCCACAGGCTCAGCGCGAAGCCCTGCGCATGCAGCCAGTGGGTCAGCCGGTCCCAGACCGCCTGCTCGCCGGGCACGGTCAGGTCCAGATCGGCCGGGCCATCGGGCACCTGTCCGGGCGCCTGCAGCCAATGTGCGTAACTGCCGTGCGGGGTGACGGGCATGCCTTGGTCGCGCAGCGCCTGCAGCAGCTGCGCGGCGGCCTGCAGATCCAGGCGGCTGCGGCAGTGCTGGAAGATCAGCGCATATTCGTGGCTGCGGTTGCTGGCGGTGTCGCCCTGCGCCAGCACCCCGCCGGCGCGTGGATAGCACAGCACCCGCTCCTCGCGCAGCGTAAACAGACTGGACAGGATGCGCCCCAGGTCCCAGGCCTGCGGCACCAGCTGCCCGTCCAGCACCACGTTCTCCACCATCGCCACGCCGAAGCCGCCTGGCCGCAGCTGGCGACGCAGCGCATGGAACACCGCACGCAAGCCAGCCAGATAACTGGCGTAATCGGTGCTGGCATACAGCTGGCCGGGCCCTACCTGCCCGGACCAGTGGCAGCCGAAATACGGCACGTTGGTCAGGCACAGGTCCACTGGCGCGGCGGGCGGCACCTGCGCCAGCCCGCCCACCACGATCGGCGCCTGCACCGCGTGCCGCCGCAAGCGCTCGCGTGCCGTTGCGGCACGCGCCGGGTCGATCTCCATGCCATGCGCCTGGCGGCCTTCCAAGGCGGCCGCGAGCAAGGTGCTGCCGAACCCGCAGAACGGGTCGAACACCTGCTGCCCCGGCGCACTGAAATGGCGCACGAACGGGCGCATCTGATTGACCCAGCCGCAGTCGCGCCCGTGCAGGGGATCGGTGGCGCGCAGGTCGTCCGGCAGCGCCCAGGCCGGATCGTCCGGCGCTGGCGTCCACCAGCTGCGCTGATCGAATTCATCCATGGCCAGGCTCCCACAGGATGTCCGCATCCGGGTCCCAGCCTGCGCACAGCCGGCCATTGGCGAAGAACACCAGCTTGTACAGATCGCCGCTGGCGTGGCGGGCATGCATGGCGGCGTAGTCCGCGCTTTCGAACACGACATGCATGCCGTGCGCATCGCGCAGCCGCACGTTCCAGAAGTAGTAGCCCTGGGTCATGCCGTCGAGCGTCCAGCCCGGCCACCACGGCTGTTGCATGCACTCGGCCAACAAGGTCTCCACGCCGATGCGCCGTTGCTCGATGTAACGCACGGTACCGTTGGTGCGGTAGCCGGCATCCAGCCGCGACAGCTCACGGAAGATCACCTGGCTGGCGCCGCAGCGTCGCGCGAACTCCAGATAACGGGCGATTTCCTGCGCAGTATCTACGCCGCCCTGCTGCACGATGCACACCAGGCGCACCGGCACGCGCAGTGCCAACCGATTGGCGGTGTGCACGAACGCATCCACCTGTGCGATCGGCTCGTCCGGGCGGAAGCGCATGATCGCGTCGTTGCCGGCCTGTAACGGATGATGGCGCGACAGCTCGATCCACGACAGATCGAAGTCCACCAACGCATCGATCAACGCCTGCCCGTGGCTGCGCGCCAACCCGGCGCCATTGCTGTAGAGCACCCGCTGCGCGACCTGCGGCCCGTTGCGCGTGTTCGCCAGCGTCTGCAGCAGGGTCTGCAGCCATGCCGCATCGTCGGTCATTTCCAGACCCGACAACGAATACGACAACGGCACCCCAGCCAGCAGCTGCAGCACCTGCTGCAAGTGGTCGAAGTACGCCGGCCCTGGTCGCAGCTGCGCGGCCGCCACACCGCCGGACTGCGAGCGCAGATTCTCCGAGCAGAAGCCGCAGCGCGCCGAACACGGCCGCACCGAGGCGTAGGGCGTCAACGTGATCGGCAGCGCCGCGCGATACCGGCGCCCGCCGATCTCCAATGCATGCCAACGGTCGACATCGTGGGCAGCCGGCACCCGCTGCTCGATCGCCGGCGCGGCAGCCCGCAGGGTGGCCAGCACCGACGCCGCTGTCACCTGCGTGCTGGGCTGCTCCGGTGTCAGCGCCGCGCTGGCCTGCGCACCTGCCTCACAACCGGGCAGCGTCTGCATGTGCACGCACCTGCTCCAGCGTCCATTCCTGCAGCATCTGCCCGTTCTCCCACACCGTGACCAATGCATCGTCGCTATCGGCTGCGTGCGTGGCGACCTCGTCGAGCAAGGCGCTGCGGTACTGGCCCGTGGTACGGTCGCGCAGCAGCGTCAGCCGGCCACGCTTGCTCTGCTTGCCCTGATCGGTGATCGGGTCCTTGTAGACATCGATCCATGCGCCATCCACGCGCACCGCCGAGCACTTCAGTGCGAACTTCTGCGTGTCGCGGTCCACCTTCTGCAGCAGCGCACCACCCATGCCGAAGGCGACATTGTCGGCCGCATATCCGGCAGCGGTGATGCGTTCGAGGATGGCGCGCAGCGACTGCGGATTGATGCCATCGCCCTGGATCACGCGCACGTGATTGAGCACCTTGTAGCCCTTGCCGTTGACCTGATGGCCGAACGCCTCGTCCAGCAACAACAGACACTGCTCGACCACGTCCACCGGGTCGCCCGAATCCGGGCGGATCACCACGGTGGCACCGGAGGCGATGATCTCCTCGCGCAGCGTGGTGCCCCAATGCTCGCGAATGGCGCGGTAAATGTCGTAGCTGTCCGACACCACCGCCACGATCGCGCCCGGCCGCGCAAACTGCGTGAGCATGTTGCGGTATGCATCCACCTCGCGCTCGCGCCCCCAGCTGGTGATGGTGCTGTGCTCGGCTGCGGGGATCGAATAACCGGCCACCGGCGTGTGGTAATGCGCGCGTGCCAGCAACAACGCCGATAAAGTATCGGTGCCGAGGAAGTTCACCAGGTGCGCCGCACCACCCAGCGCGGCCGAGCCCAGGCTGGACACGCCACGCGCACCGAAGTCATGCAGCTTGAACGGCAACTGGCCTTCGGGATCGTCGCTGGTGCGTTGCAGGAAATCGCGCACAATCTGCTTCACCTGCCAGCTCACCGTGGCCACGGTCACCGGATACCACACGCGCAGCAGCAGGGTTTCCAGATACGACGGCACCCAGAACGCCTTGGCGTCGGTGGATTCGATCGTCATCAGCACGTTGTGCGTGGGCACCACGCAGCCTTCGGGCACCGCACGGATGCGGATCGGCAACTGCCCACCCAAACGGTCGACGATATCGCGCCAGCCGGCCTCGTTGAACGGCTCGCCATGCGCCGCCAGCAACGCCTTGGCATCGTCGATGTCGGCGTGCGTCACCGGGCGGTTGATCGCTTCTTTCAGGATCGACTGCAGGCCGAAGAACACAGTCTGGTCGTACACGCCGCCGCGCGATTCCACGTAGAAAAACGAGGCATCGGTGCCGGGAGGATATTGCAGCCAGTGGCTGGCCTTGTAGCTGTCGGTGTTGAGCAGCAGGTTGTCGAGATAATGCATGACGGAAGCTCCTTCGCGTCGGGAGGCCGGCGGTCTGTCCGCCAGCGGGAGGTCATGGCTCAGCCATGGCCCAGAAAGAATTCGAGGATATGCAGATGGTCTTCGTAGAGCCGCGGCCCCATCGCCATCACCTCGGCGATCGGGATCCAGCGCGCCTTGTCGGCATCGTCGCCGCCACGCACCGCCGGCAATTCGCCCGCGGCAAATTCGAAGTGGAACGCATGGGTAATGGTGCGCCCGCGCAGGCTGCGCTCAGGGTGATCGAACACCTGCCGTGCACGCAACGAACCCTTGATGACCGGTAGCGGCACCTTGAGCCGGGTTTCCTCGCGCAACTCACGCAGGCAGCTGTCCAGCAGGCCTTCGTCCTGCCCCACAAACCCGCCCGGCAGCGCCCACAAGCCCTTGCCTGGCTCGGCGCGACGACGCACCAACAACACGTGGCCGGCCTGCACCACCACCGCATCGGTAGTGACGAAGGTGGGCGCATACGGCGCGTCCTTCCAGGCAGCGCGGTACTGTTCGATGAAGCGGAATTCGGCCACCAGCTGCGCGTAGCTCGGTGAGCTGCGACGGAATGCTTCGAGCATGTCGTACACCGGCGCCGGCACATTGCCGCGCAACATCAACAGCCCACCATGAAAGCCGATATCGCCGGCTTCGAAGAGATAGCGGCGCAGTTCGGTGGCCGACAACGTGGCGGTGTGCTGCACATCCTCCAGCGGCCACTGCGGAAATTCCCGCAGGTAATAGCTGCTGGCGTCCTTGTCCATGCCGATCAGGCCCACACGTGCATCAGCATTGCCGCCATCGGCCTGCACGGCTTCGGCCACCTGCCGTTGCACTTCGGCAATCCACAGGCTTTCGTTGTACAGATGGTCGCGCAGCGGGCGCAGGATCAGGCGTTCGGCATCGTCGGGCAATGCGGCCTGGATCATGACCGCGCGTTCGGCGACGGTCCACGGATTGCGAATGGTGCGGGGGGTATCGGCAGAACCGATCAGCACGATCAGCTTGCGGGCCTTGCCCAGCGCGTGGCGGGCGACGGCGGCGTGGCCGTTATGAAAGGGCTCAAAACGCCCGATAAAGACGAGATAGTCGTACGGTGTTGCCATGAGAATCCCTCACGGTTGTGTGGTCAGCCAGTGGTCTGTCCGCTGGCTTGCACCAAATGCTACGCCGATGCGCAGCGACGTCAAGCGCGCGATGGCATCGGCGAACACCGGCGTTGCCATGACACAGCGGTCATCATTGCTGACTAGACTTGGCGGCTCTGTTCTTCAGGAATTCGCCTGCATGCCACGCCTGACCACGCGCGCACTGACGCGCTGCTTGCTTGCCACCATTGCACTGCTGTGCATCGCCTTTCCGGCACTTGCCGCAGCGCCAATCACGCCGTTGCGTGTGATGTCATTCAATGTGCGCGTGCCCGTCGATACCGATGGCGACAAACGCTGGCAGGCGCGTCGCGGTGCGATGGTCAGCGTGATCAAGCAGACGCATCCGAATGTGTTCGGCACCCAGGAACTGGTCAGCGAGCAAGCCGGCTATCTCACCGCGCAGTTGCCTAACTACCGCTGGTTCGGCCAGGGACGGCGCGGCGATGACAGCGACGAACACATGGGCGTGTTCTACGACACGCGCGCGCTCAACGTGGTGGAATCGGGCAACTTCTGGCTGTCCGATACGCCCGAGGTGGCCGGCAGCATCACCTGGGGCAACGTGTTGCCGCGCATGGTCACCTGGGCCTTGTTCGAGCGCCGCAGCGACAAGCGCCGCTTCTACCTGTTCAACACGCATTTCCCGTACCGCGACGAAGACGAACCCGCGCGCGAACGCAGCGCGCGGCTGATCCTGTCGCGCATCGCGCAATTGCCGGCTGATATTCCGGTGGTGCTGACCGGCGACTTCAACAGCGACCCGGACAAGATCACCTATCCCACGCTCACCGCCGTGCTAGGCGACGCACGCGCGAAGGCGCCCAAGCGCAGCGGGCCGGAGAACACCTTCCAGGATTTCAGTACCCACCCCACCCGGCGGATCGACTGGATCCTGTTCCGCGGGCTGACGCCAACGCAGTTCACCACGCTGGATGACCGGCCCGGCGGCGTGTTGCCGTCGGATCATTATCCGGTGCTCGCCGAGTTTGCCTGGCCGCGCTGAAAGCACGCGCTTCAGCCACGGCTTCACAGGCGCGCACGGAGTGAGCACACCGATGCCTGCGAAACAGCCGGCAATCACGGCGGCTGGATGCCCGCCTGCGCCGCGCTTGCCTGCAGCCATTCCAGCAACGCCTGCAAGGCAGCCGATGGCGTATCGCGCCAGACGATGGACAACTCACGCCGTGCCCAGGGTTCGTCCAGCGGCACGGCCACCAGTTGTTGGCGGACGCTGGAACACGCCAGCGCCGCGTGCGGCACGATCGCCACGCCGACGCCGCGCGCCAACATGCGGCACAGCGTTTCGATCCCCGGTACACGCGCGCGAATGCGCAGGTGCACGCCGGCTCGCGCCAGGTGCATGCGCAGATGACGCTGCAAGGCGTTGTCGGCCGATAACGCCAACAACTGCATGTCCTGGATATCGGCCAGGCGCAGCGTGTCCGCGCCGCCAAGCGGATGGCGGGCCGCCACCGCAACCACCAATTGATCGTGGCGGAACGGGCGCCGCTGCAGACCAGTGAAATCCACATGCCCGGCGACCACCGCCAGATCGGCGCGCTCCTCGCGCACTGCATCGGCGGCCTCCTCACTGCCCCACTCGGCCAGGGTCAGGTCCACGCGGGGATGCGCCAACAGAAAGTCGGCCACGCACTCGGGCAACCATTCCGACAGCGCGGCCGTGTTGGCAGCCAGCCGCAGGGTGACCTGCCCACCCGCACCGTAGTCGCCCAGCTCGGTGCGCATCGCCTGCTCCTGTCGGGCCAGCACCCGTGCGTGTCGCAGCAGCACCTGCCCGGCGGCGGTAAGCGTCACGCCACGCCGGCCACGCTCGAACAGCGCAGCGCCCACCTGCAGCTCCAGCGCGCGAATGCGGGCACTGGCGGCTGCCAGCGACAGCGCCACGCGGTCGGCACCGGCGGTGATGCTGCCGGTGTCGGCCACTGCCGCGAAGATCCGCAAATCGACGAACTCCACTTGCATCGCGCACCCACAGCCTTCGGCGTGGACGAAGTCTGCCTCAAACAAAGACAGCTTGCCGCCTCGCCCCGGCGGCAGGATCCTGCCCGGCATGAATGACGATGCATTGCACTGGATCTTGATTGCGGGCGTGTTCCTGCTGGCTGGCGGGGTCAAGGGTGTGGCCGGCATGGGCCTGCCGACCGTGGCCATGGGCCTGCTCGGGCTGTGGCTGCCACCCAGCCAGGCAGCCGCGTTGTTGGTGCTGCCTTCGCTGGTGACGAATCTGCAGCAGGCCTGGGGGCCGGCACCGGGTGCACTGTTGCGGCGACTATGGCCACTGCTGGCACTGATGAGCGTGGGCACCTGGCTGACTGCCGGGGTGATCATCGGTGGCGACCCACGCACCCTGCGCGCCGCGCTCGGCGTGTTGTTGGTGGCTTATGCGTTGCTGGGGCTTGCCCGCTGGCAGTGGGCGCTGCCACCACGCCATGAACGCTGGGCCAGCCCATTGACCGGCCTGATCAGCGGCCTGCTCAACGGCGCCACTGGCGTGGTGGTGCTGCCGATAGCGCCGTATTTCGCCGCGCTGGGGTTGCCACGCGAACTGTTGATCCGCGCACTGGCCACCTGTTTTGGTACCGCAACGCTTGCCCTGGCCATCGCGCTGGTCTGGCAGGGCGGCGTGCCGCTAACGGCGGGCGTGCCGTCGCTACTGGCGCTGCTGCCAACAGCGCTGGGCGTGTGGGCCGGCACCCGGGTGCGGCGACGCATCTCCGCCGAGATGTTCCGGCGTGTGTTCTTCGGCACCTTGCTGCTGCTCGGCCTGCAGGCCTGCTGGCAGGCACTGGCCTGATCTGCTGCGGGCAGTGGCTGCGTGCATGTATCGCTAACCGATGCGCCGCCTCAAAAGACAAACGCCACCGACAAGCGGTGGCGTTGCTCACCCATCAATGACGCAGGCAATCAGTCAGCCCAGCGACCCGGTGCCGTCGATTGCGGCAGTACTTGCGCCGACAGCGGCTGGTCCTTGGACAACAGCCCCAGCGCATCGGCCAGGATGGCCGCCGATTCGTGCAGCAGCGGATCCGGACGCTTTTCAGCGGCCTTCTCGCGTGCGGTGTCCTTGACGATGTCACGCTCGTTGCCGGTCAGGCCGTCGTCGCTGTCGTCGGCCAGCGGGTCCAGCGGCAGACCCAGCTGCTTGCGCACCTGCTGGCGGTCCTTGCGCTGCTGATCCTGCTTCTGCCGTTCGGCAACGCGCTCGGCTTCGTTCAACGAAATGTACTTCTTGGCCTTCTCGTCACGGAACTGCTTGACGTCCTCTTCCCACCACTGGAATTCCTTGTCGCTGGCGATGCGCGTGGCGTGCAAGGTCTGCAGCTTCGGCAGCAGCGGGGCGAAGTTGCCGTACTGGGTGTGCGGCACGGCGGCAATCCGCGTCCACGGCAGCGCATTGTCGTAGGTGCTTTCGCCGAACTCGGTGGCATCCACGCTGGCCGGGAAGGCGATGTCCGGCACCACGCCCTTGTGCTGGGTGCTGGAGCCGCTGACGCGGAAGAACTGCGCAATGGTCAGCTTGACCTGCCCATAACGCTGCCCTTCGGCGGCCGGCCAGCGGTCCAGGTCAACGATGTTCTGCACCGTGCCCTTGCCGAAGGTGGTTTCACCAATGACCAGACCGCGGCCGTAGTCCTGGATGGCACCAGCAAAAATTTCCGACGCCGAAGCCGAGCCGCGATTGATCAGCACGCCCAGCGGGCCATCCCAGGCCACCTTCGGGTTGCTGTCGCCATTGACGGTGACCCGGCCACCGGATTCGCGCACCTGCACCACCGGGCCCTGCTCGATAAACAGACCGGTGAGCTCGATCGCTTCGTCCAGCGAACCGCCACCGTTGTTGCGTAGATCCAGCACCACGCCGTCGACCTTGTCGGACTTGAAGCCCGCCAGCAGCTTGGCGACATCGCGGGTGGCCGAGGCATAGTCGGCCGCGTTACGGCGACGGCCTTCGAAATCCTGGTAGAAGCCCGGCAGTTTGATGATGCCAATCCGGCGCTGCGGCACGTCGCCACTGGCCGGCAGCGTGATGGTCTCGCCCTTGGCGGCCTGTTCGGCCAGGCGCACCTTCTGACGCGTCAGAGTTACGGTGCGGTGCGTGCCGTCGATGCCCAGCTCGGCCGGAATGTACTCCAGGCGCACCTGGGTGTCCTTGCTGCCGCGGATCTTGGCCACCACGTCATCGATGCGCCAGCCGATCACATCTTCGATGGCGCCGCTCTTGGCCTGGCCAACGCCAACGATGCGGTCGCCCGGCTTGAGCGTGCCGTCCACCGCGGCCGGACCACCCGGGATCACCTCGCGGATCACCACCATGTCGTCCTGCTTCTGCAACTGCGCGCCGATACCTTCCAGCGACAGCGACATCTGCTGATTGAAGGTCTCGGCGGTGCGCGGCGTGAAGTAATCGGTGTGTGGGTCAACTGCATTGGTATAAGCGTTGAGGAAGAACTGGAACGCGTCTTCTCCCTTCAGTTCATTGACCGAATCGGCCAACGTGGCATAGCGCTTGTCCAGCGTCTTGCGGATGTCGTCCGACTTCTTGCCGGCCAGCTTCAAGCGCAGCCAGTCGTTCATCACCGACTGCCGCCACAGCACGTCCAGCTGCTTGTCGTCGGCTGCCCACGGCACGTCCTTGCGGTCGTACTCGAACTTCTCGCTACCGGTGAAATCGAAATCCTGCTTGAGCAGTTCGCGCGCGTATTTGACGCGCTGATCGACACGCTTCTTGTAGACCGAGAACACCTGGAACGCCGGCTCCAGATTGCCGCCGCGCAGCGCATCACCCACGCCCGCCTGCAGCGGCGCGAACGCATCCACATCGGCCTGGGTGAAGAATTGCTTGCCGCCGTCCAGCGTCTCCAGATACCGCTTGAACACGTCCTTGGACATTGCCTCGTCGAGGGTACGCGGGCGATACGCATACCGGCTGTCCGAGAGCAGCCCGTAGACCAGTTTGGTCGCCGTCGCCTGTTCGGGCGTGGCCGCGGCAGGCAGCGCCGTGTCCGCACGCGCCAGCAATGCCATCGGAGTGGTGAGCACCAGTGCCAGCAGGCCGGCCTTCAGGGACGCAGAAACGTTGTAGGTCATCGAATGGCTCTCGGCACGGGGCCGATGAAAGAAGGGCGGTGATCGGATGTGACAGCATGACAGTGCCGAAAGTTGCTGGCGTTGTCATCCGCTGGCTGAATCAGCCTAGCTCCGGGCATGTAGCAGATTGTGAACGCGCCCGTACCCTCGGCACGCTGGCCCGGATACGACACGGCCCCGCGCACTGCGCAGGGCCGTGATGCACACACCACTGCGGTTGGGCTCAGGCGGCGACGCCGGCACCGGCAGCCTGGCGGTCGGCGTGGTACGAAGAACGCACCATCGGGCCGGACGCCACGTGGCTGAAGCCCAGCGCATTGCCGTAGTCTTCCAGCGCCTTGTATTCCTCCGGCGTCCAGTAGCGCATCACCGGGTGGTGGTGCGGCGTGGGCTGCAGGTACTGGCCGATCGTGATCATGTCCACATCGTGCGTGCGCAGGTCACGCAAGGTGGCCTGCACCTGCTCCATTGTTTCGCCCAGGCCAAGCATGATGCCGGACTTGGTGGCGATGGTCGGGTGCTGCGCCTTGAAGCGCTGCAGCAGCGTCAGCGACCACTGGTAATCGGCACCGGGGCGCACGTTCGGGTACAGGTCCGGCACGGTTTCGATGTTGTGGTTGAACACGTCCGGCGGGCTGGTGGCCAGGATCTCCAGCGCGCGGTCCATGCGGCCCTTGCCACGGAAGTCCGGGGTCAGGATCTCGATGCGGGTCTTGGGCGCGCTGGCGCGGATCGCCGAGATGCAGTCGACGAAGTGCTGGGCACCGCCGTCGCGCAGGTCGTCGCGGTCCACGCTGGTCACCACCACGTACTTCAGGCCCATGTCGGCCACGGTGGTGGCCAGGCTGGCCGGCTCGCTCGCATCCGGCGGCTTGGGCCGGCCATGCGCCACGTCGCAGAACGAGCAGCGCCGCGTGCACACCTCACCCAGGATCATGAAGGTGGCGGTGCCGTGGCTGAAGCACTCGTGGATGTTCGGGCAGCTGGCTTCTTCGCAGACCGTGACCAGGCGGTTTTCACGCAGCTTGGCCTTGAGGTTCTGCACCGCGTTGCCGGACGGGATCCGTACCCGGATCCACGACGGCTTGCGTAGCACCGGCGCGTCGACGAACTGCACCGGCGAGCGGTTGATCTTGTCGCCACCGATCTGCTTGACGCCGGTCTGCAGCGACGCAGGTGCGGCGGTGTCGCCGGAGACGACCTGCAAGGGAATGGAACGGGCGATAGGCTGGGTCATGACGGTACGGGCGCTCAGGCCGGAAGCGAAAGGTCGGGCAATGCGGAGGTGGGCTGCAACACGAGGCCGAACTGGCGCGCCAGCTGGTCGAGCAGCACCGCCTTGACGGCGTCAATCCCGGAGGGGCCGCCCAAGTCTAGCACCGAGGTCACCTGCAGACCCTGGTAGCCACACGGGTTGATGCGGTGGAACGGTTCCAGGTCCATCGCCACGTTGAACGACAGGCCATGGAAGGTGCAGCCGCGGCGCACGCGGATGCCGAGCGCGGCGATCTTCGCCCCGCCCACATACACGCCGGGCGCGCCATCTCGGCGCTCGGCGATGATGTTCCACTCGCCCAGCGTATCGATCAGCGCCTGCTCGATCTTGCACACATAGTCGCGCACGCCGATCCTGAGCCGGCGTAGATCCAGCAGCGGATACACCACCAGCTGGCCGGGACCGTGGTAGGTCACCTGCCCGCCGCGATCGACCTGCAGCACCGGAATCTCGCCCGGAGCCAGGACATGCTCGGGCTTGCCGGCCTGCCCCAGGGTAAACACCGGCGCATGCTCGACCACCCACAGCTCGTCGCCGGTGTGCTCGTCACGTGTATCGGTGAAACGCTGCATTGCACGCCAGACCGGGGCGTAGTCCTGCATGCCCAGGTCGCGGACCTGCGCCGGCAAGGGCAACACCGGGGCGATGACAGGCTCGGCCGCTACAGCGTCCACTTCACTTCCGGATGCTCGCGCAGCGCTTGGTGCGCGGCGTCGAACTGCTCGCGGGTGTCGGCCCGAAAGCCGATCCGGACCGAGACGTATTTGCCACTGGAGGAGTGCTTCCAGCTGATGCTTTCTTCCAGCAGTTCAACGCCGGTGGCGGCAAGCAGGCGCGGGAGTTCGGTTTCCAGCCCGCGCTCGGCCGTGCCCATGGCGCTGAGCTCGAAGGTGCCGGGGAACTGGAAGCCGTGATCGGGGTTGTCGGAGCTGATTTCCATCCGCCCATTATCGGGCCGCCTGGCGGCAAACCCAACCCCGCCCTGTCGCAACACCTGTCGCAGATAGCAAAACGGGGCCCAGTGGGCCCCGTCGTTTCACACCGGATGTGCGTCTTGCGGACGACTTACTTGGACAGTTCCAGCATGGCCGACGACACCCAGCCGCGGTTGCCCATTTCGTCTTCGACTTCCCACATGACGCCTTCCTTGGTGCCGGTGGGGTACAGCATCATGCCCGGCTCCAGCGTACGCACTGCCGCGCCCGTGCCCTTGGCATTGGCCAGCAAACGACCCGCACGGGTCACAGTGACTGCCTGCTGGGCATTGGACGCTGCGGCATTGCCGGACAGGCCACCCAACTGGCTGACGATATCGGTGTAAGCCTGTAGATACGCCAGCGTGATCACCTGGCCGATCTCGGTATTCGCATAACCGCCAGCACCGGCAGCGCCGTAGTCGCTACCGCCGAACACATTGCCGCGCGCGCCCCAGCCGAGGTCGGTCTTTTTGGCATTGCCTTCAGCCATTGCGACCTGCTCGGACGAGCGCACGTCGGTGATGGTCAAGACCACATCGGCGGTCTTCTTGCTCAGATTCAACCCACCCACCAGATTGCCGGCGTTACCGCCAACCAGACCGCCCAACATGCCGGCAATGGCGCTGCCACCGGCATTGCGGTTCTGCGAGATGAGGTCCGGCGTCATCACATAGTCGGCCGCGCGGATCTGGCCCTTGCCAATATTGGAGCGCGCGCGCAGGTCGCCATTGGCGGCCATGTCGCGCTCGCGCTGCGAGGCAGCCATGCCGGCGCCACGGTCCACCAGGGTGAAGCAGCGCGACCGGTTGACGAAGACCTTGATCAGCTTGGAGGGCGCAGGCAATTGCTGACCCGACCACCAGTTGACGGCGTCTTCCGGCTCAATCACCGACAGGCTGCCCAGGGGCTTGGCGCACACCGGGATCTGCGCGACGGCATCTTTCCGCTGGTCCTGCGCGGATCCCTTGAAGGCGTCCTTCAGCCCGGCGGACGCCGGCGCGCTCACGCTGGCCAATGCAATACCCAGCACGCTGGACAGTACCGCTGCGCTCACAGAAATCGTCTTGCTCATGTTGTTCCCCTAACACCTGCGCCGCCGTGGGCGAACGCGATCCGTTGGTAATGAAATAGCCTGCTGCAGGCCGCCGTTCCTTGGGGCTAGTTCCCCCGGGGGCGGATCATATGCTATTCGCGCGCGAAATTCATGGCCGCGGGCTCATGCCCGCCGTGCAATTCGCGCCGACGGGCCTCCTGAGCGCGATAGAACGAACTGGTCCGCACATGCAGTCATGCCCGCCACGGCAGGCGCGGCATCATGCAGCCCATGTTCACGCGGCGCAGCAGTGGCCGCAGGCACCTTTGCCGCATCCTGTCCCTCTTGCTCCGGGTCCTCCATGCTCCGACCGCGCGCGCTGTCCGCTGCCTTGTTGCTTTCCCTCACCGGCCTGGCGCTGCCCGCGCTGGCGGCCGACCAGTGCGATTCCAGCCGGCTGGGTCGTACGCCGCCGGCGGTGAATTTCCGGGTCGACAACGACCTGTTCGGTGGCGAAGACCAGGACCAGGGCTATTCCAACGGCGCGTTGCTGACGCTGGTCTCGCCGAACCTGGTCGACTACACCGACGACCCGTGTCTGCCGCGCACGGCGCGCTGGGTCAACAGCTATCTGGAACGCCTGCATCCGGGCGAGTTCGACCAGCAGAACATGGTGTTCTCGATCGGCCAGGCGATCTTTACCCCGACCGACTACACCCGCCGCGACGTGATTCCGGACGACCGCCCGTACGCGGGCATCCTGCTCGCCAGCTTCGGCTACAACGCGCGTAACGACGCGCACCTGCGTACCACGCAGCTGCAGATCGGCGTGGTTGGCCCGTGGGCGTTCGCGCAGGAAGCGCAGGACGCCATCCACGACGCATTGGGCGACGAGAAATTCCAGGGCTGGGACAACCAGCTGCACAACGAGCCGCTGATCAACCTCGTGCACGAGCGCATGCGCCGCTGGCCGGGCGACGCCACGGTCAACGCCGATGGTTGGGGCTGGGACGCGATTTCGCATTGGGGCGGGTCGCTGGGCAACATGTCGACCCATCTCAATGCCGGCGGCGAAGTGCGCTTCGGCTGGAAGCTGCCGGATGACTTCGGCAGCACGCCGACCCGCCCGGCCGGCGAGAACACCGCACCCAGCCGCCTGGGCCGCGCAAGTGGCTGGTCCGGGCATCTGTTCCTGACCACCGACGCGCGCTGGGTGATCCGCGACATCACCCTGGACGGCAACACCTTCCGCAACAGCCACAGCGTGGACAAGCGCCCGTTCGTCGGCGATGTCGGCTACGGCCTGGCGGTGATGTACGGCCGCTGGAAATTCGCCATCGCCCGCTACCACCGCACCCGCGAGTTCGAGACCCAGCGCGAGACCCCGGTGTATGGCAGTTTCACGATCAGCCGGATGCTTTGAGGGCTGGGAATAGAGAATCGGGAATCGGGAATCGGGAATCGGGAATCGGAACAGCAGGAGCGGCGCGCAGCTTTACGATTCCCGATTCCCCACTCCCAATTCAACAAAAAAAAGCCGGCTTTTGCCGGCTTTTTTTTGTTATTCGGATTCCCACCACATCCAGAAGGCGTCCCAGAGGCGCTTGAAGAACCCGCCCTCTTCGACCGCGTTGATCGCCACCAGCGGTGCCTGCGCGATGACCTTGCCTTCCAGGCTGACCTTGACGGTGCCGACCTGCTGGCCCTTCTTGATCGGCGCCTGCAGGTTCTTGGCCACTTCCATGCTGGGCTTGAGGTCGTTGTAGCGGCCACGCTGCAGGCTGACCAGCAGCGGCTGCGCCACGCCCAGTTGTACTTCGTCCTGCTCGCCCTTCCAGACCTTCTGCTTGGTCACGACCTTGCCCGGTGCGTACAGGCTGTGGGTCTCGAAGAAGCGGAAGCCCCAGTTGAGCAGCGCCAGGCTGTCATCGGCGCGTTGGCGCTCGGAGGTGTCGCCCATGACCACGGCCACCAGCCGCTGGTCGCCACGCTTGGCCGAGCTGAGCAGGCAGTAGCCGGCTTCGGAGGTGTGGCCGGTCTTGATGCCGTCCACGGCCGGGTCGCGCCACAACAGCAGATTGCGGTTGTTCTGCTTGATGGTGCCGACCTGGAACTCCTTGATCTTGTTGTAGGCGTAGGTCTCGGGGTAATCGCGCACCATCGCACGGCCGAGCATGGCCAAATCGTAGGCGCTGGAGTGATGGCCCTCGGCGCTCAACCCATGCGCGTTGACGAAGTAGGAGTTCTTCATGCCGATCTTGGCGGCGTAGCTGTTCATCAGCGAGGCGAAGGCTTCTTCGCTGCCGGCGACATGCTCGGCCAGGGCAATCGCGGCATCGTTGCCGGACTGGATCGCCATGCCCTTTTCCATGTCTTCCAGACGCGCAGTCTGGTTGACCGGGAAGCCGCTGTAGCTGCCGTCGGTGCCGGCACCGCCCTCGCGCCAGGCGCGCTCGCTCATCATGACCTGGTCATCGCGGCTAATCTTGCCGTTCTTGATCTCGGCCGCCACCACGTAGGAGGTCATCACCTTGGTGATGCTGGCCGGCGCCAGTTCCTGGTGGATGTTCTCACCGGCGAGCACCTGCCCGGTGGCGTAGTCCATCAGGATCCAGGACTTGGACACGGCCGGTGCCGGTGCCGGCGGAACCGGCAATGCCGCCGGAGCGGTCGGCGCGGCAGCGGCGGGGGTCGGCTGCGGCGCAGGGGTCTGTGCGCAGACCAGGCCGAACGCGAACGTGGCCACGGCAGCGGCGGCGAAGCGGAATTTCATTGAAGAACGACTCCTGACGGGCCCGAAGGCTGGGTAATACGAAATTGTAAGGCGCCACAGCGATCAGGGCGATGCGCACCGGCGCCGCGCCTGACCGAAATTCAGCCCCGATCAGGCGCGCAGGGCGCTCAGTTGGCCACGATCTGCGGGCGGCCGAAGCCCAGCCCGGCAATGCGCTGCGCGATTTCCGAGGCATTGGCGTGGTCGCGTGCATTCACGCGCAGGCGCCACAGGGTGCGCCCGCCGCTGACGATGTCGCTGACGCTGGCACCGGCAATGCCGGCCGAGGCCAGCTGCGACAGCGCGCGGTTGGCGTTCTCGCGGCTGGCGAAGCTGGCGACCTGCAACAGGATGTCGCCCAGCGTGGCTTCGGCGGCGGTCGGCGGCTTGGCAACGACGACCGGAGCGGCGGGGCGCGGCGCTGGCGGAGCATCCGGCGTCCTGGCCACCGCCACCGTGGTTGCCACGGCGGCGGCAGCGACCGGGCGCGGCGTGGCCGCTGTCGGTTTGCCGGTGGCCACGCGCACGCCTTGCGACTTCATCCACGCATCGAAATTGTCGGCATTACCGGGCTGCCGCGAATCCGCCACCCGGTAACGCCAGCGCTCGCCCATCGGCACCGGCGCGGCGGCCGTGCCGGTGGCGGGCGCACGCGCTGGGGTGCCGCGGGCGGGCAGCTGCTGCACCAGGCTGTCGATCTGGCTGCTGGCCGCCGGTTTGGCTGCGGCCACGGTGGCGACCGGCGCGATGCCGCTGCGGCGCTTGGCCAGCAGATTGGCGTTGTCGGCTTCGGTCAGGCCGCGTACCTCGACATTACCGGTGCCCTTGCCGGTGATGCCCAGCTTCACCGCAGCGGCGTAGCTCAGGTCGATGACCCGGCCATCGTGGAACGGGCCGCGGTCGTTGACGCGCACCACCACCGATTGCCCGTTGTCGGTATTGGTCACCAGCGCAAAGCTGGGCAGCGGCAAGGTCTTGTGCGCAGCGGTGAAGGCGTACATGTCGTACACCTCCTTGTTGGAGGTCAGCCGGCCGTGGAACTTGCTGCCGTAGTACGAGGCGGTGCCGCGTTCGACATAGTCGCCGGGGTTGTCCATCACCACGTAGCGCTTGCCCAGCACTTCATACGGCGAGCGATTGCCCACCGCCGAGCGCGGCTCATTGCTGACCAGCGGCTCGGGAATGCAGGCCACGTTGGGCACGTGGTCCGGGGTGGTGTCCTTGACGCCGGGCTTGTACAGGCCGCCGGCGGTGTAGTCGCCCCGCGTGGAGGGGTCTTCCTTGGCGGCGGCATACGGCGAGGTGGACGGGCAGCCGGTGGCGACATGCGCCGGCCCCTTGCCCTCCACCTTGACGCCCTTGATCGCGCCATTGCCGGCGCTGCCGGCGGTTTTCTTCGGTGCACTGCTACAGGCCGCCAGCCCGAGCATCAATGCCATCGGGATCAGCCACTTGGGACCTGTGCTGCTGTTCATGCCGGGGGTAACTCCTTGCCGGCGATGGCCTCGGACAGCTGGAACACGGCCATCGCGTACATTTTGGAAATGTTGTATCGGGTGATCGCGTAGAAGTTCTGGAAGCCCAACCAGTACTGCTTGCCGTTGGCATCGTCCAGCGTGATCGGTGTGGCGGTGCTGCCGGCAACCACCGGCGCGTTGGGCTGGTAGCCGCGCGCGGACAGATCGGCCAGCGTGTACACCGGCGACCAGTCGGTGGGGTTGAACTCCTCGCGCCCCGCGGCCAACGTGGCCGGCACGGCGACCTGACCATCTCGCACCCAGCCGCCCTTCTTGACGAAGTAATTGGCGATCGAGGCGAAGACGTCGTTGTGATCGGTGAACAGATTGCGCTTGCCGTCGGCATCGCCGTCGACCGCGAACTGGCGGTAGCTGGACGGCATGAACTGGCCCATGCCCATGGCGCCGGCATAGCTGCCGATCAGGCTGGTGACGTCGAGTTGCTCTTCCTTGCCGAGTGCGAACAGCTGGCCGAGTTCATCGCGGAAGAACAGCTCGCGGCGCACTTCGCGTTCGAGCTTGGCCGGGTCGCCGCTGCGCGGGTAGCGGAAGGCCAGCGTGTACAGCGCGTCCAGCACACGGTATTTGCCGGCGTTGCTGCCGTAGCTGGTTTCCACCCCGATGATGGCCACAATCACCTGCGCTGGAACGCCGGTGGCGGCTTCGACTTTGCTCAGCTCGGCGCGATGCTCGGCCAGGAACTTGCGGCCGCCGTCGATGCGCGCCTGTGTGATGAACATCGGCCGGTATTCGTTCCACGGCTTGACCCGCTCGGCCGGGCGCGACATCGCGGTGACGATCGCATCCTTGAACTGGGCCTGTGCCAGCACCGCTTCAATCCGTGCCGCGTCGATGCCGTACTTGGCCGCGGTGTCACGCACGAAGTTGGCGCGTGCGATCTCGAACGGCACCGGGGTCAGGTCCACCGGCGGCAAGGCCGGCGCTTCGGCCGCCGCACTGGCGGGCGCAGCGGGAGCAAGCGGCGGCTTGGCCGGCGGCGCGCTGGCGGCCGGAGGCGCAGGTGGAGGGCTGGGCTGGGTCGCGCAAGCGACTAGGCCGAGGGTGAGCAGGCAGGTCAGTGTGCGTCGAATCATCGGCCGAGAGTAACAGAGACCAGATGAACTTCTGGCAATAAGGCCATGAAACGCAAGAACTTTAGGTCTTGTCAAGGCGGGGCGCGGCACTGGCCGGCCCTCGCTGCGACTACAGGCGAGCGGTCATGGGCATGGACGAACTGCGAAAGCGAACAGATGGGCCTGGTTGCCGCGAGTGCCGGTCGCGGCTGCCGCGTGCCGCATCTGGCATCACCCTTCCCTACACATTCCTAGGTGCGGCCAGCTTCCGGCCGCACCTGGCTGGGCTACGTCGTCTGAAAGCAGGACGTCCAGGCAGGTCGGCGTGCTGCCGGCCGGTTGCACAATCCGCGTGACCCGGCCGCAGCTTGTCCGATTACAACGCAGGAAAGTGCGGTGCGCTCGAGCAGGTCGGGATGCTGCCGGCAAGCTGCACGGTGCTGGTGGTGACATTGGTGCCGGTCGGCACGAGCTCGCTGTTGCTCAGCCCGATCCGCGCATTGCTGGCGGTGACGGCCTTGTTGCCTGTCGCGACATTGGCAAGCACCAGGTCCAGCGGTGTCTGCGCGTTATAGCCTTCCAGGATCCAGCCCTTGCCCTTGAGACCCGCATCGCCGGTGGTCCGCAAGCCATTGACGACGATCTGGCTGAAGGTGGGCGCGGTGCCGCTATCGCCGCGGGAATAGAACGGATTGATCACCAGCGGGCTGGTGACGCCGTACAGGCAGGTATTGCGATAAGTGATCAGGCTGACCGGGCCACCCTTGGTAATGCTGGTCTTGATGCGCAGACCGTTGTTGTCGGTGCTGCGGTTGCCGGCATCGTCGCTGGCGGTGATGGCAGTGGAATCGACCAACACATTGCTGACGCCCGACATCACCTCGCTGCCAATCGAGATGCCGTGCGTGCCGTAGCAACGATTGTTGCGCAAGGTGATGTTGCCGGACTTGGAGGCGATGGTCTTGATCGCCACGCAATCGTCGCCGCCCATCACATCGTTATCGAACACGGTGGCGTTGACCACGCTATCCAGGTCCAGACCATCGGTGTTGGGGCTGGTCGCCGGCGACTTCACCCGCGTGCCCCAGATGGTCAGGCCATCGACGATATGCGCGAAAAAATGGAAGTACGCCGCATTGATCAGATTGACGTTGTAGAGTGTAAATGCGCTGGAATTCTGCACCTTGATCAGGTCCGGGCTGTTCTGCACCTGGTTGGCCTTCTTGGCGTTCTCGCCGAACTCCCACCACGTGGTGCTCTTGCCGAGCATGGTCAGATCACCACGGCCATCGATGGTGCCCTGGCGCCCACCGATGCGCACACCCATCACACCAGACCTGGTGCCCTTGACGCTGATCAACGGCAGGCATCCGCCGCTCTTGGAACCGGCCGTGCCGCAGCCACTGCCGTAATCGGCGGGGTTACGCGAGCCGTACACGGTGACGCCCTGATCGACCACCAACGTCACGCCAGTGGGAATCGACAGCGGCCCGGTCAGGAAGGCGTTGCCCGCGCCCGCCGTCAGCAGCACGCTGCCATTCTTCCCCGCACACGCGGTCAGTGCGGCCTGGATGTTTTTGGTATCGGGCGGCGCACTTTCCAATGCCGCCGCGAACTGGCGCGCGCTAGCCGTGTGCTCAGCCTTTACCGCCTGGCAGGTCGCAGGAATACCAGGCTCGGAGACCGCACGGCTATCGCCGGTTGCCTGGGTGATGGCGCTCGCCTGTGAGGCAAGCGAAAGACAAAGACCGCCGATGGCGGCAGCGAGCAGTTTCATGACGTAGTCACCCGAAGAATGAAGAGACGCGTGCCGTTCGAGTGCGACGCAGCACCCAGGGAACCAACACGGTGAGTGGCGCACTCTACGGCGCGTCGACCGGGGGCGATGGCAGCGCGCGAACCGGCTGCCGTGCAAACGAAGCAGCACTGCGCCGATGTGTCTGGTTGCGATGCAAGGCGCAAACATGTGCACGGTCCGTATGCTGTCAACTGCGCGACATCACCGTGTCGCATGCAACACGGCCATGCTGCACAACGCACTGCACGCAGTGCTCAACCGCAGGGTGTTGGGCCGCATGAGGCCGCGCTGTGCATTAGGCGGGTCATGCATGAACCATGCGTGACCTGCACGCCGCACTCATACACATGGCACGCGCTCATGCGCGTAACGACAGCCTCAGTACCCGTGCACCGGTCGGTGCGATTTCACCGCCATCACCAGGCCCAGCCCTGCCAGCAGCGAGACCGCCGAGGTGCCGCCGTAGCTCATCAGCGGCATCGGCACACCGACCACCGGCAGCAGGCCGGAGATCATGCCGCCGTTGACCAGCACGTAGACGAAGAACGCCAGGCCGGTGGCGCCAGCGATCAGGCGCGAATAGGTGTCACGTGCCTGCGAGGCGATCCACAGGCAGCGGCCGATCACCACCAGGTAGAGCGTCAGCACCGTGGCCACGCCGATCCAGCCGAATTCCTCGCTGAGTACCGAAAACGCAAAGTCGGTGGTCTGTTCGGGGATGAAGTTCAGATGCGACTGCGAGCCCAGCCCCCAGCCCTTGCCGTTCAATCCGCCAGAGCCAATGGCGATCTTGGACTGGATGATGTTCCAGCCGGCGCCGAGCGCATCGTTTTCCGGGTTGAGGAACATCATGATGCGGTCCTTCTGGTACGGCCGCAGCAGCCAGAACCAGGCCACCGGCGCCGCGGCCGAGACGCCGCCAACGCCCACCGCCACCCACCACCACGGCAGGCCGGCCAGCAGCAGCACGAACACGCCGCTGGCGGCGATCAGCACGCCGGTGCCGAAGTCCGGCTGCAACATGATCAAGGCGGTAGGCACGCCGATGATCACGCAGGTGACCAGCACGGTGGAAATGCGCGGCGGCAAGGGCATGCGGTGCAAATACCAGGCGGCCATCATCGGCAGGCTGATCTTGAGCAGCTCGGCCGGCTGCAGGTAGAACAGCTTGAGATCCAGCCACTGGCGGCCGTATTTGCCGGTACCCAGCGCGAACACCGCCAGCAGCGGCAGCATCGACAAGCCATATACCCACGGCGTCCAGGCGCGCAGGCGCAGCACCGACATGCGCGAGATGCCCCACATTGCCGCCGCGCCGATGGCAAAGCGCACGCCTTGCGCCATCACCAGGTGATCGCCGTTGGCGGTGCCGCCGGCGCTCTTGAGCACCGACAGGCCGATGACCATCAGCGCGGCCAGCGCCAGGCACAGCACCCAGTCCAGGCTGCGGGCGAAGCGTGCGGCCAGATCCACCAGCCAGCGCAGGATGTCGCTCACCGGTCGGTCTCCGAGACAGTGTCCGGCACGTCCGGAATCACCGGTTGCGCGGGGCGGTTGGGATCCAGGGCCACGGCCACCTGGCCGATCACCACCGGCAATTCGTCCAGCGCCGCAGCGGCGGTATCGCCTTGTTGGCGCGCATCGGTGGCGCCGGCCTCGAACTGGTTCACGCCGACCGCGGTCATGCCCAGCTCGCTATCCAGCGGCTCCAGGCCTTCGGGCAACTTGCCGAGCAGCCAGGCATCGAAGATCTTGCGCGCGATCGGCGCGGCCGAACTGGTGCCGAAACCGCCACCTTCCACCGCCACCGCGACGGCGATGACCGGGTTGTCGGCAGGGGCGAAGCCCACGAACAGGCCGCGGTGGCGCAGATGCAAGGGCAGGCTGCGCGGGTCCACGGCGGCCACGCCGCGGCGGCTGACCACCTGCGCGGTGCCGGTCTTGCCGGCCATTTGGTACGGCGCGCCGGGGGTGATCGCATAGCCGGTGCCGCCCGGGCGCATGGTGTCCATCATGCCCTCGCGCACCACCTGCAGATGGGCGGCGTTGGCGCTGATCGGCTTGCCCGGCGGCTGAATCATCGGCTGCCAGGGGTGATCGAACCCGGTGCGTTCTTCCAGCACCAGGTGCGGGCGCAGCAACAGGCCGCCGGCAATGGCCGAGACTCCGCGCACCAGCTGCAGCGGCGTCACTTTCCAGTCGCCCTGGCCGATGGCGATGTTGACCGTATCGCCCGGGTACCAGCGCTCCTTGCGGGTCTTGTACTTGTAGGCCGGCGACGGCAGGATGCCGCCGATTTCGCCCAGCAGATCCACCCCGGTGGGCTGGCCGAAGCCGTATTCGCCCATATAGTGGTCGAAGCGGTCGATGCCCATGTCCACCGCCAGGCGGTAGTAATAGGTATTGACCGACTGGGCGATCGACTTGCGCAGATCGGTCCAGCCATGCCCGCCACGGTGCGAATCACCCCAGCCACGGCTGACGCCCGGCAGGTAGAACATGCCGGTGGAGAGCACGCGGTCTTCGGGGCGGCGCAGCCCGCTGTCCAGGCCGGCCAGGGCGATCAACGGCTTGAGCGTGGAGCCCGGCGCCACACCACCGAGCACCAGCCGGTTGAACTGCGGCCGCGAGGGGTTGTCGTTGAGCGCCTTGAAGTCGGTATGCGAGATGCCGTTGACGAACAGGTTGGGGTCGTAGCTGGGCAGGCTGACCATGCCCAGGATCTCGCCGGTGCGCGGGTCCATCGCGATCGCCGCACCTTCGTGTTCGCCGAACGCGGCCACCATCGCGCGCTGCAGGTCGGCATCCACCGACAGGCGCAGGTCTGCGCCCGATTGCGGCGCCACCCGGCCCACCGTGCGGATCGCCCGGCCCTGCACGTTGGTTTCCACCTGCTCGTAGCCCACCTGGCCGCGCAGGTCCTGTTCGTAATAGCGCTCCAGCCCGGACTTGCCCATGTGGGTGAGCGCGGCATTGCCCTCGCCCAGCACCGCCAGGTCTTTTTCGTCGATACGCCCGACGTAGCCGATGATGTGCGCAAACAGCGGACCGTACGGGTAGCGCCGGGTCAGGTACGGCTCCAGCTCCACGCCGGGGAAGCGCCAGCGCTCCACCGCGAAGCGCGCCATCTCCTCATCGCTCATGCGCAGCTTCAGGGTGACCGGCAAGAAGCTGCGGCGGGCCTTGCGCTCGCGGTTGAAGCGCTCAAGGTCCTCGGGCGCGATCGGGATCACCTTGCCGAGCGCGGCCAGCATGGTCTCCATGTCCTCTACCTTGTCCTGGGTCACGTCCAGGCGGAACGCCGGCACGTTCTCGGCCAGCAGCCGGCCGCTGCGGTCGTAGATCATGCCGCGCCCGGGGACCACCGGACGCGGCTTGATGCGGTTGGCCTCCGACCGGGTGGCATAGACCTCGTGGTCGAGCACCTGCAGCTTGAAGTACCAGCCGCCCAGCCCGACCAGGCACAGCACCACCATCACAAAGCCCAGCACCGCGCGGCGGCGGAACTGCTCGGCCTCGGCGTGCGGATTCTTGGGGTGGCGACGCCCGTGCATGGGTTACTTCTTGCTCCGCTTGCCCAGCCGCACCGCATCCAGCAACACGAACACCGGCGGCCACAGCGCCATGCCGAGCAGCGGCGCCCACCAGTAGCTCCACGGCAGCGTAGGCTCGCCCACCGCCAGGTGCACCGCCGAGGAGACGATGCGGTCGTTGAGCAACAGCCCGCCGATCGCCAGCGCCTGCTGCGAGATCGGGAAGAAGCGCATCCGCGCGCGGAAGCGCTGCAGGATGAAGGTCATGATCACCAGCCGCAGGGCCTGTTCGCCAAGCAGCCCGCCATACAGCAGGTCGGCCAGCACCCCGGCCACGAACGCCGCGCCAAGCCCGACCCGGTCCGGCTCCTCGATCACCCAATAGGCCAGCACCAGCGCCAACCAGTACGGGCGCAGCGGCTGCACCACCGCCGGCAGCGGCAGCAGCCCCAGCACCAGCGCGATCACGATGCTGACCGGCAGGATCCAGCTGTTGCGCATGCGGCTCATTGGTCCGTCTCCTGCGGAGCCGGACGGGAATCGGGAGTCGGGAGTCGGGAATCGGTAGGAGCAGTGCTCTGCGGCGGTGAGGCGCTGCGGTTGCCCGTTCCCGATGCTGCATTCCCTGATGCCCGTGAGCCCTGCGGTGACGCCGGGCGGGAATCGGGATGCTGGATGCTGGATTCGCTCGATGCGGGAGGACGGGCAGGCAGACTTGTCGGGCGGCTGGGCGTCGGCGCGCTGGCCGGCTGTGTGCCAGGCGTGGCTGGTGTCGGCGCGGACTGGGCGCGCGGCGCGGCGCCGGTATTGGTGGCGGTGGCGGTTGTGGCACCAGATGCCGCGCCCGCCGTCGGGCGTGCCGGATCGGTCGCCGCATCGGAAGCGCCGCCCGCCGGCGTGCGCGGGGTTGCAGTCCCCGGCATGTTCGCTGGCGCAGTGGTGGCTGGCGCGGCATTTCCACTGCCGTTGCCGTTGCCATTCCCAATTCCCGATTCCCCATTCCCCACCGGAACCCGCAGCGGCTTGCCGGCACGCAGCAACAGCACATCGCGGCCGCGGTCGAGCTTGGCGGCGGGGGTGAGTTCGCCGACCAGGAAGGCGTGGGTGTCGTCCGGATGCAGTTCGGACACCTTGCCCACCGGGAAGCCGGCCGGGAACCGCCCGCCCAGGCCGGAGGTGACAATCTCATCGCCCACCTGCACGCCGGCGCTGAGCGGGATGTCGCGCAGTTCGAGGCGGTCGCCGCGGCCGTAGACGATCAGGCGCACGCCGTTGCGCGCCACGCTGACCGGCACCGCATGGTCCGGGTCGGTGAGCAGCAGCACGGTGGAATGCAGCGGCGTCACTTCGATCACCTGCCCCATCAGCCCACCGGCGTCGATCACCGCCTGGCCCATCAGCACGCCGTCGCGGCTGCCGGCATCCAGAAGCAGCCGTTGCCGGGTGGGGTCCAGGTCGATATCCAGGATGGGCGCCAGCTGTACGTCCAGGCCGCGGCGCTCGGCCACGTTGAGCAGTTCCCGCAGCTGCGCGTTGTCCAGAGCAGCGGTCTGCAGGCGGGTGAGGCGCGCATTGGCCACCAGCAACTGGTTGCGCAGCGCGCGGGTCTCTTCCACCAGTTGGGCGTGGGTCGCGGCGTTGTCGCGCACCTGCGAGCCGATCCGGCCCGGCAGCCCCGCCACCGCCCACACCGGCTGGATCAGCAGGTTGGCCTGCAGGCGCAGCTGGCTCAGCCAGCCACCGCGGCTGTCGAGCGCAATCAGCACGACCGCCAGCACCAGATAGACCAGCAGCCGCAGCGTGGAGGTGACTTCGCCCGGACGGGAGGCGACAGGAGGACCGGCGTAGGAGGGCACTTTAAGGCCGGGATTTGAGAGTCGGGATTGGGGATTCGAGGAGCGGTCGGCTGCCCCCGATACGACTAAGCGTTAGACAAACAGGGCTGTACCGCAATCGGTCAAGGCCGAAGGCCGGGACACGCGTTGCGAATCCCGAATGCCGACTCCCGAATCCCGAACGCTTCACTCCGGCGCGAAGAACTCGTTGCCATGCATGTCCACCAGCTCCAGCGCGCGGCCACCGCCGCGGGCCACGCAGGTGAGCGGGTCGTCGGCTACCTGTACGTGCAGGCCGGTTTCTTCGGAGATCAGGCGGTCCAGGTCGCGCAGCAGCGCGCCGCCGCCGGTGAGCACGATGCCGCGCTCGGCGACGTCGGCGCACAGTTCCGGCGGGGTCTGCTCCAGCGCCAGCTTCACCGCCGACACGATGCCCGACAGCGGCTCGTGCAGCGCTTCGAGCACTTCGTTGGAGTTGATCTTGATCATCTTCGGCACGCCCTCGGCGAGGTTACGGCCGGAGATTTCCATCTCCTGCACCTCGTCCTGCGGGTAGGCGCAGCCGATCTGCAGCTTGATGCGCTCGGCGGTGGCTTCACCGATCAGCATGCCGTGGTTGCGGCGCACGTAGTTGGTGATCGACTCGTCGAAGCGGTCGCCGCCCACGCGCACCGACTGCGAGTAGACGATGCCGTTGAGCGAGATCACCGCCACTTCGGTGGTGCCGCCGCCGATGTCGATGACCATCGAGCCACGCGCTTCGGTCACCGGCATGCCGGCGCCGATCGCCGCGGCCATCGGTTCCTCGATCAGGTAGACATCGCGCGCACCGGCCTCTTCCGCCGATTCCTTGATCGCGCGGCGCTCCACCTGGGTGGAACCGGCCGGCACGCACACCAGCACGCGCGGGCTCGGGCGCAGGAAGCGCGACTTGTGCACCTTCTTGATGAAGTGCTTCAGCATTGCCTCGGTGTAGGTGAAGTCGGCGATGACGCCGTCCTTCATCGGGCGGATCGTGGTGATGTGGCCGGGGGTGCGGCCCAGCATCTGCTTGGCCTCCGCACCGACGGCAGCCACCGAACGCGTTCCGCCGATGGCACGGTCCTGACGCACCGCCACCACCGAGGGTTCGTTCAGTACGATGCCTTGTCCGCGCACGTAGATCAGCGTATTGGCCGTGCCCAGGTCGATGGACAGGTCGTTGGAGAACATGCCGCGGAGTTTCTTGAACATCGAGGGAGTCGTTCCTGAAGGAGTCGCGTGCCCGGCGGCCGATTGGCGCAAAAATGGGCAGAAAACGAAGTCAACTAGCCTAGCAATCCGCCTAGGTGCGAGCAAGGAAAAATGCGCCGTCACGCGCGCATTTTCATGCGGCGGTCACCCTGAACATGGCAAGCGCGTCTGGCCCTGGCCGGCCGCAGCCGTTAACCTTTGCGCCGCGGCGCCCGCGCCGTCCCGCTGCCATGCCCGGCAATTGGCGGCTATTTCCCTACGCAAAGGCCTGACTCGATGTCCGCACTGATCTGTGGTTCCCTCGCCTACGACACCATCATGGTGTTCCCGGACCAGTTCAAGAACCACATCCTGCCGGACAAGGTGCACATCCTGAATGTGTCGTTCTTGGTGCCGCGCATGCGCCGTGAGTTCGGCGGTTGCGCCGGCAACATCGCCTACAACCTGCATCTGCTGGGCGGCGCGCCGATCCCGATGGGCACGGTGGGCCAGGATTTCGGCCCGTACCGCGAGCACTTCGAGACGCTGGGCATCGACCTGTCGCGCGTGAAGATCATCGATGACCTATTCACCCCGCAGGCGTTCATCACCACCGACCACGACAACAACCAGATCACCGCCTTCCATCCGGGCGCGATGATGCGCAGCTACGAGAACCACGTGCGCGACGTGCCGGGCGTGACCCTGGGCCTGGTGGGCCCGGACGGGCGCGAAGGCATGATCCAGAACGCGGAAGAGTTCGCTGCCGGCGGTATCCCCTTCATCTTCGATCCCGGCCAGGCCATGCCGTTGTTCAACGGCCCGGAGTTGCGCGAGTTCATCGAGCAGGCCGACTACGTGGTGGTCAACGACTACGAGTCCAACCTGCTGCAGGAGCGCACCGGCTGGAACGAGCAGGACATCGTGTCGCGCGTGCAGGCCTACATCACCACGCAGGGCCCGAAGGGCGCGCTGGTGCACACGCCGGAAAAGACCTACGACATTCCGCCGGCGCACGAGCGCCGCGTGGTAGACCCCACCGGCTGCGGCGACGCCTTCCGCGCCGGGCTGATCTACGGCATCCAGCACAACTACGACTGGCTGACCATCGGCCGCATGGGCAACCTGATGGGCGCGCTGAAGGTGGAGCACCCGGGCACCCAGAACCAGCGCTTCGACTTCGCCGAGTTCAACGACCAGTTCAAGCAGCAGTTCGGCTACGCGCTGTAGGCACGCAGCGGCGCCGCAGGGTGCTGATGCTGTAAGCGCATGACCTGGCGCCGCGCGCCGTGGCGGCGGCGCCGGCGGTGCGTGTGATGGTCGCTGCCAGGCGCACTGGTAGCTCATGCACAGATGTACCGGCCAGACGCGTTTGGCCGTGGCGATAGTGGGTTCGGCCGTGGCTATGGCGCGGGTGTGCATCTCCCCCGCCCGCCTCGCCCACTTCTTCCCATCCGAAGCGATCGGGACAGTCGATTGCGTGGGACACCCATCAGCACCGTGGCGGGCCGTTGCGGCGGGCCGCCGATCTGCTACCGCGGGCAGTGGCAATGGCACAGCGCCGGCATCAAGTCATGCGCGCCAGGCGTCCAAGGCTGTGAAACAGCAGTTCGGCTAAGCGCCGTCCTCCTGCGTAACGCACGCGCAAGCTTGCAGTGCATTGCAGCGAACTCAGCAATAGCTGAGTGCCGACTTCGCCGAGTGATAGCCGCCTGCCGTGGTCGCCCTATCTGCGCAAACCGCCGCTGCGCGCGTCATCACACCGCGCCAGCGTGGTCCGGCCCGCCATACCGCAGCAGGCATTGCATCACCGCCGTCGCGCTTTGCTGCGATGCGGTTTGAGCATGGGCCCGGTTTGTGTCTCTACTGGCGCCTCGCGCCCTTCGAGGAACGCTGGCCCATGTCCGAGCCGAGCGTTGTGGCCAGCACCTCCATCGTCCTGCCGGAGATCGAGCCGGAACTGCTCCAGCAGATCCGCCGGCTGCGCGATATCGCGCCGTTGGCGGCGCCGCTGTCGCGTTCCTGGCGTCGCTGCCTGGAGGACTACGCCTTGTTGCCGGAGGCGCTGCCGGACCCGATGGTGCATGACGCCCTGCATGTGCGTGAGCGCCAGCAACGGTTGGGCGATGTCCTGCGGATCGCCCGGGTGGAGATGGAAAACCTCTACGAGCAGATCGCCGGCAGTGGCTATGCGGTGATCTTTGCCGACGCCGACGCCACCGTGCTGCACAGCGTGCACGACCCTACCCTGCTGCGCGAATTCCGCCAGGTCGGCCTGTTTGCCGGCGCCAGCTGGGCCGAGCGCCATCAGGGCACCAACGGGCTGGGCACCTGCGCGGCCGAGCGCACCGCGGTGAGCGTGCACCGCGGCGAGCATTACCTGACCCGGCACCTGCCGCTGTCGTGCTGCAGCGCGCCGATCCTTGACGCGCACGGCGGGCTGCTGGCGGTGCTGGATGCCTCCACCCCCAATGCCCAGGACGGCAAGCAGATCCAGCGCCATACCGTGGCGCTGGTGAGCATGTCGGCGGCGCAGATCTCGCGCTCGCACTTCCTCAACCAGTTCGGTCACGCCTTCATCCTGCGCTTCCACAGCCGCCCGGAGTTCGCCGGCCTGCTGCATGAAGCACTGATCGCCATCGGTGCCGATGGCCGCGTGCTGGCCGTCAACGAGGCGGTGCTGGAGCAGCTGGGCAAGCTGGACCGCAGCCAGCTGGTGGGCCGCGACATCTCGCAGGTGATGCAGCTGGACTTCGACACCATCGAGCACCGCGCCGGCAGCGATGCCGGCACCTTGTGGTCGATCCGCTGCGCCTGCCACGGCCGCCGCTTCTATGCGCTGGTGCGGCCGCCGCGTGCCCGCCCGGCGCTGCCGGCGGTGGGCGGGCCGGCACAGCCGGCACCGGAAACAGAATTGAACCCTGGCGAGCATGTCGGCTCGGACCCGCGCATGCGCCACAACCTGGCCAATGCGCTGAAGCTGGCGGCGCACCGCGTCTCCATCCTGCTGCGCGGCGACACCGGTACCGGCAAGGAGGAGTTCGCCAAGGCCGTGCATCGCGGTTCGCCCTGGGCAAGCGGCGCGTTTGTGGCGATCAACTGCGCGGCCATTCCCGAGGCGCTGATCGAAAGCGAATTGTTCGGCTATGCGCGTGGTGCATTCACCGACGCCGCGCGCGAAGGCCGCCACGGCAAGTTGCTGCAGGCCAGTGGCGGCACCTTGTTTCTGGATGAAATCGGCGACATGCCGCTGCCGTTGCAAAGCCGCCTGCTGCGCGTACTGGAAGAGCAATGCGTCACCCCACTCGGCAGCGAGCGTGCGGTGCCGCTGGAGTTGCATGTGATCAGCGCCAGCCACCGTGACCTGGCCCAGCGCGTCTCCGCGGGCGAGTTCCGCGAAGACCTGTATTACCGGCTCAACGGCGTGGTGCTGCATCTGCCGCCCTTGCGCGAGCGCAGCGACAAGGCCGAGTTGATCCGCACCCTGCTGCGCGAAGAAAACAACGAGCGCGGTGTGCGCATCAGCGAAGAGGCCATGCACAAACTGCTCAGCTACGCGTGGCCGGGCAATCTGCGCCAGCTGCGCAACGTGCTGCGCACCGCCGCGGTGCTGTGCAGCGATGCGGTGATCCGCCTGCCCAACCTGCCGCAGGAAATCGTCGATGCCGGCAGTGCGCCGTGCCTGGTCGATGGTCGCGCCGTGGCCGCCGACGACATGCCCGGGCGCGTGGCGCTGGACCAGGCCGAGCGCCTGGTCCTGCAGCAGCAACTCGAACGCCACCGCTGGAATGTCAGCCGCACCGCCGACGCGCTGGGCATCAGCCGCAATACGCTGTACCGCAAGCTGCGCAAGCATGGGTTGGATACGGGGTGATTGAGGGGCGGGATCTGGGATTGGGAATTGGGGGTGCGTCAAAGCCAAGGCGGTGGCTTTGCGCTGATATTTAGAGTTTATTTCTTCGCCATCAGACGGGTACCGATGTTGCCGTGTGCGGCGTTTGTCATGCGCGCATGTCGCGATTGCGGAGCGGATGCTCTGGGCTTAGCTGCAGGGCCCTTGCCCGCCCACCATCGCCGGACACGCCGCAAGTACGTCCATGTAGGCTCTTACGCGGCATCCATGCCGCGTAAGGTCCCGCTACGGTGGGCGGGCAAGGACCAGTCGAGATGGTCGGTATGCTTGGTGCAAGCAATGCTTGACATGGGTTGCTTAGATAACGGCGCGTCCGATCATCTTCTCAATGAAAGCCGAGCAAAGGACAAGATTTTAAGAAAACAACCGACCAACTCCCTGGTGCGGTGTCCTCGCCGCTTGCGGGACCGTGTGGCGGCATGGATGCCGCCAC
>NZ_JARVTE010000019.1:0-172111 GCF_030208815.1 Xanthomonas sp. fls2-241-TYG-148
TTGGCGCATCCGCATAGTCTGCACTGATCAGGAAAGATCGTGAACAGGTTCTTAGGCGGGTATCAGGCGAACGAAGCGCTGCGTGGCGCTCCATTGCCAGTCACATGCGGTTTGCGATCAACGCGCCGAGTCTTTAAGTCCTTGCGCGTGCGCAAGCGCACCGGTGGACGCCAGCAACCGCGGCAATTCCTCGCGAAACGCTTCCGCCCTGCCCGGCAGCGCCCAGCCGCTGAAGGAGGCGCCATCAAACATCACGTGATCGCGCAGCAGCGGTACATCGCGCCCCTGCAAGAGAAAATTGAAGCAGGCTTGCCAACGTGGGCCCGGCGCTGCCGAGAGGTGGACGGTGACTTCCTGGCCTGCGTCGGCAGGTCCCATCGGGCCGATACTGACCGTGCGTGCTGTGATCTGGTTCCCACTGTTCATCCCGCCATCATCACAATTGCTGCGTCGCGGCGCCGTGAGCCACGCCCCGGGCCACTGAGGCCTATCCGGTGGCCTGGCGCTGAGCTACGTCGCACGCTTCAGCGCAGTGATGCTGCTGGCTGGTGCGTATCGCACCGCCGCCGACAGCCGGGAGTCTGTCGCAGCAGGCTCGCCCGGCCGCTGCCAAAGCAAACGAGAACTAAACGCGATTAGGCGGCGGGTTCAGCCAAGGCCCCCATCGCCGCTAACGGACTGGTCGAGTTCGCTAACCCGGTGCGCCCCGTCGGGCGGACAGCGATCGTGTTCCGCCTCCCGTGCATGGCATGGGCCCTCCCCCGCATCCGATCGAACCTATGTCCTTCTTCTCAAACCTGCGGATCGGCCAGCGCCTCGCGCTCGGCTTTCTGGCGTTGATCGTCCTGATGGTGATGCTCACGGTGGTGGGCATCCAGCGCGTACGCGCGATTGACCAACGGCTGACGCAAATCAATGACGTCAACAGCGTCAAGCAACGCTACGCGATCAACTTCCGCGGCAGTGTTCACGACCGTGCCATCGCCCTGCGCGACGTGGTGCTGATGGACACCACCGCAGACCGTCAGGCTGCCGAGCACGCCATCGATAAGCTCGCCGCCGACTACGCCCGCTCGGCGCAGCCGCTGGACGCATTGCTGGCCACCTCGTCGGACCAGAAAGAGAAGGACATCCTGCGGTCGATCAAGGCGATCGAGCAGCGCTCCATGCCGCTGATCGCCCAGGTACGCTTGCTGCGCGATGCGGGCGACCGCCTGCATGCGGAAGAAGACCTGTTGAAGCAGGCGCGCCCGGCCTTCATCGACTGGCTTGCCAGCATCAATGCCTTCATCGACCTGCAGGAAGCCAAGAACCGTGAGGCGGCCGAAGAAGCCGTTGCCACGGCGCGCGGCTTTGCCATGCTCATGGTGGTGTCGACCATCATTGCCCTGCTGCTGGGCGCGGCCATTGCCTTGCTGCTGACGCGCAGCGTGGTGCTGCCACTGCGTCAGGCGCTTGGGCTGGCCGAGCGCATCAGCGCGGGCGATCTGAGCAGCCGCGATGTGGCGGCAGGCGCGGACGAATCTGGCCAGTTGCTGCGTGCGATGCAACAGATGCAGGCGCGCCTGCAGGCCGTGATTTCCGCCCAGCGCGAAATGGCCGCGCGCCACGACGCGGGCGCGATCAGTTATCGCACCGATGCGGAGCGGTTTCCCGGCGACTACGGGCACATGGTGCAGGACACCAATGCGCTGGTCGATGCGCATGTGCGCACGCAGCTGCGCATGACCGAAGTCATGGGGCGCTATGCGGTTGGTGATCTTGCGCAAGACATCGAGCAGTATCCCGGCGAGAAGGCTGCCATCACCGCCACGATGTCGCAGGCCAAGCAGAACCTGCATGCGATCAATGTGCAGATCCAGGAACTCACCGAGGCCGCTTGTGCGGGCAACTTCAGCCGCCGCGGCCAAGCTGACCGATTCGAGCATGCATTTGCGCGCATGGTGGACAACCTCAACACCATGATGTCCACCTCCGATACCACGCTGTCCAGGTTCTCGGCATTGCTGCGCGCCATTGCCCAGGGTGACCTGACGGTTCGCATGCACGGCAACTTCCAGGGCGTGTTCGCCCTGATGCGCGACGATGCCAACAGCACCGTGGCGCGGCTCACCGAAATCGTTGCCGGCATCCAGGAGAGTTCCAACAACATCGGTTTCGCCGCCGAGGACATCACCGCCGGCAATCAGGCGCTGGCCAGCCGCAGCGCGCAGCAGGCCGCCAACCTCGAAGAGACCGCAGCGTCGATGGAAGAGCTGACTTCTACCGTCAAACAGAACGCCGACAACGCCCGCCGTGCCAATGCGCTTGCGCTGGGCGCGGCCACCGTGGCGTCGGAAGGCCGCGATGTGGTCAGCCAGGTGGTGGAGACGATGTCGGGCATTGAAGTCTCATCCAGGCGGATCGCAGACATCGTGTCTGTCATCGATGGGATTGCGTTCCAGACCAACATCCTGGCCTTGAATGCTGCCGTGGAAGCCGCACGTGCCGGCGAGCAAGGCCGTGGTTTTGCGGTGGTGGCATCGGAGGTGCGCACGCTCTCGCACCGGTCGTCGGATGCAGCGAAGGAAATCAAGACCCTGATCGCGCATTCGGTCCAGCAAGTGGCGGACGGTGCGGTGCTGGTGCACAAGGCAGGCGCCACGATGGGCGGCATCGTGGATAGCGTGCAGCATGTCACCGACATCATGGGCCAGATCGCCGCAGCGTCGCAGGAACAGGCCAGCGGCATCGAGCAGGTGAACCAGACCATCACCCAGATGGACGAGACCACGCAGCAGAACGTCGCCCTGGTGAAAGCCGCCAACGCTGCCGCGCGTTCGCTGGAGCAGCAGTCCGCGCAGCTGGTGCAGGCGGTTGACGTGTTCAAGGTTGCCGCGCTGCACTGAGGCCACCTGCGCTGGTTGCCGCCGTCTGTCTCAGCGGTGGGCGGCGCCGGCACGGCGCATCAGATAACCAACCCGCATCAGGTTGAGACCATGCGTTTAATAAAAGCGCTTGGTGATTACTGCATCAGCCGAAGAAGTTGAGAGAGTGATCCCCGCGCCGAACCGCACAGCTGCACGAGCAGTCTGTGCGCCGCAGCTCCATCGATCGCCTTGGCGTGACGGTGCTCGGCACCGCCAACGCGCCGATCACAGCTTGACGTTGAACGACAGGAACGCGGTGCGCCCCGGTGCGGGTGAGAACATCGGTTGATCGTTGCCGCCCCAGAAGAAGTTGTCGTACCAGGTGTAGGCATACTCGCGGCCGAACAGGTTCCTCACCTGCAGATCGAGGCTGATCCGTTCGGACAGCTGGTAGCGTGCGCTCATGTCCACCAACGCAAAGCCGCCGAACTTGCCTTGTGTGTTGCGCTCTTCGATGTAGTAATCGCCCTGCATCCGGCCTTGCACGCCGAAGGTCCACTGCGCGTTCGGGCGGTAGTCCGCGCCGATGTTGCTGATGTAACGCGGCGTGGCGATGACTTCATTGCCGGCCAGCGCATCGCCGGCAATGGTGAAGGCGCTGATGACCTTGGCCTCTTGATACGCATGCGATGCCCACAGCACCCAGTGCTCGCCCAGGTGCGAGGACACCTGCAGGTCGACGCCCCGCCGGCGGGTTTCGCCCAAGCCCACCGTGGTGCCTGTGGCCGGCATGTTGGCCACTTCGTCGGTCGCATCCTGTTGCCAGACGGCCAGCCGCGCCTCGGTGCCGGCGGCGGGGGCGAACTTGATGCCCACTTCCTGCCCGGTGTTGATCGATGGGCGAAACGTCTCCTGGCCGGCGGTGAGATACCCAGGCGCGGTCGAGCCGGTGAGCACCTGGAAGGTCTTGCCCCAGTTGGCATAGACATGCAGGCCCGGGTTGAACGAATACACCACGCTGAGCTTGGGTTGCTCGATCCATCCGGTGTGCTGCAACGGTGCTGTCACGCCACCGGGAAGGCGTGTGTCGCCGCTGAAGCGGTCCACACGGAACGCCGGCACGATCTTCAGCGCCGCGGTGGGCGTCAGCACGGCCTGCACGTAGGCGCCGACGTTCTCCAGCGTGTAGCGGTCGTCGTTCTGCACACGTGCCGGTGGGGCGTTGAAGTCGGTCGGCACGCTGTAGGCGAAGCGCAGGCGGCGGTAGCCATTGTCTTGGTGCTCGACATTCGCCCCACCCTCCAGGGTCAGCAGCTCGCTCTGCCGCCAGGTGATGGTGCTCAGCATGCCGGTCTGCTTTTCGTCCCATTCGCGTTGTTGCCGCGGGGCATTGCCGATTGGAAAACTGGTGAATGTCACGCGCCGGGTTTCTTCGTAGCTGTTGTAGTACAGCTTGTTGTTGAAGTGCAGGGTGTCGCTGAGCCGCAGGTCCAGATGCACGCCGAGATGGCGCATGTCGCGGTCCGCACCATCGTTGGCGTTCTTGGCTGCCGAGGCGGTGCGGTCGGTGGCCAGTTCTTCGGCGGTCATGAACCCGGGTTCGTCGGCTTCATGGTGATACACGCGCGCGACCAGGCCGAGCTTTGCGGTATCCGCGTCGCTGCCGACAAACCATTTGCCGCCCAGCGAATACTTCTGCGAGGTGTCGTGGTCGCGGTAGCCATTGGAGTCCTGCACGCCGACGAAGTAGTTCTGTGCGAACCCGTCTGCCTCACGGCCGACGGCCAGCTGCGCTTCGCGGGTGTCGAAGCTGCCATAGGTCAGCCGGCCGTCGGTGTAGTTGCCACCCTGGCGGGTGCCGAAATTGATGTTGCCGCCAATGTTGTGCAGCCCGTAACGCGGATCGTTGGTGCCGCGCACCACTTCGATGTAGTCGATCTCCAGCGGGAACACCATGTCGATGAAGCGCTGATTGCCGCTGTTGACGTTGCTGGGCAAGCCGTCGATCAGGATCTTGATGCCGTTGATGTAGCCCTCACCGTTGAAGGCGCGGAACGTAGCCTTGCCGGATTCCGTGCCCTGGCGTGTTTCGGTCAGCTGGATGCCCGGCATTTGCCCGAGCAGCTCCCAGCTGTTCATGACGTTCTTGTTTTCGACCTGGTCGCCGCCCAGCACATCCACCGAGGTCAGGACCCGATTGGCGGCGAGCTGGCCGCGCCCGCCCTGCCGCACATCCACACTGCCCATCGTGACCGCCGAGTCGTCTGACTCGGCGCGCGCATCGTTTGCAAACGCCGCTGCCAGCATGGCGGGCACCAACACCTTGATTCTCATCTACGTTCGACCTTCGCCCTGCGCACCGTTGCTGTATCGATATATTATAACGTAATTGGATTGGCGCCCAGGCACGCGCGACGCAAGCATCGCGGCGCATGACCGAAGTGCGCCGCACACTTGCCACTCAGGTGCGTTGCCACTCGCGTATCGCCCTGCATCTGCAGAACCCGGATCAGCCGCCTACGCGTGCGCAGGTGCTACGCCTTGCCGTGTGCACTGGCCTCCCCTGCACGGCTTGCTAGCATCCACACCCCAGCACCACCTCCGTAACCCGCCCTTCCCCACGCGTCATGACCTATCTCTCGCTCTTTGCACTGGCGCTGATTGCAGCCACCTTGCTGCCGGCACAGTCCGAGGCGGCGTTGGTGGCGTTGCTGCTGGACGGCGGTTCGGTGTGGGGCCTGGTCGCCGCTGCAAGCACCGGCAACGTGCTCGGCTCGTTGATCAACTGGTGGATCGGGCGCGAGGTCACGCGCTTTCAGGGCCGGCGCTGGTTTCCCATCAAGCCGTCTGCCTTGCTGCGTGCACAAGCCTGGTACGGCAGGTACGGCAAGTGGTCGCTGCTATTGAGCTGGATGCCGATCATCGGCGACCCGCTGACGCTTGCCGCCGGTGTCATGCGCGAACGCCTGAGTGTGTTTCTGATGCTGGTCACTGTGGCCAAGACCACGCGCTATGCGGTGTTGGCCTGGGCCACGGTGGGGCTCTCACGCTGACGCGTATTGCCCGTGCGCGCGTAACCGCCAAGCCGGCCCATCCGCACAACCTCTTCACCCTGCCGCCTTATGCTGGCGCGGCGTTGGACAAGCGGTGCAACGCATTCACGGACACTGCATCAGGAGACGTTATGCACAAGCTGCACATGCTGGTATTGGCTGGGGCAATGCTGGGCCTGAGCGCGCACGCATCGGCCGAGGTTGTGAACCTGACCAACAGCGCCGACGGCGCCAATCGCGACGCCGGTATTACCGCGGTAAAGCAAAAACTGCAGGACGCATGCAAGGGACGCAAAGGCACGCCTGACATGGCGTCGTTCGAGGTGGTCTTCGAAAAGACCAGCACCAACCCTGACGTTCCAAAGCCGTATTACGTGGATGGAAAACTCAAATGCGACGTGCCCTGAGCATGTCGCGCTGACCTGCCGGCGCAAGCCTGGCACTGCCAACGAAAGCCCCGCTACGACGGGGTTTTTTCGTTTGGCGCTCGCGCAATGTCACGACCGCTGCATCGCCGCCTGATCGGCCGGGCGCCCTGCCCGCTGCTGATATAGTGCCGCGATCACGCGGGGCGCCGTGCCTGCCGCGCATTACAGGGAGTTGTCATGGGTCTTGTGCAGGCGGTTGCAGGTGCAGTGGGTGGCGTTCTTGCCGACCAGTGGAAAGATTTCTACACCGTGCCGGCGGGCCTGCCTGCAACGGCTGCCGTGTTTGCCGGGGTGCCGCGCGGCAGTAATGCCGGACGCGGCGCCAACACCGGCGCATCTTCCAACGTCATCAGCAATGGTTCCAAGATCGTGGTCCCGGAGGGGTATGGGCTGCTTCTGATGCAGGACGGCGCCGTCACGGCGTTTGTCGCCGAAGCCGGCGGTTACGAGTGGCGCTCGGACGATGTCAACGCGCAATCGCTGTTTGCCGGCGACGGCCTGGTGTCGCCGTTGATCCGGCAGAGCTGGGAGCGGTTCAAGTTCGGTGGCCAGCCTGGGACGCAGCAGGCCGCCTTCTTTGTGGCGCTGAAGGAGCTGCCCGACAACCGGTTCGGCACGCAATCGGAGATCTACTGGGACGACGGCTTCCTGGGCACGCAGGTCGGCGCGGTGACGCGCGGCTCATACACGCTGAAGATCGTCGACCCGATCCTGTTCGTGAAGAACTTCGTGCCGGCCAGCTATTTGCAGCCCGGCCAGGTGTTCGACTTCACCGACCTGGACAATGCGGCCGCCGGCCAGTTGTTCAACGAAGTGGTGAGCGCGCTTGCGCCGGCCTTCAGCCTGTACACCAACGACACCGCCAAGGGCAATCGCATCACCCGGCTGCAGCAGGATGCGCTCGGCTTTGCCAAGAGCCTCTCCGCTGCGGTGGAACAGGCGTATCAATGGCAGTCCGATCGCGGCCTGGCCATCGTCAAGACGGCCATCGTGTCGATCGAATACGACGCCAACACGCGCGAGCTGCTCAAGACCGTGCAGCGTGCCGATGCGCTCAGCGGCGCGCGCGGCAATGCCAACCTGCAGGCGAGTGCTGCGCAGGGCCTGCAATCTGCCGGTGAACACGGCGGCGCGGCCGGGCTGGTTGGCGTTGGCATGGCGACCGGCATGCTGGGCGGTATAAGCACTCTGCAGCAGCCCGCCGCACCCGCAGTGCAAGACCCGGTGGTGATGCTGAAAAAGGCCAAGGAAATGCTGGACCTCGGGCTGATCACACAGAGCGATTACGACGCCGCCAAGGCCAAGGCGCTGGGCTTGTAAGTCGCAGGCCCGCCCATGTCCAGCTCCAGCATTCCGCCGCCGCTGCCACCATTGCAGCCACCGCCGCTGCCGCCTGCAGCGCACGGCCCAGTGTCGCCGCAGGGCGTGCCGCCGTTACCGGGGCAGATGGCCATCGACCCGGCCACCCTGCCCGCGCCGATCCGCGCCGAACTGCAGGCGCCCGACCCGCTCGGCATCGACACCGCCGCGGCCGAATTAAAGGATGGCCTCAACCGGTGCCCCAAATGTGGCGCCACCGATATCCGCCCCAAGCTCGGCACTGACCTGCTGGTGTGCCAGTACTGCCGGCACACCTGGGATGGCACGCGGGTCGAGGAAGCGTATGGATTCGGCGCCGGCCTGGCCGAGTTGCGCGGGACGGTCATCGCCTCGGGTGCGCGCAACATCCAGGCCGATGCCGACAACCTGATGAGCTTCAAATGCAGCGGCTGCGGCGCGGAAGTCACCATCAATACCGATAGCGCGATGACCGCGCGATGCCACTGGTGCCGGCACGTGTTCGGCGTCAACGAACAGGTGGCCAATGGCGCGGTGCCCGATGCCGTGCTGCCCTTTCATATCGACAAGCAGGACGCGGTGGCGCGCATCCGCCAGTTCGTCGGCAAGCGCCGCCTGTTTGCACTGAAGGCTTTCAAGCAACAGTTCACCCCGGAGAACGTGGTGGGCGTCTATCTGCCTTACATGATCGTCGATGGCAACGTGAGCGCCAGCGTGGCCGGCGTCGGAGAAATCACCACGCGCACGTACACCCAGGGCACCGAGAAGAACAAGAAGACCTATTACGACGCCGACATCTATGCGGTGAAACGGCAGGTGGAATTCACCGTGGACGATCTGCCACTGGAATCGTCTTCCGAGCGTGGCAATCTCGATAGCCGGGTCACGACCAACAACATCATCAACACCATCCTGCCATTCGACACCAAAAATGCGGTGCAGTGGAACGCGTCGTATCTGGCTGGCTTCAGTTCGGAGCGGCGCGACAGCAATATCGAGCAGCTACGGCCACGGCTGGAAGACCAGTTGCTGTCGATCGCGCGCGCACAGGTGGAACGCTCGGTCAGCCGCTACGACCGCGGTGTGCGCTGGGAGCGGGAACAGCTCGAAGTGCACGGCACACGCTGGGTGTCGATGTACCTGCCGGTCTGGCTGTATTCCTATCATCAGCCTGGCCGCAACGGCGGTCTGCTGCACTACATCGCAGTGAATGGCCGCACCGGGGAAACCATGGGCAGCGTGCCGGTGCAGCAATGGAAACTGCTGCTTGCCGCGCTGGTCACCGGTACCGTAATCGAAGCGGCCGCACTGTGGTTTTTGGCGGTGATCGCATGAGCGACAATGTAGGGCTGCTGGTGTTGCTGACCGGGCCGATCGGTGCAAGCACGCTGTACTGGGTCTTGTATCAGTACTACCGCAACACCGGGCAATCACATGCCTTCGAGCGCGAGACGCTGGTCGAGGCCAAACCGGTGACGTGTTCGGACACCAGGATCGACACCATCACCGGAACGCAGCGCAAGCAGATCGATGGCGACAATGTGGCGGCGTATCGCACGCGTGTGCGGCGCGATACGCCGCAATAACGCCTTGACGTGGAATGCCGCATGTACCAGCCGGCCCCGAGCTTGAATGCGTTATGGCGCCGTGCGGTCGGCCGGGACTGTGCGCAGTGCGCACACGGCGCTTAGAGTGGCTAACAAAACGTAGCGAGCAATCGCCAGTTGGGTGCAGACGGCGCGGAGGAACCGGAGTGTACGGGGGTAAATTCCGATTTAGAGCACCGGCCGCGCCCGCCTGGCGGCTGCGCAGTCGTTTTGATGGAGGCTCTTAGTCCTGCTCCGGGTCAGAGGCTTTGCTCAGCGGGCAACCGCCGGCGATCTCACGCAGGGTGAGCGCAACACCAGCCTGCGGTGGTTCTGCCGGGGTCTCGGGCGGTGGCAGCGATTCGCCCCAGACGCGCATGGCTTCGAAGACCGCACGCAGCTCCTCTCCCCGTGGCGTCAGGGCGTAGACCACACGCGGTGGCGTCTCCGCGTAAGCGGTGCGGACCACCAGGCCGGCCGTTTCGAATTGCCGTAAGCGATGGGTCAGCGTATGTGCGCTGATGCCGAACAAGGCACTCCTGAGTTCGGTGAACCTGCGCGGCCCGGCGAGCAGTTCGCGCACGATCAACGACGCCCACGGCCCCTCCAGCAACAGCAGCAACCGCGCAACCCCGCAGCAGGGTTCTTTTGCAGTGCTCATGCGCGCCGTCCATCGGTGCAGTTGACTGGAGCAAGGGCGCTCGCCCATGGTGCAGCGGCAGCAGGTGTGCCCTGCCCGCTCGCAGCTCCCGCGTTGCGCGCACGCTGCAGCAGGTGCACGGTGTAGATGGTGCTGCACCGCGTGCCTGCACGGCTGGCGATGTTGTGTTGTTCCGGATATCCACGCGCACCGCGCCGGCCGCACTGACAGCCGGCAGCACGCGCCCACGCACGAGGCCTTGCACGATGCGCGCAACCCAGGACCATTCCCCCGGATCGAAGCACGCACTGGTGATGATCATCCTGGCGCAATTGCTGGGCACCTCGTTGTGGTTTTCGGTCAATAGCGCGGCCGAGGATCTGATGCGGCAATGGGCTAGTGGCCCGGCCAGCATCGGTGTGCTCACCATCGCCACGCAGCTCGGTTTCATTATCGGCACCTTGAGCTTTGCGTTGAGCGGGCTGGCCGACCGCTTTGCGGCCCACCGGATCTTTGCCACCTGCGCGATCGCCGGCGCTGCTTGCAACCTGGGCTTTGCGGTGTTCGCCGATGGGGTGGCGAGTGGTCTGGTGTGGCGCTTCCTGGTGGGGCTCAGCCTTGCAGGCATCTACCCCATCGGCATGAAGCTGGTGGTGCGCTGGGCGCCCCAGCACGCTGGCAAGGCACTGGCATGGCTGGTCGGCATGCTGACCCTGGGCACCGCGCTGCCGCAAGGCATCAAGGCACTGGGCGCCGCGCTGCCCTGGCAGATGCCGATCCTGGTGGCCTCCGGCCTGGCCTGCATTGCCGCATGCATGATCCTGCGGCTGGGGCCCGGCGCGCAACGCCCAGGCGGTGCGCCAACCAGGCTGGCGGTGGGTGCGGTCTGGCAGGCGTTTGCGGTCAAGGATTTCCGCGCGGCCACGCTGGGGTATTTCGGCCACATGTGGGAGCTGTATGCGATGTGGACGCTGACGCCCTTGCTGATCGCGCAGGCGGGGCTTGCGCAGGCGCTCGGGATGCACCCGGCGGCACTGGCGTTCTGCGTCATTGCCGCCGGTGCAGTCGGCTGCGTGGTGGGCGGGCAGCTCAGCAGCCGGCTCGGCAGTGCGCGTGTTGCGGCGGTTGCGTTGCTGCTCTCGGCGCTGTGCTGTGCGGCATTTCCGTTGGTTGGCGCATGGTCGGCCCCAGCCACTGTCGCACTGATGCTGCTCTGGGGCGCTAGCGTTGTGGCCGATTCGCCGCAGTTCTCCGCACTGGCCGCGCGCGCCTGCCCGCCGGGGCTGGTGGGCAGCGCCCTCTCCATGCAGAACGCGATCGGCTTTGCGATCACCGTGGTCGCCATCGGGCTTACCACTCAGCTGGTGGAGACGCTTGGCCTGCAGATTGCCTGGGTGCTGCTGCCAGGCCCATTGCTGGGCCTGGCCGGGCTGTGGCCGCTGTGGCGCACAGCCCGCGCGGGCTCCGGCTAGCACCGCCGGCCGGTACTGCCGATCGCGCCGCAGCACACACAGCAGCCCGGCATCGATCACTGCATGTGTCCGGCATGGTGGTGATCATCGTCCGGCGATGCAGCGCCCATTGCACGCACATCGAACTGCAGCTCCACCCGTGGCGCATGTTCGAAGACAAGGGTCGCCATGACCGGCTTGCCGACTTCGAAAGGCGCATGCGGCCCGATGAACATCAGGTGGGTGCCACCTGGCCCGAGCACGACCGTTTCGCCCGGTGGCAGCGCCAGCCCGTCATCGAGGCGCCGCATCTTCATGACGCCACCGTCCATGCGCATGTCATGCAACTCCACCTGCGCGCTGGCCGGCGACTCCACCGCGACCAGCCGGTCCGGCGTGCTGGATTGATTGCGCAAGGTGACGTAGCCGCCGGCCACCGGCGCACCAGGCGGCGTTGCGCGCGACCAGGCGTTTTCTACCACCACCGATGCAGCGGCGGTGGTAGGGGCCGTTGCCGGGGCTGACGCAGGTGTCGGCGTATCGGTCGTGGCAGCTGGCGTCGCAGTCGACTGTGCAGCATCCGGTGCTTGCGTGGCCTTGCAGGCGGCCAGCGTCAATGCACTGATCGCAACCAGCAGTAATAAACGTGTGCTCATCGGTGTTCTCCGTCTACGTCGTGTGGCGATGCGTGGCGGCGTGTGTGCCGGCACGGGATGGGATGGAGCGGTGTCGCACGCTGGCGCCACTTAGAGCGGCTAACAAAACGTAGCGAGCAGTCGTCAGGTGGGTGCGGACGGCGCGGAGGAACCGGAGTGTACTGGCGTACATGAGGATTCCGAGCACCGGCCGCGCCCGCCTGGCGGCTGCGCAGTAGTTTTGATAGCTGCTCTTACTGCAGTGCCAGCACCTGGCGAATATCGGCGGCAACGGTTTCAACCGTCTGCTCATGGGTGAGGCCAACGCGTAATTTGCCTTCGCGATCGAACACAAAACTGCGGGTGGAATGGTCGATGGTATAGGTCTTGCCCATCGGCACCTTGGCATACACCACTTTCAGATTATCTGCGGCCACCCGGATCTCCCCTTCACTGCCGGTGAGGCCGATGAAGTCAGGATCGAAGGCTTTGACGTAGGTGCGCAACACATTGGGAACATCGCGTTGCGGATCCAGCGTGGCGAAGGCGAATTGCACCTGCGCCGCATCTGCGCCCAATGCGCGCTTCACCTGCGCGGCACGCGCCAAAGTGGTTGGGCAGACATCCGGGCAATTGGTGAAGCCAAAGAACAGCACCAGCACCTTGCCGCGAAAGCTGCGCAATGGCCGTGGAGTGCCTTCAGTATCTTTCAGATAGAAATCCACGCCCCGCCCCATGCTGCTGAGGTCCGTGCCGGTGGGTGAGAACGAGCTCCCCCATTGTCCGCACCCAGCGATGGCACACGCCATGCCCAGCACGATGCACTGCATTCCCAGCCGTTTTAGCTGGCTTACAACACCCCGCATGTGTAACTCCTTTCGTTGTCTGCAGACGGCACTGCCGGCCTGCATGCGCTGACCCTCACGGTAAGCGCGTGGATAGGTTGCCGCATGCGACACACTAGGCGGCATCCGGTTCGATCGCGTTGTCGGATTCGCATGCTTTGCCTGGGCACCGCGGTTGGTTGGCGCGCGCGCTCGGTGATTGGCGCGGGTTGGCGCTGCGCTGGGACACACGCCTGATATCTGCATCGGTGACCAGCGCCAAGGTTGGGAGCAAGGTCACCAACACAACGCAGGGCGTTGCCGCCGCAGGTGGCGGCAGAGAAATAGACGACATACGAAACGCTCCAAAGCACCTAAAACGCAGCCAGCCGTGGGCAATGCCAGCGCTGACTCACTCACTCAGCGTATTCAAGCCCGCAGCGGTGGCCCACGTGGCGTATGCGCGCGCCATCGCGCCTTGAAGGACTCAGGCGCTACGGTTCCTTCGCCGGGAACGACCGCGCGCAGTAAGGGGAACACCAGCAAGACGACCAACAGCCACGGCAGTAGTCTTGCCGAGAGCACGCAGTAATCGCAGGCCAATGCTCCATGCGCTGCTCCATGATCTTGGTGGTGCATGCTGCCCGGCCAGGCATCCAGTGCTGCACTGTTGATGCTCGCCGGGCTTTCGCCTCCAGCGATCTTGGCAAGCAACAGCGTCGTGCGCATGGCATTGCCAGCCTGATCGGGTTGGCTCTGGCACAGCGGCGCATCCAGAAAACGCTGTGCGCCATTGAGTGTTCGGCTCACCAACGGCGCGCACACCAACAACACCACGGCCAGGCAGGCCAGGTGCTGCATCAATCGGCGCAAAGGGGGAAGTGGCGTGGACACCGGCGAAGTGTAATGAAAAAACTGCGGCCGGGCTGCGACGCATTGTCGCAGCGCCAGCCCAGCTCAGCTCAGTGTCGGCGCGTTGCAGGGTAATGAGGGGGCGCCGTGGACCAGTGCTGCGTTGACAGATGGCAGCACAGCCGCCTGCATAGCTTCGACATGCAGCGCCTCTGCACGATGCGCGAAGCATTCAGCCAGTTTCCATTAGTGCAGTTGAAGTAACCGATGGACGCCTCCCATGCTCCGGCGCCATCCTTCCAACCGCTCACACAGGAGCATGCAATGACCTACATCATCCACGGTGCTACCGGCGCTCAGGGCGCCCCCGTCCTCACACAGCTGCTGACTGCCGGAAAGCATGCCGTTGCAGCAGTGCGTAACCCTGATGCGCATGCAGGCACCGCCGCCATCCGTGTCGACAACACCTCCGTGCAGTCGCTTACCGAGGCGTATCGCGGCGCGAAGGGTGTCTTTATCCATTTGCCGGTCGCCACGGAAGAGGCGCGCCTTGCACAGGCGAATGCCATCGTCGCAGCGATCGCTGCGGCCAAGCCGGCACGGGTGGTGATCTCCACCAGCGGCAGCATCGTTGATGCCCCCGGCAGCGCGCTGCAAGCGCCGGCAAGTGCGGCAATCACTGTGCTGATCGAAGGCGTGAAGGCCACTGGCGTCTCCACTGCGGTGGTAGCGCCGCGGCTGTTCCTGGAGAACCTGCTGCTGCCCATGGTGATTGGCGGCGCGCGTGCCGAGGGCCTTCTCGGCTACCCGATTCGTGAGGATTTCGCGGTCTCCTGGAGTTCGCATCTGGATGTTGCCGAGGTAGTTGTGCGGTTGTTCGAGATGCCGGAATTACGCGGTGTGGTTGGCGTGGGTCACCTCCCCGGCCTGCTCGGCCGGGATCTCGCGGCCGGCATGGCAGAGCAGCTGCAGCGCAGTGTGGCTTTCCGCGGCGTATTGCCGGCTGACTTCGGCAACCTTCTCGAGCCGATGCTGGGGCCGGCTGCCGCTGCGGTCACCGGGCTGTATCAGGCCCTCTGGCAGGCACCGGCAAACACCATCGATCCGGCGAGCAGTGCCCAGCACTTGCTTGGGCTGAGTCCGCGCTCGGTGGCACAGTGGTTGCGTGACGTTTCGGCATCGGCTGCAACACCCAACTGACAGAGGCTCGCATGCGGACGCAGCGCCCGTACGTGGCTGCGTTACCGCAGTTGGCAGCATGCCGCGTAGCCCATCATGGGCTCGTAGTGACCCAGCGGACGTGAATCCGAAACCTACGCAATGCTCAACATTCTTCATGCAAGCCCCCGACGTGCAGGGCAAGCCTGTACGTTGCGGCTCCCTCCCCCCCTTGCGATGGCGCCATGACTCTTTCCAGGAACACATTGCTCGCCGTTGCCACCGTGATGGCGCTGAGCGCCTGCAAGCGCGATCCGGCCACAGCGCCAGGCGCAACCGCGGCACCGGCAGCTGCACCTCAGCACGCTCCACAGCGCGCAGCATTTGATCCGCAGGAACTGCAGCCCACCATCAGCGCCTGCCAGGACCTCAACGGCTTCGTCAATTCCAAGTGGCTCGCCAAGACAACCATTCCTCCCGACGAGACGGAAGTCGGCAGCTACCCAACGCTGCAGGACGAAAGCGATGCTGCCCAGCGCGAGATCGTGGAGGCGCTGGGCCGATCGAAACCTGTGGAGGGTTCCGTTGAGCAACTGGTGGGCACGTTCTACGCGTCCGGTATGGACGAAGCCACAATCCAGCGCCTGGGCGATGCACCCATTCGCCCGCGGCTCGCGCAGATTGAAGCGCTGAAAACGCCGCAGGACGTTGCCAATTTCATTGCTGCACGCAATACCCAAGGTGCCGGGCTGGTCTTCAAGTTCGGCGCCTACCCGGATTTCCAGGATGCGTCGAAGGTGATCGCTTATGCCGAAGAGAACGGCATGACGCTGCCATCGAAGGCGTATTACACCGACCCGCGCTACGCCGACATTCGCAAGGCGTATCTGGCTTATATCACTCAGTCCTTCGTCCTGACCGGCGCGACGCCCGAGGCTGCAACAGTGCAGGCCAAGCAGGTCTTGCAGGTTGAAACGGCGCTCGCAGCAGCATCGCTGAGTCCGGTCGAAGCACGCGACCCAAAGACCCAATACCATCTGGTCAGCGTTGTACAGGCCGATGCAGTGACGCCGCATTTCTCGTGGAAGGCGTATCTAGCCGCGCAGGGGTTGAGCACGGACCAGCGTTTCTCGCTCTCGCAGCCGCGCTTCTTTGCAGGCTTCGATCACCTGTTGAAGACGTTGCCTGTCTCGCAGTGGCAGGCCTATCTACGCTTTCGCACGATTGATGATGCGGCGTTCGCCTTGAGCAAGCCGTTTGTCGATAACCGCTTCGCGTTCCGCTACAAGACCATGGACGGGCAGCAGGCGCAGCGGCCGCGCTGGAAGCGCGTGCTGTTTGCGACCAATGAAGCGATCGGCGAGGGTCTTGGCCAGCTGTATGTGGCAAAGATGTTCACCCCCGAAGCCAAGCAGCGCGCAACAGAGCTGATCGAGAACATCCGCCAGGCACTCAAGCTACGGATCCAGCAGGCAGACTGGATGACAGCGGAGACCAAGTCCGCCGCATTGAAGAAGTGGGCAGGATTCGTCGTCAAGGTGGGCTACCCGGATCATTGGCGTAGCTGGTCGGGCTTGCACTTCGAGCGCGACGCCTATTTACGCAATGTGGAGACAGCTGCTGCGTTCAACTATCGCTATGAGCTTGCCAAGGTCGGCAAGCCAGCGGACCGGAACGCGTGGTTCACCACGCCGCAAACCGTCAACGCGTTCTATTTTTCACTGGACAACAGCATCAATTTCCCGGCGGCGGTGTTGCGTCCTCCCTTCTTTGATGTGACCGCGGACGACGCGCTGAATTACGGCGCCATTGGTGCCGTAATGGGCCACGAGGCAACCCACGGCTTCGACGATCAAGGCAGCAAGTTCAATGCGGTTGGCACCAACGTCAACTGGTGGGCACCGGCCGATCTGGCCGCCTTCACTGCGCGCGCCAGCAAGCTGGTCACCCAGTTCAACGCCTACACCCCGCTGCCGAACAAGCCGGACGTGCACGTCAACGGCGAACTGACGCTGGGAGAGAACATTGCCGACCTGGGTGGCATCAATATTGCGTTCGATGCGTTGCAGGCCAATCTGCGGCGGCATCCCGAGCGTGGTGCGGATATCGATGGATTTACGCCGCAACAGCGCTTCTTTCTCGGCTGGGCAAGACTGTGGCGCGGCACCATGCGCGAGGAGAAGCAGCTCAGCTTGCTCAACTCGGATGGTCATGCGCCCTACGCGGTCCGCACGAATGCATCGCCGTCGAATATGCCGCAGTTCGCCACTGCGTTTGGATGCAAGCCGGGCGACGCGATGGTCCGATCGGAACAGGACCGCGTCGTGATCTGGTAAGGCCAGACCCGCGCCTGCGGGAGGACGCAGACACGGATTCGCTGCATTGGCGGGCCCGTGCAGCGCTATGCGCGCCTACCGGTTCTGATCGGCGAATGCGCTGCAGATCAACGCTGCGCCGGGCGCCAGCCCGCATCCAGTGCTTCCCTGACGCTGCAGAACATCCGCTCGCCATGGGCCGGGGCAATGCGTGTCTTTGCGTAGTCGCGCTGTCCGGGCAAATGGAAGATCTTGGCGCCCTTCGCCGAGACATTGCCCTTGATGGTGCAACGGGCATTGATCGGTGCGGACGTGCCTGCCGCTGGCTTGGCAGAAGCATTGCGTTTTGCGCGCCGGTACTCCGATGGGGTCTGGAAGCTGCCGCTCCACAGCTGGCTCGCCTGCTGGCGGGCAATGGCTTCATCAGCGACAAATGCCGTGGCATATTGCCGATACGCCACGGCCCAGCCCGCACGCACCATCCACGCGTTGATCGACTGGCCTTGCACGAAGCACTCGGCCACGATGCGTCCGTAGCGATCGGTATCTTTGGGCTGGCAGCGCACCGTTTGGTCTTGCACGTATGCATCCAGTGCAGCTGCGGCGCGCCGGCCGCACGGCCATGCCTGGCCATTGCGGGCGGTGCATTGCTGCGCGCTCTCCGGCGCGTCGATCCCCCACAAACGAATGCGCTGCTGCGCCACGGTGAGGGTATCGCCATCGGTGACGGTGGCGCGACCGATCAGGTCTGCCGCAAAGGCGGGTGAAACAGTGAGCGCACCAACAACGCACAACCAAGCTCTGAACCACATCAACAACAACATCCTTCTACATCAGGCAGCGCAGGACATCCGTGCGCGCTGGCCTTGGTGCAACGTTGCGGTTGCGTATGACGTCGAGCAATCCATCGGGTTCGACACCAGGGCAGACACCACCGTCTGCCCTGCCTTGGGGCAGGCACTTTAGCGGTTACGGGCAGGGATTGGCAGTTCGGTGTTAAGAGCAGCTATCAAAACGACTGCGCAGCCGCCAGGCGGGCGCGGCCGGTGCTCGGAATCCTCATGTACCCACGTACATTCCGGTTCCTCCGCGCCATCCGCACCCACCTGACGACTGCTCGCTACGTTTTGTTAGCCGCTCTAAATGGCGCGCCCAACCCGGCGGCAACGCGGGCACTGTGCACGCACATCGCTGCTGCGCCCCTAACTGCGCATGCCCAGCTGCGCGCGTGCGGTGTCCAGCGTGGTCATGATCTGCACCACTTCGTCGAGTGGATGCAGCGGCGATTCGGTGCGACCTTCGCCGATGAAGCGCGCGGCAGCGGTCGCTTGCCAGCAGAGCCCGTCATAACCGCTGATGCCGGTCGGGTCCTGCCACAGCGCTGCGGCAGTGGCATCGCTGTTGCCTGCCAGCTGCAGCGTGGTGGGATTGTGGAACGAGGCGCCCAGGTCGACGCGCGCCTCGGTGCCGCTCACGTAAGCCGTGGACGTGCTGCGCCCGACGATCGAGCTGATCAAGGTGGACTGCGCGTGTTGGCCGTGCGAGAGCACCAGTGTGGAGAATGCATCCACGCCGGTGTCAGTTAGTGCGCCGGTTGCGGTGATGGCCGTCGGTGTGCCGAGCAGCATCGACGACAGCTGCACGGTGTACACACCCAGGTCGAGCAAGGCGCCGCCACCCAGCGCCGGATTGCGCTGCCGATGTGCAGGATCGCTGGGCCCCAACTGACTCAGGTCCGCAAAGACGTGGCGCACGCTGCCAAGCGCGCCGCTCTCGGCCTGGGCCTTGAGCACCAGCGCATGCGGCAGGTAACGGCTCCACATCGCCTCCATCAGAAACAACCCACGTGCGCGGGCTTCTTGCACCAGCACGCGTGCGTCTGCCGCGCAGGTGGTGATGGGTTTTTCGATCAGCACATGCTTGCCCGCGCGCAATGCGAGCAAGCCCTGCGCCAGATGTTCGCTGTGAGGCGTGGCGATGTAGACGATGTCGACCTGTGGGTCGTCCACCAGTGCCTGGTAACTGTCGTACGCACGCGGGATGGACCAGGCCTGTGCAAACGCCTCCGCACGTGCCCGCGAGCGCGAGGCGACCGCGAACGGCTGTTGCCGGGTATGGCCGCGCATGGCCTTGACGAAAGCTGTGGCGATGATGCCGGGGCCCAGAATGCCCCAGCGCAGCGATGGCTCGCCCTGGTTGGGAACAAATAGCGCGGGTTCGGGAAATGTCAGCGACGGCATGCATGGCCCTTTCTATGACTGGCGCGATGGTAACAAAGCGCCGTTCCATCATCATGCGTGTGCCTCGTTCGAACGTTGGCCACGACACCTCGCGCCATGCCAGCGCGTTTTTCGAACAGCACGCCTACTCACACACCGACCATGCCAACGCGCATCGGCCGTGTGCCCGCCTCCTTCGAAGCGGGCACACCGACTCAGCGCTGTTGAACGCCGATCAGGGAGCAGCCGGCTTCGCAGCTGGCGTCACACGCCAGATGGTGTTGGCCAGATCGTCGGCCACGATCAGCGCGCCACGCGGATCCACGGTGACGCCGACCGGGCGGCCACGGGTCAGCCCGTCGTCGCCGTAGAAACCGGAGACGAAGTCGATCGGGTCGCCTGCCGGGCGGCCGTCGCGGAACGGCACGAACACCACCTTGTAGCCCGCCGGCGGATCGCGGTTCCAGCTGCCGTGCTCACCAACGAAGACACCGTCTGCGAATTTTTCGCCCATGGCCGCGGACGAGAACGCAACGCCGAGTGCCGCCACATGCGAGCCCAGTGCGTAATCCGGTGCAATGGCGGAGGCCACTTTTTGCGGATCCTGCGGCATCACACGCGTATCCACGTTCTTTCCCCAGTAGCTGTAAGGCCAGCCATAGAAGCCGCCTTCGCGCACGGAGGTCAGATAATCGGGCACCAGATTCGGGCCGATCTCGTCGCGCTCGTTGACCACGGCCCACAGCGCGCCGCTCCCCGGCTGGATCGCCAGCGCGGTGGGGTTGCGCAGGCCGGTGGCATAGGCCTTATGTGCTCCGGTGGCGGCATCCACCTGCCAGATGCGTGCGCGATCGACTTCGGCGGGCATGCCGCGTTCGGTGATGTTGCTGTTGGAGCCGATGGCGACATACAGATAGCGCCCGTCGGCGCTGGCGGTGAGCGCCTTGGTCCAGTGATGGTTGATGGCAGACGGCAGCTCGGTCACCACCGTTGGCGCGCCGCTGGCCTTGGTCTGGCCTTCGCTGTAATCGAAGCGCACCAGGGCGTCCTGGTTTGCCACGTACAAGGCGTTGCCGATCAGCGCCAACCCGTAGGGCGCATTGAGCTTGTCGGCAAACACGGTTTTGAGTTCGTAGGTGCCGTCGCCGTCGGCGTCGCGCAACAACGTCAGCCGGTTGCCGCTCTTTACCGAACTGGTGCCTTTGGCCTTGATCTTGCCGGCAATCACGTCCTTGGGCTTGAGATTGGGCGCACCGCCGCCGCGTCCTTCGGCTACCAGGATGTCGCCATTGGGCAGCACCAGGGTCTGGCGCGGAATGCCCAGGCCGGTCGCAATCGCGGACACGCTGTAGCCAGCCGGTACGGTGGGGCGGCGGTCGTTCCATGCGGCGGGTTTGGCAATCAACATGTCGGGCATCAAGCCACGGTGCGGTGCCGGCAACTCCGGCGCAGCGCCGTGCTGTTTGGCATCCGGTGCCTGGCCGCAGGCGGCCAGTGCAGCGGCCAACGCGGACACGGCCAACACAGCAAATGGACGGCGGCTCATCGTGCACCTCCCGTCCGCAGACTGGCGAAGCCCGCCCAGGTGGCCAGCAGCGCCAACAGCGTAACGATGACCGACAACACCAGTGCCATCGGCATGATCGCCCAGGCGTCGCGCGCATGATGCAACGCGTTCCAGAAACCGATCACCCAGGTGGCCACCAACGCAGCGACATACACCACATGCCGGCTACCGCGCACGAGCCCGACGATGCCGCACAGCAAGGCGATGCTGGTAAACACCATTGCGCCGACCAGCAGCCAGGAGGCGAAGTTGCTCCACTGGATCTGGTAGCTGCTCCAGTACGCGTAGTCGCTCAACAACGCGCCAAGGAACAGCGGCAACACGCCCCCCAGCACGGCTGCATGAAACGGGTGGATGGCCCATGTTCGTGGCGGGACAGCAATCGACTGCATGGCGGGCTCCTCTATAACGGTGTTTGGAATGCGCCGATGCTGCCACTGTGGTGTGCTAAGGCTTGTGATGTTTGGGGATGCAGCGGCGCGCATCGTCGCGTGATCACACGCGTCAGGCGGTTGGTCATGGGTGCACGCGCGTTGCCGGTGCGCGCACGCCACGCGCCAGGCAGTCGTCGTTGATGGATGCCTCCAGGAACAACGGCGCCACCGATGCACAAGTCGGTGCTCGACGTGTTCGTCGTCGGCATCGTCTGGAAGCACCAAGCGCACGCAACCACCATGCGTTGTTGAACAGACTGGGCTGCCGAACCGACTTGCTGATCGAAGTCGCCTGCTGTGCTCCTGCCTCTACCCATTCCCCACTCTCGATTCCCGATTCCCGATTCCCCATCTCAGTGACGAATGCGGTCTGCCGATGCCGGGGATCGTGATCCAGCACCCCACTGTCTGGATCGCTCTGTCCTCTTGATGCGATCAATGCAGTCCAGGCCATCGCAAGGCCCCGGCCGCAGGCCCTGCCGCCTGCCCCGTCCATCTGGCGGCTCCGTTCGTTTGCCTGTCACCGCCCAGCGCGCAGGCAATTGGCACTAAACTGGCGCCACTTTGCGCCGCGCGGACTGATCAGCCTGCTTCTGCGCCCTTCCGGCCCGCGAGACGCACCATGCGCCCTTCCTCCGCTCCATCCGCGCTGAATGCGATCGCCGAGATCGAAAGAATCTCCGCCGTGCCGCAGATCCTGGAAACCGTCGCCCACATCACCGGCTCGCGGTTCACCGCCGTGGCCCGCGTCACCGACACCAGCTGGGTGGCCTGCGCCACCTACGACACGCTGGGGTTTGGCCTGAAGCCCGGCGGCCAGCTGGAACTGGAATCGACCATCTGCCACGAGATCCGGCTGTCGCCCAAGCCGGTCATCTTCAGCCATGCCAGCCAGCATCCGGTGTACGCGCATCACCACACACCCAAGTTGTACGGGCTGGAGAGCTATGTGTCGGTGCCGATTTTCCGGCGCGATGGCGGCTTCTTTGGCACGCTGTGCGCGATCGATTCCGCACCGGCCAACTTCGACGAGGCGCATATCCTGAAGTCGCTGGAGTTGTTCGCCCTGCTTATCGGCAACTCGCTGGAGACTGAAGAAAAACTGCAACGGGCGGCAACGGAGCTGTCTGCGGCCAACGATGCAGGCGAGCTACGCGACCAGTTCATTGCCGTGCTGGGCCACGATCTGCGCAGCCCGCTGCAGTCGATCAGCATGGCCACCGAAATGCTGCAGCTGGAGCCGCAATCGCCACGTGGTGCGTCGTTGCTGGGGCATATCCGCACCAGCCTCACCCGCATCGGCGGGCTGGTGGATGACGTGCTCGACTTCGCGCGTGGGCGCCTGGGTGGCGGCATTCCGGTCACCTTGCGGGCGGAAGATGCGCTGGAGCGTCGTCTGCGGGAGGTGGTGCAGGAAGTCCGCTCCGCCACCGGCCGCACCGACCTGCATGCCGACATCCACATTGGCGGCGAGATCGTCTGCGATGCGCCGCGGTTGTCACAGCTGTTCGCCAACCTGCTCAGTAATGCGGCCGTGCACGGCACGCCCAGCATTCCGGTCACCCTGCGCGCCTGGCGGGCTGCCGGCATGCTGCACCTGAGCGTGCACAACGGCGGCGTGATTGCGCCGGAAAAACGCGCCAAGTTGTTCAGCCCGTTCTCGCGCGACGACGACGACGCGCCGCAACCAGGTCTGGGGCTTGGGCTGTATATCGCGGCGGAAATCGCCAAGGCGCACGCGGGCCGCTTGTCGGTGAGCTCGGACCTGTTGGCCGGCACCACTTTTACCTTCGAGATGCCGGTCGCACCGGCGCAGCCGCAGCACAGCGTGCATGCCGGCGACGAAGACGCGCTGGCCCGCGACGACGCACGCCCGCGCGCGATGCAGGGCTAACACCTGCGTTGTACTGACACGCGCAACGTCATCGCCCACGACCACGCCGATCGGCATGGTGACTTCCGGGCGGCGCGTCGCGTAGGCGCGATGGTCTAACCTCGCTGATCGATGCAGCCGCATCAGGAGTAACGCATGCCGCTGATATCGGTCCGGACCACACTCGCGGCCTTCGTGCTGGTCGCCCTGGCACCTGTCGCCACCGCCGCCACCCAGGATGACGAGGTGGCCGTACGCGCCGCCGATGCCGCTTTCTGGAAGGCCTATAACGCGTGCGACCTGCCCGCCGCCGGCAAGCTGTTGAGCGCGGACGTGGAGTTCTATCACGACAAAACCGGGCTGACCCGGACACGCGACGGGTTGATCGAATCGTTGCGCAAAGGCCCCTGCGCCGATCCCAACATGCGCCTGCGCCGCGAAGCGATCGACACCAGCCTGGCGTTTCACCCGCTCAGCGGCGGCTTTGCACTGTTATCAGGCCAGCACCGCTTTTACGCGCAGCGGGCCGGCGCGCCAGAGTCGCTGGATGGCCAGGCATCCTTCACTACCGTGTGGATCGCCGATGGCGGGCAATGGCGCATGCATCGCGTGCTCAGCTACGCACATGGCCCGGCACCGTACACGCCGCCAGCACGCACCCTCACCGTGCCCGCTGCGACGCTGGCGCGCTACGCCGGCCAGTATCGGTCCGCACGCATCGGCAGCATCGTGGTCGTGGCCGATGGGGACCATCTGCGGCTCACCGCCGGCAGTTTTGTCGCCACCTTGTATCCAGAATCGACCACCCGTTTCTTCGCGATGGAACGCGACCTGCGCTTTGACTTCGAAGCCGACGCAGCCGGCGCAATCGTCGCGCTGGCCGCCTACGAGCACGGCGAGGTCAGCGACCGCGCAGTGCGCGAGCCCTAGCCGCGGCGGTGCAGCCACGCCCGCACAGTGGCAACCCCACCCATTCCACTCATCCTCTACCACGACCATTCGGCCGCCCCGGCGACCGCAGGTCATGGATCGCTTCGAGCTCCATCCCTGCACGTCTAGCCTGGCCCTCATCCACTGAGGGAGCAGGCATCTGATGATGGTTCGGGTAGCACTGTTGATCACCACCTTGAGCGCGTCCGTGATCGGCCATGCACAGGCCGCGCCCGCCGCTGAAGCGCAACGCTAGGCTGCCAAGCAGCCCGCAGATGCTCATTGCGACCACGCCGGCCAGCTGCAGCAACTCCGGCACGCTGTCTTCGCTGGGACGGGCCACATATGCGATCGCCAGGAACAGCGCCACCCCAGGGCGTGCAGCAAGACAAACATCGGTTTTACGCGAACCATCGTGGCTCTTCCCTGGCAAGCATCGTGCCGCGCCCATCCCGTCATGGGGATCTGCACCGGCACACGGCGCCGGGCGGGAGCGAAGCATAGGACCGCATTCGGTCAACTGCATCTTTCAATGCCGGCCAGCGCACCAGGCGTTGCGGTGGCCGACCGGGCGCGCCGCCAGGGCTGCGCAGCGTCGCGCGCGCCGGTCGTGCGTGGTTCCCTTACCCACTGCAGCCATACCTCGACTTGCCGTGCATTGGTAGATACCATCCGAGATAAATCAAATACCAATTTGGCATGGAGATCTTTGATGCGACACCGCCGATCGTTTCGTATTGAAGCCGTGCTGACCGCCGCAGCGCTGGCCGTTGCCGTGCTCCCCGGCGCCGCTGCTGCCGAGTCCGCCACGCCGACGACTGCGCCGGCGGTGTTTCCGGCGCCAACATCGCTGCGCTTGCTTGGGCCGGAGCTGAGCTTGGGCACATCGGTGGTGCTGGTGCGCCCCAAAGGCACCGACCCGGCCTCCGAAGCCTTGGTACGCAAGGTGCTCGCTGCCGCCGGCGTGCGCAAGATCCGCGTTGCCACCACGCCCGCCAGCGAGCCAGGCACCGTGCAGGTGGTGCTGGGCCTGAGCGAGACCGCCAGCGTGCGCAGCGCGCTCGAACAGACCGGCGCTGCACTGCCCGAGCGTGACGAAGCCTATGCACTGGGCAGCCGCGCCAGCGGCACCGGCGTCACCATCGTGCTGGCCGGCAAGGACAGCGATGGCCTGTACCACGCGGCGCAGACCTTTCGGCAATTGGTCACCGCCGGGCAGATGCCGTCGGTGGCCATCGCCGATGCGCCGGCCATGCCGGTGCGCGGCTCGATCGAAGGCTTCTACGGCAAGCCCTGGAGCATGGCCGAGCGTGAGGATCACCTCGCCTTCCTCGCCCGCTTCAAGGCCAATACCTATATCTACAGCCCCAAGGACGACGTGTTCGCCCGGGAGCGCTGGCGCGAGCCCTACCCTGCGGCCACGCTCAAGGCGCTGGGCAAGGTGGTGGAAGTTGCCAACCGCGAGCACATCAACTTCGTCTACGCGCTCTCGCCGGGCCCGTCGGTCTGCTACAGCGACCCGGCCGAGCTGGACGCCATCCGCCGCAAGTTCAGCGCATTGCGCAAGCGCGGCGTGCGCAGTTTCTATGTCGCCTTCGACGATATCGAATACACCAAATGGAACTGCAAGGCCGACGAAGCCGCCTTCGGCCCGTCTGGCGAACAGGCCGCGGCCACCGCGCAAGCCACGTTGCTCAACGCCGTGCAGGCAGATATCGCCGCGGCCGGCCACGGCTCGCTGATCATGGTGCCCACCGAATACTTCAACGCCACCGTGTCGCCGTACAAGACCACGCTGCACAAGACACTGGATCCGCGCGTGGTCATTCAATGGACCGGTACTGACGTGGTGCCCGCCTCCATCTCGGTAACCGACGCCCGCAACGCGACCAAGGCCTTCGGCCGCAAGACGCTGCTGTGGGACAACTACCCGGTCAACGATTTCGCCGAAACCACCGGGCGCCTGCTCCTCGCCCCGTACGACCGCCGCCAGGCAGGGCTGTCGGCGGAGCTGAGCGGTATCGTCTCCAACCCGATGAATCAGGAAGTGGCCAGCCGGGCGGCGGTGGCGGGCTTGCTCGCCTTCGCCTGGAACGATGTTGGTTACGACGCACAGCGCACCTGGCGTTACGCGGCGCGCGATCTTGCCGGCAACGACCCGGTGGTGACCCAGGCCTTGCTGACCTTTTTCGACACCCAGCACGTTGCGCCGACCTTCGGCCACCTGCCCTGGCAACCGCAGGCGCCGCGCCTCAAGGCACTGGTCGATGACGCACGTGATGCGCTAGCCAGCGGCGACCAGGCGGCCATCACCCCGACACTGCACGCACTCGGCAACGCTGCCGATGCACTGGCGGCCGCACCGGCGCAGATCCGCGCCGGCAGCACCACTCAGGCCTTCGTGCGCGAGGCCGACCCGTGGCTCACCGCAGCGCAGTTGTGGGGCCAGTCATTGCGCCGCAGTGTCGACGGCGTCTCAGCTGCGCTCGCTGCCAACCCGCAAGCGGCCAGCCAGCAGTTCGATGCGGCCAAGCAACTCGCCGAACAGGCGGCCGCCATCCAGTCCATCCCCGGCGCCACCCGTTTCGCCGGCCCGGTAAAGGTGGCAGACGGCGTGCTGGACAGCTTCGTCAAGGACGCCCCCGGGCTGGTGTACGTGCCAGCTGCGCAGGAGTAATCGCACGGTGGCGCGCTGCAGGCGCTGCCGTGGTGGCAGCGCCCGTCGTGCTTGGACCAGCGTTTGCGCGTGATGGGCGATCGCCGTCGCGCTGCTTGATCGGTGCCTGCACGCCCAAGGCCTTCCCTTCGGCTTTACCTGTCGTGGCGCGCAGTCAAAGCGTACGCGATTGCAGTGGCGACCGCGCCGAGCCACCGCAGCGCGCCGCTCACCGATCCAAAAACGCCAGCACGCTCGCGACGAACGCGGCGTGGTACTGGAATGCGGCGCCGTGGCCGGCGTCCTGGTAGACGATCAGCTGCGCGTGGGGAATGCGCCTGGCCAGCGCTTCGCTGTGCACGGGCGGCACCAGGCGGTCGTGATCGCCGGCGGTGATGAGCACCGGCATGGTGAAGCGGGTGAGGTCTTGCGCGGGTTGCCGCGCCCATGCCTTGATCGCCTGCAGTTGCCGCCAGAACGCGCGCGGGCTGAGCTGTTTGTCGCGGTGCTGCGTGCGCTCGGCGAGGCGATCCAGGAATGCGGTTGCAGCGTGCCGCCCGCGCTGGCTGGCGGTGAAAAACAGGAAGTACTTGGGGTCGCGGCGCGTCAACGCACCTTTGAGAATCTGCGGCAGGCTGATTGCGCCCACCTTGTCGATCCCCGCGCCGCCGGCCGGGCCGCTGCTGGCCAGGATGAGCTTGCGCACGCACTGCGGCGCCTGCCGCACGATGTCCTGCGCCACGAAACCGCCGAACGAGGTGCCGAGCAGATCCACCTGTGCGATGCCCAGGCTGCCCATCAGCGCGATCATGTCGTGCGCCATGACAGCGATCGTCAGCGGCGCGGTGCCGCCCGAGCCGCCGATGCCGCGATAGTCGGCGACGATGACGCGGCGGCTCTGCGCCAGGCCATCGACGATGGAAGGATCCATGTCGTCGAGCGTGCCGCCCCAGTAGTTGAGCACCAGCACCGGCACGCCGCCGCAGGGGCCGAGGTCGCGATAGGCAAAGACGGTGCCGTCGACCACGATCGCGCGGTTGGGTGTGTCGCGGTAGAGCAGGCTCGGCGCTGCCGAGGGTTCGCCGGGCTGGGCACGGTGCGCTGCAATGTTCATGCGTTGACGTCCACGACGGTGCGGATATGAAAACGTGGATGCGACGACGCCACCACGCCGGAAAAATCGATGCCCGGAATCAGCGGGAACTGGCGGATAATCGGCCCGCGGCCAGTGACCGCGAGCGCATCCTTGTAATTCACCGTCGAGTACTCGACTGCGACGGTGACATTGCCTGCCATCAGCTGGCCTTCCTCCAGTTGCACGACGTCGGTGGCGATGCGATCGCTGGTCTGCGTGGCCAGCAGTGCGTTGAACGTCATGAGTGGCGGCTCCGATGGCAGTGGCGGGTATACGCGTCAGGACGCGGTGCGGTAACGCTCGGCGGCGTGTGCCTGGCGCAGATCCGAGAGCAGGCCCTGGCGCGCGCCGTCCAGCGCATCCCAACGTGCGGCCACATGCAGCGGCGGAATGGTCACCAGTTCACGACGGTCGTAGCCGACCAATGCCGCGTCCACCAGCTCGCCCACTTCCATCACTTCGGGCAGGCTGTCGACATTGACGCCGATCCGTTCCCAGATTTCGGTACGCGTGGTCGCCGGCAGCACCGCCTGCACGTACACGCCCTTGGCGCCGAGTTCCACATGCAAGCCTTGCGACAGGAACAGCACGAAGGCCTTGCTCGCGCCATAAACGGACATGCTGTATTCCGGTGCCAGACCGACAACCGAACCGATATTGACGATGGCACCCTCGCCTGCCTGCGCCAGCCGCGGCGCGATGGTGTGTGCCAGGCGGGTCAGTGCAGTGATGTTGAGGGTGATCAGCCGCTCGATGGTGTCGACGTCCTGGTCAACGAAGCCACCGCTCTGCGCAATGCCGGCATTGTTGATGAGGATGCCGATGCTGGTATCCGTACGCAGGCGCGCTTCCACGGTGGCCAGATCGGCGCGCTCGGTGAGGTCTGCAGGCAGCACGTCGACGTTGACGCCATGCGCCTGCTGCAGGCGCTCGGCAAGGGCTTGCAGACGCGTCTTGTCGCGCGCCACCAGCACCAGGTTGTGGCCGCGCTGCGCAAAGCGCTCGGCGTAGGTCGCACCAATGCCGGTCGATGCGCCGGTGATGAGGACAGTCGAAAGTGTGTTCATGTGGGTCTCGGAGAAGTGGGTTGCGGAGAGCGTGTGCCGCGTGCACGCGCACGCAGCACCTGCGGGTCAGGACGCGGTGCTGCCGTCCAGGGTGGGGTAATCGCTGTAGCCGGCAGCGCCGCCGCCGTACAGGGTGGCCGGGTCGAACGCGGCCAGTGGCGCGCCGGTGCGCAGGCGCTGCACGAGGTCCGGGTTGCCAATGAAGGGGCGGCCGAAGGCGCGATCAGATCGGCCTCATGGCTGGCAAGGCGCGCGCTCGCAAACTCCAGGTCGTAGCCGTTGTTGGCGAGGTAGGTATTTTTGAAACGGCGGCGCAAGGCGCTGTAGTCGAACGGCGCCACATCGCGCGGGCCACCGGTGGCGCCTTCCACGACGTGCAGATACACGATGCCGAGCGCGTCGAGTTGCTCGACGAGATAATCGAACTGCGGCTGCGGGCGGGTGCCGGAAATGCCGCTGGCAGGCGACACCGGCGAGATGCGGATGCCGGTGCGTGCTGCGCCGATTTCCTCGACCACGGCCCGGGTCACCTCCAGCACGAAACGCGCCCGGTTCTCGACCGAACCGCCGTACGCATCGGTGCGCACGTTGGCGCCGTCTTTCAGGAACTGGTCCAGCAGATAGCCGTTAGCGGCATGAATCTCCACGCCATCGAAGCCGGCCGCGATGGCATTTGCCGCGCCCTGGCGGAAGCTGTCTGTGATGCCGGGCAGTTCGTCGAGCGCGAGTGCGCGCGGCGCCGAGGTATCGGCGAAGCCGTTATTGACGAACACCTTGGCCTGCGCCGGGAGCGCCGACGGCGCAACCGGTGCGGCACCGTCGGGCTGCAAATCCACGTGCGACACCCGGCCCACGTGCCAGAGCTGCAGGAAGATGCGCCCGCCCTTGGCGTGCACGGCGTCGGTCACCACGCGCCAGCCATCGATCTGCGCCTGCGAATAGATACCAGGCGTGTCCTGGTAGCCCTGCCCCTGCTGCGAGATCTGGCTGCCTTCAGAGATCAGCAGGCCGGCGGAAGCACGCTGCGCGTAATAGCTGGCTGCAAACGGGCTGGGCACGCCGCCGGCGACCGCGCGGTTGCGCGTCAGCGGCGCCATCACCACCCGGTTGGCGAGCGTCAGGGTGCCGAGGGTGTACGGCTGGAACAGGGGCGTGTCGGTCATTAGCGGGGTCCGGTCAAAAAGGGATGGCACTGCAATCGGTGCTCGATGCGGTGCCAGGGCAGCCTCATCCGGCGATGGATTAATGATGTCGACCATAATCTATCTTGTCAACACTTTGATGACGGACGACATCAATGCATACTGGCCACCAGTCAGCAGCGGGAGTTGCCCCCATGAAAGTCACCAAGGCACAGGCACAGGAAAACCGGGCGCATATCGTCGAGACCGCGGCTGCGCTGTTTCGCGAGCGCGGCTACGACGGCGTAGGCGTGGCCGAACTGATGGCCGCGGCCGGCTTCACCCATGGCGGCTTCTACAAGCACTTCCGCTCCAAGGCGGACCTGATGGCCGAGACGGCCGCACTCGGTTTTTCCAAGACCGCTGCCGCCTCCGATGCGGTGGATGTGGCCGAATTCCTCAGCGATTACGTCTCGCGCAAGCACCGCGATGGCCGTGCACGCGGCTGCACCATGGCCGCGCTCTGTGGCGACGCCGCGCGGCAACCCGAGGCCATCAAGGCCGAATTCGCCAGCGGCATCAGCACGTTGCTGGACACGCTGGCCAACGCCGATGACGCGCGCAACGCTGCACAACGGCAGCAGGTGCGCGCCGACACCATCGACCGGTTGGCCCACGCGATCGGCGCGGTGGTGCTCTCGCGCGCCTGCCCGGACGATTCACCACTGGCAGACGAGATCCTGGAGGTCTGCCGCGGGAAGATCCTGGCTGCCCTTCCCGCGCAGCCGGCCAGGTAACGGGCGCGCGTTAGCGACAGTGACACGGTCGGGCCCGGCTGACGCCGCGATCCGCTGCGACGGCCGTGCTGATGACCGAGATCGCCATGCAGTGGCCTGCCTGCGTCAGCGGCGTCCCTCGCCCGCTGCCTTTAGTGAACCGACGTCACCCCGCCACTTGGCTGCCGCAGCACTGAGATGCAGACAGCGTGGACCGTGCACCTGGCTGGATAGCTGGCTTGCGTCCGTCTGCACGTGGTGCGCGCCGCTCAGGCAGTGGGAATCAGCTGAACGGCGCTGAACGGACCTGTGTTCGGACGGAAGCTCCGCCGAGAGCCCCGCTGAGCGGGAATCCGAGGCGTGCCGGCGCTGCTGCCCGTCACTGCCTGGGCGAATGCAGCTGCTGGTTCGCCGTAACGCAGACGCCACCAGGCAGACGCCGCTCCGGATTCCAGTAAAGGCCGCTATGCATCGCGGGAACCAAACTGAAATAGCCCGGGTCCTGGCATATACATCGCGCGATGCGTGCCGCAGAAGGACACGTCGGTGGACGCTTTATTCAAATGGCGTACTCAGCCAGAGAATGGTGACGGTCGAGGGCGTCTGCAATCGTCGTCATTCAAACGCGCATTTGCGAGGCTGCGGCGCGTTGGCATGCGTACGGCATCCAAGCTCGAAATCCGCAGAAATCCTGCTGAAAAACCGGATCATCCTGTGCGTCGAGCACATTTCCCGAATTGTCAGCGCCAGGCATTTTCACTAGATCGCGATCAATAACGGCGCTGATTAAATTGGTGAGTCAGAGTCTTCGGCCAAGCGCACCTTGGGCAGTTCGATATAACCGCCTTCCAAATGCTTTAAACCAACTCATATAACAAGGCGCCTTATCGACCTCTAATGTCGATAGATCGATGCGCACGAGTTAGGCCAGTTTATTTCCGAAAATAAACTGCGAGCAGCCCTGCATGTGCGCACGCCCAGAGCCACGCTCTATTCGGATAGTGTGCAAGCTAGAGTCCGCTAACTACAGTAGCGCCCGTTTTACTGGTTGAGTTCGTTATCTACCACTGCGTGGTAGGTGAATTGCCTACATCTACGATCGTCTTCCCTGATGCCATGCGACTGCGATCGCATTTAGGATGCTCGCCGTTTCGCCGCAAAGAATAAACGGACGCAAGCGTACAGCTTGTAGGGAATAGCCTTAAACCATTTCGGCTATTGCTCGAATCAATAAATCCTATTGAAGAGTTTCTTCTGAATACTGGCTGTCCAATCCTGTTTTAGAAGTTCCACCCATCGCCGTTAAACCATCAGGCAATTGAGGCGGCGCTACAAACCAGCCCCTCGGTTGCGGTTTGCGACGACATCCATGGGGATGGATTCGCCAGCAAATTAAATGTCAATAACACGTGAATAAACTCTTGCGCCGGTCTGGGTCGGCGCAGGTCCACTGCGCCAGACGTTGATGTGAAGCGGCTAAGCGGCGCGCCATGACAGGAATCAGACCACCAATGAAACGCTCGCTCCTCGCAACGACGATCTCCTCCTGCCTTGTCCTGACTGCCTGTGGCGGCGGCGGCGGTGGCGGCAATGTCCGCAACGACCCGCCACCGACCACCACGGTGGTGCCGGCGCCGATCACGAACCCGGCCCCCACCCCGACTGCCGATCCGCTGCCGAAAACTGCACCGGTGCCGGTCGCCCCCCCGCGCTACCAGGGCCTGGCCAGCAATTTGCTGGTGCCCACCAATGCGGATCTGGCCCAGCAGGCCGGCGCCAGAGGCCAAGGCGTCAAGATCGGCGTGATGGACGACAACCTGGTGCAGACCTACGCACCGGTCGTTGGCAAGGTCGACGCGTTTACCGATTACACCGCCGCCCCCGGCGCAGCGGAATCCACGTCCAATCGGTTGCGGGGCCACGGCAGTGTGGTGTCGGCACTGGTGCTGGGTTCGGCGCAGGACGGCTTCGCTGGCGGTGTCGCGCCGGATGCCGACCTGATCTACGGCCGCATCTGCGCCGAGAATTCCTGTGGCACGCAGCAGGCGCGTCGCGCCGCAGTGGACATGGCTGCGGCCGGTGTCCGGATCGCCAACCTGTCGATCGGCGCCTCGTACGCCGATGCGGCCAGCAGCGCCAATGCGGCACTGGCCTGGCGCTTCGCGCTGACCCCGCTGGTGCAGGCCGATGCCTTGATCGTGGCCTCCACCGGCAACGATGGCGCCGCTGAAGCCTCCTACCCGGCCGCTGCGCCGGTGCAGGAAGCCAGCCTGCGCAACAACTGGCTGGCCGTGGGCGCGGTGGAGATCGACAGCGCCGGCAATCCGGCCGGGCTGAGCAGCTATTCCAATCATTGCGGTTCCGCTGCGCAGTGGTGCCTGGTGGCGCCGGGCATGTACGCCGCCCCGGCCCTGGCCGGCACCGAGTTGCAGGGCCAGATCGCTGGTACCTCGTTCTCCACTGCCGCGGTCAGCGGCGTGGCCGCGCAGGTACTCGGCGTGTATCCCTGGATGAGCGCTTCCAACCTGCAGCAGACCCTGCTGACCACCGCCACCGACCTGGGCGATCCCGGCGTCGACGCGTTGTACGGTTGGGGCATGGTCAACGCCGCCAAGGCGATCAAGGGCCCGGGCCAGTTCGCGAGCAACTGGGCGGCAAACGTGACCTCCGGCTACGACAGCACCTTCAGCAACGACATCTCCGGCAGCGGCAACCTGACCAAGAACGGCGCCGGCAGACTCACCCTGAGCGGCAACAACAGCTACGCCGGCGGCACCAGCATCAGCGACGGCGTGCTGGCCTTGTCGGGCAGCGTGCGCTCCGACGTGCTGGTGCTCAACTCGGCCACGTTCGAATCGCGCGGCGGCACCATCAACGGCAACTACAGTCTGGTCAACAGCACCGGCACCACCGCGATCGAACTGGGCAAGGGCCTGACCGTGACCGGCCAGGCCAGCCTGAAAGGCAACCTGTTGTTGCTGCCGGAAGCGGCGGGCTACACGGTTGCCGGCAGCGAGCGCATCGTGCGTGCCGGCGCCCTGCAGGGCACCTTCGACCGCGTGCAGTACGCCAACAACTTCTTCTGGACCGCCGCGCTGGCCTATGACCCCACCAGCGTCACCGCCACGCTCACCCGCAATGCCGCTGCCGCCAGCGCACAGGCTGCCGGTGCGTCGCAGTCGGTGGTGGCCGGCGCCCGTCAGGCCGACAGCCTGGTCAAAGCCCTGGATACCCGCGTGGCGTCCGGCGACACCGCAAACCTGGGCGGCGTCATCACCGCGACCGGTGCGCTGCTACTGGCCACCGATGCGCAGGTTGCCAGCTCGCTGCCGACGCTGGTGGGCCAGGTCCACGGCATCGAACGCACGCTTGGGTTCCAGTCCGCGCTCAACGATGCACGTGTGGCGGCTGATCGCCTGCCGCTGCTGGCCGGCACCACCACGCTGACCACCTGGATGCAGGGCAGCTACCTCGACGGTGACCTGAGCCGCGCCGGCTACGCGTCGGCCGATTACACCCAGCGCGCAACCACCGTGGGCTTCGACATGCCGCTGGGCGGCGTCGGCACCATCGTGGGTGCAGCGCTCACCTCGGGCGAAGACCGCGGCACCATCAGCGCCTCGGCCAGCCGCCTGCGCGCCGACCGCTACGCGATGACCGCCTACCTGTACCAGCCGGTCGGCATGGCGTATCTCTCGGCGATTGGCTCATACGGCATGGGCAGCGTGGAAACCGAACGCAGCGTGCAGGCCGGCAGCATCAGCGAGCGCCTGCAGGATCGTCGCCACGACACCAACTGGTCGCTGCGCACCGAACTGGGCTTGTTGCCGCGCGCCGGGCTGTCACCGTTCGTGGCCGCCGGTGTGGTCAGCCAGACCCAGGATGCCTTCAGCGAAGCATCGGTCACCGGCCTGGGCCTGAGCGCAGCCAGCGACACGCTGCGCGCCGGTTACGGCGAAGTGGGCGTGCGCGGTCACCTGGCGCATGGCAAGTGGGGCTTCGACGGCCTGGTTGCCTATCGCTCGCTGCTTGGCGACAACCACGCCGACTTCACCGCCTGGTTCACCGGCCTGCCCGAGGCGCGGTTCACCGTTGCCGGTGAGCCGCTCTCCAAGGAAGCGCTGCGTGCGTCGTTCGGTGTGCGCTACAGCGTCAGCGACACGTTCTCGCTGTACGGCAATGTGGGTGCCGAGCGTGGCAGTTCCGATGCCAGCAGCGTCAACGCCAATGTCGGCCTGCGCTGGCAGTTCTGAGGCACGCAGGATCACTGGTGACAAACAAAAGGCCCCGGCATTGCCGGGGCCTTTGCTGTTTCAACACTGCAACCGCGACAGGATCAGAAGCTCCAACCCCAGGTCACCTGCCCGCCATACGCGGTCTGGCCATCACCATTGAGGCCTTGCAGCGACAACGCCATGCGGCTGCTCGGCGAGGTGATCAGACTCACGCCCACTTCGCCCACCACCGCATTCTTGGCCAGGGTCACGCTGTGCACCGAGAAGCTGGTGCCCGCGCCGATGAAGCCCGCCGAGCGCTGCACCTGGCGGTCGCCATAGGCATGCCGCCAACCCACCGATGCGTAAAGACCGGCCTGTTGGCCCAGCTCCCAACGGCCGCGCACACCCACCGTGCTGGTGGTGTACTCGTCCTTGGCACTGCCCACCGACAAGCCGGCAATGCCGCCACGCTCGCTGAAACCGTCGGTCTTCAGATGCGTGTAGGCCGCTGCGACGAACGGGCTGTACACCGCGGTGCCCGCCTGCAGGTTCCAGGCCGCTTCCAGCGAGACCGTGGTGGCCGTGGCGTCGTAATCGCTGCTCAGACGTTCTTCCATCACGCCGGGCAGAATCACGCGGCGGGTACTGTCGACACGATAGTCCGCATAGTCCACCCCACCCTGCAGGGTGAAAGCGGACCAGTCGGCCTGCGCGTACACGCCGACATGCGTGGCATCGATATCGGCACGATCATCGTTGGCACGCGACCAGCTTTCCAGGTCCTGGTTACCCACCGCGACGCCGATCAGGCTGCGCTCGCCGATGCGACGTTCGGCACCGGCCATCACGCCATCGTCTTCGCGCCGCACCGAGTTGGCATTGCTGTCGCCGTCGATCCGGTTCGGACGGCTGCGGCCGGCGATCCAGACCGTGGTGTCGCCCACGCGGGTGTCCTGGCTGTCGCCACGCAGATGGCTGCCGATGCCGCTCATCAGGAAACGGCTATCGAGCATTGCCGTCGCGGTAGTGGCGTGGCTTTCGCCGGACAGCGAGGCGAACGCGGTGCGCACGGCCTCCGGGTCGTCCGGCAAACGCAGCACCGCCTGCAAGATCGGGCTGGTGGTGGGCAGGCCATCCACAGCTGCGGCACTGGCCTGCTCGTTCGGGGTCACCGCAATGTCGACCATCGACACCGTATTGCGCCCAAACGACACCGACAGCCCACCGACACTCACGCTGACATTCGGGTCAATGAACGCGTAGTCGGAGGTGATGTTGGTGAACTGGCCGCTCAGGCCACCACCGGCATTGATCAGCGGAATATCCACGAACAGGGGCAGGTCCGGCGCGCGCACTAGTTGCAAGGTGCTGCCCGGCGCGACCACCGCCGTGCCGCCCACCGTGACCGGTGTGACCGTGCCGGTACTTCCCGGGGTTACTTGCCAGGTGGAGCCCGGATTGAAGGTGGCATTGCCGCCAACCGTGATCGAGCCGCTGTCGCCGCCACTGAGCAGAGTGCCCGACAGGTTCAGCCCGCCGATGGTGCCGCTGCCGGTGAGCGTGCCGCCCGGTCCCACCGTGACTGGCCCGCCCAGGACCGCGCCCGGATTGGCCGGGTTGCCCACGCTCAAGGTGCCGCCACTCACCGTGGTCGGCCCGGTGAAGCCACCGCTGTTGGCGGTCACCAGCAAGGTGCCGGTGCCGTCCTTGACCAGGGTGCCGGTGCCCGACAGGGTGCCTGCATAGGTGCCGTTGGCGTCCTGCAGGAACACCAGCGCTGCGTTGTTGAGGATGTTGCCTTGCAGGCTGTCGGTGTCGCCGATCAGGGTGCCGGCATTGATGGTGGTACCGCCGAGATAGCTGTTGACGCCATCCAGCGTGACCGCACCGGTGCCGTTCTTGATCAGCGTGCCGCTGCCGGTGATGTTGCCGGCAAAGGTACCGTCACCGGCCTGGTCGAATACCAGCACGGCGTTGTCCAGGATAGTGCCCTGCAGGCTGCTGGTGGTGCCCTGCAAGGTGCCATCGGCAATCGTGGTGCCGCCGCTATAGCTGTTGGTGCCGCTCAGCGTGAGCACGCCATCGCCTTGCTTGACCACGTTGCCGGTGCCGCTGATGGCGCCGGCGAAGGTGCCGTCGGTGGCCTGGTCGAACACCAACGTGGCGTTGTCGACCACGTTGCCCTGCAGGCTGGTGGTGTTGCCGATCAGGCTGCCGGCGCTGACCAGGGTGCCGCCGGTGTAGCTGTTGGCGCCGGTCAACACCAATGCACCGGCGCCGGTCTTTTCGACACTGCCGGTGCCGCTGATCACACCGGCATACACGCCGCCACCGGCCTGGTCGAAGACCAGCGCCGCGTTGTCGAGGATGTTGCCTTGCAGGCTGGTGGTATCGCCGATCAGGGTGCCCGCAGTAATGGTGGTGCCGCCGGTGTAGGCATTGGCGCCATTCAAACGCAGATCGCCCGCGCCGTCCTTGGTCACCGAGCCGGTGCCGGTGATCGAACCGGTGAACACACCATCGGTGGTCTGGTTGAACACCAGTGCCGCGTTGTCAACGATCGCGCCTTGCAGGCTGGCGCTGTCGCCCACCGTGGTACCGGCATTGAGCGTGGTGCCGCCGGTGTAGCTGTTGGTGCCATCCAGCGTCAGCGTGCCGGTACCGGACTTGACCAGCGCACCGTTGCCGCTGATGTCCCCGGCCAGGGTCAGATCTGCCGTGTTGGCGACATCGAGCGTGGCGCCGAGGGTGATCGCGTTACCCAGCGCCACCGCCACGGCATTGCTCAACGTCGCATTGCCCAGCACCGAGAGGCTGCCGGTGCCCAGCGCTGTGTTGCTGCCCACACCGAGGGTGCCGGCATTCAAGACGGTGCCGCCGGTGTAGCTGTTGGCACCATCCAGGGTGAGCGTGGCGGTGCCGTCCTTGATCAGCCCACCGGCGCCGCTGACCGGGCCACTTAGAGTCAGATCATTGCTGCCGGCCACTGTCAGCGCGCCGGTGAGGTCCACGGCATTAGCGATGGCAAGCGCCTGATCGGTATCCAGCGTGGTGCCGCCAGCAGCAGTGAGCGTGCCGGTGCCCAGTGCCAGTGCATCGCCCAGCACCAGGGTGCCGCCGCCCAGGGCGGTGCCGCCGGTATAGGTGTTGGCTGCGCCCAAAATCAACGTGCCGGTGTCGAGCTTTTGCAAGGTGCCCGTGCCGCCAATGGTGACGTCGATGGTGCCGGTGACACCCGGATCCACGCGCACGATGGTGGTGGCGGCATTGGCGCTGAGCGCGCCCGCGCCGGCATCGGTGAGCACATAACCATCGGTGGCGAACTGCATGCCGGTGATGCCTTGCGTGCCCTGCACCCCGACGTTGCCGGCAGTGCCGGCGAATACGGCAAAGCTGTTCTGCCAATCGGTATTCGTGAGGCCGTCGATGCCGGTCCAGTTGGTGGCACCCGCCGTCCAGGTGCCGGTGCCGCCTTCGATCTGCGCGTTGCCCACCGTCTGTGCGCCATCCCAGAACTGCACGTTGCTGCCCGGCGCGGACACCACCACGTTGACCTGCTGCGCCAACGCGGTCTGCAAGGCCAATTGTGTGGGATCAACAGAGCCAGGAATGGTGCCGAAGGCCAGGCCGTTGTCGGTCAGCCCGCCGGTGTAATCGATCAGGCGATACACACCATTACCGAAGCCACCGATGTCGGTGATGTTGAGCGTGCCGTCCAGGGTGAGGTCGCCGTTGACCGCGAGCACGCCGGTCTGGCTGGGAATGCCGAGAAACGCATCGATGGTTGCATTCGGTGCCAGGCCCAGCGTGCCGGTGGTCAGCAGCGCGCCGCTGCTCACCACCAGGCGGCCACCGTCGGCTACCGTGACCGCCGCATCCACCACGCCGCTGCCGCTCAAGGCGCCGCCGTTGGCGACCGTGAGCCCACCTGCGCTGGCCAGCGTGCCGTCTACGTCCAACGTGCCCGCACTCACCAGGGTGGTGCCACCAATGCTGCTGGTCCCTGTGAGCTGGAACGCGCCGGTGCCGACCTTTTCCAGATTGCCCGCATCGCTCAGGCTGCCACCGAAGGTTCCGGTGACATTGGTGTTGCCCACCTGCAGCGTGCTGCCGCCCACGATGGCGACATTGCCCAGCCCGGTCAGGGCACCTAGTGCGGTGTCGCTGCCCAGCTGCAAGCCCGCGCCTGCGGCCACGTCCACTGCACCCGCGCCCGTGAGTGCACCCGGCGCGGTGGTCGCCACCACGCCGGTCTGCACCGACAAGGGACCGCTGAAGCTGTTGCTGCCCGCCAGCGTCAGCGCGCCCAGGCCGGTCTTGGTCAACCCGCCTGCGCCGGTGAGCACGCCGCTGAGCGAAAGATCGGCCGCCGTGTCTACGGTGAGCCCTGCACCGAGCGTGAGGTTGTTGGTCAATGCCAACGCGATCGCGTTGCTCAAGGTGGAGTTACCAATCACCGACAGGCTGCCGGTGCCCAACGCCGTATTGCTGCCCAGCGCCAGCGTGCCGGCATTCAACACCGTGCCGCCGGTGTAGCCGTTGGCGCCGTCGAGCGTCAGCGTGGTCGTGCCGTTCTTGACCAGGCTGCCCGCGCCGGTGATGGCGCCGTTCAAGGCCAGATCGTTGCTGCCGGCAAGATTCAGCGCGCCGTTGAGCACGACCGCATTGCCAACGGCCAGGGCCTGGTTGGTATCCAGCGTGGTGCCGTTGGCGGTGGTGAGTGCGCCAGTGCCCAGCGCCTGCGCATCGCCAAGCACCAGCGTGCCGCCGCTGAGCGTGGTGCCGCCGGTGTAGCTATTGGCCGCATCCAGCACCAGCGTGCCGGTGTCCACTTTCTCCAGGCCACCTGCACCGCTGATGCCGACATCGAGCGTGGCGGTGGCATTGGGGTCCACGCGGACCGCCGTCAATGGCGTTGTGATGCTCAAGCTGCCCGCGCCGGCATCGGTCAACTGATACCCGTCGGTGACGAACTGCAGCCCGCCCACCGCTTGCGTGCCCTGCACACCCACGGTGCCGGCCGTGCCAGAGAACACCGCAAAATCGCCCTGCCAGGTGCTGTTGGCGGTGCCGTCCTGACCGGTCCAGCTGCTGGCGGCGCCCCATATTCCACTGCCGCCGTCCACGCTGCCGTTGGCAACCGTCTGCGCACCGTCCCAGAACTGCACGATGCTGCCGGGTGCAGTCACCACCAGGTTGATCTGCTGGCCGATCGCGGTCTGCAGTGCCAACTGGCTGATGTCCACGCTGCCGGGAATGGTGCCGAGCAACAGACCGTTGTTGGTGAGCAGGCCGGTGTAGTCCATCAGCCGGTAAACGCCGGTGCCGAAGCCACCGATGTCGGTGATGTTGAGCGTGCCATCGAGCGTGAGGTTGCCGTTGACCGCAAGCAGCCGGGTGGTACTCGGCGCTGCCAGCGAGGCATCGATGAAGGCACCGGATGCAAGGGCCAACCCGCCCACGCTGAGCGTGGAACCACTGGTGATTGCCAGACGCCCGCCGTCGGCGATGGTCACCGGGCCGGTCACCGCGCCGGCGCCGCGCAAGGTGCCGCCGAGCGCGACGTTCAGATTGCTGGTGATCAAGCTACCCGCCACATCCAGGGTGCCGCCGCTGACCAAGGTGCTGCCGGCCACTCCGTTGTCGCCGAGCAGGCTCAAGGTACCGGTGCCGATCTTGTCCAGGTTGCCATTGCCGATCAGGCTGCCGGCGAAGCTGCCCGCGCCCACCTGCAAGGTACTGCCCGCACCCACATCCACATTGCCGCCGCCGCCCAGACTGTTGATTACGCCGCCGCCGGTCAGGCTCAGCAAGGCACCGGCGCCGACATCCACCGTACTCGCGTTGCCAAGTGCCGCAGCGGTGTTGGCCACCAGTGCGCCGGCCTGCACCGCCAGCGGTCCGGTGTAGCTGTTACTGCCGTCGAGGGTCAGAATGCCCGCGCCGGTCTTGGTCAGCCCGCCGGTGCCGCTGATGTTGCCGGTGGCCAGCAGGTCGCCCACCGTATCGACGGTCAACGCCGCGCCCAGGGTGATGTCGTTGCCCAGTGCCACGGCAATCGCATTGCTCAGCACCGCATCGCCCACCACCGACAGGCTGCCGGTGCCGAGTGCGCCATCCGCACCTACGGCCAGTGTGCCGCCGGTCAGCGTGGTGCCGCCGCTATAGCTGTTGGTGGCGGTGAGCGACAACGTACCGGTGCCATTCTTGAGCAGGCCGCCGGTGCCAGTGATGGCACCGTTCAAGCTCAGATCGTTGCTGCCGGCCAAGGTGAGCTGTGCATTCAACTGCACGGCATTGGCGAGGTTCGCCGCTGCAGCGGTATCCAGTTCGGCGACGCCGGCGATGGTCAGTTGTCCCGTGCCCAATGCGGCTTCGTTGCCAAGCACCAGGCGGCCAGCGCCCAGCGTCGTCCCACCGGTAAACGTGTTCGCAGTGCCCAGCGTCAACGTGGCAGTGCCCTGCTTGTCCAGACTGCCGGCGCCACTGACCACCCCATTCAAGGTGAGATCCTGCGTGCCACCGATGCTGAGCGCGCCATCCACTGCGACTGCATTGCCCAAGGTTGCCGCGGTGGTGGCATCCAGCGTGGTGCCGGCGGCAGCGGTGAGGGTGCCCAGGCCAAGCGCGGTATCACTGCCCACCAATACCGAGCCGGCCTGCAGTTGCAACCCGCCGGCCCAGGTATTGTTGCCATTGAGCGTGAGCGCATTGGTGCCGTTCTTGATCAAACTGCCCGCGCCACTGACCACGCCATTGAGCGTGAGCGGTTGCCCATCGATACTGAGCGCACCGCCCAGCGCGATGCCGTTCTGCAGCGTGACTGCAGTGCTTGCGCTGAGCGCGGTGCCATCGGCGGTGGTCAACGCGCCGGTGCCGAGCGCGGCATCCGCGCCAACCACCAGGCTGCCTGCGGTGAGTTGCGTCCCACCGCTGTAAACGTTGTTGCCGGTGAGCGTGAGTGCGCCGGCACCCTCCTTGATCAGGCTGCCGGTGCCGCTGACGGTGCCGGTCAGATCCAGCGCGTTGCTGCCGCCTACCGTGAGTGCGCCAAGCAGTGCGACGTTATTGCCGACGCTGGCAGCGGCGGTTGTGTCCAGACGCGTGGCATCGGCTGCGGTGAGTACACCGGTTCCCAGTGCTGCGCCGCTGTTGATCAGCAACGTGCCTGCGTTGAGAGTGACACCACCGGTGAAGTTATTGGTGCCCGTCAAACTCAGCGCCGCATTGCCGTTCTTGATCAGTGCACCCGTCCCGCTGACGCTGCCGCCAAGTGCAAGATCCTGATTGCCACTCAGCGCCAGATTCTGCTCCAGCACCACTGCATTGCTCAGCGACACGCGCGCGGTGTTGTCCAACACACCGCCGGCGGCAGTCAGTGCACCGGTGCCCAGCGCCGTATCGCTGCCCACCAGCAAGCTGCCCGCGCTCAGGCGCGTGCCGCCGGTATAGGTGTTGTTGCCGGTCAGGCTCAGACTCGCCGTGCCAACCTTGTTCAAACTGCTTACGCCACTGATGTCGCCGCTCAGCGTGAGCGCGTTGGCACCGCCCACATTGACAGCGCCCACGCCGGTCAGCGCGATCGCGTTGGCGAGTGTGCTTACCACTGCCGAATCGAGCGTACTACCGGCTGCTGCCGTCAACGTGCCGCTGCCCAATGCGGTATTGCTGCCCACCGTCAACCGACCAGCGCTGAGCGTGGTGCCGCCGGTGAACACATTGTTGCCACTCAAGCTGAGATCACCGGTGCCGGATTTGACCAGGCTGCCGGTGCCGCTGACCGTGCCGGTCAGGCTGAGCGCTTGCGTCCCATCGAACGTCAGCGCGCCAGCAGACAGGTTCACGGCGTTGCCCAGCGTGGTGGCCGCCGTGCTTTGCAGCGCGGCATTGCCGGTGACGTTCAACGCCCCGCTGCCCAATGCCGTGGCACTGCCCACCTGCAAGGTGCCGCTTCCCAGCGTGGTGCCGCCGGTATATGTATTCAAACCGCCCAGTGTCAGCGTGCCGGTGCCCAGCTTGTTGACACTGCCGGTGCCGCTGACGGTACCGGACAGTGTCAGCGCCGTGCCATTGCCGCCCACACCGAGCGCACCCGTGAGCGCGACCGCATTGGTCAGCGTGGTGGGTGCGGTGGCAGCAAGTTCGCCACCACTGGCGGTGAGCGTGCCGGTGCCCAAGGCACTACCCGTCCCCACCAGCAGACGGCCGCTGCTCAGCGTGGTGCCACCGGTGTAGCTGTTGGTGCCGGTCAGGGTGAGATCGCCGGTACCGCTTTTGAGCAGGCTGCCGGTACCACCGATGGCGCCGCCCAACGTCAGCGCCTGGGCACCGCTCACCGTCAATGGACCTGCAAGCGAAGCCGCATTGCCCAGTGCCAGCGCAATGCTGCTCGACAAGGTGGACGCAGCCGTGACATTGAGCGTGCTGCCACCCAATGCCGCCGCATTGCCTACCTGCAAGGTGCCGCCGGCCAGCGTGGTCGCGCCGGTATAGGTGTTGGCATTGGTGAGTGCCAACGTGCCGGTGCCGGCCTTGGTGATGCCGCCGGCGCCTGATATCACTCCGATCAGGCTCAACGCGTTTCCGCTGGCGCCCACACCCAGCGTGCTGTTGAGCACCACATTGTTCGCAAGCGACAACGGTGCGGTGGTGTCCAGCGCTCCGCCGCCCGCGATCACAGCGCCGGTGCCCAGGGCGGCGGCATTTTCCAGCACAACTGTGCCGGCATTGAGCGCGGTGCCGCCGGTATAGGTATTGGTCCCGCCCAGGGTTAAGGTGCTTGTGCCAATCTTGATGAGTTCACCGGTCCCAGCAATGGTGCCACCCAGGCGCACCGCGTTGGCCCCACCAATGGATACGTTATCGGCCAACGTAAAGGCGTTTGCGAGGTTGAGTGCGGTGGTGCCCGACAGGGTGCCACCTGCCGCAGTCACCGTGCCGGTTCCTAGCGCGGTGTTATTGCCCAGCGTCAGGCTGCCGGCGGCCAGCGTGGTGCCGCCGCTATAGGTATTGGCGCCGGTCAGGGTGACGGCACCTATACCGGTTTTGGTGAGCGCGCCGGTCCCGGTCAGCGCACTGCCGATGGTCAATGCATTCGCGCCCTGCACCGTGAGGCCGGTTCCGGTGAGTGCAATGCCACCGGTGGGGCTCAAGGTCAGATTGGCGGCGGTGGCCTCGATCGCGCCACCGTTGGCGGTGATGTTGGTGCCGAACAGGGCCGGGTTGGCGAATTGCGCCACGCCGCCATTGAGCGCGGTGTTACTGAAGTTGGTCGCGCCGCCCAGCGTCCAGGTACCGCTGTTGACGCGCAGGCTACCGAAGTTGATGTATTGCGAGGTGCTCAGCGCCGCCGTGCCGGCGGTGCCGCTGCCAGTGCCCGTGGCGGAATTCTGCAGGATCAAGGTGTTGGTGCCGCCCGCCCCGCCATCCACGGTGCCGGTTGCCGCAAAGCTCAACAACCCGCCTGGGCCAAGCAGCGCGACCCCGATGCCACCTGCGCTGTTGACGCTGCTACCGGTGACCGCCGTGAAGCTGTTGATGCTGTTGGCGCCCATCGACACGCTGCCGTTGATGGCGCCGGAATTGATGAAGGTGTTGCCGGTGGCCGAGCTCTGGAACCCCACCCGCCCTTCGATGGTGCCGGAGTTCACTGCGTTGACCGTGGCGCCACCGCTGACCGCGATGACCGGCGTATCCGAGCCAAGCACCGAGAGATTCAACAAGGGGCGACTACTGATGGTGCCCGCGTTGTTGATCTGCACCACGCCGGCGGGTGCGGCTGTGAGGCCCAGCGCCATGCCATCGAGGTTGAGCAGGTTGGCACCAAGCAGGCCGCCGCTTCCGTAGATCGAGCCGGTCGCGAGGTTATTGACCGTGACCTGCGTCGAGCTGGCGTTGCCCATCGTCACGCCAGTGCTGAGCACTGACAGCAGGCCAAGCACGGAAGGATCGATGGTGCCGCTGTTATTGAGCGTGGAATTGGTGCCGCCGAGTGCAATGGCGGTGCCGCCAAGCAGCCCCGCCGTCATCTGCGTTCCGGAGGCGACGTTGACGGTCAGATTGTTCGCGTTGCTGGAAAACGCATTACTGGTGATCGGCAATCCAGTGCAGGTCACCGTTTGTCCAGCGGCAGGTAGCGCCGGCGTGCACGCGCCCCAGGCCAGCGTGGGTGCAGCCGCTCCCAAGGCGAGGATCACCATGCTCGGCAGATTGCGCCGGGTCGCTCCCGATTTACGCCGCCGGCGCACCAACTCGTGCGTGACGACCCAATTACCGATAGCCGCGTTCCAGACCAGCGCAAACGCACGATTCATATGTCTCTCCTGAGTTACAAGCAAAGATCGGCGCGCACGCAAATGCGCGCCTGGATGACGTTTCAAAAAATGTTTGGATCAAACGCCGGTCTTATGGCAGCGCTCGATTAACCGCTGGATGAGTACGATGAATACCAATCCGACTGGATGTGCTGATCGATTAATAAACGAATCGTTATGCGCAAAGTGTGCGAAGTATCACTAACCATAAATACTTGCATGGCAGAACTGGAAAATGTCGATTCGTATGCTCGCGGTCGTTTGCAGTATTAAATTCAACATCAGATGCAGTCGCGGCGACCGTTACGGACCTGCCTGGTTAATGTGAACGACACAGTGCCCGATTTAAGAGGAACTCCAGCGGATGGGTTTGGCTGATGCTGCAAGCCACACAGTGGTCCGCGTCAAATTTCCGGCACTGCACGCACGCATCAGCTTTGCGGCACCGCATCAAGTTAATGCGCCAATTCCGAGAGAAGCGAATGAAATGAAATCAGATGAAATTTCATATACAAAATCCGGTACACCAATTAAACGACCTCTGCCGCCAAGACCACTGATTGGATAAGCAGCCTTTTTTCGTCGCGCGGAAAAATGCCTCATCGTGTCTCGAGACAATGGAATGCGCGCATCGTTACAGAACCCCGAGGGCTGAATCAGCACTTCCCTTTGATGTCGATCACGCGATAGTGTGATCTCCACCACGGAGCTCAATGGCATGACGCGTTCGTCAGACGAACAGGGACAACAGCGGCATCTGGAGTGGCGCGACACACCGACCGACCTGGCCGGCATGGAGCCTCTCGATCAAATTGCACGTTTGGTATGCCATTCGCTGGGTGCTGCCGCTGCCGCGCTGACGATTACCGAATCCGGGCGGCGGCGTGTGTTGGCGGCGCATGGCATTGCACCGGACCAGGCCATGCAGACCGTGGCGGCCTTTGAAGACAACGGCGCGCACGACGCTGAGCATGAGGGACTTGCCGTGGCGGTGCTGCCTGCAGTCCGGCTAGGTGAGACAGCGACCGCCGAGCCCGCACGCTTTGCCGCCTGTGTTCCCATTGGTGCACCGCAGACAGGCGTCTACGGCACCTTGTGCGTCCTGGATGCCTACGAACGGCGCTTGGACGTGCAGGAGCGCCAGCAACTGCGCATGTTCGCCAATGTGGCGGCCGCACAACTGGAGCTGCAGTTCGGTGCCGGCCGCCGCGAGCCGCATAGCGGCCTGCATAACGCCCGCCAATTGCAGGCCGACCTGGACACGCTCGCCTACGGCAACCACGCCATGCCGGTGCTGGCAGCCTTCATCGAGGTCTACGACACGCATGCGGCCAACGAGGCGCGGCAGGCGCTGGGCATGCAGCCCATTGAAGAGCTCGTTCGCCATGCCAGTTATGTGCTGACGCGCGCACTGCGCGGCAAGGCCACCGTGTATCACGTGGCGCCAATGCGGTTTGCCTTCTTCCTGTTGAATTCTGCCGCCGATGAAATGGAAGACCTGCTGCTGGATCTGCGCGACATGCTGCACGCGCCGGTGGATGCGGCCGGCATCCCGATGTCGCTGACCTTCCACGCCGGCGTGGTGAAGTTCCTGCCGCGTCAGCCAGACACCGGCGATGTGATGCGCAAGGGGCTGGTTGCATTGGGTGACGCGGTGAGCCACCACGCGATCCTGTGCTGGTATAGCGCGGCGCACGACGACGCCATCCAGCGCTCGTATCGTCTGGCACTGGATGCAGAAGCGGCATTGGAGGCAGGCGATTTTCGCCTGGTGTTCCAGCCACGCATCAACCTGCTGGACCTGTCGGTGACCGGCTTCGAGGCCCTGCTGCGCTGGAAGCACGCAACGTTGGGCGCGATCGGGCCCGATGAATTCATTCCCTTGTTCGAAAAAACCGCACTGATGTGCACGGTTACCGAATGGGTGATCGACCACGCACTCCGGCAACTGGCCGCGTGGCGCGCTGGCGGCCTGGATTTTTCGCTATCGATCAATCTGTCTTCGCGCGACTTCGGCAACGTCAATCTGGCCTCGGACGTGATCGACCGCTGCCAGGCACTGGGCATTCCTACCGAACGGATCGAGCTGGAAATCACCGAAGGCCGCTGGTTGCGCAGCAATGTGCAGGCCTTGCCACGCTTGCGTGCCCTGCGCGACGCCGGCGTCAGCGTTGCGATCGATGATTTTGGCACCGGCTACAGCAACTTCGGCTACCTGACCGAACTACCCGTCAATGTGCTCAAGCTCGATCGCTCGCTGGTGACCGGCATCGCCGATCAATCCGGCATGCAGCTGCGCGCAGAAGCCGTCGTGCGGCTGGCCAGTGCACTCGGCTATCGCACCGTGGCCGAAGGCATCGAGCACGCCGACGAAATTGCGCTACTGCGGAGTTGGGGCTGCGACGAGGCGCAAGGCTTTCTGTTGGCCAGGCCGATGGAAGCCGTGTTGGTGCCGGCCTACGTGGCGCAGGCGCGCACCGCGGCAGGCCTGCCGTAACCGCTGTGCATCATCGGCTGCGCGCATATCCAGTAGGCCGCGCGATGTGCACGGCCTGGTGATGCCGCATCAGGTGTTGGCCAACGCATCATCCAGCGCGGCGCAGATCGCCACCACCTGGGCCAGGTTGCACTGCGCAGGCGTCGCACGCGGGCTGTCCGGGTACACCTCGGTGGTGGTGCGATAGCGCGCTTCGGTGACACCGGCGCACAAGCCGAGCCGGCGTACCGGGTAGTTGATCACGCCCTCGCCCACCACCGGCGCGCCGATGATCTCGCCCTGTGCATCGGCTGGCGCGATATGGGTCACCTGTGCCACCGCTGCAATCACCGCCTGCTGAAATGCCGGCTGCGGGTCGTCGCTGTCACCCACCAGATAGAACCCGTCCGGAATGCTGCCGGGCACGAACGGCACGCCATCGCGCGCGGCCAACGCCGGGCGGAACTCGGTCTCGTCACTATCAGTGGTTTCGTGCAGATCAATGTGCAGCAACGCCGTGCCGGTGACGGTGGTCACCAGCTGCATGAGCGCTGCCGATTCGGCCGCAGGGCTGTTGGGCCGGAAGGCGCGATTGGGATCGATCGCCTCGGCATTCCAGCGCTGGATGCGCTCATAGCCCCATGGGTTGACGCAGGGCGCGACCAGCAGATTGATACGCCCTGCGTACGCTGCTGCGCGCTCCTGCAGGAATTGCAGTGCGCCCAGCACGCCACTGGTTTCATAGCCATGCACGCCACCGGTGACCAGCGCCCATGGCAAGGTGGCATCCCAGTGCGAGGTGCGCAGCGCCAACAGTGGATACGTGTCCGCGCCCTGCCCGATAACGCCGTACTGCATGCATTTGAATGCACCGGTGAGTGCAGCGACCGGCTGCAGCACGTCCTCTGCATAGACGCGGCGGCGGACTTGCCGCGCACGCCACTGCGCACGTTCTGTCTCGCCCCAGGCCTGGCCGGGGCTGCCGATGGGATACCGCGTTTGCTCTGTCATTGCCGGATCCAGTGCAGGAAGACCGACAAGCGTAAGCGCTCGCATGTCTCTGCGGAACCCTCGCGGCGCGGGTAGACCAACAGCGAGGCGGCGGCCAAGGTGGCGGCTGGCCGCTTTGCAATTTTCGCGTTGCTTAATGCTGATCGTCCTGCGTCAGCAACGCGCCGTCTTCGACGAGCGCGCCGTGTTCGACCGGGCGCTGCAGTGAGGTCAATAAGGCGCTGCGCAATACATCCGCATAGCCGCGGTATTCCTTGGCACGCGCGGCATACAGCGAGGCGACCGATGGCTGGTGAGCGCGGTCGTCGCCGGCCATCCGGCTCACCAATTCGGCGCGTTCTTCGATCACGCGCAAGGCCACGCGTAGCGCCTCATCCACCGAACCTTCCTTCGCGGACATCAATGCGGGCGCGGTGTAGCCATGACCGACCTGGCAACGAAAACGCAGCGTGCCCGGTGTATGCAGCTTGGTCAGCACGCCACCACACGCCGGGCAGCTGAGCGCCACCGGCTCCCCCAGCTGCGTCATCACCTCGGTGGTGGACGGCTGCCCGCGCGCGATCGCGACCTCCAGCTTGAGCGCATCCGACGGCGCAATCGGCCAGGCCGCCGGTTCGCGCACCAGATCGGTGATGACCGCCCCCAGTGCGGCACTGGGGGCCACCACGTCCGGGGTGAGCGCACGCAGCGCGTTGCGCGGCATGTCCTCGGCGATTGCATCGTCCGGGTCTTGCACCGCCACCGCACCACCGCAAGCCTGGATGGCTTCCAACCCGGCGCAGCCATCGTTGAGCATGCCCGACAGCAGCACCCCCAACGCGCGTGCGCCGTGTGAGACCGCAACGGAGCGGAACAAGGCATCGATCGACGGCCGCGACATGTTCTCGCGTGGCCCGCGCCCCAGCACGACGTGCATGCCATCGACCATCAGGTGGGAGTCCGGCACGGCCACATACACCGCACCCGGCACCAAGGGCATGCCATCACTGGCCACGTGCACCGGCAAGCCGCGCACTGCGCTGCGCACCATCTCTACGATGCCCGTGCCTTGCGGCGACAGATGCAGCACCACCAGCACCGCGGCGGGAAGATCGCGCGGCAGGTCTGCCAGCAGCGTGCGCAGCGCCTGGCTGGCGCCTGCCGACCCGCCGATCGCCACGATGTTGCGGTTATTTTCAATCGTCACTGGTCACTCCCATGCTGTCGCACATCACTATTGCCGAGCTTTCTTCTAGAGGGTGTGGAAGCAGACACGAGTTAGGTGTGTATCGATTCGGGTCTGCGGTGCGGCGAGGATGGCGAGCTGCTGCTGACCACAGACCATGCCGATTGCGACGCACATGTACGGCGTCATGCGTGTGGTGCGCTGCGCTGTCTCCGCAACAAGATGGAATTCCATAACAGCAGCAATCGAAGATTTCGGAACGCGTATTGCCCGCGTATTGCGTCTACCGCTTGGCCGCGTGATCCCGTATGCGTAAGTTATTGGCCAAAACGCACAGGGCCCCGCTATGCAGGGCCCTGTCTCCCACCCAGCACCAACACGTTGGTGCCCCAGGCGATGCAGTTACTTCTTCGCGGTGACTCCGGGCGTTGCATCACGCACCAGGAATTCTTCGGTCAGCTCGGGCAGGTGTTCCAGCAGCCATTTGGCCATGGCTTCTTCCTGCGGAAGGATCTGCTCGCACATGCGCTGTGTTTCGACGTCCCCCACCGTCTTTGCAGCACCCAACAGCGCGGTGTACGTGGCAATTTCCAGATTCTCGAACACGTAACTGGCCATCGCGCCTTTGACGATTTCGTCCGAGGTGGTCATGCCGCCCATGGCTTGCCCAAAGGCAGCCATCTTGCCCATCGCGTCCTTCACCACCGACGGCGACCCGCCCAGGCGCTCGATACTTGCCTCGACCAACCGCTGCTGCCCCAGCGTTTCTTCAAGGTGCTGCTCGATACGCGCCTTGAGCTTCGGGTAATGCTCGATCCGCGCGGCCTGGGCCTTGAGCATCTGCTCGGCCTGCTGCTCCATTGCATGCGCGTCGCGCAACCAGTCCATCAGGTTTTCACGGGGTTCGGCCATGCGGGGTCTCCTGTCGTCTACGATGGGTCCAGGCTGCCCGCGCTGCGATGAAAGGCGCGGCTGCATCGAGTGAACGGCATGTGCGTCATCGACAATGGCTTTACATGCACAGGCGTCGATGCGCGCCCGCGGCAAGTACCCGCGAGGTCGTGCGTCGTGTCTACATGCACGTTTTTGATGGCGCGCTTCACTGGCTTGTCGCTGACGACGCAGGCGCACACGGCGGCCCGGCGCAGTACTTCCGCGCAAGCCCGCGGTGGTCATGTTCAAGTCCGTTGCGCTGCATTAGCAGAGCCACACCCGGCCCAGGCCGCACTCTCTCGGGCAGTGGCGTCACAGCCATCTGCCCAGAGCAACTGCCTGTGCGGGCACTGCGTCGCACTGGGCTCGTCGCGCGTCACAAGCACGGCCACGCCAGGCATTCGGTGGTATGTGCATGCGTTGCACAGTTGGTTGCGGAGGCCAGAGTGATTGCGACAAATTCGCCTGCAATCGATCTCTCAGCATGCTGCGGTGTGCAAAATTTGCCGACCCGACATGGATGCCTTGCGCATCAACAGGTTGGCAAGCCCAAGCGTACTGCATCACGCATCATGGCGCTGCCTGCATCTAGGAGCTGCAATCGATTGCGGCTGCCAGCAATGCGAAAGTGCGGGCAAAACGCGTCTTTTCAAACGCTAACGGCCCCGTGTCCGAAGCGCACCGGGGCCGGTTTCCATTGCTGACACAAGAACCGGCACGCATTGCTGCGTGCCGGGTGACTTATGCGGATTCTTCCTGGGGCTTGGCCTGCTTGGAACGACCGCCCTTGCTGCCGATACGCGACATATGGTCACGATCACGACTCACGGCCTGGCCACCCTTTCGGCCTGCTTCGCGCGCTTCGTCGCTAGTAAATTCGTGCGCATTGCCACTGGCATGCGCCGCCTTGCCACCACTGCTCGCCAACAAACGGCGCTTCTCCGGATCCAATGCGGCAAAACCGCGCCGGCTGCGAGTTGCGTTCTGTCCGTCCTCCACTGTGCCTCCTCTCGATGCGTCGATGACTACGTCACTGGGTATAGGAGGTACCGCAACTATCGTGCCAACCCTCAAACCCACGCATTTCGGTGTGGCGACGACCAATGCAGGCAAAAACGGCTGCGCTCGCTGTGCAAAAGTTGCACACCCGCTTTCACGCGGCCCGACCCTAAAGGGATAGCGCTACCACGCACGCGCCGATCCGCACCGCTCAGAGCAGGGTGATCTCCTGCGCGCGCACGATCAGCTGTTCCTGGCGGAAGCGCTGCTCCAACTCCGCGCGGTAGCTGCGCCACCAGCCGCGATCCAGGTCATCGGCCATCACTTCGTAGATCACCAGGTCGTCGTGTACCAGCTGCGCGCCCTGCTCTTGCCAGGCGCCATGCACCGGTGCCCGGGTGTAGGCAGTGATGCCACCAAACCGCATGGCCAGGTGCTGATGGACCTCGTCGAACATTGCCTGCTCAAACCGCACGCCATTGTTGTCGGCGAGCGGCAGCAGTACCTGGATCAGGAACATGCGGCGCCTCCCTGCGCAGAACCAGCTTGACTGGAAGCACCCGCATGGGCGGCGGCCCGCGCCTCATCACCCAGCAGCGCGGCCACATGCTTGGCAATGCTCAGGCAGGCGGTCAGGCCAGGCGACTCGATGCCGAACAGGTTCACCAGCCCCGCCATGCCGTGCAGCGCCGCCCCATCGATCCGGAAGTCGGCGGCCGGCTCGCCGGGGCCGCTGATCTTCGGGCGCACTCCGCAGTAGCCCGGTTGCAGCGCGTCATCGGGCAGCGCTGGCCAGTAACGGCGGATTGCCGCATAGAAATGCTGGGCGCGCGCCGGCTCGCAGTGATAGTCGGGCTGCGCCACCCACTCCACATCGGGGCCGAAGCGTGCGCGCCCTTGCAGATCGAGCGTCAGGTGCACACCCAGGCCACCTGGCTCGGGTAACGGATACACCAATTGGTGAAACGGCGACCGCCCGGCCAAGGTGAAGTAACTGCCCTTCGCATAGTGCGCGCGCACGCGCGCAGTGGCTGGCAGGCCTTCGGTGCGTGCGGCCAACGCCGGCGCACCGTGACCGGCAGCGTTGACCAACCAGCGGCACGTCAACCCCATCGCGTCGCCGCCCGCCGTGCAGACGCGGAAGCCGGCAACCAGCGGTTCGATCGACTGCACCGGTGCGCGCAACGCCAGCGTGGCGCCATGTCGCTCGGCATCGCCCTGCAAGGCCAGCATCAATGCATGGCTGTCGATGATGCCGGTGGTGGTGGATTCCAGCGCAGCCGCGCAGCGCAACGCTGGTGCGCGCGCCTGCATCTGTGCACTGCTCAATGGCACAACGCCCGGTGCGGCGCTGTCGGTTGCATTGCGCTGCAACGCCTCCAGCTGCGCGGTCTGCGCCTGATCGCAGGCAATGATCAACTTGCCGCAGCGTTGATGCGGCACATTGCGTTGGCGGCAATATGCATACAGCAATGCGTTGCCGCGAACACACAGCTGCGCCTTCAACGATCCGGGCGGGTAATACAACCCGGCGTGTATGACTTCGCTGTTGCGCGCACTGGTGCCGGTGCCAATGGCCGATGCGGCTTCGAGTATCAACACCTCGTTTCCCTGCATCGCAAGCTGTCGTGCAATGGCCAGGCCTACAACGCCGGCGCCCACCACGATGCAATCCACGTCGTGCATGCGTTCGTCCAGTTCGAGACCGCGCAAGTGTAAACACACACCAGATCGTCACGCATTGTCGCGACTGGTATCACTATTCGCTTACGGAAGATTTCTATATTTAGGCTCCGTTAGCCAATGATTCACGGTTGTCTAGGGCCAACAAACCTTTATCTAACTTTTGTCGGCGCGCGTTGCTCCACCCCACCCGGCCGTAGCGTTCGCTGCGGACCGGTCCGGAGAAGCGTTGGCGTCAAGGAGTTGCAATGCCTGCGGCCCGGTCAGTCCTGCTGTCCTCGAACTATGAGGCATGGCCCGAAGCGTTTAACGGGCAAGCCTATGCGTTTCTCAATGTGGTGCGCAGCCTGGAGCATGCCGACGTGGTGTGTCCGCCTGCGGCCGCGTATGCCAGCGGGCGCGGCGTCAACCCGAGTGTGTCCTATCTGCTCAACGAGCTCAGCTACCGCGGCGTATCCGCGCTGCGCCGCTTGCGCGGCCAACCGGCCGCATCCAATGCGCAACGGTGCGAGGTTGAGAGCGATTACGATCTGTTTTTCTATATGTGCCAGTTCCCTCGAGAGTTGAGCACGCTCAGCCGCATTGGGCACTGGCAAGAACGCTGCCGCACGCGCGTGGCCTATCTGCTGGAAACCTGGCCCGAGCAACTGGAATCGCAAAGGTCCGAGTTGCGCCTGCTGGATGGGTTCGATCACGTGTTCGTACTCAATGCCAGTTGCGTGGAGCCGTTGCGTACGTACACGCGCACGCCGGTGTCGTTTTTGCCCAGCGCCTGCGATGTGTTGCTGGCCACGCCGATGCCGCATCCGCAACAGCGCTGCATCGATGTGGTGAGCATCGGCCGCCGCAAGCCAGATGTGCACGACAAGTTGTTGGCGCATGCGCAGGCGCACCCGGAATTCTTCTACCTGCACGATGTGGTGCGTGGCGGTGCGGTAACGCACTGGCCTGCTCATCGACTGCAGTCGGCGGCGATGATCAAGCGTGCCAAGTTCTTCATGGCCCACGACTTCGTGGTGGACAACAAGGGCTTCTTCAAGGGCGTCAAGAAGCAAGCCCTGGCCACACGCTATTTCGAAGGCGCCGCCGGTGGTGCCGTCATTGTTGGCTCCGCGCAGCGTTGCCCCGAGTTCGCACAGTGCTTTGACTGGGACGATGCGGTGATCGAACTGCCGGCAGACCTGGACGATATCGGCGGGTTCCTGCGCGCGCTCGAACAGCAGCCGGAGCGGCTGGCCCGCGCGCGCCTGCACAACACCGTGCACAGCCTGCGCCGGCATGACTGGGCGCACCGCTGGGCGCAGATCCTGCAGACCCTGGACCTGCCGCGGCCCACATTGATGGCAGAGCGCATGGCGATGCTCGACACGCTGGCCACCATGGCCGAGCAGACCGCCGTGTCTCCGTCCATCGCCCACAGCGTTAGCGCCTGACAGTCACCCATACAGCGCCAGCACCACCGGCGCGACAGCCCAAAGGAAAGGCAGATGAAGGCAGTGATTCTGGCTGGCGGCCTGGGGACGCGCATCTCCGAGGAGACCGCCATTCGCCCCAAGCCCATGGTGGAGGTCGGCGGCAAGCCGATCCTCTGGCACATCATGAAAATCTATGCGCATCACGGCATCAACGAGTTCGTGGTGTGCCTGGGGTATCGCGGTGAGGTGATCAAGGATTTCTTCATGAATTACCACATGCGCGAATCGGATGTGACCTGCGATCTGGGCAGCAACACCACCACCTTGCACAACACCCGCGCCGAACCGTGGCGGGTAACGCTGGTGGACACCGGTGCGCAGACCATGACCGGCGGCCGCCTGCGCCGCGTGCGCGAGCACCTGCACGGCGATGACGCCTTTTGCATGACCTACGGCGATGGCGTGGCCGACATCGATATTGGCGCCGCCATCGCGCTGCATCGGCGCGAAGGCCGTTTGGCTACGGTGAGCGCGGTGCAACCGCCGGGCCGGTTCGGGGCGCTCCGCGTGGAAGGCGAACAGGTCACCGGCTTCCGCGAAAAGCCGCTCGATGGCGACGGCCTGATCAACGGCGGTTTCTTCGTGCTCGACCCGCGCGTCATCGACGTGATCGAAGGCGATGCCACGGTGTGGGAGAACAGCCCGCTGGAAACCCTGGTCGACCGCGGCGAACTGAGCGTGTACCGGCACGAGGGCTTCTGGCAGCCGATGGATACCCTGCGCGACCGCAATTATCTCGAAAACCTCTGGTCATCCAATCGTGCGCCCTGGCGCGTCTGGGAGTAAACACATGCGCATCTTGATCACTGGCAACATGGGCTATATCGGCCCGGTGGTAGCACGACACCTGCGGCAGCAGTACCCGGACGCGTGGCTGGTGGGCCTGGATCGCGGCTGGTTTGCGCATTGCCTGTCCGACCCGCGTCAGCTGCCCGAGGTGGTGCTCGATCAACAGTGGTTCGGCGACGTGCGTGATCTCACCGCGCAGCAACTGAGCGGCTTCGATGGCGTGGTGCATCTGGCCGCGATCTCCAACGACGCCATGGGCAAGCGCTTCGAGCAGGTCACCGACGCCATCAATTGCCGCGCCAGTGTCGCAGTAGCACAGGCCGCCGCGCAGGCTGGCGTCAAGCACTTCGTGTTCGCCTCCAGTTGCAGCGTGTATGGCGCAGCCGCAGACGGCACACCGCGTTCGGAAAGCAGCGCGGTGGCGCCGCTTACCGCGTACGCGCATTCCAAGATCGATACCGAGCGCGCCCTGGCCCAGCTGGAGACCGACATGGTGATCACCTGCCTGCGGTTTGCCACCGCCTGTGGTGCATCGCCACGCTTGCGGCTGGATCTGGTGCTCAACGATTTTGTTGCCAGCGCAGTGGCCAATGGCACGGTGGAGGTGTTGTCGGATGGTTCGCCCTGGCGGCCGTTGATCCATGTGCGCGACATGGCGCGTGCGATCGACTGGGCGCTGGGCCGTACCCCATTGGCGGGCGGGCGCTTTCTGGCCGTCAACGCCGGCGCCGAGCAGTGGAATGTGCAGATCCGCGATCTGGCGCAGGCAGTGGGCGCGGCGATGCCATCGGCCACGGTGTCCATCTCTACCACCGCACCGGCTGACAACCGCTCGTATCGCGTGGATTTTTCGCTGTTCCAGCGCCTGGCGCCACAGCACCAGCCGCAGCAGACATTGCAGTCCACCATTACCGAATTGCGCGATGACCTGCTGCGCGCCGGCTTTGCCGATGGCGACTTCCGCCAAAGTTCGGATTTCATCCGCCTGCGCATCCTGCAGCAGCTGGTAGACAGCGGCGCACTCGCTGCCGATCTGAGGGCGGCGGCATGATTTTTCGCCCCACGCCGTTGTCTGGCGCCTTCATCATCGAGCCCGAACCGCGAGGCGATGCGCGTGGATGGTTTGCGCGGGTGTTCTGTACCCAAGAGATGGCCCAGGCCGGGCTGGTTGACCAGTTCGTGCAGGTCAACAACTCCTTCAACGCAGAGGCTGGCACCTTGCGCGGCATGCACTATCAGCTGCCGCCCGCGCCGGAGGTCAAGATCGTGCGCTGCATCCGCGGCGCGCTATGGGATGCCATTGTCGACCTGCGCCCGGATTCGCCCACCTACCTGCAGTGGTACGGGGTCGAACTCACTGCCGATAACCGCCTGGCACTGTATGTGCCGCGCGGGTTTGCGCATGGCTTCATCACGCTGCAGGCGCAGACCGAAGCGCTGTATTTCGCCAGTGCGATGTATACGCCGGCTGCCGAACGCGGACTGCGCTGGGACGATGCGCGCATTGGCATCCGCTGGCCGTCCACGCCCGCATTGGTGTCCGACAAGGACGCCGCCTGGCCGGAGTTCAATAAGCAGGTGCATGGCGTGACCCAACTGACCGGACTGACTCAACAGGAGCGCGCATGAGCGTCGATCGGTTGTTGCAGGCGCGTGCTGCCGAAGGCCGCCCGTTGCGCGTAGGGCTTTACGGTGCAGGATTCATGGCGCGCGGCATCGTCAACCAGATCGCCCATGCCGTGCCTGGCATGCGCGTGGCGGTGATCTGCAACCGCAGTGTCGATAAAGCGATCGAGGCCTACCGCCAGGCCGGCCAGCAAGCCACTCGCGTGGACAGTGCCGCCACGTTGTCGCGGCAGATCGCAGCCGGCACACCGGCCGTCACCGACGACCCCGCGCTGCTGTATGGCTGCGATGCGCTGGATTGCCTGATCGATGCCACCGGCGCCATCGACTACGGCGCGCGGATCAGCCTGGGCGCCATCGCCAACGGCCGCCACATGGTCACCATGAATGCCGAGCTCGATGGCACCGTGGGCCCGCTGCTCAAGCGCAAGGCAGACGCGGCGGGCGTGATCTTCAGCGCCTGCGATGGCGATCAGCCCGGCGTGCAGATGAATCTGTACCGCTTCGTGCGCTCGATCGGGCTCACGCCGCTGCTGTGCGGAAACATCAAGGGCCTGCAGGACCCCTACCGCACGCCCACCACCCAGGCCGGATTTGCGGCCAAGTGGGGCCAGGACCCGCACATGGTCACCAGCTTTGCCGATGGCACCAAGATCAGCTTCGAGCAGGCGATCGTGGCCAATGGCACCGGCATGTCGATCCTGCAGCGTGGCATGACCGGTTACGAACACCACGGCCACGTCGATCAGCTGACCCAGCGCTACGACATCGATGCACTGCGCGCAGTGGGCGGTGCGGTGGATTACGTGGTGGGCGCCCTGCCCTCGCCCGGCGTGTTTGTGCTGGCCACACACGACGACCCCAAGCAGCGGCATTACCTCAACCTCTACAAACTCGGCGAAGGCCCGCTGTACAGCTTCTACACGCCGTATCACCTGTGCCATTTCGAAGTGCCGCTGTCGGTGGCGCGTGTGGTGCTGCTGGGCGATGCCGTGCTGCAACCGCTGGGCGCGCCGCTGGTGGAGGTGATCGCTACCGCCAAGCGCGATCTGGCCGCGGGCGAAACCATCGATGGCCTGGGTGGCTACATGAGCTACGGCCAATGCGAGCGCGCCGATGTCACCGCGCGCGAGCGCTTGCTGCCGATGGGCGTGGCCGAAGGCTGCGTGTTGCGGCATGCGGTGACCAAGGACCAGGTACTCACCTACGACGACGTCCAGCTGCCGCAGCACCGCCTGATCGATCAACTGCGTGCCGAGCAGGCCGCCGTGTTCGCATCGGCGGAGCTGGCCGCATGAGCGCGGCTGGCTGAGCCGCAGCACCGCCACGCAGAGCGCGTGGCAGTGCCACCTGCATGGTCTCGGTACCCGCCCGTTCCACCATCCGCGTGCTGCAGGCCGGGCGCGCGCTCGCCGCGTTGATGGTGGTGGGCAGCCACATGCTGTTACCCACCACGCACCTGGTGGAACCCGTGCCGGCGTGGCTGGCCGCAGCCATGGCGCATGGCTATCTGGGCGTGGATTTCTTCTTTGTGCTGTCCGGTTTCATCATCTACTACGTCAACCACGCCAGCGCGGCGCTGCCCGGCTGGAGCCATGACTACGTCACCAGCCGGCTCAGCCGCATCTATCTGCCGTACTGGCCGGTGGGTATTGCCTTGGCGCTGATCTACACACTGCTGCCGGCGCCGGACGATGGTGGTCTGGACTGGTCATGGGTCACTACGCTCACGCTGCTGCCGGTCGGCGGGCAGTCTGCGCTCGGCGTGGCCTGGACGCTCAGTTACGAGTTGCTGTTCTACGCGCTGGCGTGGATGTTCTTTCGCAGCGGCCACCCCTTGCGCTGCGCGCTGGCCTGGGCTGCGCTCACCCTGCTCTACAACGCATTCCTGCACGCCGCCGCACTGCAGCCTGCCGACGCGCGCGGCGCTGGCGCATGGGCCGCCCCGTTCGAACAACCCATCGATCTCTCCTGGCGTGCGCTGCTGCTGCATCCCATCACGCTGGAATTTGTGTTCGGCATGCTGGCTGCACGCGCAGTGTTGAGCGCAGCGCGTTGGCCGCTGCTGGTGTGTGCGCTGCTGGCGCCACTGGCGTTGCTGTGCTTCGTGCTGGGCGGCCTGCAGCGTGCACATTCGCCGCTGCTCGGGCTGGCGATTGCCGCAGCGCTGGTGGGGCTGGTGCGTGCCGAATGGCGCGGCTGGATCCAGGTTGGGCCGGCGTTGGTCCTGCTGGGCAATGCGTCCTATGCGATCTATTTGGTGCACATGCCGCTGATGTCGGTGGTGGCGCGTGCCACGCGGCGGCTTGGGCCCGCCGCGACCTGGCAGGTGAACCTGCTGCTCAGTGCGGCCGCGGCGATTGCGCTCGGCGTGGCCTACCACCTGTGTTACGAACGCCCCGTGTTGCGCCACGCACGGCGGTTGCTGTCACGCCGCTAGCTGCGGTGTAACAGCCCAACACGGCGCACTGCCTCAACCCACGGCCTGCTGCAGCAGCAGGCCAAGCGAGTCATCGCACGCGGCATTGGCTTCGGCCATTGCCCCACCCACCAGCAATAGCGTGGGCAGGTCCGGCGGCAGTGTGGCAGCAGTGCGGCCCAGCTCGCCCAGCGTCGTGAGCCGGCGCTGCTGCTCGGCGCGCGTGGCCGCCTGCACGATGGCCGCCGGCGTACTGGCCGGCAGATGCGCTAGCAAGGCACTGGCCACTGCGTCGGCCCGGCGCAGCCCCATGTAGATGCCCAGCGTGGTGCCGCTGGCCGCCAGCGCGCCCCAGTTCGGCCCGCCGTGGTCGTGCGTATGCGCGGTGACGAAGGTGATGCCATGGCAATGCGCGCGATGGGTCAGCGAGACCTCCAGCGCCGCCGCGGCCGCGAACGCCGCGCTGACCCCGTTGATCACCTGCACGCCCACCCCGGCGGCGCGCAGAAAGGCGATCTCTTCGCCGGCACGCCCGAACAACAAGGCATCGCCGCCCTTGACGCGCACCACCTGCACGCCTTGCAGCGCGTAACGGCGCATCAGCCGGCAGATGAAGTCCTGCGGCGTGGAGCGGCAGCCACCGCGCTTGCCCACCCGGATCACGCGCGCCTGCGGTGCCAGTTCCACGATCTGCGGGTTGGCCAGATCGTCGAGCAGCAATACCTGTGCGGTGGCCAATGCCTTCACCGCCTTGATGGTGAGCAGTTCCAGGTCGCCCGGGCCGGCGGAGAGCAACACCACATCACGACAGCGGGAGGACGAGTTGAGCATGGCAGCGGTCTCGCAAGGCAGGAGGGGACGCGCGCTCAGGCACGCTGGGACGGCCGGCACAGCCGGGTGAGTTGTGGAACGCAGGAGCCACACACCGTTCCGCAGCCCAGCCGTTGCTTGAGCTGCGCCAGGTCGGCGCCGTCGTCGATGGCGGCATGAATCGCGGCGCTGGAGACGTGCATGCAGGTGCACACAATCGGATCGGCCGGCGCACCCTGGGTCTGCGCAAACACGGCCAGGCGTGCGCCGCACCACGGCTGCCCGCGCAAGGCCGTGTCCAGCAGCGACTGATTGGCCGCGCTGGGTTGCGCCGCAGTGAGCAGCACGCCATCGATATGGCTGTGCCCGTCCTGCAGCCGCCAGCCCACACGGCGCATCAGCCCGCGGCGCAGGTCGCGGTATTCGAGCACGTCGGCACCGGCCGGTAACTGCAACGCAGCCACCAACCGATCGATCCACTCCGCTGACGGCGCGCGCTCGCAGGCCGCATGCAACACCGCCCACTGCCCGCCCGCATCGCCGCCCGGCTCGGCATGCAGGCGCAGGCCGGCATAGCCGCAATCGCGCAGCAACGGCTGCAAGGCTTGCTGCAGGGCCAGCGCATCGCCGCGGCGTGCCGCCAGCAGATGCCAGCCGAACGCGGCCTTTTCCACACGCACGGCGGCGTGCTTGAGCTCGGGCTGCTGCGAGCGTGTATCCACGGCCGGCGTGCTGACTTCGTTGATGCCGCCGCTAGCCAGCGTCTGCGCGCTCCAGTGCATGGCCGCAAACACCGTGCCCGAACGCAACTCGTCGGACAGTTCCAACGGCAGCACCAGCGCGCCGCGCTTGCTGGCCACACGCACCAGTTCGCCCGCTTGCAGGCCACGGCGCACGGCATCGTCCGGATGCATGCGCAATGCCGGTTCGGGGCTATGCGCAAACGCACCGGGCACGCGACCACTGCGTGACATGCCATGCCACTGATCGCGCAAGCGGCCGGTCAGCAAGCGCATCGGAAAGCGTGCCGAGGTGGGCTCGGCAACCTTGCGGTACGGCGTGGCATGGAAGCGCGCACGTCCGTTGGGGGTTGCAAACACGCCATCGGTGTAGCGTCGCGCTTGGCCTTGCGTGGCACCCGCCGGGAATGGCCACTGCTGCGGCCCGCGTGCATCCAGCACGGCATGATCCAGGCCGCCGATATCCAGGTCGCGCCCTACCGTCAACGCGCGGTGCTCATCGAAGATCTGCGCCGGCGTGTCGAACGCGAACAGGCCGGCGCCCTTCTGCGGGGCCAGGCGCGCTTCCAGCCGGCGTGCCACCTCGCGCGCAATCCACCAGTCCGCGCGCGCCTGGCCGGGCGGTTCCACTGCCTTGCGCACGCGGGTGATGCAGCGCTCTGAGTTGGTCACGGTGCCGTCCTTCTCGCCCCAGCTGGCGGCCGGCAGCAACACATCGGCATAAGGCACGGTGTCGGTGCCGGAGAACGCGTCCTGCACGATCACCAGTTCGGCCTGCTCCAGCGCCGCGCGCACGCCATCGATGTCAGGCATCGAATGCACGGGGTTCGTGCACACGATCCACACCGCCTTGAGCGTGCCCGCGCGCAGGCGCTCGAACAATTGCACCGCCGGTGCGCCCGGCGTGGCGCTGATGCGCCCGGCCGGCACGCCCCAGGCGCGTTCCACTTCCGCGCGCTCCTGCGCATTGCCGATCTCGCGGTGCGCGGCCAGCATCGTTGCCATGCCGCCCACTTCGCGCCCGCCCATCGCATTGGGCTGGCCGGTCAACGAAAACGGCCCCGCGCCCGGCTTGCCGATCTGGCCGGTGGCCAGGTGCAGGTTGATCAGCGCCAGGTTCTTGTCGGTGCCATGCGCCGACTGGTTCAAGCCCATGCAATACAACGACAACGCGGCCGGGCTGCGCCCGAACCACTCGGCCGCCTGCACCAGGTGCTCATGCGAGATTCCGCAGATCTCGGCGCTCATGCGCGGTGTGTATTCGCGCAGCATGTGCTTGAGGGCATCGAAGTCTTCGGTCTGCGCCGCAACGAAATGCGCATCCACCAGACCCTCCCAGATCAGGTGATGCAGCATGCCGTTGAACAATGCGACGTCAGTGCCGGGTTCGATGGCCAGGTGCAGGTCGGCCATGGCCGCGGTGTCGGTACGACGGGGATCGATCACGATCCAGCGAATCTCGGGGTTGCGCGCGCGTGCGTCTTCCAGCCGGCGGAACAGCACCGGATGCGCGTAGGCCATGTTGCTGCCGGCAAACAGCACCGTCTGCGCCAGCTCCAGATCCTCATAGCAGGTGGGCGGGCCATCGGCACCGAGGGCGAGCTTGTAGCCGGTGACCGCGCTGGACATGCACAGGCGCGAGTTGGTGTCGATGTTGTTGGTGCCCAACAGCCCCTTGGCGAGCTTGTTAAAGACGTAATAGTCCTCGGTGAGTAGCTGCCCGGAGACATAGAACGCCACTGCATCCGGGCCGTGCTGGTCGATGATTGCAGCCAGTTTGCCGGTGACGTGACTCAAGGCCTGGTCCCAGCTCACCGCCGTGCGCGGTGCGTCGCGGTGGCGTCGCAACTCCGGCGCCAGCAGGCGGCCCTGCTGGCTGGCCGCGGTCTGCGGCAATGCCAGGCCCTTGCTGCACAGGCGCCCGTGATTGGCCGGATGCAGCGGGTCACCTTCGATGCCGACGATGCGCTCGCCGGCGTCATCGTGCGTGCTGTGGATCAACACGCCGCAGCCAACCCCGCAGTAGCAGCAGGTGGAGCGCGTGGTGCGATGCATCGGCGAGGACGCGAGCGGCTGCGCCTCACCACCGAGCGCCGTCAGCAGGCCATCGCTCATGCGGCCGGCTCGGCAACGGCGTCGGCCTGCAGCACCGGCTGCAGCACGATCCACACCGCACCGGCCTCCACCTTCACCGGATAGCGCGGTGCGCAACCCACATCCGGTGCGCAGGCCTGGCCGCTCTGCAAGGCAATCGCCCAACCATGCAGCGGGCACGTCACGGTCTCTCCGGCGACGATGCCCTGCGACAACGGCCCGCCCTTGTGCGGGCAGCGGTCGCGCAAGGCAAATACCTGATCGCTGGCGGTGCGGAAGATCGCAATCGGCGGCAGGCCCTCCACGTCGAGCACGCGCGCACCCAGTTCGGGCAGGTCCTGCAGCGGACACACACGCACCCAGGGGTTCTCGGCCATGCTCATTCCTCCACCGTGGCGGCTGGCGCGGCGATGCGCAGCGGTTGGTATTCCTGGCGGCGTTCGCCGGCGATGCGGGCCTTCCACGGGTCGACCAGGCCTTCGAGCGAATACAGCAGGCGCTCGTAGAGCGCGCGCCGGTTGGCGGCATCGTCCACCACCTGCGCGCGGATGTAGTCCAGCCCCACGCGCGCGATGTAGTGCACGGTGCGATCCAGGTAATAGGCCTGTTCGCGGTAGAGCTGCAGGAACGCGCCGGTGTATTCGCGCACCTCTTCGGCAGTGGTCACCTTGACCAGGAAGCGCGCCACCTCGGTCTTGATGCCGCCGTTACCGCCAACATGCAGTTCCCAGCCCGAATCCACCGCGATGATGCCCACGTCCTTGATGCCGGATTCGGCGCAATTGCGCGGGCAGCCAGACACCGCCAGCTTCACCTTGTGCGGGCTCCACATGTTGGCGAGCATGGTTTCCAGATCGATGCCCATCTGCGTGCTGTTCTGCGTGCCGAAGCGGCAGAACTCGCTGCCCACGCAGGTCTTCACGGTGCGGATCGACTTGCCGTACGCATGCCCGGACTGCATGCCCAGGTCGCGCCATACATCCACCAGGTCTTCCTTCTTGACCCCGAGCAGATCGATGCGCTGGCCACCGGTCACCTTGACCATCGGCACCGCGTATTTGTCGGCGACATCAGCGATCCGGCGCAGTTCGCTGGCATTGGTCACCCCGCCCTTCATCTGCGGAATCACCGAGAACGTGCCGTCTTTCTGGATGTTGGCGTGCGCACGTTCGTTGATGAAGCGCGACTGCGGGTCGTCGATGGCTTCATGCGGCCAGGTCGACAACATGTAGTAGTTGATCGCCGGCCGGCAGGTGGCACAGCCGTTGGGTGTGCGCCATTCCATGAAGGCATAGGCCTGCGCATGGGTCAGCAGTTTGTGCTCGCGAATGGCACGCCGCACCTCGCCATGGCTCAGGTCGGTACATGCGCAAACCGCCTTTGTTTTCGGGGTTTCCTGGAAGTTGGAGCCCAGGCAGTTCATCAGGATCTGCTCCACCAGCCCAGTGCACGAGCCACACGAACTCGCCGCCTTGGTGTGCTTCTTCACCTCGTCTACGGTGAACAGGCCCTGCTCGCTGATCGCCTTGACGATGGTGCCCTTGCACACGCCATTGCAACCGCAGACTTCGTCGCTGTCGGACATGGCGCTGGCGCGGTCCTGGCCACCGGTGCCCGAATCGCCCAGTGCGCTTTCACCGAAGATCAGCTGGTCGCGCTGCGCCTGGATCGGCGTGCCGTCCTTGAGCAACTTGAAATACCAGCCACCATCGCTGGTGTCGCCATACAAGCACGCCCCCACCAGCACGTCGTCGCGGATCACCAATTTCTTGTAGACGCCGCCGGCCGGGTCGGACAGCACGATTTCCTCGCAGCCATCGCCGCCCATGAAATCGCCCGCAGAAAACAGGTCGATGCCGGTGACCTTGAGCTTGGTCGATGCCACCGAACCGCGATAGATGCCGATGCCGAACTGCGCCAGATGGTTCGCGCACACCTTGGCCTGCTCGAACAACGGCGCCACCAGGCCGTACGCAATGCCGCGATGGTTGGCGCACTCGCCCACCGCATACACGCGCGGGTCGAAGCTTTGCAGGCTGTCGTTGACCACGATGCCACGCGAACAATGGATGCCGGCTTCTTCGGCCAGCCGCGTGTTCGGGCGGATGCCGGCGGCCATCACCACCAGGTCGGCCGGGATCTCGCTGCCATCGGCAAACCGCACCCCGATCACCTCGCCCTGCGCGTTGCCGAGCAGCGCGCTGGTGGCGGTGTTCAAGCGGAACTCCAGCCCGCGTGCGCGCAAGGCCTGCTGCAGCAGGTTGCCGGCCACCGGGTCGAGCTGGCGTTCCAGCAACCAGCCGGCCAGGTGCACCACGGTGACCTCCATGCCGCGCACTTTCAGCCCGTTGGCCGCTTCCAGGCCCAGCAGGCCGCCACCGATCACCACCGCGTGTTGGCGAGTGCGCGCGGTGTCGATCATGGTGCGCGTGTCCTGGATATCGCGGTAGCCGATGACCCCTTTCAGGTCGTTGCCGGGAATCGGCAGCACGAACGGCACCGAGCCGGTGGCGATCAGCAGCCGGTCGTATTCCGCCTCGGTGCCATCGGCGGCGATCACGCGGCGACGCACGCGGTCGATGCGGGTGACTTCCTTGTTCAAGTGCAAATGGATGCCGTTGTCGCGGTACCACTGCAGGGGGTTGAGCACGATGTCGTCGAACTCCTGTTCGCCGGCCAGCACCGGCGAGAGCAGGATGCGGTTGTAGTTGGGATGCGGCTCGGCCCCGAACACGGTGATGTGGTACATGCCCGGCATCAGCTTGAGCAGTTCCTCCACGGTACGGATGCCGGCCATGCCGTTGCCGATGACGACGAGTCTGGGTTGCTTCATTGCCTGGATTCCTGTCGACATGTCAGACCCGCGCCGCGCCGGCGGTGGACCATTCGCTGCGCCATTGGGTCTTGACGCCGGCCAGCAGCGCCCAGCCACCCAGGGCGAACGCCGCGAACAACCACATGCCGATGGCATAGCTGCCGGTGTGCTGCTTGAGCACGCCCAGCCCCGCGGCCAATGCAAAGCCGCCAATGCCGCCGGCCATGCCGATCAGGCCGGTCATCACCCCGATGTCCTGGCCGAAGCGCTGCGGCACCAGCTGGAACACCGCGCCATTGCCGGCACCCAGGCACAGCAGCGTGAGCACGAACAGCCCCAAGGTGATCGTGGCCCCACCTGCGCCAAAGCCGGCGATGCCGACCAAGGTGGCGACCAGCAAGTACACCGCCAGCAAGGCGCGCGTGCCGCCAACGCGGTCGGCGATGACACCCCCGAGCGGGCGCATCACCGAGCCGGCCAGCACGCAGGCGGCCGTGGCCCAGCCCGCGGTGCGCGCATCGAAACCGAACTGGTCGTGGAAGTAACCCGGCAACGCGCTGGCAAACCCGGAGAAGCCGCCAAAGGTCACCGAATAGAAGAACATGAACCGCCACGCGTCGCGATTGCCAACCAGCACGCGGCCGTAGTCGGCCCAGCGCTTGCGCGCAACCGGTGTGGGCGCTTCGCGGGCAATCAACACAAACACGAGCAGCGTCAGCACCAGCGGAATGCACGCCAGCCCGAACACGTTCTGGTAGCCGAATGCCAGCGCCAGCATCGGTGCGAACAAGGCCGCCAGCACCGTGCCGGAGTTGCCGGCGCCGGCAATGCCCATCGCCGTGCCCTGGTGTTCCGGCGGATACCAGCGCGATGCCAGCGGCAGCGCCACAGCAAACGAGGCGCCGGCGATGCCGAGCAGCACGCCCAGCAGCAGCACCTGGCCCATGCTGTGCACGCCGAGTTGCCAGGCACCAAACAACGAGGCGATCACCGCCAGCTGCGCCACCACGCCGGCGCGCTTGGCGCCGATACGGTCGGCCAGCATGCCCAGCACCAGGCGCAACACCGCGCCGCACAGGATGGGCACCGCCACCATCAAGGCGCGCTGTTGCGTGTCCAATCCCAGCGCCTGCGCGATCGGCACCTGCAGCGGACCGAGCAGGTACCACACCATGAAACTCAGGTCGAAATACAGGAAGGATGCGAACAAGGTGGGCGTGTGCCCAGATCGCCAGAACGAACGCTGCATAGAGGCATCTCCGAATGCGATGGCCAAAAAAAAACGGCGCCCCTCCGGTAAACCGGAAGGACGCCGTTGTCCTGGATGCGCGCGGATCGCCGTTGACCCGCTGCATCGTGTTCGTGTTGTGGCGAGTGCGCCGTTGCACCCACACGTGGTGCTACGCAATCAACGTGCCAACTTTTGCACTCCGCGATCACCGCGTGCAAGTGCTTGAAACGTAGGTATTTCAGCGGCCTCGCAGTAGACGCCATGCCAGCGGGACCCAGAGCCACAGCGGAGCCAATGCCCGGCTTTCGTGCGGCGATGCACCAACTGTGTGCGTCGCGGTCCCGCTGCGCGCTCAGGCGGCCGGTGTATCGAACAGGCGGTTGATGCGCCTGTCCGCGTCGGGCGCGGTGACGCCGGCACGCTGTGCAGCACGGCGATAGTTGTCCAAACGATGGATGTCGTGCAGGCGCGTTAGGTCGGCCGCTTGCAGCGTGTGCCAGCCCCAACGCTGGAATTGCTCCAGGAACCACTCGCCATCCGACAGCCACGGCATGTTCACCGCGCCACCGCGATGGAAGGCCAGCGCACTGGGGTCCACCGACACCGTTGCCGCGTCGGCATCCAGGCATGCGGCCAGATGTGCGGCCGGCACGCCGATGCAGTCAGGGTCGGCCAGCCACTGTGCGCACTGCGCGCGATTGGCCGGCGCGGCATCCAGCCAGCGGCACGCCTCCAGTACGCAGGCGGTCAGGCGTTCGCTCAGTTCCGGCTGCAGCGCGGCGAACTCGCGCCGGCACGCCAGCACTTTTTCTGGATGCTCGGGCCAGAGCTCGCCGCTGCGGATCACCCGCTGCCCGCTGCCCTGCGCCTCGGCCACGGCGGCCCACGGCTCGCCGGAGCAGTAGCCGTCCACCAACCCGCTGGCCAGCGCCTCGGGCATCTGCGGTGGCGGGATGCTCACTACATCCACATCGCGCATCGGGTCCACGCCGCAGGCAGCCAACCAGTAGTACAGCCACAGCGCGTGCGTGCCGGTGGGAAAGGTCTGCGCGAACACCACCCGGCGGCCCACTTCAGCCAACACCTGCGGCAACGGTTGCCCTGCCGCCACGGCCTGTGCCAGCGCCGGCGCCAGGGTGATTGCCTGGCCGTTGTGGTTGAGCGTCATCAACAATGCCATCGGACATTGCGGGCCACCAACACCCAGGTCGATCGCATACACCAGGCTGGCCAGCGTGTGGGCAGCGTCCACTTCGCCGGCCAGCAGGCGGTCGCGCACGCCGGCCCACGAGGCCTGCCGGCGCAGCTGCAGTTGCAGGCCGTACGCGTGGTCCAGCCCCAGCCGGCTGGCCGCCACCAGCGGCGCGGAGTCGATCAGCGGCATATAGGCCACGCGCAGCACGGGAAGTTCGGCTTGGCTCATGTAGTCATCCCAACAGATCGGCCATGGCGACGATGCGGCGCGCCACCTCCGCCAGCTTGACGCCCTGCTTCATCGCCTGCTGGCGCAGCGCGGCGTACGCATCGGCTTCGCTCAGTCCGCGTTTTTCCATCAGCAAGCCCTTGGCGCGGTCGATCTGCTTGCGGTCCTGCAAGGCTTGCTGCACTTCGTCCAGACGTTTGCGCATGCTGTTTTCGTGCGCAAACCGGGCCAGCGCCACCTGCACGATCGGCGCCAGCCGCGCCGGCGCCAGCCCATCCACCACGTAGGCGGTAACACCCGCGCCGACGGCGGCATGGATCAACGCATCGTCGCCATCGCCGGAAAACATCACCACCGGCCGCGGCGCATGCGCATGCAGCATCGACAACTGTTCCAGCGTGTCGCGCGAGGGCGAATCCACATCGATCACCACCACATCCGGCTGCTGGCTCTGCACTGCGTGCAGCAAGGCGCTGACCGATGCCACATCGTCGAGCACCGTATACCCGGCGCGCGACAAGGCCTGGCGCAGTTCGCCAATGGGCTTTTCGGTATCGTTGACCAGCAAAACACGCATTGGCGGCGGCGAGGCGTGGACGTGGCCCGATGGTGCCATGCAACATGCTGCCGGTGCGAGCCATCTTTTCCCGGAGCCAGCCTGATGCCGTTGTTCCCGTTGTTCGCAAACTTGCAGGCGCGCGCAGTGCTGGTGATCGGCGGTGGCGAGGTCGCCACCCGCAAGGTGCTGGCCCTGCTCAAGGCCGGTGCCCATATCCGGCTCTACGCGCATGCGCTGTCGCCGGAACTGGATGTGTTGATGCAGGCCGGGCGTTTTGAACAGCTGCGCGGCAGTTTCGATGCGGCGTGGATCGATGACGTGTGGCTGGTGGTGGCCGCCACCGACGACACTGCGTTGAACCAGCAAGTGGCCGCCGCCGCGGGTGCGCGCCAGCGGCTGGTCAACGTGGTCGACGATGCGGAGCTGTCCACGTATCAAGTGCCGGCCATCGTCGACCGCGACCCGTTGGTGATTGCGATCTCCTCCGCAGGCGCGGCACCGATGCTGGCGCGACGGCTGCGTGAGCGGCTGGAACGTGAGCTCGATGCCTCCGTCGGCACCTTCGCCGGCTTGTTCGCGCACTACCGCGAGCGCATTCGCAGCCAGTTCCCTGACATGAATCGCCGCCGCCGCTGGTTCGATCGCGTGATCGACGGGCCGGTGCCGCTGCTCCTGCAAGGCGGCGACACCGCCGCCGCCGATGCGGCCTTTCGCCAGGCGCTGGAGGATGCCGACGCGGTTCCCGCGCGTGGCAGCGTGCAATTGGTCGGCACCGGCCCGGGCGATCCCGGCCTGCTCACGCTCAAGGCACTGCGCGCGATGAACCTGGCCGATGTATTGCTGGTGGCGCACGACGTGCCGGAGGCGGTGGTGGAACTGGCACGGCGCGATGCATCACGCCGCGTATTGCCAGCCGATGTGGCCGAGCAGCAGGCCCTGTTGCTACAGCTGGCTGGCGACGGCCTGCATGTAGTTGCGCTGCGCGGCGGTGCGGGATTCGAGGCGGCGCACGCGCAGCGCATCGCCGATGCGCTGCAGGTGCAGGGGCTGGCCTGCGATCAGGTGCCGGGCGTGGTTGCGGAGCCGCCAAGCGGCGACTGACTGCGCGGCAGCGGTGTTACCGCGTCAGCTCTTGGGCAAGCGCTTGCGCGCACTGTCGCGCACGTCCACATCGAAGGTCACCTGCAAGGTCATGTGTTCGGCATGCCCGGCGCCCGCATCGAAGGTGAAGGTCAGCCCATCGCGGCTGGGCAAGCGCCGCGCATGCTCTTCCAGCGCATCGCGCGGGAGCGACAGCTGCCAGTGGTCGGTGGCGCAATTGCAGCTGGCGTGCCCGCCGGTGAGGCTGACGCTATGGCGCACCAATCGCGCGCCCTGCCCGCTTGGCAGCCGGCTCAGGTTGTCGATGCTGCGCCCATCCAGCAACGCGGCCAGTTCGGCCTCGTCGATACGGAACCGCAGGTGCTGACCTTCAATCTGGATTTTCATGGATGAGCTGAGTCCACTGCGCGGGCGTATTGCAATTGACGAACGCGGCACGTTCTGTGGCGGTGACGGCCACGCGATGGCACTGCAGTGATTGCTGCAAGGCGCGCAGCGCACGTGACGCTGCCGGCGCCTCCAGCAACTGCGCCAGGACAGCGCGGAGCTGTGCGTCCACCTGCACGCGCATCGGCAGCATCTCGTCTTCGAAGGTGGCGCAGCGTGCATCCGGCGGTGCCAACAGGCGTGCCAGCAGTGCACTAGACAGCAACGGCATGTCGACCGGCACCACCAGCAAGGTGGTGCCATCGGCAACGCCATCAATCACGCTGGCCAGGCCGCCCAGCGGCCCGAGGTCGGCCCGGGCATCGGCAATGCCGGCAAACTGCGGGTAGTTGCCGCTGACCAGCACCTGCTGCGCGCCGGCTTGCAGCAGCAACGCCTGCATCTGCGCAAGCAAGGGGCGGCCATGCCACGGCAACAGCGCCTTGTCCTGGCCCATGCGCGAGGAACGCCCGCCCGCCAGCACCACACCGGTCCATGCGATGACTGCGGGTGTCGTTGTCATGCAGGCGTGCCTGTTGCAGGCCATTGCGCAGATTGCTCAAAGACCTTCATGGCACGAATACCGGCGCAGCCGGTTGCAGATGGCCCAGGCCGTACACCTGCGCCACCGTGCTGGGTGCAGCACCGTCCGGCTGCGGCTCCACCACTGCCCAGACATTGGCCTGCAGCAACGGCGCCACGCGAAAGGATTCCTGCTGCGGCAACACGTGCACGCTGAGCACGCCCGCGGTCGAGCAAGTCAGCTGCGCACGCAGATGCTGGCGCCATACCGGCCGCGCCGGCAGCGGTGCGTGCAAGGCAACTGGCAGGCCGTGTTCGTGCGGCATGCCAAGCAAGCCTCGCAACGCGGGCTCGACAAAAAAGCGTAGTCCTGCCGCGCTCGCCATTGGGTTACCGGGCAGGCCCACATACAGCACGCCATCCGGCAGGCGTGCCAGCAGCACCGGCTTGCCCGGCCGCACCGCGACCTTGTGGAACAGACGTTGTGCGTTGTGCCGGGCCAGCGCATCGGGAACAAAGTCGTAGCGCCCACGCGACACCGCGCCGGTGCTCAGGATCACATCCGCGCCCGCCTGGCGCGCCTGTGCCAGCGCCGCATCGAAGGCCACCGCGTCGTCGCCCACCTGGGCCTGCCACACCACCCGCGCACCGGCCGCACGCAACTGGCTGAGCAGATAGTGGCTGGTGCCATCGCGAATCTGCCCGGGCAACAAGGGCTGCTCCGGGTTGGTCACCAGCTCGCGTCCGGTGGCGATCAGCGCCACGCGCGGCTGGCGCATCACTGGCACGCGCGCGCAGCCCAGCGCGGCCAGCACCATCGCATGCGCGCCACGCAACAGCGTGCCGGCTTCGATCACGCGGTCGTGGACCGCCACGTCCTCGCCACGGCGCCGGATGTGCTGCCCCGCACGCACGTCGGCACGCAGGCGGATCAGGCTGGGGCGATCGGCATGTTGTGCCAGGATCTCGAGTTGCTCGATCGGCACCACGGCATCGGCGCCCGCCGGCAACGCGGCGCCGGTCATGATTTCCCACGCAGCACCGTCAGCGGTCGCAGGCACTTCACCGGCAGCGACTGTCCCGGCAATCACATAGTCGCTGCCGGCGCGCGCACCGTTGCCGGCAGTGGCCAGCGCCACGCCGTCCATCGCGCTGTTGTCGAATGGCGGCAACGCATCCGGGCTCGACACGTGCTGCGCCAGGATGCGGCCTTCGGCCTCTGTACTGCTCACCCATTCGCCCGCAAGCGGTGCCACCTGCTGCTGCACAATCGCAAGGGCCTCGGCGTAGCTGATCATGAGCAGGAAGGGCCGATCGATGGATGACCTGGCTAGGATACCCGGCCGCTCGCATGCCGGGTACCGCGTGGCCATGGGGCGCCGCGCAACGCCACGTGTGCTTGACCCTGCTCGAACGCCCCGCCCACATCCACGCCGGCACAGTTGCCGCGTCCCCTCACTCGCTTCGCGCATGCAATTTGTCGATCTCGTCGGCTGGCTCGCCAGCGCCGTCCTCATTGCCACCCTCATCCGCCAGATCTACAAACAATGGCGGTCGGACCAGATCCAGGGCGTATCGCGCTGGCTCTTCATCGGGCAGATCACCGCCTCGCTGCTGTTTATTCTCTATAGCGCGCTGGTTGGCAATGCGGTGTTTATCGTGAGCAATGCACTGATTCTGGCGACCGGCATCACCGGCTATGTGTTGCAGCGGATCAAGTTGAAGCGGCTGGGTGGTCGCGCTTAAGACGTGGGGCGTTTGCTGGTCTTACGCGTCGTCGTGGGTGTTGCCTTCCTGCCTGTAGGTGCAGCCGATGCGGTGTTTGCCGATGCCTTTTTGGCTGTTGTCTTCTTGGTGGCACACTTCCTTGCAGCTGTCTTGGTGACCGCAGTGGTCTTCGCTGCGTTCTTTACTGCCTTCTTCGTCGCAGACGGCTTCTTCTCGCCCGCATTTGCCGCAGCCTCCTTCACGTTGGGGCGCTTGCGTGCAGGCCCGGCCGCAGCTGCTGGCACTGCATCGGTATCTGGCACATCCACCGTGATCCAGGTCGGCGCATGATCGCTGGCCTTCTCCAGCGCACGCACCCACTTGTCCACCCCGGCATCGCGTAGCCCCGCCGCCAACGTGCGGTTGAGCAAGAGATGATCGATGCGCAGCCCGCGGTCACGCGCGAAGTGCTGACGAAAGTAGTCCCAGAACGTGTAGACCGGTGCATCGCCGTGGATGGCCTGCAGGCTGTCGGTCCAGCCCTGCGCCAGCAACTGCGCGTACGCGGCGCGGCTCTCCGGCTGCAGCAATGCGTCCTTGCGCCACCCCTTGGGGTCGTAGATGTGCGCATCGGTGGGCACCACATTGAAGTCGCCGATCAACGCAACCGGATGTGGCAGCGCCACCAGCGTGGCCGCATGCCGAAGCAGGCGCTGGAACCACTTCAATTTGTAGTCGAACTTTGGCCCGGGTTGCGGGTTGCCATTCGGTAGATACAGGCAACCCACGATCACCCCATGGATGGCGGCCTCCAGATAGCGGCTCTGCGTGTCCGCCGGATCCCACGGCAGGCCGCGCCGGATCTCTACCGGCTCGGCGCCGCGCGCCAGCAGTGCCACGCCGTTCCACGACCGCTGGCCTTGCCAGATCACCCCGTAGCCCGCATCGCGGATCGCCTGCTCCGGAAATGCCTCCTGCGTGGATTTCAATTCCTGCAGCCCCACGATATCCGGCTGCTCGCGTTGCAGCCATTGCAGCAGGTGCGGCAGGCGGCTGGCGATGCCATTGACGTTGTAGGTGGCAATCGTACGTTGAGTAGTGGGCATGGGCGAGCGGCCGCTGGCGTGGATCAAGAGCATCGCGTCTAACGCATTAACCCGATGCTCAAGCGAGGTGAAGCTGCGCGTGTGCACCGGTGCGCACTCACGCGCAGCGAACCCCTCGCATCCTTAGCCTTGGCAACCCCTGTATCGAAGGAGACCGCATGCGACCGTCCCTCTTGTTGCTGCCGCTGGCGTTTTGCGCCGCGTGCTCGCGCATTCCACCGCCGGTCACACCGCCGGGCGCGGAAGAAACCACCAAGACCAATGTCCTCGAAGCCGGCGCCAAGGTGCTGCAATCCAATGGGCCGGTGGGCAAACTCGATATCTACCTGGTGGGCTTTCACCCAATGAAGGATGCGCCGGAGCAACAGATGGAAGCGCATCACTACTGCCACCAGGTCAACCAGGATCTGGCGCAGTGTGCGCTCTACGATGGCAATACGGCCGAGGCCAATCTCACCGGCATCGAGTACATCATCTCCGAAAGCCTGTTTGCGCAACTGCCCGCGCAGGAACGCGCGCTCTGGCATCCGCACAATGGCGAGATCCTGTCCGGCCAGCTCTCTGCACCCAATCTGCCGCTGGTTGCCGAAAAGGAACTGATGCGCAGCAAGATGAACAGCTACGGCAAGACCTGGCACACCTGGCATTCGCGCAAGGGCACCGCACCGGGCGACACGCTGCCGCTGGGCGAACCGATGCTGGCGTGGTCATTCAGCCGCGCTGGCGAGATCCAGCAGCAATTGATCGAGCAGCGCGACAAGGCGGTGACCATTTCTACGGCCGAGCGTCGTGCCGATCGCAAGGACCTCACCGAGCTCGCAAAACCGCAGCATGGCGTGGATGCCCTGCACCGCCACTTCCCCGAAGCGAAGCCGATCCCAGGCGTGGTGGATGCCGAGGCAACTGCGCAGTAAACAACGGAATGCTATCAATCACTGAGCAACTTACGGAACAAACGCCGCGCGCACGCACCCTTCGTGCTTGTGCTTGAACATCTCATAGCCGCGTGCGGCCTCTTCCAGCGGCATCTTGTGGGTCATCAGGAAGCTCGATTTGAGCCGGCCTGCGCGGGCCAGGTCAAGCAATCTGGGCACATACAACTGCCCATGCTGTTGTGCGGTGCGCACGGTCAGCCCCTTATTCATGACCGCGCCGAGCGGGAATTTATCCATCAGCCCATACACGCCCAGCACGGACAGGATGCCGCCCTTGCGGCAGGCCAGGATCGCCTCGCGCAACGCCTGGCCGCGGTCGGTATGCAGATGCAGCGCCTGCTTCACGCGGTCATAGGCATGCCCCATGCCGGTGCCATGGGCCTCCATGCCGACCGCATCGATGCAGGCGTCTGGCCCGCGCCCGCCGGTCATCTCGCGCAGCACATCCACCACGCTGTCGACAGCCGAATAGTCGATGACCTCCACACCCAGCACATCGCGCGCCATGGCCAGGCGCTCGGGCAGGCGATCGATCGCAATCACCCGCTCTGCCCCGAGAATGCGTGCACTCTGCTGCGCCATCAGGCCGACGCCGCCACAGCCCCACACCGCCACCGTATCGCCCGGCTGGATGTTGCAAAAGTCCGCACCCATGAAGCCGGTCGGCCCGGCATCGGACAAAAATAAGGCGTCCTCATCGGACACCTCGTCCGGCACTTCGAAGCAACCAACGTCAGCATGCGGCACCCGGATATAGGTGGCATGCGAACCGGCGTAGCCGCCAAAGGCATGCGTATAGCCGTAAATACCGGCGGTGGGGTGGCCTAGCAGCGGCTCCTGCATTTCCCAGTGCGGGTTGGTGTTGTCGCACAGGGAATATTCCTTGCGCTCGCAATGCCAGCAACCGCCGCACGAAATAAACGAGGGCACCACCACGCGTTGCCCCACCCGCACGTTCTTCACTGCCGGCCCCACTTCCACCACCGTGCCCATGAACTCATGGCCGATGATATCGCCCTCGCGCATGGTGGGCAGATAGCCGTCGATGAAGTGCAGATCCGAACCGCAGGTGGTGCTCAAGCCCACCTTCAGGATGACATCGCGTGGATTGACCAGCACCGGATCGGGCACCGTTTCCACGCGCAGGTCGTTGACGCCGTTCCAGCACAGTGCTCTCACACCTGTTCTCCTGTTGCCTGGGAATGTCTGTCGCCACGTGCCGCCGGCGTGTGCGCCAGGGTCGGAATCTCCCCTGCCTCCAGCCATGCGCGCAGCCGCCGCAATGTCTTGCCCAGCAGCACGTAGGGCGCTGGATTCACGAGCTTGGTGAATAGCTGCGCGATCACGCCTTCGACCGCGTAATGCAGTGTGGCGGTGACCTCGCTGGCATCACGCCCACGTGCGGGCCGCAACTGCAGCAGGACATCGACCTGCAGGCCATGCTCGCCCTCGGCGATGTAGCGCACCGATTCCCCCAACCGCGACTCGGCGCGGCGCAGCTGCACGCGCAACTGTTGCTGTAGCGGCGCGCGCAATTCCCATTCGGACGCATGGCCGTCCCCATCGACCAACACGGCGGCGCCCTCGAGCAAGCGCTGCTGCACCGTGGCATCGCACCACGCATCCAGGATCTGATGCGGCTCGGCACGGATGGTCATGCTCCGCACGATGTGTGTGCCCTGCGCATCGGCGGCCACCGGGTTGGTCGGGGTCAGGCTCATGGCTTACTGCACCCCGGCATTCTTGGTGGTGGTTTGCAGGGCCTTGGCGGCGGCGAGATGGTCGGCCACGTGATGGCGCGTGGTCTTCAGGTGCTCGGCCACCTGCGGGTTTTGCGCTGCCGGGATCAGTTTCTTATCCAGTGCTTCCAGTGCGTCGGTGTGGTCCTTGACCATCGCCTTGATGTAGGCGGCCTGGAATTGGTCGCCCTCGAGCTTTTGCAGTTTGCTCAGCTCTGCCTTGCCCTTGGTCATTTGCAGCTTGGCACCCATCGCAGAGGTATCCGGCGACCACTTGGCGATCTTCTGATTGTTCTCGGTGTGCTCCTTGATCATGCGCGTGGCGTAATCACGCACCCCGCCGGTGGCCTGCTTCTGCAGCGCCAGATTGGCCGCGTTGATCTCACTGGTATTGATCGCGCTGAGCATCCCTAGTGCTTCCTGCTCGTCTTCGCTGGGCGCGGCGCTGGTTGCACTTTTAGGTGCCGTGTTACTGCCGGGCTGGGTAGCGGTCTGTGCCTGCGCGCTCATCGCAAGTCCAAGCGACAATGCCAGGCCGGCCAGGAGTGGGGATGCAGTTTTCATGGGCAGTTCTCCAAAGGGATGTGGTGCAAGGATGCTGGCCCGCGCGGCGTGACTCGCTCGTCGAGCGCATGTCGAGACATGGCGAAGAAAGGCTGTTGCGGCGCAACACCCCCTCACGCACTCTGGACAACGCCGCCTACCGACACCGGCGGAATAAAATCGCGTAGCACCACACCGCTGCGCGGCAGCGTTGGAAAACGATTCAATGGGTAGCGCAGATCCTGCGGCGGTAACGTGTAATCGCTGGATGCCAGCAGGCTGAGCGCAGACATCAGCAGTGCGATGCTCGGATTTTCCCCGGGGCAGCGATGGTCGCGTTCGACACTGCCGCCGCCCTGCGCCACGAAGTCGTAGCGGCTGCCTTTCCAGTGCTCGAAACGCGAGGGATCGAAACGCTCGGGATCGCGCCAGACCGCAGGATGATGATTGGTGCCATACAGATCCACCATCATCCAGTCGCCCTGCTTGAAATGCCGGTCTCGCCAGACGAACGGCATGCGCACCCGCCCGCCAATCAGCTGGAAAAAAGGATAGAAGCGGCGCACTTCCTGCACAGTGTTCTGCAACAGACCTGGCTCACCGGCGCGCAGGCGCGGGCACAGCGGCGGATGCTCATGCAGGGCAAGCGCGCAGAAGCTGATCCAGCGCGCCACGGCCACGATCGGGCGCAACAGGTTGATCAGCTCGGTTACCGCTGTGGGCACGCTCAACAGCACGCCGTCCGCATTGCGATGCCAGGCGACTGTGGCTGCGATGCTGGCTTCGGGCGCTGTCCCGGCACGCCGCACATTGCGAACCGCACGCGCCACCCAACGCTCCACGCGGCGACGGCCACGCCATCCGCGCACCCAACGCGGCCCGAACGCCCCCGCGCCATCGATCATCGCACCTAGGTCGCGTGCAAGTGGCCTGCTCTGTTGCGCACGCAGAGGCAGCCCCGCCCATCGGCACGCGGCGCGGCAGAGCACGTGTTCGGCTTCCTGCTGCAAGATGATGTGTGCGCTACGCGCCCAGGTGTCTGCCTGCCGGCTCCACTTCTCCTCGAAGCACGCCACCAGCCGCGAGGTTTCGGCAGGTGTCAGCACCGACAGGAACAGGCGCTTGCGCTGCAGGTGCGCATCGCCATCGAGCTGCTGCACGCTGCCGCGTCCCTGCAACAAGCGCAGCGTGGTCGGCGGCATCGCGCCAACGCGGGTGAAGCGGCCTGGGTGATAGAAGGTGGCGAGCGCATCCGGCCCGCGCGCGAACACCACCTGTTGCAGCGCCAGACGTGCCTGAAACGCATCGCTGCCCAGCGCGTCGCAGTGTCTGGACACAAAGGCATAGCCATCTCGCAGCAAGGCCGGGAGCACATCGCGCTGCGGTGCCTGTGCAATCCGTCCTTCGGTCTCCGCTGTCGCGTCCGCAGCGTCATCGCGCAGACGCTGCGCTGCGTGGCCAACATGGTCGGTGGTGGACGAATGCATCGTCATTGCCGGTCTGCTCTTGTTGCGGTGATGCCTGGCACGCTGAGCTCGGTGCACGCAGCAGCACGTGAATCGCACTCCACATGCGCCCCCGGCGCATGCGCAGACTTCACACCTGCCGCTGCGCGCTACGCACGTGAAGATGCTCGAGACTGGCTTCACCGCGTAATGAGCAACCCGTGCCTAGCGTCTAGGACTTTCCACGGAGCTACGCCATGGCCAAGCATCGCCCTCTCGACCAGCAGGTCATTGTCATCACCGGTGCCTCCAGCGGCATCGGCCTGTGTACCGCGCTGGCCGCCGCCGAAGCAGGCGCCAGTGTCGTCCTGGTTGCGCGCAGTGCTGGTGTGCTGCAGGAAGTGGCCGACCTGCTCACCGCGCAGGGACACCAGGCCATCGCCGTGGTCGCCGACGTCACCGAACCGGCGCAGCTGCAACACGCCGCAGACACGGCAATCGCGCGCTTCGGCCGCATCGACACCTGGGTCAACAATGCAGGCGTGGCGATCTTCGGCCTGTTACAGGACGTAGACGATGACGACAGCCGGCGCATGTTCGATATCAATTTCTGGGGCGTGGTCTATGGGTCGCGCATCGCGCTCCCGCACCTGGCAACAAGCGGCGGCGCATTGATCAACATCGGCAGCGAAGCCTCGGAGGCCGTGGTCCCCTGGCAAGGCATGTATTCGGCATCCAAGCATGCGGTAAAAGGCTTCACCGACAGCCTGCGCATCGAGATCGAAGGCCTGGCCAAACAGCCGGTGTCGGTGGTGCTGATTCAACCCACCGCGGTGGACACGCCTTATCCGCAGCATGCGCGCAACTACATGCAAGCAGAACCGCAACTACCGCCGCCGCTGATCGAACCGATGCGCGTTGCCAACGCCATCCTGCATGCGGCCGAACACGGCGGCCGCGACGTCAAGGTGGGCGCGATGGCCAATGCAAATATCACCGTGACCCGGCTGATGCCGCGCTTGGCGGATGCGCTCTCCGCCAAGCGGGCCAAGACCCAACAACAGGATCGCGCTGCGGTCGATCCCGCAGGCACGTTGTACCGCGCGGGCGAAAGTGGACGCATCCACGGCGAGTAAGAGCAGCTATCAAAATTACTACGCAGCCGCCAAGCGGGCGTGGCCGGTGCTCGGAATCGGCATGTACCCCGTACACTCCGGTTCCTCCGCGCCGTCCGCACTCGCCTGACGGCTGCTCGCTACGTTTTGTTAGCCGCTCTAAGCCTGGCGCCGGTCAGGCGAGCACCGTCGCTTGGCTGGTTTCTGCCTGCATCTCTCGCTGCAAATACAGATCGCCGTAAGAGCGGCGATCTGTATCCATTACTCATCTGCGCAAAGAATGCGCGTTACACCATCGGTGCTAAGCGCCAGGGTCCGCCGGCCCAAGTTGGTTGGCCGCAAGCATGTCGTCGATGCGCTTGGTCACCTGCGCGGCATCCTCCTTGCTCTGCACCGCAGCGGTAATGGCCTCTGCGCGTGCATGGAACACATCCCAGAAGTCATCGGGGTGCTGCCGCCGCAGCTCGGGAAGGTCGTCAGCCAGTGTTTTCAGTTGTGCGTCGATATCAGGGGTCATGGGGGTCTCCTTTACACGTCCACGCTACCCAGCAGCGGGTGAGCTTGGCGCCAACGTACCGGCCACGCGGTTGAGCGCGCGTCACAGGCGGAAGCGCAGGCCTAGCGAATACGTGCGCTCGGGCGATGCAACTTCGCGCGGAAACGCACAACGTTGGCCAAAATAATTATCGGTGGTGGTGCCCAGCAGATTGGTCGCCTCGGCAAACACCGTCAGCCGCTCGCTCAACTCGTAGTTGAACGCCACATCCAGCCACTTTTCGCGCCCCTGGTTGATCTGCTCGGGCTGGTCACCGGAGCTGTTGAAGCTCACTGCATAATCGCCACGCCAGTTGTAGGCTACGCGCGCAGAGAAGCGTGCATATTCGTACATCAAGATCGCGTTGTAGGCGTTCTTGGAGACATTGGTCAGCGGCTGGCTGATGCCCTCGGGCGAGTCGGCTTCGGCCGAAATATAGGTGTAGTTGAGCTGGGTTCCGAAGCCCGACAACCAGCCCGGCAAGAAGTCATAGAACTGCGTGTAGCCCACCTCCACGCCCTTCAAACTGCCCTGCCCGGTATTGCGCGGGCGGCTGATCGAATAGGTGATGCCCTCGATCGCCTCATCGGCGGCGTAGTTCTGGATATAGCCGTCAATGTCCCGATGGAAGCCGGCCAGCGACAGCAGCGATCCCGGGCGGAAGTACCACTCCAGCGACAGGTCGGCATTGCGCGACTCCACCGGGCGCAGCTGCGGGTTGCCGCCATTGCCGCGCGCGGGCAGCGATTCGGTCGACTGATACAACGCCAGCTGCGGGTTCAGATCGGCAAACTCCGGCCGCGTAATGGTGGTGCTGCCGGCCAGGCGCAGGATCAGGTTCTCGTGCAAGGTGAAGTTGGCGCTGTAGTTGGGCAACACCTTGTCGATGCGGCGATCGATGCTCACCGGGCTCAGCACACCGTCCAGCGACTGGCTGCCCTCCAGGCTGGAATCCAGCCGCGTCGCGCGGGCACCGATCCGCCCATCCACCGGCACCGGCCCCAGCGAGAAACCATAGTTCAGCTGCGCATACACCGCGTAGTTATCTTCGCGGTCATCAAAGAACAACGCCGGATTTTCCATCGGCGCTTCCGGCGACTGGCCCATCAGCGTCCGCAGGCGTGCGCTTTGCTGCAGCAGCACGTCCTGGTTGGCGGAGGCCCAGCGGTCGCTGGTGAACGCGCGCGTGCCGTCGAGCATGTTGCCTGGCGTCACCGATGCCAGCCCGGGCACGTCGCTCAGCAGGATCGGCGCGCCGGTGATGTTGTCGCGCGCACCGGTGTCGCCGGAATGATTGGTCGCGGTGCGCCGGCTGGCGCGCGCGCCCACCTCCAGCGAGGTCAGCGGTCCGGCATCCAGGTCGAAGGTGGCATCGCCGCGCCAGGCCCATTCTTCGCCGCGCTGCCGGTTCCAGCTGTCGTAGTACTGGCGCAAGACCCAGTTGCCTGGCGCAGTGATGTCATACGGGCTGCCATCGCGTTGGGTGATCCAGGTATCGGCCGCGCCACCGCCTGAGCGCATGTGCAGCAGCGGCGCACGCGTGTCCATGTCCAGCGTGAATGCGCGATTCTTCGCATCGCTGTAGGTGTACGCCAGCTCGGTGCTCAGCTTCACGCGCTCCCCGCTCCAGCGCCCACCCAGCGCGGCCTGGTAGGTGTCCGACGCGTTCTTGTGCGCCTGCGTGCTGGACAGCGTCTGCAGATCGCGTGCCACCAGGCCATCGAGCACGTTGCTGCCGGGGCGCACGCTCACCGATTCGGTATTTTCCGCGTTCGCCAGCCCTGGAAATGGCAGCCAGTAATTCACCTGTGGCCGGTTGTCGTAACCGATGTACAAGGTGTCGATGTAGATTTCGCTGTTGTCGCTCGGCGCCCACTGAAACGAGAGATTGGCCGACTTGCGCTTGCGATCGCCACGCGCCATCAACCCGCCGGCGCTGTACGGCACGTAGAGCTGCTGCGCTGGATCCAGCGGATTCGGCTTGAGGTCATAGGTACCGTAGAGCGTGTTGGACTCCTGATACGGGCGACGCTGGTAGGCCACACTGCCCATCACGCCCATGCGCCCCACCCCGGTCTCCCAGCGCTGGCTCATGGTGAGGCTGCCATTGGGCACGGTCTTTTCCGCCTGATCGCCGCGCAATGCGCTGACGCTGCCGGCAATCGTGCTGTCGTCGTCGAAATCGAACGGCCGCCGCAGATGCACATCCACCACGCCGGCGATGCCGCCTTCCTGGAATTGCGCACCGGTGGTCTTGTACACATCCACGCTGCGCAACAACTCCGCCGGCACATCCGCCAACTCCATGTCGCGCCCTACCGTGGTGAAGACATTGCGCCCGTCCAGCGTGGTGATGACGTTCGGCAGACCACGCACCAGCACCTGGCCCACTTCGCCGCCGGCACGTGCCACCTGCACACCGGTCACCCGCTGCAGAGCCGCGGCGACGCTGTTATCGGGCAGCTTGCCGATGTCCTCGGCCACGATCGAATCGCTGATCTCCTTGTGTGCCTGCTTGGTGGAAATGGCGCTTTCCACGCTGCTGCGCACGCCGCGCACCTGCACCGCACCCAGCGTGGAGGTTGGCTGCGCGTTGGCTGGCTGCGCAGCGGCAGTGCCGTGAGGTGCGGCCTCCTGGGCGTGCACGCCTGCGCTGAGCAGCAGCGCGATCGACAACGCCAACGGGTGGCGTATCGCGCGTCTGCAATGCGCAGGCAATACGCAGATAAGTGGGGTCATGACATTCTCCTGAAGCCGGCCGCAGGTATGGCGCGCTGCACCTCCTGCGTTCGGCAATGGGCGGACGAACCAGGCGCGAGCGCGCAACTGGCGCCACACCGGTAAGCGCTGGATTACAGCCACGTACCGGCCTAAGCCATGTGATCGGCACATGCCCATCCAGCGTGATCCGCACGCGCTCTTCATGCAGGCCACTCACATGCTGCGCAACACACAGGTGCGTCATCGGATGGAGGCTTTGCGCGACAATGGCCGTATGAGCCACGACCTCTCTCCTGCCCAAGCCCGTGCCCGCGCCTTGCGCGGCGCCCTGCTGATCGATATCCGCCAACTGCACGAACGCGTCAGCGGCCAGGCCGAAGGCGCGCTTGCCATCGCACAGGCCGATCTGGAGCAGGCACCGGCGCAGCATCTGCCCGACCGCGATCGCGATCGCGATATCCTGCTGATCTGCCAGAGCGGCAAACGCTCCGCACAGACCGCCGCGCAGCTGCGCGAGCAAGGCTATCCGCACGCGCTGTCGGTCCTCGGCGGCACCACTGCCTGGTCGCGCGACGGGCTGCCGCTGGTACGGCCGACGCTGCCGTCAGACGAAACGGATTTCCTGGAACGCTACTCACGGCATCTGCGCCTGCCGCAGGTGGGCATCGACGGGCAGCAGCGCCTGGCGCGCGCGCGTGTTCTGCTGATCGGTGCCGGTGGGCTCGGTTCGCCGGCCGCGTTTTATCTTGCCGCCGCTGGCGTCGGGCACCTGCGCATGGCCGATGACGATGTGGTGGATCGCAGCAATCTGCAGCGCCAGATCCTGCATACCGAAGACAGCGTCGGGATGGCCAAGGTGGTGTCGGCCGCGCAGCGCATCGCCGCGTTGAATCCGCGGGTGCAGGTCGACGCCATCCAGACGCGCGTGACCGCCAGCAACATCGAGGCCCTGCTGCAGGACGTCGATGTGGTGGTGGATGGCGCCGACAATTTCGCGGCGCGCTATTTGCTCAACGACGCCTGCGTGAAGCTCGGCAAGCCGTTGGTGTATGGCGCGGTGCAACAGTTCGAAGGGCAGTTGAGCGTGTTCGATGCCGGACGCCACCGCGGGCAGCTGCCGTGCTACCGCTGCCTGTTTCCCGAACCGCCGCCGCCGGAGTTCGCACCCAGTTGCGCCGAGGCCGGTGTGCTCGGTGTACTGCCCGGCGTGATCGGCCTGTTGCAGGCGACCGAGGCGATCAAGCTCTTGCTTGGGCTCGGCGACAGCCTGGCCGGGCGCCTGCTCAGCTTCGACGCATTGGCCATGCGCTTTCGCGAGATCCGCCTGCCGCCCGATCCACAGTGCCCGGTGTGCGCACCAGGCACGGCATTTCCCGGCTATGCCGACTATGCCAGCTTCTGCGGCACACCGGCCTGACGCACGGCGGCTACAACGCGTAAGGAATCACGCGCACCACCTCGCCCGCTTCGTATTGACGCGCCGGTTCCGGCAGCACGATCAACACGTTGCTGTCGGCCGCGCCGCGTAACAGATGCGAGGCATCGCCACGGTGGGGCGTCGCGACCAGGCGGCCATCGGCGCCACAGTCCAGCCGGCCGCGCAGAAATTCCAGGCGTTCGTGGCGCTTGTCCCAGGGCGCCGACAAGGCCGCATGCCACACCGGCCGCGGCTCGCTGCGGCTCTGCAGGGCATCCAGCAGCGGCACGCCGTAGGCGATCAACGTCGCCAGCACCGACACCGGATTGCCCGGCAGGCCCAACACCAGGCAGCGCCCGATCTGCCCCAGCACCGCCGGCATCCCCGGTCGCATACGCACGCGCCAGAAATGGATCTGCCCCAATTCCTGGATCAGGCGAGGCAGATAGTCCTTTTCACCGGCCGATACGCCGCCGCAGGTGATCACCACATCGAAAGCCGCCGCCGCATCTTCCAGAATGGTGCGGATGCGCTGCGGATCGTCCGGCAAGGTTGGCCAGGCGGTCGGCGCATAGCCCAGTGCCCGCAGTTGCGCCATCAACATGTCGCGGTTGCTGTTGTAGATCTGCCCTGGCCCCAGCGGCATGCCCGGTTCCACCAGCTCATCACCGGTCGCCAGCACCGCAATGGTTGGGCGCGGCGCCACCGCAAGCCGCGACACGCCCAGCGCAGCGACAAGGCCAATCCGCGCCGGGGTAAGGACCTGGCCGGGCTGGATCACCAGATCGCCCGCGCGCACGTCGCTGCCCGCCAGCCGCACCGCCGCCCCCAGTGTCGGGTGCGTGCGCAGGCGCACCAGACCTGCCTGCTCGTCGGCGTCTTCCTTCGGCACCACGGTGTCGGCACCGGCCGGCAACGGCGCGCCGGTGGTGATGCGCAGGCATTGCCCGGCAGTCAGCGTGCCGCTCCAGGAGTCGCCGGCAAACTGCTCGCCCACCAGCTGCAGGCGCACGTCCTCGCTCAGCGTATCGGCGTGGCGCACGGCAAAGCCGTCCATTGAGCTATTGGCGAACGGCGGCAGCGACAGTGGCGCGATCAGGTCGGCGGCGGAGATCCTGCCGTCGGCACGCGAGGTGGCGATGTTCTCGTCGGGCAGGCGGCTGTTCGCCGCAACGGCGCGGAGAATCTCCAGTGCCCGTGCGTAAGGTATGCGGGAGGGATAGTCGGTCATGGCGCGCAGGATACCAGCGCGCCGTGCCGGCTTACTTGCCCTTGACGTGCCGCATCAGGCGACGCTTGCGCGCAATCTGCCGATCGGAGAGCGGATTCTTCTTGCCCTCGTACGGATTGGCACCCTCACGGAAAATGAAACGCACCGGCGTGCCGACCAGCTTGAAGCGCTTACGGAAGAAGTTTTCCAGATAACGCTTGTACGACTCCGGCAGCACCTTCAGGCGCGTGCCATGCACGATGAAGGTGGGCGGATTCGCCCCACCGGGGTGCACGTAACGCAGCTTGGAGACATGCCCGCGAATGCTTGGCGGCGGGTTGGTTTCGTAGGCAATTTCCAGCGCCTGATTCACTTCGCTGGTGCTGAACTCATGCGTGGCCGATGCGTGCGCACGATGGATCGCCTGAAATAGCTCACGCATGCCCGAGCCGTGCAACGCGGAGATCCGCACGGCCTCGGCCCAGTTCACAAAGCCCAGCTTGCGCGACAACAGGTCTTCGGCCTGGGCACGCTGATAGTCGCTCTGCCCATCCCACTTGTTGATCGCCACCACCAGTGCGCGGCCCGCATCGAGAATCGCACCGAGAATGGTCGCGTCCTGATCGGTCACACCTTCGGTAGCATCCAGCATCAGCACCGCAACCTGGCATTGCTCGATCGCCTGCAGCGTCTTGAAGGCGCTGAATTTCTCGACCGCCTCTTCCACCTTGCCGCGGCGACGCAAGCCGGCCGTGTCGATCAGGCGGTACTGGCGGCCGTCACGCTCCAGGTCCACGGCGATCGAATCGCGCGTCGTACCCGGAACTTCCGACGCGATCATCCGCTCCTCGCCCAGCAGGCGATTGACCAGCGTCGACTTGCCCACGTTCGGGCGGCCCACGAATGCAATACGCACGCGCGCGGGGTCGTTATCGAGCAGCTCGCCCGCGCCTTCCTCCGGCAAACGCGCACCGACCTCTTCCAGCAGGTCGTCGATGCCCTGCCGATGCGCGGCCGACAGCGCCACCACATCGGAGAAGCCATAGCGCGAAAACTCCGAACGCACCGATTCTTCATCGGTACCGTCGATCTTGTTGATCACAAGCACGGTCGGCCGGGCCAGCTTGCGCAGCCAGGCCAGGATTTCGTCGTCCAGCGACGAGGCGCCTTCGCGGCCATCGACCACGAACAACACCAGATCGGCTTCGCCAGCCGCAGCACGTGCCTGGCGCGCGGTGGCGCCGGCCAAGCCCTCTTCGTCGCCGGCGATACCACCGGTATCGACCACGATGAAGGGCTGTTGCTCGTCGAGCCGGCAGACGCCGTAGTTGCGGTCGCGGGTGACGCCAGGCTGGTCATGTACCAGCGCGTCACGGGTGCGCGTCAGCGCATTGAAGATGGTGGACTTGCCGACATTGGGCCGTCCAACCAGGGCGACCAGGGGCAGCATCGCAAGGTCCTTATTGTGCCAACCGGAAGGCGGTGATATCGCCGTCGGTATTTTGTACCAGCAGAATGCCATCGACGACCAGCGGCTGTGCCAGCAGCGTGTCGCGTCCAGCGCGAGCTCGCGCGGCCAGAGCACCGTCGCTGAGTTTCAGCCAGTGCAGGTAGCCCTTGTAATCCCCCACCACGGCGTAATCACCCTGGATGGCCACACCGGTCAACGAGCGGCGTGCAAGCGCAGCCTGCGACCACATCGCCGCACCGCTGGACTTGTCCAGGCCCCACACCGAACCGGCGTTGTCGGCCACTACCACCACGCTGGACGACACGCCCGGACCACCGGCACCGCCGTGATCGCGTGTCCACAGCGGACGGCCACTGGGACCTTCCAGGGCGAGGGTTTCGTTCTTGAAGCTGGTTGCGTACAGGGTGGTGCCATCCAGCACCGGGGCGCCGTCCACGTCGGACATGCGCTCCAGCTCGGTACGGCCTTCCGGCACGCCGATGGCCTGTTCCCACAACGGGCGGCCATCCTGCAGCGCCAGGGCGCTCAGGGTGCCGACATCGTTGCCGACAAACACCACGCCCGGGCCGGTCACGATCGGCGCATTGCCGCGCACCGACAGGGTCGGACCTTCCTCGGCATGGAACCAGCGGCGCTCGCCGGTGGCTGCATCGAACGCACTCACGCGGCCGTCGTTGCTGCGCACCAGCACCAGGCTCTGCGCGATGGCAGGCGCAGCGATGACTTCGTTCGGCACCTTGGCCCGCCACTTCTCGGTGCCGTCGGCCTGATTCAGCGCGATCACGTCACCGGACAGCGTGCCGATCACTACCAGGCCCTCGCCCACACCCGGGCCACCGGACAGGCGCTGCTTGAACTTGCGATCGTTGCGCTCTTCTTTCTTGGGCTTGTATTCCCACACGCGCTTGCCGGTCTGCAGATCCAGCGCCTGCACGCCACCGGTGATGGCGGCCGCATACACCTTGCCATCTGCCACGGCCGGACGCTGACGCACACCGATGTGCCCCTCGCCCTTGCCCACGCCAGTGGACCACAGCTTGTCGACCTTGACCGAAGGCTCGAACTTAACCAGTTCGGCCGGTTCCTGCGCCTTCTTGGCAGCCGCGTCCTTGCCTGCGAACCAGCCCTTGACGGTGCTGCAGCCCGCCAGCGACATGCCCATCAGGGCGATCAATGCAACGCGCTTGTACATATCAACCTGCTTCATCAAATCGGCTCCGCCGGATCGGGCACGGTGCCGCCCACATCCATCAGCTTGGTTTCCAGCAGGCGGCGCTGCGGCGATGCCACATCCACCGTTGCCAGTGCCTTGGTATAGAGCGCGCGTGCTTCGTCGCGCTTGCCCTGCTTCACCAGCGCATCGGCGCGGATTTCCAGGCTGGTGTGATCCTGCGCATCGGCCAGCAGCTTGATCGCCTCATCCGGCTTGCCGCTGTCGGTCAGCACGCGCGCCAGGCGCTGCTGCACGATCTGCTTGAGCTCGCCTTCGGCGGGCACATCACGCAATGTCTTGATCGCTTCGGCGGTCTTGCCGGCATCCATCTGGGCCTTGGCCAGCCGCAGCGCAGCGAGCTCGGCGTAAACGCCACCCTTGCCGTCGTCCAGCGCCACGATGTCCTTGGCGGCCTTGTCCAGGTCCTTGCCTTGGATAGACTTGACCACGGCCTCGTAGCGGGCATTGGCCTCCACCGACGCGGTCGTGTTGCGCTTCTGCCACCACTGCCACCCCAGAATCAGGGCCAGTCCCAGCAGGACTCCGCCAATCAGACCCGCGCCATTCTTTCTCAACCAGGAACGAACCCGTTCACCTTGTTCGTGTTCGTCGAGCAGATCGTCGATCGCCATGCGTACTCTCGCTCCGCCACCTGCAGGCGCGGAACATCAAAAGGGGAAAATGAAAAACCGCAGTCCGCTTCTATTCGGAAGCAGGCACCACGGAGCCGTCGGAGGATACCGCAAAACGTGCCACGTTAGCGCGCTGGAACGGCTTTACGTCGACGATACTGCCGCCTTGCTGAACCTCTACCGCCGACGCATTGCCCAGCACCACACGGCCGATCTGGCCCGGTGAATAGGTGCGTTGCTCGCCGGCACGGATTAACGCTTTTTCCACCGCGCTGCCATCCGGTGCCAGGATCTGCACCCAGCTGTCACCGCTGAAACGCAGCGACAACGTGCCAGCACTGCTGGCGGTCGGGGTCTCGGCAGCAGGTGTGGCCCGGGGCACCGGCGTCATCGACGCGATATACGGCGCAGGCTGTTCACGTGGCGCGGAAGACGGTGGCTCGGCAGTCCGCGCGGGCGTGCCGGTCTTGGCAGCATCCGGCACGCTGTCCAGCGACACGGTGCTTGGCCCCTGTCCATCCAGGTGCGAGCGCGTGGCATACCACACCGGCACTGCGAACACGCCGGTGATCACAACGTACATCGCCTTGCGTGCGGTGCTTTCCAGAATCCGCCGGGCACGCGGGGTATGCGTGTGGCTGACCAGCTTGACCGGTTCAACCGGCGCAATCGTGGTTTGCTGCAACAGCGGATCCAGATCGACACGTAGCAGGCGCGCGTAGCTGCGCAACTGGCCGCGCACGAAGACCGGCGCGCCGAGACGCTGCCATTCTTCCTGTTCGAGCGAACGCACCACGTGGGCCGGCATGCGCAACTTGCCTGCCACATCGTCCACGCTCAGACCTGCCGCTTCGCGCGCGTCGCGCAACTGCTGCCCGCATCCCTTTTCCTGCTCGAAAGGATTCGGATTGGAATCACTGATCACAATGCATTGGCCCCAGGAGTAGCGGTCGCTGCGTCAGGAAATTCCTTGACCAACCGCTGTTGATAACGGCCGGCAGCTACCTTGTCGCCGAGCCCTTGCTCAATCTGAATGGCGAGTTGTAACACGGAAGCAGTTGCCGGTGCAGCCGCCAGCCGTCGTTCGACGAATGCGCGGGCTTCGAAATAATTGCGCTTGCCCGCTTCGGAACGGGCCATCGACTCCAGCGCATACGGATTATTCGGGTCCAATTCCAGCGCCTTGCGCAGGTCACGGGATGCACGCTCTAACTGCCCCACCTTGAGCGAACAGCCGCCCGCATTGCCAAGCGCCGATGCAGGCGAGGAATAGTTGCGATCCGTCAACGCGCGATCAAACCAGACCAGCGACTCGGCCGGTTGGCCATTGGCACAGAGCCACGCGCCGTAGTTGTTGAGCACATCGCCACGTTGCGGCGCAAGCTCTGCGGCGCGGCGGTAGGAGGCGCCAGCAGCGGCAGCATCACCCTTTGCATCCTGAATCAGGGCGAGCAGGCCGATGGCGTCCACCGCCTGAGAATCCTTCTTCAGCGCAGCCCTCACCTGTTCTTCAGCACCCGCGTAATCGCCTGATCTGAGTCGGTTGCTGGCTAGCCCAAGCTTTTCCTGTACGCCCAACCGGTTCTTGGTAGCCGCAGTGTCACGGAAAGAATAGACCTGAGCGACCTCCTCGACATCCTTCACCGTGCCGGCCTTGGCATTGCGCCCGCCGCAGCCAACCGCGCTCAGCGCGATGACCGCAGCCGCCATTAACGCGATATCACGCTGCCGCATCTCGATCGGCCTGCCCTTCCAATGTGCGGCGGAATTCCGCCTGGCGACGGGTCCGGTCCATGACCTGGCCCTTGAGCTGACCACAGGCTGCATCGATATCGTCGCCGCGCGTGCGGCGCACCATCGTCAGCACCTGCGCATCGAGCAGGATCTTCTGGAATGCGCGGATCTCGGTTTCGCCAGAGCGCTCGTAGCGCGTGCCGGGAAACGGGTTGAACGGAATCAGGTTGACCTTGCCGGCATCCTTGGACTGCACGGCGTTGTCGAACTGCCGCATCAGCCGGGCAAGCTGACGCGCATGCTCGGGCTGGTCGTTGATGCCCTTCATCAAGGTGTATTCGAACGTCACCGAGTCGCGCTTCTTGTTGCCGCGCAGGTAGCGCGCGCACGACTCCATGAGCTCGGCGATCGGGTACTTCTTGTTCAACGGCACCAGGCTCTCGCGCAGCGCGTCGTTGGCGGCATGCAGCGACACCGCCAGCGACACGTCGCTTTCGGTGGCTAGCCGGTCGATCATCGGCACCAGGCCCGAGGTGGACAGCGTCACCCGCTTGCTGGCCAGGCCGTAGCCCAGATCGTCGCGCATCACGCTCATCGCGCGCACGACGTTGTCGAAATTCATCAGTGGCTCACCCATGCCCATCATCACCACATTGGTGAGACGACGCTGCTGGTGCGGCACATTGCCCAGATGGCGCGCGGCAACCCAGACCTGCCCGATGATCTCGGCGGTGGTGAGGTTGCGGTTGAAGCCCTGGGTGGCGGTCGAACAGAAGGTGCAGTTCAAGCCGCAGCCGACCTGGGAAGACACGCACAGCGTGCCACGGCCCTTGTCGGGGATATAGACCGTCTCGATCGCATTCTTGCCGTCGGTTCCCATGGCCAGCAGCCACTTGTGGGTGCCGTCGGTCGACGGTTTGTCGAACACGACATTCGGGACGAGGACCTCGGCGTGCTGGTGCAACTTCGCACGCAGCGCCTTGCCGAGGTCCGTCATCTGGTCGAAATCGGTGACGTAGCGATGGTGAATCCACTTCATCACCTGATGGGCACGGTAGCGCGCCTCGCCGAGCGTATCGGCGAAGAAGCGCTCCAGTCCCTCGCGGTCGAGGTCGAGCAGGTTCTGCTTGTGCACCGTTGCAGCCGGGACGGGAACGTCCAGCAACACGGAGGGGATCACGACCTCATTCACGATTCGACTCTCTCGGCCTCAGCGCGAGACCACTTCAGTTTCAGCAAAGAAATACGCGACTTCGTTGGCAGCGTTCTCGACCGAGTCCGAGCCGTGGGCGGCGTTGGCATCGATCGAATCAGCGAAGTCGGCACGGATGGTGCCCGGTGCGGCGTCCTTCGGGTTGGTGGCGCCCAGCAGGTCGCGGTGTGCGGCGACGGCGTTCTCGCCTTCCAGCGCCTGGATCATCACCGGGCCGGAAATCATGAACTCGACCAGCGCGTTGAAGAACGGACGCTCGCGGTGCACGGCGTAGAAGCCTTCGGCTTCGCGGCGCGACAGCTGCTTGTACTTGGCGGCCACGACCTTCAGGCCAGCCTTCTCGAAGCGGCTATAGATTTCACCGATGACGTTCTTGGCGACGGCGTCGGGCTTGATGATGGACAGGGTGCGCTCCAGCGCCATGGGAGAATCTCCGTTGGGCGGGCCACTGAAGGCCCGAGGTTATCATGAAAAAAACCCGCGTCAAAACGCGGGCTTAGCCTTCTTTGCGATGGCCAATTCTATCCCGTCGTCCTTACCTTTGCATACCAGGCCCTGAATCGTGCTGCAGTGCGGCATGACCATGGCGTTCGCGAGCCCGTAGACTCAAACAATCGTTTGATTGAGCGCTACACCCGTCCATGCCCAAGCCCGCCCACTTCTCGACCAAGGACCGCATCCTCAGCGCGGCCGAGGAGTTGTTCGCACAGCACGGGTTCGCCGGCACCTCGCTGCGCCAGCTCACCACCCAGGCCGACGTCAATATCGCCGCGGTCAACTACCACTTCGGCTCCAAGGAAAATCTGGTCAACGAGGTGTTCCGTCGGCGCATGGACGAGATGACGGCCGCACGGCTGCAGCAGCTCGAGGCCGCCAAGCGTAGCCAGCCGGGCGAACTCACCGCGGTGCTGGCCGCGTTCGTGGAACCGGCACTGGCCATGGCCCAGGACCGCCAGAGTGGCGGCGCCTTCGTCCGCGTGATCGCCAGGGCCTATGCCGAAAAGAACGACAACCTGCGCAAGTTCCTCTCCGACCATTACGGCCATGTGCTACGCGAGTTCGGCAAGGCCATCGCCGGCTGCGTGCCGGGCCTGAGCAAGGAGGAGCTGTACTGGCGCCTGGATTTCCTGGCCGGCGCGCTCACCTATGCCATGGCCGATTTCGGCCTCATCAAGCGCCCGGCGGGCGTGAGCGAGGCCGACCATCGCGCGCACGCCGCGCGTGAACTGATTCGTTTCGCGGAACCCGGTTTCCGCACCCATTCCACACCGTAGTCGCACTCACCAAAGGCTCATCGCTATGTCCAATCCGTTGCTAGTCCGTCGCGCCGCCGTGCTCGGTGCCGGCGTCATGGGCGCACAGATCGCCGCGCACCTCACCAACGCCGGTGTCGACACCGTGCTGTTCGACCTGCCTGCCAAGGAAGGTCCGGCCGACGGCATCGTGCTCAAGGCCATCGCCAACCTAGGCAAGCTCAGCCCCGCCCCGCTCGCCAGCAAGGCGCTGGCCGAGGCGATCACGCCGGCCAACTACGAGAGCGGGCTGGAGCAGCTGCGCGACTGCGACCTGATCATCGAGGCGATTGCCGAGCGGATGGACTGGAAGCAGGACCTGTACAAGAAGATCGCCCCGTTCGTCTCCGAGCATGCGGTGCTGGCCTCCAATACGTCCGGGCTGGGCATCAACAAGCTGTCGGACGTGCTGCCGGAGCAGCTGCGCCACCGCTTCTGCGGCGTGCACTTCTTCAACCCGCCGCGGTACATGCACCTGGCCGAGCTGATTCCGGCCAAGGGCACCGACAAGGCCGTGCTCGAAGGCCTGGAAAGCTTCCTGGTCACCACGCTCGGCAAGGGTGTGGTGTACGCCAAGGACACCCCGAACTTCATCGGTAACCGCATCGGTGTGTTCTCGATCCTGTCCACCATCCACCACACCGCCGAATTCGGCCTGGGCTTCGATGAAGTCGATGGCCTGACCGGCCCGCTGGTCGGCCGCCCGAAGTCAGCGACCTACCGCACCTCGGACGTGGTCGGCCTGGACACCATGGCGCACGTGATCAAGACCATGGGCGACACCCTGCCGGACGACCCGTGGCACCAGTATTTCAAGTCGCCGAAGTGGCTGGAGGCGCTGATCGCCAAGGGTGCGCTTGGCCAGAAGGTCGGCGCCGGCATCTTCCGCAAGGTCGGCAAGGACATCGTGGTGCTGGACCTGCAGAAGCAGGATTACCGACCGGCCGACCGAAGCGCTGCGCCGGAAGTGATCGAGATCCTCAAGATCAAGAACCCGGCCGAAAAGTTCGCCAAGCTGCGCGAGAGCCAGCATCCGCAGGCGCAGTTCCTGTGGGCGACGTTCCGCGACCTGTTCCACTACAGCGCCTATCACCTGGCCGACATCGCCGAGACCGCGCGCGATGTGGATCTGGCGATCCGCTGGGGCTACGGTTGGTCGCTGGGCCCGTTCGAGACCTGGCAGGCCGCCGGCTGGAAGCAGGTGGCGCAGTGGATTGCCGAAGACATTGCCAGCGGCAAGAGCATGAGCAGCGTGCCGCTGCCGAACTGGGTGTTCGACGGCCGCGATGGCGTGCATGCGGCCGAGGGCTCCTACAGCCCGGCGCGCGATGCCAAGCTGCCGCGTTCGGCGCTGCCGGTGTACAAGCGCCAGCGCTTCCCGGACCCGCTGCTGGGAGAGCAGTTCTCGCCGGGCGAGACGGTGTTCGAAAACGACGGCGTGCGCATGTGGCACGACGGCGACGACATCGCGGTGGTCAGCTTCAAGACCAAGATGAACACCGTGTCCGATCACGTGCTCAATGGCCTGCAGGAAGTGGTTGGCCGCGCGGAGAAAGACTTCGCCGGCCTGGTGATCTGGCAGCAGAAGGAACCCTTCTCCGCTGGTGCCGATCTGGCCGGTGCGTTGGGCCTGTTGCAGGCCGGCAAGGTCGATGCGTTCGAGGCGATGGTCGCCAACTTCCAGGCCACCAGCCAGCGCATCAAGTATGCGCAGGTGCCGGTGATTTCGGCGGTGCGCGGCCTGGCGCTGGGCGGTGGCTGCGAGTTCCAGATGCACAGCGCTAAGACGGTGGCCTCGCTGGAAAGCTATATCGGTCTGGTCGAAGCTGGCGTCGGCCTGCTGCCGGCCGGCGGTGGCCTCAAGGAACTGGCGGTGCGCGCCTCGGTGGCGGCCGGCCCTGGCGGCGACGTGTTCGCCGAACTCAAGAAGACCTTCGAGACCGTGGCGATGGCCAAGGTGTCCAACTCGGCGGTCAATGCCAAGGAACTCGGCCTGCTGCGCGCCACCGACAAGGTGGTGTTCAACGGCTATGAAGCCCTGCACATTGCCAAGGCCGAAGCGCGTGCACTGGCCGAAGGCGGCTACCGCGCGCCGCTGCCGGCACGCCGCATCCAGGTGGCCGGCGACGTCGGTATCGCCACCTTCAAGATGCTGCTGGTCAACATGCTGGAAGGCCGCTTCATCAGCGAATACGACTACGAGATCGCCACCCGCATTGCCACGGTGGTGTGCGGCGGCGAGATCGACCGCGGCGCGCTGGTGGACGAGGAATGGCTGCTCAAGCTGGAGCGCAAGCACTTCGTCGAGCTGGCCCAGCAGGAAAAGACCCAGGCACGCATCGGCCACATGCTCAAGACGGGCAAGCCGCTGAGGAACTGAGAATCGGGAATGGGGAATCGGGAATGGTGAAAGCCAAATCGATTCCCTGCTCCTCCCACTATTCTGCCGGTCGATGTCGAGGGTGAACTCAGGCGAATCCGCAGTTGCGATTCCCGATTCCCCACTCCCCATTCCCGGCTTTCGGAGAAAGCCACATGAGCAAGCAGATTCAAGAAGCCTACATCGTTGCCGCCACCCGCACGCCGGTGGGCAAGGCGCCGAAGGGCGTGTTCCGCAATACCCGTCCTGACGACATGCTGGCGCACGTGCTGCGTGCGGTGGTGGCGCAGGCGCCGGGCATCGATTTGTCGCGGATCGACGACGCCATCATCGGGTGTGCGATGCCCGAGGGCGAGCAAGGCATGAACGTGGCGCGCATCGGCGTGCTGCTGGCCGGCCTGCCGAATACGGTGGCCGGGCAGACCATCAACCGCTTCTGTTCGTCCGGCATCCAGGCCGTGGCGATGGCGGCCGACCAGATCCGTCTGGGCAATGCCGACCTGATGCTGGCCGGCGGCACCGAGTCGATGTCGATGGTGCCGATGATGGGCAACAAGGTCGCGATGTCGCCGAATGTGTTCGCCGACGACCACGTGGCGATTGCCTATGGCATGGGCATCACCGCCGAGAAGGTCGCCGAGGAATGGAAAGTCTCGCGCGAAGATCAGGATGCGTTCGCGCTGGCCTCGCACCAGAAAGCCATCGCGGCCATTGCGGCTGGCGAGTTCCGCGACGAAATCACCCCGTACGAAATCCTGTCGCATCAACCCGACCTGGCCGGCAACGTGATTGCGCTGCGCAAGCGCCTGGTCGACACCGATGAAGGCCCGCGTTCGGACAGCTCGCTCGAAGGTTTGGCCAAGCTGCGTCCGGTGTTCCGTAACGGCCAGTTCGGCGGCAGCGTCACTGCCGGCAATTCCTCGCAGATGAGCGATGGTGCCGGCGCGGTGCTGCTGGCGTCCGAACAGGCAATCAAGGATTACGGCCTGACCCCGCTGGCACGGTTTGTCAGCTTCTCGGTGGCCGGTGTGCGCCCGGAAGTGATGGGCATCGGCCCGATCGCGGCAATTCCCAAGGCGCTCAAGCAAGCCGGCCTGACCAAGGACCAGATCGACTGGATCGAGCTCAACGAAGCCTTTGCGGCGCAAGCACTGGCCGTGATCCGCGACAGCGAACTGGATCCGTCCAAGGTCAACCCGCTGGGCGGCGCGATCGCGCTGGGCCATCCGCTGGGCGCCACCGGCGCGATCCGTGCCGCCACGCTGGTGCACGGCCTGCGCCGTCGTCAGCAGAAGTACGGCATGGTCACCATGTGCATCGGCACCGGCATGGGTGCTGCGGGCATCATCGAAGCGCTGTAAGCGCAACACGGCGGGCCGGCAACGCGGGTTCGTCGCGCCGCATGCTGTAAAGACCGAAGGCGTGCTCATGCACGCCTTTGTTCGTTTCAGCGCTGCGGCGAAACCATCAACGCGCAACCAGCCATTGGCCGGTACGTGCGCCCGCAAACACCAGCGCCAGCCCGGCGAGCAGCGTCACCGCCAGATAGAGACCGACCAGGGTGGAACGCTCGGTGCGTGCGAACACCAGGCATTCCATCATCAGCGACGAGAACGTCGTCAGCCCGCCCATCACACCGACGATCAGCAACGCGCGCAACGCCCAGCTCGCTGGCCCGCGCGCATCCAGCCAGACCATCAACAAGCCAGCGAAAAAGGCACCGACCAAGTTGACGGTCAGCGTTCCCCAGGGAAATCCCGTGCCGAAGCGCTGCAGCAGCGATGCACCAATGGCAAAGCGCAGGCCGGAGCCCACCGCGCCGCCCACCATAGCCAGCAGCGCCTGTTGCCACCACACCGGCGCACTCATTGGAGCACCGTGAGCAGGGCACAGACAGGTCTTGAAGGCTTAGAACGCATCATCGGCATGCTCCTCGGTCGATACATCGCGATGCCGGGACAGCGGCCTGCCGCCCCGGCGTGGGTGGGCAGGCATCATCAGCGCACTGCACAAGCACGCGGTTCAAGGAGGAATGCCATCTCCAGTGCAGCAGATTATGCGGTGGGCTTGCGGCCCTTGTCAGCACGGGCCTGCTCGCGTGCTTCGCGTAGCCGATCGAGTTTTTCCTTGAGCTTGATCTCCAGCCCGCGCGGCACCGGGTTGTAATACACCCGCTCGCCCATCGCATCCGGAAAGCCGGTCTGGTCCAGCGCGATGCCGCCTTCGGCATCGTGGTCGTACTGGTAATCCTGGCCGTAGCCGAGCGTCTTCATCAATTTGGTCGGTGCGTTGCGCAGATGCAGCGGCACTTCCTGGGTGCCGGTGGCGCGCACCTCGGCCTTGGCCTGATTGAAGGCGGCATAGCCGGCATTGGACTTGGCGGTACTGGCCAGATACAGCACCAACTGCGCAAAGGCCAGCTCGCCTTCCGGGCTGCCCAGGCGCTCGAAGATGTCCCAGGCCTCCAGCGCCATGCTCTGCGCGCGCGGATCGGCCAGGCCGATGTCCTCGATCGCCATGCGGGTCAGCCGGCGCGCCAGATACGCCGGGTCGCAACCGCCATCGAGCATGCGGGTCAGCCAATACAACGCGGCATCGGGATTGGAACTGCGCACCGACTTGTGCAGCGCGGAGATCTGGTCGTAGAACTGCTCGCCATTCTTATCGAAGCGGCGGGTGCGATCGGCCAGGACCTGCAGCAGCGTTTGCGGCGTGATTTCACCGCCCTCGCCCGTTGCCAGCTCTGCGGCGATTTCCAGCAGCGTCAACGCGCGGCGCACATCGCCATCGGCGGCGCTGGCGATCTCAAGCAACGAAGCATCGGTAACCTGGATGGTCTCCTGCCCCAGCCCGCGCTCGCTGTCCTGCAGGGCGCGCTGCAAGGCCTCAACGATGTCTTGTGGCGAGACGGCTTCCAGCACATGCACGCGGCAGCGCGACAACAAGGCCGAGTTCAACTCGAAAGACGGGTTTTCGGTGGTGGCGCCCACAAACAGGATGGTGCCGCGCTCGATATGCGGCAGGAAGGCATCCTGCTGCGCTTTGTTGAAGCGGTGCACCTCGTCGACGAACAACACCGTGCGCCGGCCGCTGGCAAAGCGTTGCGCGGCCTCGGCCAGCACCTGGCGCACCTCCGGCAAGCCGGACAGCACCGCGGAAATGGCCTTGAATTCCGCATCGGCGTAATGCGCCAGCAGCAGCGCCAGCGTGGTCTTGCCGCAGCCCGGCGGACCCCACAGGATCATCGAGTGCACGCGGCCGGATTCGACCGCGCGCCGCAACGCGCTATTGGGTGCCAGCAGGCGTTTTTGACCCACCATCTCGTCGAGCGCACGCGGCCGCATGCGTTCGGCCAGCGGGCGCAGATGATCGCCATCCACGCTCAGCAGATCGGCGGTTTCGACAGGGAGCCTGGTACGTGCCACGTGCGTAGTCTAGCGCGCCGGCATGCGGGGCCGATGGCAACGCAGCATTGCGCCGGCGCTGCTGCGTGCACTGATTGGCACCGCTGCCATGGTTACTGCGCGTCGCCCACTACATCCACACCCTTGGCGGGCGTGAAGCGGAAGGTGTCGGCGGCGAATGCGGGGTTGCGCTTCCAGCCCTCGAAGGTGATCGCCGTGCGTTGGCCCACCGCATCGACGATTTCCATCCTGGCCAGACCCTGCTTGCCGAAGCCGAGCGAGGCCATCTGGAAGCTGGCTTCGGTATCGACCTTGGGTGTCAGCGACAGCCACAGCAAGCCATCACGCTCGGCGGCTTCTTCGCTGACGTCGTATTGCTTGTCCAGACGCGCCGGGTCGATCAACGCGGTCAACGGGCTGTTCTGTTCTTCGGTGCCCTGCACGCGCACGGTCACCTGCTCCAGGTCGGGGTCGAATACCCAGACTTTCTTGCCATCGGCCACGATCAATTGCTTGTACGGCTTGGCATATTCCCAGCGGAACAGACGCGGCGCCGACAACGCAACGCGGCCGCTGGAGGTTTCCTTGGCGCGGCCATTGGCATCGGTGACCTTCTGGCTGAACTGCCCGTCCAGGCCCTTCAAGCCGCGAGTGAAGGCATCCAGCTCCTGACGTGCGCCGGCGAAAGCGGTGCCGGCGAGCAAGGCGGTGGCGAGGACGGCGTAACGGAGCTGGCGATGCATCGCGGTCTTCCAAAAGGGACTAGGTGAATTCTGAAGCTTCCTGGATGAATGGGCGAGCAGTGTCGGCGGCCGATGTTCAGCCGCGTGTGCCCGCCTGCGTCACCCTCACCGCGCGGTCTGCACCTGCGAGAGGTCGCCGTACACGATCTGCCCACGGAAGCCGCGGCGCACTTGCTGATACAGCTCGCGGAAGGCGCGGTAATCCTGCGGCTGGCACAGTGCCTGCGGCCCGCGGATGGCGGCGCGCTGCAGGCGATGCACCGCAGTCACGGTCTGGCCCTTGCGGGTCCAGTCCACGGCATACTCGCCGGCCGCATTGCGGAACGTGCTGCTGCGCGGGATGGCAATGATCGGCACGGTGTCCGGAAACGTCACCGCATAGGTTTCTTCGCGCACGCTGTCGTTGCAGTAAAACGGGGTGAGATTGTCTTCGGCCGAGGTCGTTGTATAGATCGCCCGCGTGGATTCAGCGCCCGGCATATCCGGCAAGGTCATGCCGCCGACCACCGAGAAATCCACCGCGTCGTTGGCCTGAAAGCGATAGCGGTAATTGAATGGCGCATCCAGGTCGAGTGGATCGCCCTGGATCAACAGATCGCCGGTGCCGTCGAAACCGGACTGGGCAATGATGGATTCCTCAATGCGGTTGCGGTTCTGCGCATTGAGCTGCACGAACATCGCCCGCAAACCCACCTCGCCGGTCTGGCCGCTGTCCAGCGTGGTCAGCCCTTCCAGGCCGCCTTGCGGGGTGAAGCGGTACTCGGTGCGGGCCACGTAGCGGTTGAGCTTGCGATCATTCGGCGGCGTCTGCGTGACCTTGCCATCCAGTGTGTGCACCACCGGTGCGCCGAGATCCCCGGCAGGCAGCTGGCCGAAGCGCGCATAGGGGTTGGTGGAATCCACGTACAGATCGAATGCCGGGATATAGGTGATGGCGTGATTGAACCGCCCCAGCACCGGGATCGGCGGCAGCGTCGGCCCGCCTTCGGCGCCGATCAACACCGGCGTGCTGGCGATGCCCTTGGCGGCCAGCAGTGCTTCCAGGATGACGGTGTGATCCTTGCAGTCGCCATAGTGGTTGGCCAGGATGCTGTCGGCACTGTTGGGCTCCAGCCCGCCGTTGCCCAGGTACACCGCCACGTAGCGAATGTTGCGCGCCACCCAGGCGTACAACGCCGCCGCCTGCGCACGCGGCGCCTCGATGCCGCGGGTCACCTCATCGGCCAGCGACTGGATCGCCGGCGTCACTGCCGCCGCCCGCCCACCCTTGATGTGATACGCCAGGCCCATCTGCGACCAGCTGTCGAAAGTGCTGGCCATCAGTGTGGGGCTGAACTCCCAGGTGGCCGCGCTCCAGTTCTGGTTCTTCATCGGTACGGCGCGCTGGTAATGCCATTCCCAGCGCGCCTGGTCGCCCCGCACCACCGGCTTGGTGCTGCCTTCCAGCCCACGCACCGACAGGTGCATCGGCAGTGCCTTCGGCGCGACCAGGGTGACAACCGCATCGTCGTACTGCGCAAACACGCTGAAGGTCTCCCACAGGCTGAAATACCCGGGGAAATACGGCGTGTTCTGCGCACGGCGCACGCGGTAGACGATGCGCGCGCCCGGCGCCAGGTTCGGGAACACCACTACCTTGACCTTGCGGTCGGCATACATCGCTGCCGATGCGCTGGAGTAGCTTTCCTGGGTGTAGATCTTGTCGGCCGCCACGTCCTGGCGCAGCCCTTCGGCGGTGATGGTGTAGGCCTCGAGCACGTCGAGGGTTTCCATCTTTTCGCTGTAACTCAGCCGCACCTGGCTGAACTGCTCGACCGCCGATTTGGTCTTGAGCAGGATCTCGTAGGTGTCCGTCTCCACACTGCTGGCGTCGTCACGCACTTCGTAGTCGGCGCGGTAGCGCACGAAGCTGTAGTTGGTGTCAGCCTGTGCGCGCGCCGCCGATGCGGGCGCGGCCGCTTGCTGCTGCGCCTGGCCCAGCAGCGGCATGGAAAAAAGCAGCACACACAACAACAAGGGACAACGCAGCATGGGTCTTGATCGCGGCGGACCGGAGCGGCCCTTGGTTTACAGGGTAGCCGTTGCGCCCGCCAGACGCATGGACGGGCCTCCAGAAACGGCCGATACACGGCGCCGACACCGCAGCGTCGGACGCCATGGCAGGCTCAGTTTTTCGGCGGCGGCGGCGCCAGCACGGTGCGGTCGCCGTTGTGTTCGGGCGGGCTGACCACGCCCGCTGCCTCCATCGCCTCGATCAACCGCGCAGCACGGTTGTAGCCGATCTTCAAGCGACGTTGCACGCCTGAAATGGACGCGCGCCGGGTCTCGGTGACGATCCGCAGTGCCTCGTCGTATAGCGGGTCGGACTCGTCGCCACCGCCGCCACTGCTTTCAGGCAACCCGGTCGCGCCAACCACGGTGCCATCGCCCATGGTCTGTACTTCATCCAGCACGCCGTCCACATACGCCACTGGCCCGCTGGCCTTGAGATGCTCGACCACCCGATGCACTTCTTCGTCGCTGACGAAGGCGCCATGCACGCGGTCTGGCAACGCCGTGCCCGGCGGCAGATACAGCATGTCGCCGTTGCCCAGCAGCGCTTCGGCACCGGACTGATCCAGGATGGTGCGCGAATCGATCTTGGAGCTGACCTGGAACGCCACGCGGGTCGGGATATTGGCCTTGATCAGACCGGTGATCACATCCACCGAGGGGCGTTGGGTGGCCAGGATCAGGTGGATGCCGGCCGCACGTGCCTTCTGTGCCAGGCGCGCAATGAGCTCTTCGACCTTCTTGCCGACGATCATCATCATGTCGGCGAATTCGTCGATGAAGATGACGATGAACGGCAGCGTTTCCAGCGGCCGCGGCGCTTCACCCAGTTCCGGGTTCGGCTTGAACAGCGGGTCCATCATCGGCTGGCCGGCGTCCTCGGCGTCCTTGACCTTCTTGTTGAAGCCGGCCAGGTTGCGCACGCCCACCGCACTCATCAGCTTGTAGCGGCGCTCCATCTCGGCCACGCACCAGCGCAGGCCGTTGGCGGCCTCCTTCATGTCGGTGACCACCGGCGCCAGCAGATGCGGGATGCCCTGATAGACACTCAGTTCGAGCATCTTCGGGTCGATCATCAGCATCCGCAGTTCCTTGTGCGAGGCCTTGAACAGCAGGCTCAGCACCATCGCGTTGACCGCCACCGACTTGCCCGAACCAGTGGTACCGGCCACCAGCAAGTGCGGCATGCGCGCCAGATCGGCCACGGTCGGGCGGCCGGCAATATCCTTTCCCAGGGCCAGCGTCAGCGGGCTGGCCGACTTGTCGTATTCCTTGGAGCGCAGCAACTCGGACAGGAAGATCATCTCGCGGGTGACGTTGGGGATCTCCAGACCCACCACCGACTTGCCCGGAATCACGTCCACCACGCGTACCGACTTCACCGACAACCCGCGTGCGATGTCCTTGTCCAGGGAACTGATCTGGCTGACCTTTACGCCGGGCGCGGGTTCGATCTCGAACCGGGTGATCACCGGGCCCGGATACGCACCGACCACCTGCGCCTCGATGCGGAAATCCTTGAGCTTGAACTCGATCTGGCGCGACAGCGTTTCCAGCGTCTCTTCCGAATACCCTTTGGCCTGCGGCTTGGGGTCGTCCAGCAGCGCGAGCGGCGGCAGATCCGAGCCGTCGGTGCTCACGCCCTGGAACATCGGGATCTGGGTATCGCGCTTGGCGCGCTCGCTCTTTTCCACCACCGGCGCCGGCGGCGGCTCGATCTTGACCGGCTCGCGCTTGGCCTGCTTGACCGCATCGACCTTGCGCACTTCCTCGCGTTCTTCGCGCATCACGCGGGTCTGCTGCCACTCGGTCGCCTGGTGCGACTTGCGCTGCAGCAACGGTCCCAGCGCCAGCACCCACTTGCCGATGCGCTCCATCACCACGAACCACGACAACCCGGTCGCCAGCGTGATCGACACCAGCAGCAGCACCACCACGAACAGGTTCGCCCCCAGCGCACCGAACCCGGCGCTGAGCGAATTGCTCACCAGCCGGCCCAGGATGCCGCCCGCGCCAGCCACGTCGCCATTGAACAGGCGCAGGTGCAGGAAGCCGGTCGAGGCAATCAGGAAGCCGACCATGCCGACCAGGCGCAAGGCCGGGCCCAGGTCGGCCTCGGCCTGCCCTTCCTTGTCCATGCCGAACAAGGCGATCCAGGCCACTGCGCCCAACACCACCGGCAACAGGAAGGCCACGTAGCCAAACAGCTGCAGCAGCACATCGGCGATCCAGGCGCCTACCCGGCCGCCCATGTTGTGCACCGGTGCGACCACGCTGCCGGTCTGCGACCAGCCCGGGTCCGCCGCTGAATAGGTGAACAGGCTCGCCAACAGGTACAGCAACAGCGGCGCAACCGCGATCAGCGCCAGATCGCGCCAGAGCTTCTGCCGACGGGGATTGTCCGCGGCCGCCGGCTTGCGCGACGACGACTTGCCCTCTGCGGGCTTGCTGCGTTCGGGAACCTGCTTTGCCACCTGTAGCCAGACCTTAGAAAAATGCTGTTAGTGGTTGATAATAAACGACTGAGTGCACAGTTTCAGCAGCCACGCATCGGATCGCCAGCAACCCGCGCCGCAGCCAACGAAAAACGCCGCACAGGGCGGCGTCGAAAGCGCGAATGGGGATGACCATGCCATCGGCGGTCCAAGCAGTTCCATCGCGCCGCCTTGATTCACCGGGTGGGGACCGCCACTCTATGCCGCCACAGGGGCGCTGATTGCACCGCGCCAACCCTGCCTTTTCCTAGATCGCGAGTATACATGAGCGCCTCCTCTGCCAGTCCCGCCAAGCATTCCCGCCTGCTGATCCTCGGCTCCGGCCCGGCCGGCTGGACCGCCGCGGTCTACGCCGCCCGCGCCAACCTCAAGCCGGTAGTGATCACCGGGCTGCAGCAAGGCGGCCAGCTGATGACCACCACCGAGGTGGACAACTGGCCGGGCGACCCCCACGGCCTGATGGGCCCGGACCTGATGAGCCGCATGCAGGCGCATGCCGAGCGTTTCGAGACCGAGGTCATCTTCGACCACATCCATACCGCGGACCTGTCGCAGCGCCCGTTCCGGCTGATCGGCGACAGCGCCGAGTACACCTGCGACGCTTTGATCATCGCCACCGGCGCCACCGCCAAGTACCTGGGCATCCCCACCGAAGAAGCGTTCAAGGGCCGCGGCGTGTCCGCCTGCGCCACCTGCGACGGCTTCTTCTACAAGGACCAGGACGTGGTGGTGGTCGGCGGCGGCAACACCGCGGTCGAAGAAGCGCTGTACCTGTCCAACATTGCCCGCAAGGTCTACCTGGTGCACCGCCGCGACACACTGCGCGCCGAAAAGATCATGCAGGACAAGCTGTTCGCCAAGGTGGCGGCCGGCAAGATCGAAACCGTCTGGCACCACGCCATCGAAGAAGTGCTGGGCAACGATGCTGGCGTGACCGGCGTGCGGGTCAAGTCCACCCTCGACGGCAGCACCCGCGACATCGACGCGCACGGCTTCTTTGTCGCCATCGGCCACCACCCCAACACGCAGTTGTTCGACGGCCAGCTGGCCATGAACAACGGCTACCTGGAGATCCGCTCCGGCCTGAACGGCGCGGCGACCGAGACCTCGGTGGCCGGCGTGTTCGCAGCCGGCGACGTCGCCGACCAGCATTACCGCCAGGCGATCACCTCGGCTGGTTTCGGCTGCATGGCCGCGTTGGATGCCGAACGGTATCTGGACAAGAGCGCCTGAGGTGATGGCTGGCCGACGGCCCCACCCGCAGGCCACTTGCGCTAGAGGGGCGGCGGCGTGAGCGTGACTGCGCGCTGGTGCCGCCAGCTTGCGGAGATACCCGCCGGCGCCTGGGACAGCCTGCATGACGGCGCGCACCCCTTCGTTTCATATGCCTTCCTCGAAGGCATGGAGCGCGAGGGCTGCCTGCGCCCGGACTGGGGCTGGCAGGCACTGCACCTGACGTTGTGGGACGGCGACACCCTGGTCGCCGCTGCCCCGGGCTACCTCAAGAACAACTCGCATGGCGAGTTCGTGTTCGACCACGCCTGGGCGCATGCCTATGCCCGCTATGGCCAGGACTACTTCCCCAAGTGGTTGTGCGGGGTGCCGTACTCGCCAGTGACCGGCCCCCGCCTGCTGGGCGACCCGCGCTGGCACACGCACCTGCTCGACGGCATGCGCACCCTGGTGGAAAGCGCCGGCCTGTCGTCTGCGCACGTCAATTTCTATCCCGCCAACGAGGACGCGGCATTCACCGCAGAGTGGCTGGAGCGCAACGACCTGCAATACCACTGGCACAACGCGACCGGCTGGGCCGACTTCGAGGCCTACCTGGCCGCGATGAACCACAAGCACCGCAAGAACATCCGCCAGGAGCGTGCCAAGGTGCAGCGCGCCGGCGTGCGTTTTCGTGTAATGCATGGTGATGAGGCCAGCGCGGACGAGCTGCAGGCCATGTACGGCTTCTACCTCAAGACCTTCGAGGAATACGGCAACTCGCCCGCGCTGACGCCCGAATTCCTGCAGCACCTGGCGCAGCACCTGCCGCGGCAGCTGGTGATGTTCCTGGCCGAGCTGGACGGGCAACCCATCGCCGGGGCGCTATGCCTGCGCGGCGGCGACACCCTGTACGGCCGCTACTGGGGCGGCGAAGCACTGCCTGGCCTGCATTTTGAAACCTGCTACTACCAGGGCATCGAGTATTGCCTGCGCGAAGGCCTGACCCGCTTCGAACCCGGCGCCCAGGGGCAACACAAGATTGCGCGCGGCTTCCTGCCCACCCTGGTGCGCAGCCGCCACTGGATTGCCGACCCCGGCTTCCGTGAGCCGCTGGCGCAGTGGTGCGCCGATGAGCGTGCCGCCGTGGCCCAGCATGCCGTCGAGCTGGCCGAACACAGCCCGTTCCGCGACTGACAACATCGCCGCCGCGCAGACCGCGCCGCTAGACTCTGCGCATGTCGCGCACCCTGCCCCATCTGTTGTCTCCGGATCCTGCGAGCCCCTTCCCACCCGCCGAGCACGCCTTGCGCGAGCCCGATGGGCTGCTCGCCATCGGCGGCGACCTGCACCCGCAGCGGCTACTCAACGCCTACGCGCACGGAATCTTTCCCTGGTTCTCCGACGGCCAACCGCTGCTGTGGTGGAGCCCGAATCCGCGCACCGTGTTTCGCACCGACGCCATCCACTTGTCGTCCCGCTTCAGGCGGCAGCTGCGCACATGCACCTGGACCCTGCGCGCCGACACCGCATTTGCGCAGGTCATCGCCGCGTGCGCGTCGAGTCCGCGCCCTGGCCAGGACGGCACCTGGATTACCGACCAGATGCAGGAGGCCTACCTGGACCTGCACAGACGCGGCTACGCGCATTCAGTCGAAGTGTTCGACGGCGCGCGTCTGGTAGGCGGCATCTATGGGGTCGCGATCGGCCAGATGTTCTTCGGCGAAAGCATGTTCAGCGGCGCCAGTGGCGGCTCCAAGATTGCACTGGCAGCGCTCGCCGCCGAACTGCATGGCCGCGGCTGGCCACTGATCGATGCACAGGTAGAAAACCCGCACCTGATGCGCCTGGGCGCACAACGCCTGCCACGTGAGCAGTTCCTGCAGCATGTAGCCACCCAAGTCGCATTGCCCGAGCCACCTGGCAGCTGGACGCAACGCTATGGCGAACGGCACGCAAGCACGCTTGCAGGAGTCCGCTTAACATAAAATTTGCGCCTCGGCGAGATGGAGCGTAAAATGCTGTCCCTTACGGCCCTGCCGGGCCAACCGTGATTGCACAGGATTACATGTCGAAAGACGACTCCATTGAATTCGAAGGCAGCGTCAGCGAGACGCTCCCCAACACCACGTTCCGGGTCAAGCTGGAAAACGGGCATGAAATCATCGCCCACATCTCCGGCCGTATGCGCAAGAACTACATCCGCATCCTCACCGGCGACCGTGTCAAAGTTGAGATGACGCCGTACGACCTCACCAAGGGTCGTATTACCTACCGCATGAAGTAAGCGGTTCTGGTATCAAGACGCGAAGCGGCCAAGTGCCGCTTTTTGTCGTGCCCGGGTTTTATTTTCCACTCGTGTGATCGCGTTACATGGGCGGGCTTTCGTCTGCGCGCTGATCTGTGCGTTGACGTTCTCGGCGGCCGATAGCGCAGTTGCGTGACACACCCGCAGACCATGTGATTGTTCGACTACTGCAGCGCGGCTCGGGGTTGTACGCAGCGCATGGCGTCTTGGTGATTTGCGGCGATCCTCCCGCACTTGGGCGCCATGTGCGCCGGCACCCCGCCCCAACGCTCCAGCATTACGCCAGACCGGTGCCGCTCCAGCTCCAGCGCGTTAAACACAAAAAAGCCGCTCTTTCGAGCGGCTTTTTCTCCAGCAGAGACAATCGAAGTCGATCAATCAACCGTAGCCGGCAACAGGCGCTCCGGTTCTGGATGCGCTTCGACCACCAGCTCGCCATCCTTGACGTCGATGTTGACGCGGCCACCTTCCACCAGCTTGCCGAACAGCAACTCGTCGGCCAGCGGGCGCTTGATCTTCTCCTGGATCACGCGCGACATCGGGCGCGCACCCATTAGTGGATCGAAGCCATGCTGAGCGAGCCAGTCGCGCGCGGTCGGCGTGGCCGACAGCGACACGTGCTTTTCCTGCAACAGCATCTCCAGCTCGATGATGAACTTGTCCACCACCCGCAGGATGTGGTCGAAGCCCAGCGGCTGGAACTGCACGATCGCATCCAGACGGTTGCGGAACTCCGGCGTGAAACCGCGGCGGATCGATTCCATCGCATCGGTGGAATGATCCTGCTTGGTGAAACCGATCGAACGACGCGAGGCCTGCGTGGCACCGGCGTTGGTCGTCATCACCAGGATCACGTTCTTGAAGTTCGCTTCGCGCCCGTTGGTATCGGTGAGGATGCCGCGGTCCATGACCTGCAACAGGATGTTGAAGATGTCCGGATGCGCCTTCTCCACCTCGTCCAGCAGCAGCACGCAGTGCGGCGTCTTGACGATCTTTTCGGTCAGCAGGCCGCCCTGATCGAAGCCGACATAGCCCGGAGGCGCACCGATCAGACGGCTGATCGAATGCGCTTCCATGTACTCGGACATGTCGAACCGCACCAGCTCAATGCCCAATTGCAGCGCGAGCTGCTTGGTGACCTCGGTCTTGCCCACACCGGTCGGGCCGGCGAACAGGAAGTTGCCGATCGGCTTCTCCGGATTGGCCAGGCCCGAGCGCGCCAGCTTGATCGAGCCAGCCAGCGTTTCGATCGCCGGGTTCTGCCCGAAGATCACCATCTTGAGATTGCGTTCCAGATGCTGCAGCACGTCCTTGTCGGTCGCACTGACCTGCTTGGCCGGAATACGCGCCATCTTGGCCACGATGGTCTCGATCTCTTCGATGTCGATGAGCTCCTTGCGCTGCCCTTCGGGCAACAGACGCTGGCGCGCACCGGCTTCGTCTATCACGTCGATGGCCTTGTCCGGCAGCAGACGGTCGCCAATGTGCTTGACTGAGAGATCCACCGCCGCCTGCAACGCATCATCGGCATAGGTCACACCGTGGTGCGCTTCGTACTTGGGCTTGAGGCCCTGCAGGATTTCGAAGGTTTCACCGACGGTCGGCTCGACGATGTCGATCTTCTGGAAGCGGCGTGCCAGGGCACGGTCCTTCTCGAAGATGCCGCGGTATTCCTGGAACGTGGTCGAGCCGATGCAGCGCAGCTCGCCCGACGCCAGTGCCGGCTTGATCAGGTTGGAGGCGTCCATGGTGCCGCCCGACGCCGAGCCCGCACCTATGATGGTGTGGATCTCGTCGATGAACAGCACCGCGTTCGGCACCTTCTTCAGCGCGGTCAGCACGCCCTTCAGACGCTTTTCGAAGTCGCCGCGGTACTTGGTGCCTGCGACCAGTGCGCCAAGGTCGAGCGAGAAGATCACCGCGTCGGCCAGCACTTCTGGCACGTCGGCATCGACGATGCGCTTGGCCAGGCCTTCGGCGATCGCGGTCTTGCCCACGCCGGCCTCGCCCACGTACAGCGGATTGTTCTTGCGGCGGCGGCACAGGACCTGGATGGTGCGTTCGATCTCGTCCGCACGCCCAACCAGCGGGTCGATCTTGCCGTTACGGGCATGATCGTTCAGGTTGGTGGCGTACTCGGCCAGGGCATCGCCCTTGCCTTCGCCCTCGCCCGCATCGCTCTTGGGCTCACCATCCGAGGCGGACGGCTGCTCGCCGTCTTCACCCAGCTTGGCGATGCCGTGGGAGAGGTAATTGACGATATCCAGGCGGGTGATGTCCTGCTGATTCAGGAAGTACACCGCATGTGAGTCCTTTTCGCCGAAGATCGCCACCAACACATTGGCACCAGTGACCTCCTTCTTGCCGGAGGACTGCACGTGGTAGACGGCGCGTTGCAGCACGCGCTGGAAGCCCAGGGTGGGCTGCGTGTCGCGGCCATCGTCCTCGGCCAGGCGCGAGACCGAGGCCTCGATCGCCTGTTCCAGGTCAGTGTGCAGACGCACCTGGTCCGCACCGCAGGCCTTCAAGACGGCTTGCGCGGAGGGGTTGTCCAGCAGCGAGAGCAGCAGGTGTTCGACGGTCATGAATTCATGCCGCGCCTCACGGGCTCGCTTGTAGCACTGGCCGATGGTTTGCTCTAGGTCTTTGCTGAACATTGGTAACTCCGAACGGCTGTTGCCAACAATATGCGGCTTTTGTTGGGATTTTCCACAACCCTATCGGATAGGCATGTTCAGATGGCGTTAGCACGCCATTGCAGCGACACCGTTGCACTGCTGGAATGATCCAGCTAGACCGCTCAGGCCTGCTCCATCGTGCACAGCAGCGGGTGCTGGTTCATGCGCGAGAATTCGTTGACCTGGGCCACTTTGGACTCGGCAACCTCGCGGCTGTAGACGCCGCAGACGCCGCGCCCCCGCGTATGGACATGCAGCATCACCTGGGTGGCGCGCTCCAGATCCAGGTTGAAGAACTGCTGCAGCACGGTCACCACGAAGTCCATCGGGGTGTAGTCATCATTCAGCAGGAGCACCTGGTAGCGCGGCGGTGGCGCCACTTCGGGCTTGCTGGTCTCAACCACTAGGCCGTGGTCGTGTTCGTGGGAGGTCTTACGAGGCATCCGGCCATTATACGGTCCCGCGCCCTCCGCATTGGACGATTTGGCCCCGCGCCCGCACAATTTGCGCCTGTTCTCCGGCCGGCCACTGATGACGTCTTCCCACACTGCGTTGCAATGGCACGCTCCGTGGCGCACTGCGCTGCTGCCGGCATCCGCATTGGCGGCATGCAGTGTTGCACTGCGCCGCACTGCGGATGCCGCACCTAGCGCCCGCCGCGATCGATGGACGGCGCTTGTTTCCTGTGCGGCGCGGATCAATCTCCAGCCTGCAACTTCCTGGACCCAGTGACTGATGACGCTTCAAGAAACCCGCTGGCACCCCGATGTCACCGTGGCCACCGTGGTGGTCCGTGACGGCCGCTTCTTGCAGGTGGAAGAATCCATCGGGGGGCGCCTGCTGTTGAACCAGCCCGCCGGGCATCTGGAGCCGGACGAAAGCCTGCTGCAGGCGGCCGTGCGCGAGACCCTGGAGGAAACCGGCTGGGACGTGCGCTTGACCCAATTCATCGGGACCTATCAATGGGTGGCGCCCACCGGGCAGTGCTTCCTGCGCTTTGCCTTCATCGCCGATGCCCTCGCCCATCATCCCGAACGCAGCCTGGACACGGGTGTAGTGCGCGCGCTGTGGATGACGCCCGAGGAACTGCGCGCTGCCAACGATCGGCTGCGCAGCCCGCTGGTGTGGGAGGTGGTGGCCGACTACCTGGCCGGGCAACGCCATCCGCTGGCGCTGGTACGGCACGTCGCATGAGCACGCCGCGGACCATCGTAGGGGTGTCGGGCGGCGTGGATTCGTCGGTGGCGGCATGGAAGCTGGCCCAGGACGGCGAGCCGATCGCCGGGCTGTTCATGCAGAACTGGGCCGACGATGGCAGCGGCGACTGCCGTGCCGAGGACGACCGGCGCGATGCGGTGGCTGTCTGCGGCGTGCTGGGTATTCCCTTCCATTTCCGGGATTTCTCCGGCGAGTACTGGAGCGGCGTGTTCGAGCATTTTCTCGCCGAATACGCAGCCGGACGCACGCCGAACCCGGACGTGCTGTGCAACCGCGAGGTCAAGTTCAAGCACTTCCTGGAGGCTGCCCAGGCGCTAGGCGCCGAGCGGATCGCCACCGGCCACTACGCGCGCGTGGCCCATCTGGGCGGGCGCTGGCGGCTGCTGCGCGGGGCCGACCGCAACAAGGATCAGAGCTACTTCCTGCACCAGTTGGGCCAGAGCCAGCTGGCAGCCACGCTGTTCCCGATCGGGGAGCTGGAAAAGAGCGCGCTGCGCCGCATTGCCCAGGACGCCGGCCTGCCGACGCATGCCAAGAAGGATTCGACCGGCATCTGTTTCATTGGCGAGCGCGACTTCCGCGAGTTCCTGGGCCGTTATCTGCCCGCCCGCACCGGCGAGATCCGTGACCCGCAGGGTGAGCGGATTGCCGAGCATCCGGGGGTGTTCTATTTCACCCTGGGCCAGCGCGAAGGCCTGAATATCGGCGGCGTGCGTGGGCGAGCCGCAGCGCCCTGGTACGTGGTGGGCAAGGACGTGGCCAGCAACGTGCTGTATGTGGACCAGGACCGCGACAGCCCGCTACTGCAGTCGCGTTGGCTGCAGTCCGAGCAGGCGCACTGGGTCACCGGCGCACCGCCGGCGCGCAGTTTCAGCTGTACCGCGCAAACCCGCTACCGGCAGCCGGATGAGCCCTGCACCGTGACCGTCCAGGACGACGGCACGCTGCAGGTTCACTTCGAGCGGCCGCAACGCGCAGTGACGCCGGGGCAGTCGCTGGTGTTGTACGACGGCGAGGAATGCCTAGGCGGTGCGGTCATTGCCGCCACCGATGCGCCGCTGGAACGCCAGCTGGCGGGATCTTCTTTTTCTTCCGAGGTAGTGGCTTGATGAGTTCTTCCATGGATCACCGTGTGCTGGCGCTGGCCGGCGTCGCTCAGGCCCTGCAGCAGGTGCGGCGGATCGCCGAGACCGGGCATTCGGAGGCGGCAACGGTTCGCACTGCCGTGGACAGCGTATTCCGGGTGGACGCCGCCACGCCCGAGGGCGTGTATGGCTCCTCGGCCGATGTGGCGCCAGGCCTGCGCCTGCTGCACAACTATTTCACCAACCAGGGCAAGGACGACATGCTGCCGCGGCTGGCCCTGGCGGTGCTACAACTGGAGCGGCGCTTCGTGCGCGACCATTCCACGGTTGAGACCGTTTCCAAGGGCATTGAGGCGGCCGCCCGCCAGGCCCAGACCTTGGGCGACAGCGCGCACCCGGATGTGCTGAGCGCGCTTGGCGCCCTGTATGCGCAGACCATCAGCCACTTGCGCCCCAAGGTCATGGTGCAGGGCAACCCGCACTACCTGGGCCAGGCCGGCGTGGTCGCCGAGATCCGCGCGCTGCTGCTGGCCGCGGTGCGCTCGGCGGTGCTGTGGCGGCAGATGGGCGGCAGCCTGTGGGATTTTCTGTTCGCCAAGCGTGCCATGATCGATGCGGTGGCACGCGCGCTGCGTTGATGGCGCAGGCCGCCTGATGGCGTGAGACACGCGCAGGCAGTGGGCACACAGGCGTGATGCGGTTGAATGGCGTGCAGCGACGTGGTGATCGTCGCTAAAGACAAAGGGGGTACGGCCGATACAGCAACCGTGACTCTGCCGAGAACGCCCATGTATTCACGTCCACTTATCCGTCTGGCCGCCCCTTTGGCCCTGACCTTGCTGTTTCCCTTCGCCGTTGGATTCGACTGGCCCGCTTCGGTGCGCTGGGCGATCCTGGTGACCATGACCCTCAGTTGGTTGGGTTTCGCTGCCTGGGTGACGTATTCCCAGTTCCGGCGTAATCCGGACCAGATCCGCATCCTGCGCGAGCAGGACCAGTTGCTCAACGAACTGCGTACGTTCGTCAGCAACGAAGTCGACGGTTCGCGCTCCGAAGTGGAACGCGCCCGTGAACTGATCCGCCAGGCCGTGTCCGGTCTGGGTGGCAGCTTCGAGTCGATGAACCGCAAGTCGCGCCAGCAGAGCCAGGCATTGGCCCGCATCGTCGACCGTGCCGGTGACGACGGCAGTGCCGGCGTCGACGTGGCCCGCTTCGCCCAGCACGCCAGCTCCCGCATGGAGCAGTTGGTGGAAGCGCTGGAACAGGTCAGCGGCCAGAGCACCAACACGGTGCACCACATCGACGAGATGGCCCAGCACCTGGACGGCATCTTTGCGCTGCTGGAAGACGTCAAGTCGATCGCTGACCAGACCAACCTGCTGGCCTTGAACGCCGCCATCGAAGCAGCGCGTGCCGGTGAAGCCGGTCGTGGCTTCGCGGTGGTCGCTGACGAGGTGCGCAACCTGTCCGAACGCTCCACTACCTTCAACGAACAGATTCGCAAGCTGGCACACAGCTCCAAGGAATCGATCGCCAAGGTACGTGAAACGGTCTCGCAGCTGGCCTCGCGTCACATGGACCGCTCCCGCGAGGCGCGCCATGAATCGGCCGCGATGCTGGAGAACGTTGCGCAGATCAACGCCTCGTTGGGCGATGGCATGCGCGAGATCTCCGAGTGCGCACGCTCCATCGATGGCAGCGTGGCCGAAGCGGTGCGTGCCCTGCAGTTCGAGGACATCGCCACGCAGACGCTGAGCGGTATCCACACCCACCTGGATCGCCTCACCGCGATCAACCGCGAAGCCACGGCGCTGCAGGAACTGCTGCATCGCAACGGCGGCGTGTACGACAGCGACCTGGTTGCGTCGCTGGCCAAGGTGTCCAGCCGTCTGCGCGACATGCGTGTGGAGTGGGAACGCCCGCCGCACAAGCCGGTCGCACAGCAGGGCATGGGCGCTGGCACGGTCGAGTTGTTCTGAGACCGATGCCACGCACTGCCTGATCCCGACATTCCCCGGTCTTCCCGGGGATTTGTCGTTCCGCACGACCCTTCGATACGCCACGAACATGACCCTTTCCGTCTCGCTCCCAGAACCACGCGCCGATGTCGCACTTGCGGCGGCCGCTGCCACGGCAGCGGCGCAGGCCGAGCGCATCGCCCACAGCGAGGCTGCCCGCCCCGCGCTGCGCAGCGTGCGCCTGCCGGCCGCGCTGGAACAGTTGGAGCGTGCTGCCCGTGCGGAAGTACGGGCAATGCAGCACCCACGCCGCAGCTGCAGCGAAGAAGAACTGCTGTTCGCGACCGTGGCTTGGGATATGGGGCTGGATGGCGCCGCTGTCGGCGTGTCTGCACGCTGACGGTTGCACGACGGCGGGGCGTTCCTCGGCAGGCGCCCCGCCGGTTGTTTTCAATGCCCGACATCGAGTGCTTCTGCATCAGACCGTGCCACCAGGCTTGGGTCTGAGCACACAGCACCATTCGATGCAGCACCAGGGTGAGTTCTCCCCTGCCCGTCTGCGCGATGTCTTCTATGACGTCTACAGCTTCGACTAATGCTCCGATCAGCTGATCTGCGGCTTGGCCGCTAAATGGTTGCTCGCCCAGCATCGCCAGATATGCCGTGAATCCTCGGATGAAGGATCGATGCGGCATTGTTCTTCGTGCTGCTGGGTTGCTCTGCAGCGATCGCGCGCCTTCAGATCGCGCGACTAATAGCGAGCAAGGAACGATCGAGTTTGCTGCGGGGCCCTTGCCGGCCCACCATTGCGGGACACGCCGTGAATCCGTCCATGGAGGCTCTTATGCGGCATCCATGCCGCATAAGGTCCCGCAACGGTGGGCCGGCAAGGACCATTCAAGATTGTCGGTTTGCAAGGTCAAGAGCACAGCGTGACGCGCTATTCCGGTACTTATGCGCTAGCTCAAGGTCCGACGTCATCTCGAAGAACAAACAGCGTTTCATGGGCCACCAACCAACTTTCTGGTGCGGTGTCCTCGCCGCTTGCGGGACCATGTGGCGGCATGGATGCCGCCACTGAGCCTCCATGGACGGATTCACGGCGTGTCCCGCAAGTGGTGAGGGCACCGCGCGCTCCACCCGCTGAGTTTTTGACGTGGGGACGACCGCACCTAAATGACGCTGCTGTTCGGCTAGCGACACATGCATTTTGGAAGTGCCGCGAGCAGATAGGTCAGTCGTAGCGCTTGATCCGCAGCCTGGCTGCAGGGCGCGCGACCGCATACCGCGGGCAACGCCGGGAGTTGTAAAGGCACGTGCACTCAACGCACTGAGCTTTTGATCTGGGCATTGAATTACAGACGACGCCTAGACCAGGCCAGGCCGCAGAGTGCGTCAGCTGGCGATGACCAGGCGTGCGCCCAGGCGCATGCCGGCTTCGGCTTCGCGCAGCCACTGCGCCATGTCGCGCGGCGAGAGTGGGCGCGAATAGAAGTAACCCTGGATTTCGTCGCAGCCCTGCTGACGCAGCAAGGCATCTTCCTGCACGGTTTCCACGCCCTCGGCGACCACCTGCATGCCGAGCGCATGGCCCAGATGCACGATCGCCTGGGTGACTTCGGCCGTGTTGGCATCGTCGAGCATGCCCTGCACGAAGCTGCGGTCGATCTTCAGCCGCTGCACGGGGAAGCGGTTGAGGTAATGCAGGTTGGAGAAGCCGGTACCGAAGTCGTCAACCGCGAGCAACACGCCGTTCTGTTCGAACAACTCGAAGCAACGGCGCAGTGAGTCCGAATCGCGGATCAAGGCTGATTCGGTCAATTCCAGCTCCAGCCGTGCCGGCGACCAGCCGTTGTCGCGGCAGATCTCCAGCACGCGCTCGGCAAAACCGCGCTCGCGCAGTTGCACGGCAGACACATTCACCGCGATGCGGCTGAAATGGAGGCCGGCGCGGTCCCACACCACGGCCTGACGGCAGGCTTCGCCAATCACCCACTCGCCCAGGCGCACGATCTCGCCGCACTCTTCGGCAATCGGGATGAACTCGGCCGGGCTGCAGGGGCCATGGCCGGGGCGATTCCAGCGCATCAGCGCTTCAATCGCAGGCGAGGTATCGCCCACCGTGTTGACCAGCGGCTGGTAGACCAGGGTGAATTCTTCGCGCTCCAACGCGCCATGCAGCGCGTGCTCGAGCTCAAGGCGGCGCTGCGCGCGCAGCAGCACATCCTGGCTGTAGTAATGGAAGGTGTTGCGCCCGGAATCCTTGGCCGCATACATCGCCGCATCGGCGGCGCGCAACAGGCTGTCGAAATCCGACAGGCCTTCACCCTGCAACGCAATGCCGATGCTGGCACCGAGCTTGAGGGTGACGTGGTCCTTGCGCAGCGGCTCGCCCAGCGCGCTGATCAGCTTGCGTGCCACATGGCCGGCGTCTTCTGGCTCGGACAGATCGCGCAGCAGCACGATGAACTCGTCATCGCTGAAGCGGCCAAACAGATCGCTATTGCGCAAGTGCTGATGCAGGCGCGAGGACGCGAGCTTGAGCAGGTTGTCGCCGGTGGCATGACCGAATGAATCGTTGATGCTCTTGAAGCCATCCAGGTCGATCAGCAGCATGGCCATCACCTGGCCACGCTCGTGTGCTTCGCGGATGGCATTCTCGGCTTGTTCGCGCAGCAGGAATCGGTTTGGCAGGCCGGTCAGGCGGTCGTAATGCGCAAGCAATTCGATGCGCTCATTGGCTTCGCGTTCGCGGCTGACATCGCGGAACAGCGCCACATACCGCGGCGGCAAGCCTTCGCGACGGTCCAGCTCGATCAGCACCTGCACCCACACCCGCTGCCCGGAGTTGCGGTAGAAGCACAGCTCCAGCTGTTCCGGCAGCCCACCATCGACGATGCGCAGCAAGGCCGCTTCGAAGGCGTCGCGGGAATCCTGGGTGTACAGCGACAGCGCCTGCTCCAGAGTGATGTTTTCCTTGCGCAAGCCATGGATGCGATAGCACTCCTCGGTCCACTGCATGCGCCGGGTATCCACCTCGATCTCGCAGCCGCCAATCTTGCCCAGCGCAGACACGCGGTTGAGCAACTCGGTGCGCCAACGGATCAGGGCATCGGTCTGCCGCTGCTCGGTTACGTTCTGCAGCTGGCCGAGCACGCGCACCAGTGCGCCGTCGCCGTCGAACACCGGCTGTGCCCAGACGCGTAGATGATGTGGATTGACCCCGAGCCGGCCGTTGATCTCCAGCTCGAAATGCACCGGCATCCCTTCGTGCTTGATCTTGCGCCAGGCGCTGCGCAGGTGCGCCACGGACGGGCCGGCCAGCAGGCGCAGGATGTCGCGCACGCTGTGCAGGCGCAGGTCCGCCAGGCCAAGCTGCTGCAGGAAATCCTGCGACACCCACAGTTGGTCCTTCAAGGTATCCCAGCCCCAGCTGCCCATACTGGCAATACGCTGGGCTTCTTCGAGCTGCGCCTGCTGCTCGCGCAGCTGCTGCTCGAGCAATTTATGGTGATGCACGTCGGTATGCGTGCCGACCATGCGCAACGGGCGACCGTCGGAGGTGCGCGATACCACGCGGCCGCGATCCAGGATCCAGCGCCACTGGCCATCGTGCTGACGCAGCCGGAACTCGGCCACGTAGGTATCGGTGCGCCCGTCCAGATGCGCCTGCACGGCCGCGCTGACTTGCGCATGGTCGTCAGGATGGATCAGCCCGGACAGAGCGGTGAGATTGTTCGGCAGCGGCTGTTCGGAGTAACCCAGCATGCGGGTCCAGCGTTCGGAGCGGTACACCACATCGGCGGCGATGTCCCAGTCCCAGAGCCCGTGATCGGCGCTGTCCAGGCCGATTTCCCAGCGGCTGGTGCCATCGGCGCCCAGTGGCTCGGGAATGCTCAGGGTGAAGGCCATGACCTGGCCCTGCTCGTCGCAGACCGCGCGCAGCCACCCTTCCAGGCGCCCACCACCGCTGCCCGGCAGCACGCACGCTGCCATGCCGCCGCTTTCGGCGATCTGGGCACGGCTGCTTTCCAGCACTTCGGCGTATGCGCCAAGGGTTGCCGGCAATCCAAGGGATTGCGCGACGCGGTTGGCCGCCAGGGGCTGGCCATGCGCATCCAACAACACCACCGCTGAGGTCAGCGGGTGCTGCAGCATGCTTGCGATGACGCCTGAGTCCACTCTGGAGCACTCCGAAGGTCGACCCCTGCCTCGGAGTCGCAATGGATAGCGGCCGTCTGGCGGATTAGTTGAGGCAGCCTTTCGCTGGCCGGCCGTGCCGGGCCGAGTTACGGCTAAGATGGCCGCATTGCCCGCTCCATAAGGTCGTCCGCGGACCATGCACCAACACGTTGCCGCGCCGGTGTTCTCTTCTGCTCCCGTGTCCCGACTTCGCCTCGCCGAGCGCCTGCAGCGCGGCCTGTGGACGCTCACCGGCCTGTATCTGCTGGCGGGCGTGGTCTGGCTGCTGCTGGGCAACCGCATGCTCGACCTGGCCGGTGCGCCCCAGCCCGAGCGTTGGTCCGATGCCGGCTTCCTGCTGATCTCAAGCGTGGTGATCCATCTGGTGCTGCGCCGCTTTGCCCAGCAGATCGTGGAAGAACACGGCGAGCTGGCGCAATCCCAAGCCCTGTTGCAGGCCAAGTTCCACGCCCTGCCCAGCCCGGCCTGGATCTATGACCTGGCCACCTTGCGCATTCTCGATGCCAACCCGGCCGCACTGGAATTCTTCGGCTGGGAGCGCGATGCCCTGCTGGAGCAGACCATCCACGCGATCTGGCCGGATGCCGACGCCGGCCGGCTGGAAGAGATCGTTGCGCAGATCCGCACCAAGGGCGATGACACCTGTGCGCTCACCGAGGACCTGCTGACCCGCAGCGGCCTGCGCCATGTGGAGATCCGCAGCAACCAGCTGCACCTGGCCAGCGGCCCGGCGCGGCTGGTGGTCACCGTGGACCGCAGCGAGGAGCGTCAGGCGCAACAGCTGCGCGACGAGGCGCTCAACCGTCTGGAAGAAGCCCAGGCCATCGCCCGGGTGGGCTCGTGGGAGCTGGACCGCGCCACCGGTGTGGGCCGTTATTCGCCCGCGGTGTATCGCCTGCTGGGGCGCAGCGTGCCGATGCATCGGCGCGACCATCGGCTCGAAGAGCTGCTCACCGCCTCCGATACCGCGACCCAGGCGCGCATCGTGCGCATGATCGAAGACATGTGCACCGGCGGTGAGGTGCAGATCGACGTCCTGCTGCCGCTGGTCGGCGGCGACTCGCAGCCGCGCACCGTGCACCTGCGTGCAGAGAGCGTGACCACCCCGACCGGCGCGCGGCACATCCACGGCACGCTGCAGGACGTGACCGAGCGTGAGCAGTCACGCCGCCTGCTGCGCGAGCGCGAGGAGCAGTTCCGCGAGCTGGTGCGGGTGTTGCCGGATGGCGTGCTGATCCTGGCCGACGAACACGTGATGTACGCCAACGCTGCCGGTTCGGCGCAGTTTGGCTTCCAGGGCGAAACCATCCTGGGCGAACCCTTGCAGACCCTGGTCGGCGATGCCGATCTGCCGGTGGTGCGCGAGTACCTACGTGCCGGCAGCGATCGCAATGAGCCGGTGTCCAGCGCCCGGGCGATGCGCCGGCGCGACGGCAGCACCTTTTACGCGGGGCTGTCGGCCGGTGACATCCGTTATGGCGGGCGTGACTGCAAGTTGCTGGTGGTGCGCGACCTGAGCGAGCCCGAGCGCATGCGCGATGCATTGGCCGAAAGCAATGCCGAACTGCAAGCCATGGCCAAGCGGCTGTTCTCGTTGCAGGAAGACGAACGCCGCGCCATCTCGCGCGACCTGCACGACGACATCGGCCAGGCGATCACCGCGATGAAGTTGTCGGCGCACGCCGCACTCGATGAAGCCGACCCGGTGGCGCGCCGCGAGGATCTGCAGGAGATCGTCTCGTTGGCAGACAGCACTGTCACCAAGCTACGCAATCTCTCGATGCTGCTGCGGCCGCCGCAACTCGATGCATTGGGGTTGGAAGCCGCCTTGCGGTGGCAGGCGTCGATGCTGTTCCGCGCCTCGCAGGTGCGGCTTGAACTGGATATCCAGGCCCTGGACGAGCGGCCGGGCAACGAAATCGAACAGGCCTGCTTCCGTATTGCGCAGGAAAGCCTCACCAATGCGCTGCGGCACGCGTGCGCGGGCGAAGTGCGGATGAGTCTGCAGTCGATCGACGGCGACGGCTTTCGCCTGGAAGTCAGCGACGATGGCGACGGGTTCGAACCGGAAGGTCCACGTGGTTTGGGGCTGATCGTGATGCGTGAGCGTGCGCAAACCGTCGGCGGTGCGCTCGCGATAGAATCGGCTCCCGGAGCAGGCACGCGCGTGACGTTGCGCCTGCCCTATCACCCGGTCGGCGAGTCCGTCCCTGAAGATGGTGGACGCTGATTCATGTGGAGCCCTGTGATCCCGCCCGGACTGGAAATCGTCAAGCCCACCCGTCTGGGCGCGGGAAACCCTGAATTGCTGCATCTGGTGGACGCCGCCGCCTCCGGCGGCCCGCCGCTGATGATCTTCCATATCGACATCGACCACTTCGCCTCGATCAACGAGAACATGAGTGGCGAGGTCGGCGACCAGGCGTTGACCCTGACCGCACGCCGGCTGCAGGAATTCCTGGGCACGCGCGGCAAATTGTGGCGGCACGGTAGCGACGAAATGATCGTGGTGGCGGTGCGGCGCGAAGACACGCCCCTGCCGGAAGACTTTGCCGAAGAGATCCGCCAGCAGCTGGAATTGCCGCTGTCGGTGTTGCCGTATACGTTGTTCATGACCGGCAAGGTCGGCATCAGCCTGTGTCCGGAACATTCCACCTCGCTCTCCACCCTGCTCGACTACGCCGAAGAAGCCAGCTACCAGGCCGCGCGCGAAGGCGGCAATACGGTGCGCCTGTACACGCGCAACTCGGCCACCAATGCGCATAGCGAAAGCATCATTGCGCGGCAGATCGTCGATGCCATCCCGCATGGCGAACTGCGGCTGCGTTACCAGCCGCTGGTGAGCGCGCGCGATGGCCGCATCGTCGGCATGGAGGCTTTGCTGCGCTGGCAATCGCCCACGCTGGGCATGCTGGTGCCGGAGCGCTTCATGCGCACCGCCGAGCGGCTGGGCGTGATCGTGCAGATCGGCGAATGGGTGCTGCAGAACGCGGTGCGCCAGGCACGGTTGTGGCGCGACCAGGGCTTTGACGATTTCAGCATTGCGGTGAACGTCTCCACGTTGCAGCTGCTGCGCCCGGGCTTCTTCAACGAAGTCATGGCCATGCTGCAGACCGCCGGCGTGCCGGCGCAGTTCGTGACGCTGGAGATCAACGAAAGCGCGTTGACCAACAACGTCAACTTCGTCCACGAGACGATGGCCAACCTGCGCAACGAAGGCATCAGTCTCAGCCTGGACAATTTCGGCACCGGCGACTCCAGCCTCAGTGCGTTGGTGCGCTACCCGGTAGACCGGCTGAAGATCGACCGCAGCTTCATCAAGAGCGCACCGGCCGGCAGCCGCGAGGCCGCGATCGCGCGCGCCATCATTGCGATGGGCCATCAGCTGGGCATGACGGTCATTGCTAACGGCGTGGAATCACAGGCGCAGTTGGGGTTTCTGCGACGCAACGACTGCGACATCTTCCAGGGTTATCTGTTCGGCGAGCCGATGTCGGCCGAGTCTGCCGGCATGGCGCTACGCCGCCGCTACCTGCGCCCGGAATCGTTCGCCGAAAGCCGCCCCGACCGTACCTTGCTGTTGCTGGACGACGAAGAAAACGTGCTGCGCTCGCTGGTGCGGCTGTTCCGCCGCGACGGCTACCGCATCCTGGCCGCCGGCAACGTACGCGACGCCTTCGACCTGCTGGCCACCAACGATGTGCAGGTGATCCTTTCCGATCAGCGCATGAGCGACATGAGCGGCACCGAGTTCCTGGGCCGGGTCAAGATGCTCTACCCCGACACCGTGCGCCTGGTGCTCTCCGGCTACACCGACCTGGCCACGGTCACCGAAGCAATCAACCGCGGCGCGATCTACCGCTTCCTCACCAAGCCCTGGAACGACGACGAGTTGCGCGAGCACATTCGCCAGGCATTCCGCACGCATGATGAGTTGCGGAACGGCCGGGAATAGGGAATCGGGAGTGGGGAATCGGTACAAGCGGTGCGCGTGCTCCGTTTGTTTCCGTGTGGAATGAGCACCTCCGGGCAACGAAGCATCAGCGACGCCGCTCTATCGATTCCCCATTCCCGATTCCCCATTCCCAGCGCGAAGCGCTACCGCGGCTGCCGCACCGGCAACACGATCCGGAAGCTTGCGCCCTGCCCCGGGACGCTTTCGACGTCGATGCGGCCGTGGTGCTTGTTGATGATGCCGTAGGAAATCGACAGGCCCAGGCCGGTGCCGCTGCCGACCGGCTTGGTCGTGAAGAACGGGTCGAAGATGCGCTGCAGCAGGTCCGGGGCAATGCCGGCGCCGCTGTCCTGGAATTGGATCCAGACGTTTTCTGCCTCGTCGCGACCGGTGGTCACGGTGATCGTGCCGCGCTCGACAATCGCCTGCCCGGCATTGAGCAGCAGGTTCATGTAGACCTGGTTGAGTTCGGATGGCAGGCATTCCACCAACGGCAGCTCGGCGTAATTGCGCTCCAGGGTGACCTTGTACTTGAGCTCGTTCCAGATGATGTTGATCGTGGATTCGAGGCCGGCATGCAGATCCACCATCTTCCAGGACTCAGAACGGTCCGAGTACGAGAAGTCCTTGAGGTCGCGCACGATGCGCGTCACGCGCTCGATGCCCTCGCGCGACTCGGCCATCAGCTGCGGCAGATCGCGGCTGATGAAGTCGATATCGGCGCGGTTGCGGATCTCGTCGATTTCCGGGATCAGCGCTTTCGGATCTGGCGCCTGCAACGCGCGTTCGTAGGCTTCGATCAGGGTGAACAGGCTGCGCAGATATTCCTGCAGGCTGCCCAGGTTCGAGTGCACATAGCCGATCGGGTTATTGATCTCATGCGCGACGCCTGCAGCGAGCTGACCGATGGAGGCCATTTTTTCGGACTGCAGCAGTTTGTCCTGGGCGCCGTTCAAGCGCAGATAGGCCTGGCGCAACTCAGCATGCCGCTGTTGCAGCTCGCGCTCGTAGTCCTGCTGGCCTTCGATATTGTGGAACAGCGCCAAAAAATGCCCGACGCCCTGCTCCTCGTTGTAATACAGATGCGCAATCACCACGCGGTCGCTCACCGGCAGGCTGCCGGTCCAGCTGCCCTTGCTGCGCGCCTGGTTGAGCGCATCGGCCGGCAAGACCTGCGAGATCCGCTCACCGAGATTGCGGTCGTCGGTGGGATCTTCCTTGCACAGGCTCTGGCGCGCGATTGCGTTAGCCATGATCAATTGGCCATCGGCGCGGAACAGCAACACACCCTCAAGCATCTGATCGCCGAAGGCGCGCAGCATGGCCGAGGAAGGCAACAACGTCTGATTGAGAAAGAACTTGGCAGTCACGGGACGAGGCAGCGTAGAGGACGCCTCAATATACGCCGAACCCGTGACCGGCCGTGTTGCCGAATGCGGCGTGGCGCTCAGGCCACCGCGAGAGAGCGGCCGGCGCGCAACACGCTGGACTGGCCATTGGCGTCATAGGACGGTGCGCTTTCGGTCCGCCCCAGATGCCGCAGTGCCCAGTTCACCTCACGGCGCCGGCGTGCCAGCAGCGCGCCATTGGCGCGGTTGGCTTCGGCCAGTTCGCGCAGACGCTCTTCCTGCCCTTCGGGCATCTGCACTTCGAGCGCGCGCAGTGCCGCAAGCTTGTCCTGGGTGTGCCGCATCAAGCTTTCGATGTCGTGCTCGATCAATGCCTGCCGTTCGCCGGCCAGCGCATCGCTGAGACGTTGCAGGGAATCGTTCACGTTCATCCTTTGGCCGGCAATTAGCCCGCCAGTTGCTGGTTCAGATCCATCATGCGGCTGGCGATGGCATCCGGGTTGATGGAATAGCTGCCGTTCTGCAACGCTTCCTTCACCGCCTGGACGCGACCGGTGTCGATCGCCGAGGACTGCGAAAGCTCGCGCTGCAGCGCTTGCAGGTTGGTCGCTTCGCCGGTCAGCTTGACGCTGTCGGTGGGCGGTGTTGCGGCAACGGGAGACGCGCGGTCTTCTCCAGCGGAGGCAATCTTGCTGCCCACGGTGGCGGTACGAAGAGTCGCTGCGGTCGGTAGATTGCCTTCGATTTTCTGGCTCATGTCAGGAACTCCTCTACAGGTCGTAGGGGATAACGGCGGCCAGAAAAAAAACTTTATAGAGAATTTCTATCTGGATACCACCACGGTACCGCTCGCTTCAACAATGCCCTGAACGACTCGGCGCGAGGATGAATTCTCCACCGAGACACGCTCGTTCTCGCCAGCGTCGGACAGCGCGCGACCGCTCATGCGCACCTCCAGCCCACCGTTGCGCGACACCAGCGGCACCGTGTCGCCACGCCGTACCAGCCGCGGGGTGACCAGGTCATTGGCCGACAACAGCGTGCCAGCCGGCAGGATGCGGCGGGCGGTCTTGCCCACCGCTGTAGCCGGGTCGGCCAGGACCGCACCGACGATCCGCGCGGCATCGCGCTTCTCGATGCTGATATCGGCCAGCGAGATGGTTTCTCCAGAGGTGAGGCCGCGACGCAGGACAAGCACATCCTGGTTACGCCGCACCTTCAGCGGCACGAACAGGCGCCAGCCAGCCGGCTGCGGGCACGCCACTTCCACCGTATTGGTACCGGTGGGCTGGGCCTGCAGCGCGATCGGGCACGCCGGCATGCGCAGGCCGGGATCGAGCGTGGCCTCCGCTTCGGCATCGGGACCCACGGTGGCGAGCGCGGCGGCACGGATCGAATCGACGGACTGGTAGCCATCGGCCCAGGCCGGGGCAGACACCAACAGGATGACAAGCAGGAGCAGGCGCATGGGACCAGATCCGGAAGAAGGCGCGGAAGCTCCTGCAAGCTGTGTGCCGTTTTCTGGGGAATCGTGAGTGGGGAATCGGGAATCGCAAAAGCCGGGCGGCGCATCGGATACCTCAAGTATGTGGACCGCCCGTCGATTGGTAAGGGGGACGGACCGATGGCCTGTCAGACGATTCCCGATTCTCCATTCCTGCTCAAGTTATTGCGCACCCCTGTCGATATCTGCCCCATGACCCACGATCTGCTCAACCGCATCGACCAGCGCACGCGTCTGGCTGGCCACAATCGACTGGCCCTGCTGCTGTTTCGGCTGGGCGGCCGCCAGCTTTTTGGCGTGAACGTCTTCAAGGTGCAGGAAGTGCTGCGCCGGCCGGAACTGTTCCAGGTGCCTGGCCTGCCGACCGAGTTCGCCGGCGTCGCCGACGTGCGCGGGCGCTCGGTGCCGGTGCTGGACTTAGGCCTGGCCATTGGCCACCCGGAGCGCGACCCGCATGGCGACAACGGGCCCGGCTACCTGGTGGTGGCCGAGTTCAACCGCTCGGTGCAGGGCTTTCTGGTCAGCGGGGTGGAACGCATCGTCAATATCGCGGTGGAAGATATTCACCCGCCGCCGGAACTGGGCGCGGAAGCCACTTATTTGACGGCGGTGACGCGCTTCCAGGGTGAGCTGATCCAGGTCATCGACGTGGAAAGCGTGCTGGCCGACATCGCCAAGGTCAGCAAGGACGTGCAACTGGATCCCGGGCTGCAGCTGGTCACCTCCGACCGGCAGTTCCAGGTGCTGGTGGTGGACGACTCACGCGTGGCACGCCAGCAGATCCGCAGCGTGCTCGACCAGTTGGGCGTGGCGGCAACGCTTCTCTCCGACGGCCGCCAGGCGCTGGATCACCTGCTGCAGGTGGCGGCATCGGGCGAAAACCCGGCCGAGCGCTACGCCATGGTGATCTCCGATATCGAAATGCCGGCAATGGACGGCTACACGCTGACGACGGAAATCCGGCGCACGCCGGGCCTGCAGGGCCTGTACGTGCTGCTGCACACCTCGCTGTCGGGCGTGTTCAACAATGCCATGGTCGAGCAGGTGGGCGCCAACGCCTTCGTGGCCAAGTACAGCGCTCACGAGCTGGCCGATTACGTGCTGGCCCGCCTGCGCGTGGTGGCCGAAGCCGCCTGATCCTGCTGGATCCGGCCGCCCTGCCCGCCTGAGCGCGCAGGCCTGACGGGGATTTCCCCCGTCTGAGATTCCCTCCGAATATGCTGCTGCCCAAACGGGCGGCCATACGCCTGCGCGAGAGCCGCAAGGGTTTGACTGCGCCTGGCCCTCGCATACGCACCTTCTTCTTGTTAGCGATCAGCCACTTCCGTAGATGGCTTCGCCTGCTCGCGCGCAATGGGCTCGGTACATTAGCCGCGTTGCGCTCTGGCAAGCTTTAAACAAGAACGCGGCAAAGCCCGCTGCCCCGTCACCGCGCCTGGCCCTGCCGACGATGGCACGGCCCGTGCGGCGCGGCCCACCGCTTGCAATGCCAAGCGACCCAGCGGCGACGCCCAAGAGCCCCCCTGCCCGGCCCCACCAGCACGGCGCCCAGGATCTGGCACAAACATTGCTTCTCCCCTGGCAACCTTCCACGGGAGAACACCGTGTCCAGTCCCTTCACTTCCTTCCTAGGCATCCACGGCGACGCGCTCACCTTGCGCGAGCAGCGGATGAAGCTCATTGCCAGCAATCTGAGCAATGTGGACACCCCTGGCTACAAGGCCAAGGATCTGAACTTCGAAGCGGCATTGAAGGCGGCCGAAGGCGTCCGCGACGGCGGCCTGATGCAGGCCACCGATGCCAAGCACTACGAGATCGGCAGCACCGCCGGCCTCAACCCGTTTCAGATCACCCGCGAAGCCGACCAGCCCAGCCTGGACGGCAACACCGTCGATCCCGATGCAGAACGCGCCGCCTACGGCCGCGCCGCGCTGGAATACCGCGCGTCGCTGAGCTTCCTCGAATCCAAGGTGCGCTCGATGCTCACCGCGATCACGGGCCAATAAGTCATGAGCAATCTTCCGATTTTCGATGTCGCCGGTTCTGCGCTGCACGCGCAGTCCGTGCGCCTGAGCACCATCGCCTCCAACCTGGCCAATGCCGACTCGGTCGCGGGCTCGGCGGAAGCAACCTACAAGCCGATCGAGCCGATCTTCCAGGCGCAGCAAAACCGCCAGGACCCCAGCCTGACCTCGGTGAACGTCAAAGAGATCACCACCACCAATGCGCCGCCGATCCGCCGCTACGAGCCCGGCCACCCGCTGGCCGACGCCGACGGTTACGTGTTCTCGCCCGACGTGGACCCGGTCTCGCAGATGGTCAACATGATTTCCGCCTCGCGTAACTACCAGGCTGGCGTGGAAATGCTCAACACCGCCAAGGAACTGGCGCTCGCCACCTTGACCATGGGTCGCTGACCCTTCCTTACGGACCATTCCAGATGAGCACGATCGGCAGTGACCTTTACAACAGCCTTGGGCTGACCACCAGCAGCAAGGTCGCCAAGAAAGAGGACGCGCTCGGCCAGGCCGACTTCCTCAAATTGATGACCGAGCAGCTCCAGCACCAGGACCCGCTCAAGCCCATGGAAAACAGCGCGTTTCTGGGCCAGTTGGCGCAGTTCTCCACTGTGCAGGGCATTGGCGACCTCAATACCAAGGTCGGCAATTTCTCCGATTCGATGAACAGTGACCAGGTGCTCAAGGGTGCCGCGCTGGTGGGCCATAACGTGTTGGTGCCCTCGGCACAGGTGGCGATCGATGCGACCGGCTCGGCCAAGGGCGTGGTCGCCGCGACGTCGGCCGGTTTCGTCAATTTCGAAATCACCGATGCCAACGGCACCTTCGTCAAGCAGCTCAGCGTGCCAGCCAGCGCCTCCGGTGAGGTGTCGTTTGCCTGGGATGGCACCGACGCCAACGGCAACCGCATGGCCGCCGGCAAATACGGCATTACCGCCACCCAAACCGACACCGCCGGTGCCAAGAGCAAGTTGTCCACCTACGTCGATGCACCGGTGGACAGCGTCACGATCGGCTCGGACGGCCTGTATCTCAACCTGACGGGGCTCGGCACCTCCCCGCTCGCCAACGTGCTCCGCGTCAGCTGAGCCGGCAACCGCCACTTAAAGGAACTCATCCATGGCTTTCAATACCTCGTTGTCCGGCATCAACGCAGCCAATGCCGATCTGAACGTCACCTCCAACAACATCGCCAACGTCAACACGACTGGTTTCAAGGAGTCGCGCGCCGAGTTTGCCGACATGTTCCAGAGCACCAGCTACGGGCTGTCGCGCAATGCGGTGGGTTCGGGCGTGCGCGTCAGCAACGTGGCGCAGCAGTTCTCGCAGGGCAATATCGACCCGACCGGCCGCAGCCTGGACCTGGCCGTCTCTGGCGAGGGCTTTTTCACCGTGTCCTCCAACGGCGCCAAGATGTACACCCGCGCCGGCAACTTCCAGACCGATGCCAACGGCTATGTGATCAACCCGCAGGGCGCCCGTTTGCAGGTGTTCGCGCCGAACCCCAGCGGTAACGGCTTCGACGTGGGCCGTTTGTCGGACCTGCAGCTGCTGACCACCGACAGCCCGCCCAAGTCGACCTCCACGGTCAACCTGGCCTTCACCCTGCCCGGCAACGCCACCGCACCGACGGTGACCCCGTTCAACCCGGCCGATGACAAGACCTACAGCCACTCCACCGGCGGTATCAATGTCTATGACTCGCTGGGCGTCAGCCACGTGCAGACCTCCTACTTCGTCAAGACCGCCAACCCGAACGAGTGGCAAGTGCACAACTACGTGGATGGCTCGGCTGTTGGCGCGCCGACCACGCTGCAGTTCTCCGACACCGGCTCGCTGACCACGCCGGCCAACGGCATCGTGGCGATGGACCCGTTCACCCCGAGCACCGGTGCCGGCGTGCTGAGCATGCAGCTCAATGTCAGCGGTTCCACCCAGTACGGCGAAGCCTTCGCGCTGCGCGATACGCGCCAGGATGGCTACGCCAGCGGCAAGCTCAACGAAATCAGCATCGACACCAGCGGCGTGGTGTTTGCGCGTTACTCCAATGGTGCCGACAAGGCGTTGGGCCAGGTCGCACTGAGCAGCTTCGTCAACCCGCAGGGCCTGCAGTCGCAGGGCAACAACATGTGGGCCGAAAGCTACACCTCCGGCGCCGCCCGCACCGGCGCACCGGACACCTCGGACCTGGGCCAGATCGAATCCGGCTCGCTGGAAGCCTCCACGGTGGACCTGACCGAGCAGCTGGTGAACATGATCGTGGCCCAGCGCAACTTCCAGGCCAACTCGCAGATGATCTCGACCCAGGATCAGGTCACCCAGACGATCATCAATATTCGTTAAGAGCTGGGAATGGGGAATCGGGAGTAGGGAATCGTAAGAGCAGGCATCTCGTGCATCGGATGCCGGCCTTGCCCCCCTTCTCCCAGTCTCCAGCAATCCCGCTTTTGCAATTCCCGATTCCCGATTCCCTAATCCCGGTGTCTCATGGACAAAGCCCTCTACGTTGCAATGACCGGTGCCCGCGCTTCGCTGCAGGCGCAGAGCACCGTGTCGCACAATCTCGCCAACGTCGATACGGTGGGTTTCAAGGCCGCGTTGGCCAACACCGAGGCATTCCAGATCCGGGGTAAGGGGTATCCGTCGCGGATCGATGCGCTGCATGTGGACCAGGGCTTCGATCGCAGCCAGGGCCATCAGAAGGTGACCGGCAACCCGCTGGATGTGTCGCTACAGCAGGACCGCTGGCTGGCCGTGCAGTCGCCGGACGGCAGCGAGGCCTACACCCGCAATGGCGAATTGGCGCTCACCGCCAATGGCCAGCTGGTCACTGCCAACGGGCACGCGGTGCTGGATGAAGGCGGCAACCCGATGACCATCCCGCCGCACCAGGCGATGGAAATCGGCAGCGACGGCAGTATCTCGATCATTCCGCAGGGCGAAGGCCCGCAGACCATGGCCATCGTCGGCAAGATGAAGGTGGTCGATGCGCCCGCCGATCGTTTGACGCGGCGCCCGGACGGGTTGATGCGCAATACCAGCACCGACCCGGCGCAGGCATTTGCGGTGGCCACCGGCAAGACCGTCAACAGCGGCATGCTGGAAGGCAGCAACGTGGATGCAGCCGGCGCGCTGGTGGAGATGATCCAGCTGCAGCGCCAGTTCGAGATGCAGGTGAAGATCATCAAGAACGGCGACGACAACGCGCAGTCGGCCAATTCGTTGCTGCGTGTCAGCGGCTAACCGTCATCGCCAAGGTGACTTTGTCGTCGCGGGTCGGCCGGCCAGGGTTTTTGCCAACCAATTCGAGAGCAGGCGCGAGGCGGCATGGCAGGCTGACGCAATCGACATGTCGTTTGGCCACTATCGTCATGCACACGCAGGTCTACTGCTGAGCGAATGATCTGGTCTCTCGCTGCGGCTGATCTGCAGCGTGGCTGCAGGACCCTGGCTCACCCAGCTTGGCTGCAGGGTCCGCCCGCCCACAATCGAGGGACACGCTGCAAGTACGTCCTTGTAAGCGCTTACGCGGCATCCATGCCGCATGAGGTCCCGCGACGGTGAGCGGGCAAGGACCAGTGGAGATGGTCGGTGCATGGTGCAAGCAATGCTTGACGTGGGTTGCTTAGATAACCGCGCGTCCGATCATCTTCTCAATGAAAGCCGAGCAACGGACAAGATTTTAAGAAAACAACCGACCAACTCGCTGGTGCGGTGTCCTCGCCGCTTGCGGGACCGTGTGGCGGCATGGATGCCGCCACCGAGCCCCCAGGGACGGGTTCACGGCGTGTCCTGCGAGCGGTGAGGGCACCGCGCGCTCGACTGACCAGGCTTTTGACGGCACCACGCGCTCGACCACCCAGGCTGTTGATTGTGTCGCAATACCAGCCGGCAAGTCCCAAGCACCCTTCCGCACGCAGCGCCAAGGGTTCACACGTCTTCGACCACATCGCTGACCGGCAACCGATCTACCGCGCCCGCTCTGCCGCGAAGGTCTCCACCGCCTCCGGTTAGCCGCCGCCTAGCCGCCGCCAGCCCTGCCCTGCGCAGGCCGCCGCGCCCCCTCTGCGTGACCCACCGCACAGCCGGCAGAAATCCGGCGCGGCTTTGGCACAACACGTGCATATACCCAGCCGTGCCCGGAACACATCCCCGGGTCTAACGAGGAATCGGGTCATGAATCAGGCTTTGTGGGTCGCCAAAACCGGACTGGATGCGCAGCAGACGCGCATGTCGGTCATTTCCAACAACCTGGCCAATACCAATACCACCGGCTTCAAGCGCGACCGTGCCGCGTTTGAAGACCTGCTGTATCAACAGGTGCGTGCGCCGGGTGGTTCCACCTCCGCGCAGACGCAGCTGCCCACCGGCCTGCAACTGGGCACCGGTGTGCGCGTGGTCTCCACCTTCAAGGGCTTCGACCAGGGTAGCCAACAGCAGACCGGCCGCGCGCTCGACGTGATGGTCAACGGCCGTGGCTTCTTCGAAGTGCAGATGCCCGACGGTACGTCCGCGTACACCCGCGACGGCACCTTCCAGATCAACGCGCAGGGCGAAGTCGTCACCAACAGCGGTTACCCGCTGCAGCCGGGCATCCAGGTGCCGGAAGGCGCGCAGTCGCTGACCATCGGCAACGACGGCACCATCAGCGTGACCCTGGCCGGCCAGGCGGCCGCGCAGGAAATCGGCGCATTGACGCTGACCGACTTCATCAACCCCTCGGGCCTGCAGGCCAAGGGCGAGAACCTGTTCGTCGAAACAACCGCCTCCGGTCCCGCACAGAACGGCACCCCCGGCCTCAACGGCCTGGGCACCACCGTGCAGGGCGCGCTGGAAGGCAGCAACGTCAATACGGTGGAAGAGCTGGTGAGCATGATCGAGACGCAGCGCGCCTACGAAATGAACGCCAAGGCGATCTCCACCACCGACTCCATGCTCGGTTACTTGAACAACAACGTCTGATCGGCTCGCCGCTCGTCGCCTTCTCAGGAACTCACGCCATGTCCCGCCTGCCCTCTCTTTCCTCCCTGTGCCTCGCCATCGCCTGCAGCGCGCTGCTGGGTGGCTGCGTGGCAGCCGGCGACGTGCGGCCGTTCGCCGAACTGGCGCCGATCGTGCCGGTGGTTGCGCCGGTCGCGCAGCCCACCGCCGGTGCGATCTACGCGGCCGGCCCGAGCCTGAATCTCTACGGCGACCGTCGCGCACGCGATGTCGGCGACCTGCTGACGGTGAACCTGGTGGAAAACACCACCGCTTCGTCCACCGCCAACACCAGCATCAGCAAGGCCGACACCGTGGACATGAGCACGCCCACGCTGTTGGGTGTGCCGCTCACCGTCAACGGCATCGACGTGCTGCGTAACTCCACCAGCGGCGACCGCAGCTTCGATGGCAAGGGCAATACCGCGCAGAGCAACCGCATGCAGGGCAGCGTGACCGTCACCGTGATGCAGCGCCTGCCCAACGGCAATCTGGTGATCCAGGGCCAGAAGAATCTGCGCCTGACCCAGGGCGATGAGCTGGTGCAGGTGCAAGGCATCGTGCGCGCCGCCGACATCGCCCCCGACAACAGCGTGCCGTCGAGCAAGGTGGCCGATGCCCGCATTGCCTACGGTGGCCGCGGCGCGATCGCGCAGTCCAACGCGATGGGCTGGCTGAGCCGCTTCTTCAATTCCCGTCTGTCGCCCTACTGAGCCTGCGACCATGAATCTGTCTTCCCTGCCCCACCGTCTGCTCGCTGCCGCTGTCGCGCTGTGCGCGATCGCCGCACCGGCGTCGGCCGAACGCATCAAGGATCTCGCCCAGGTCGGCGGCGTGCGCGGCAACGCGCTGGTCGGTTACGGTCTGGTGGTTGGCCTGGATGGCAGCGGCGACCGCACCAGCCAGGCGCCCTTTACCGTGCAGAGCCTGAAAAACCTGCTCGGCGAGCTGGGCGTCAATGTTCCGGCGAACGTCAACCCGCAGCTGAAAAACGTCGCGGCCGTGGCCATCCACGCCGAGTTGCCGCCATTCGCCAAGCCCGGCCAGCCGATCGACATCACCGTCTCTTCGATCGCCAATGCGGTGTCGCTGCGTGGCGGCTCGCTGCTGATGGCGCCACTGAAGGGCGCCGACGGCCAGGTGTATGCCATGGCCCAGGGCAACCTGGTGGTGGGCGGCTTCGGCGCGCAGGGCAAGGACGGCTCGCGGGTGTCGGTCAATATTCCCAGCGTCGGCCGCATTCCGAACGGCGCCACGGTGGAACGCGCGCTGCCGGACGTGTTCGCCGGCAGCGGCGAGATCACCTTGAACCTGCACCAGAACGACTTCACCACGGTCTCGCGCATGGTGGCGGCGATCGACAACAGCTTCGGCGCCGGTACCGCGCGTGCGGTGGATGGCGTCACCGTCTCGGTGCGCTCGCCCACCGACCCCAGCGCCCGTATCGGCCTGCTGGCGCGGCTGGAAAACGTCGAACTCTCGCCCGGCGATGCGCCGGCCAAGGTGGTGGTCAATGCACGCACCGGCACGGTGGTGATCGGCCAGCTGGTGCGGGTGATGCCGGCGGCGATCGCGCATGGCTCGCTCACAGTGACCATCAGCGAAAACACCAATGTCAGCCAGCCGGGCGCCTTCAGTGGCGGCCGCACCGCGGTCACTCCGCAGTCCACCATCACGGCCACCTCCGAAGGTAGCCGCATGTTCAAGTTCGAAGGCGGCACCACGCTCGATCAGATCGTTCGCGCGGTCAACGAGGTAGGTGCGGCTCCCGGCGACCTGGTCGCCATTCTCGAAGCTCTGAAGCAGGCTGGCGCGCTGACGGCGGAGCTAGAGGTGATCTGACATGCGTATCTCTGCATCGCCCATTGATCTCAACCCGAGCACCAAGGCCGATCCTGCAAAGATCGACAAGGTCTCACGTCAGCTCGAAGGCCAGTTCGCGCAGATGCTGGTCAAGAGCATGCGCGATGCGAGCTCCGGCGACCCGATGTTTCCCGGTGAAAACCAGATGTTCCGCGAGATGTACGACCAGCAGATGGCCAAGGCGTTGACCGACGGCAAGGGGCTTGGTCTGTCGGCAATGATCTCCAAGCAGCTGAGCGGCGACACCGGCGGCCCGGCCTTGAACACCTCGCTGAGCACCGCCGATGCCGCCAAGGCCTATGCGCTGGTGGCCGGCAAGCGCGACGCGTCTTTGCCGCTTCCCGCCCGTGACGGCGCGGCAACCAGCGTCGGTGCGAGCCTCGGCGCAGCGGTCGGCACCGCTGCAGGTATCGGCGCAGGCGGCCTCACCGGCATCGGCATGAGCCAGGTGCTGGATCTGATTGCCGGGCGCACCGGCGGTGAAGCCGGCGGCGATGACGCGGCCGCGCTGAGCTGGCCCTCGGCCAACGACCGCTGGAGCGATGTCACCGCCACCGATGCGGCCGACGCCAACGCCGCAGTGAATGCCACCGCCGCTTCCAGCGCCGCCGCCAGCCTGGGCGAGCGCACACCGGAAGGCTTTGTCGCCAAGATCTGGACGCATGCGCAAAAGGCCGCCCGCGAACTTGGCGTTGACCCGCGCGCGCTGGTGGCGCAGGCCGCGCTGGAAACCGGCTGGGGCCGTCGCGGCATCGGCAATGGCGGCGATTCCAACAACCTGTTTGGCATCAAGGCCACCGGCTGGAACGGCGCCAAGGTCACCACCGGTACCCACGAATACGTCAACGGCGTCAAAACCACCGAAACCGCGGATTTCCGCGCCTACGGCTCGGCCGAAGAGAGCTTTGCCGACTACGTGCGCCTGCTGAAAAACAACAGCCGCTACCAGACGGCGCTGCAGGCCGGCACAGATATCAAGGGTTTTGCACGCGGCTTGCAACAGGCCGGGTACGCCACCGATCCGGGCTACGCAGCCAAGATCGCGGCGATCGCCAACGGTCCGACCATCGACCGTGCGGTGGCCGCGATTGGCAACGCGGCGGCCGACCTGTCCAACCGCTATGCCAGTACCGCCGAGCCCGTTGGGCTAGGCACCATTCGTCGCTGAGGTAATCGCCCATGTCCATCATGTCCACCGGGACCAGCGCACTGATCGCCTTCCAACGGGCGTTGTCGACCGTTAGCCATAACGTCGCCAACATCAATACGGAAGGCTACAGCCGCCAACGTGTGGAATTTGCAACGCGCACGCCCACCGACATGGGCTACGCGTTCGTGGGCAATGGCGCCAAGATCAGCGATGTGGGCCGCGTGGCCGACCAGCTGGCCATCTCGCGCCTGCTCGACAGTGGCGGCGAACTTTCGCGCCTGCAGCAGCTGTCGTCGTTGTCCAACCGCGTGGACAGCCTGTACTCCAATACGGCTACCAACGTGGCCGGGCTGTGGTCCAACTTCTTCGACTCGGCCAGCGCGCTGTCGTCCAACGCCTCCTCCACCGCCGAGCGGCAGAGCATGCTCGACAGCGGCAACAGCCTGGCCACGCGCTTCAAGCAGCTCAACGGGCAGATGGACAGCCTGAGCAATGAGGTCAACAGCGGCCTGACTTCGTCGGTGGATGAAGTCAATCGGCTGACGCAGCAGATCGCCAAGATCAACGGCACCATCGGCAACAGCATCGACAACGCCTCGGCCGACCTGCTGGATCAGCGCGATGCGCTGGTGTCCAAGCTGGTTGGCTACACCGGCGGTACCGCGGTGATCCAGGACGGCGGTTTCATGAATGTTTTCACCGCTGGCGGCCAGGCATTGGTGGTGGGGACCACCGCGGCCAAGCTGACCACGGTGGCCGACCCGTATCAGCCGACCAAGCTGCAGGTGGCGATGCAGACCCAGGGGCAGAACGTCAGCCTCAGCCCCAGCTCGCTGGGCGGGCAGATCGGCGGCCTGCTGGAATTTCGCAGCAACGTGCTCGAGCCCACCCAGGCCGAACTTGGCCGGCTGGCCGTGGGCATGGCCAGCAGCTTCAACACCGCGCACAGCCAGGGCATGGACCTGTACGGCGCGCTGGGCGGCAATTTCTTCAACATCGGCTCGCCCACCACCGCCGCCAACCCGAAGAACACCGGCACCGCAGCCCTCACCGCCAGCTTCAGCAATCTGGGCGCGGTGGACGGGCAGAACGTCACCCTGAGCTTCGATGCCGGTAGCTGGAAGGCCACCCGTACCGACACCGGCTCCACCGTACCGCTGACCGGCACCGGCACCGCTGCCGATCCGCTGGTGGTCAACGGCGTGAGCATGGTGGTCGGTGGTGCGCCGGCCAACGGCGACAAATTCCTGCTGCAACCCACCGCCGGCCTCGCGGGCAGCCTCTCGGTGGCGATCACCGACCCCTCGCGCATTGCCGCGGCCACACCGGTGAAAGCCACTGCGACCATCGCCAACCTGGGCACCGGCAAGATCAGCGACGTCAAGGTCACCAATGCGCAGAACCCCGCGCTGCTGACACCGTCGTCGGTGGAGTTCATCGATGCCAATCAGTACACCATCGATGGCACCGGCCCGTTCGCCTACACGCCCGGCCAGACCATCAGCGCCAACGGCTGGAGCTTCGCGCTGGATGGCGCGCCCAAGGCTGGCGACACCTTCGGCGTCGGCCCGATGGGCGCCGGCTCCAGCGACAACGGCAACGCCAAACTGCTGGCCAAGGTGGAAGACGCCAAGGCGCTCAATGGCGGCACGGTCACGCTCAATGGCGCGCTGTCCGGCCTGACCACCTCGGTGGGCTCGGCCGCACGCGCAGCCAACTACGCGGCCGACGCGCAGGAGGTCATCAACGACCAGGCGCAGGCCAGCCGCGATTCCATTTCCGGCGTCAACCTCGACGAGGAAGCCGCCGACATGCTGAAACTGCAGCAGGCCTACCAGGCCGCCGCACAGATGATCTCCACCGCCGACACCATCTTCCAAGCGATCCTGGGCGCCGTACGCTGATGACCAACCGTATCTCCACCAGCATGATGTACAGCCAGTCGGTGTCGGCGATGACGGCCAAGCAGTCGCGACTGAACCAATTGGAAGCCCAGCTCTCCAGCGGGCAGCGCCTGGTCACTGCCCAGGACGATCCGGTTGCCGCAGGCACCGCGGTCGGCCTGGACCGCGCATTGGCGGCGATCACCCGCTTCGGCGAGAACGCCAACAACGTGCAGAACCGGCTCGGCCTGCAGGAGAACGCCCTGGCGCAGGCCGGCGACAAAATGGCGCGCGTCACCGAACTGGCGGTGCAGTCCAACAACTCCTCGCTCAGCCCGGACGACCGTAAAGCGATCGCCTCGGAACTGACCGCCCTGCGCGACAGCATGGTGAGCCTGGCCAACAGCACCGACGGCACCGGCCGCTACCTGTTCGCCGGCACTTCCGATGGCAATGCGCCTTTCATCAAGAGCAACGGCAACGTGCTCTACAACGGCGATCAGACCCAGAAGCAGGTGGAAGTGGCGCCGGACACCTTCGTCAGCGACACCCTGCCCGGCAGCGAAATCTTCATGCGCATCCGCACCGGCGACGGCAGCGTGGATGCGCACGCCAATGCCACCAATACCGGGACCGGGCTGCTGCTGGATTTCAGCCGCGACGCCAGCTCCGGTAGCTGGAACGGTGGCAGCTACAGCGTGCAGTTCACCGCCGCCGACACCTACGAGGTGCGCGACAGCACCAACGCGTTGGTGAGCACCGGTACCTATAAGGATGGCGAAGACATCAACGCCGCCGGGGTGCGCATGCGCATCAGCGGCGCGCCGGCGGTGGGCGACAGTTTCCAGATCGGCGCCTCCGGCACCAAGGACGTGTTCTCCACCATCGACGACATGGTGGCCGCGCTGAATTCCGATACGCAGACGCCGACCCAGAAGGCGGCCATGATCAACACCCTGCAGTCGTCCATGCGCGACATCGCGCAGGCTTCTTCCAAGATGATCGATGCGCGCGCCTCTGGCGGCGCGCAGTTGTCGGCGATCGACAACGCCAATTCCTTGCTCGAATCCAACGAAGTCACGCTCAAGACCACCTTGTCGTCGATCCGCGATCTGGACTACGCCTCGGCCATTGGGCAGTACGAACTTGAGCGCGCCTCCTTGCAGGCCGCGCAAACGATCTTTCAGCAGATGCAGTCGTCTTCGCTGTTCAATCTGATCCGCTGATTGCGCGTAAAAACCCGTGGTTTCCTGCCCCTTCGCACGAGCAATGTGCGAAGGCAACGGAGTTTATCGCGGGTGCATTTATACCAACGCTAAAGATCCTGCAGTTGCTGCCGAATAAACCGAACCCCTTGATACACAACGCTGCGCGCGTTGCGCCTTCAAGCAAGAAATAGAAAAAAAATACTGAAATGCGCTAAAGGTTCCCACAGCATCGCCGTTATTCATCTCAGCAGCGGCAACGGCCAACTTGATGGCCCCCCTGCGGAGGCTCCAGGCAAGCCCCCTTGCCGGAAAAATCGCTTAGAGGAGATATCAAAATGGCACAGGTAATCAACACCAACGTAATGTCGCTGAACGCTCAGCGTAACCTCAACACCAGCAGCGCGAGCATGCAGACGAGCATCCAGCGTCTGTCCTCGGGTCTGCGCATCAACAGCGCCAAGGACGACGCCGCAGGTCTGGCAATCTCCGAGCGCTTCACCACGCAGATCCGCGGCCTGGACGTTGCCTCGCGCAACGCCAACGACGGCATCTCGCTGGCCCAGACCGCTGAAGGCGCGATGGTCGAAATCGGCAGCAACCTGCAGCGTATCCGCGAGCTGTCGGTGCAGTCGTCCAACGCCACCAACTCGGCCAGCGACCGTGACGCGCTGAACTCCGAAGTCAAGCAGCTGACCGCCGAAATCGACCGCGTTGCCAACCAGACCAACTTCAACGGCACCAAGCTGTTGAACGGCGACTTCTCCGGCGCGCTGTTCCAGGTCGGCGCCGACGCCGGCCAGACCATCGGCATCAACAGCATCGTCGACGCCAATGTCGATTCGCTGGGCAAGGCCAACTTCGCTGCCGCCGTCTCCGGCGCTGGCGTCACCGGCACCGCCACTGCATCTGGTTCGGTCACCGGCATCAGCCTGTCGTTCAACGATTCGACCGGTTCGGCCAAGAGCGTCACTATCGCTGACGTCAAGGTCGGCGCCGGCGACACCGCTGCGGACGTGAACAAGAAGGTGGCTGCGGCGATCAACGACAAGCTGGACCAGACCGGCATGTACGCCTCGATCAAGGCCGACGGCACCATGCAGATCGAATCGCTGAAGGCTGGCCAGGACTTCACCTCGCTGTCGGCCGGTACCTCCAGCGCTGCTGGCATCACTGTCGGCGCCGGTCTCACCACCGCTTCGGCTGCATCCGGCTCCACCGCTTCGACCCTGAGCAGCCTGGATATCTCCACGTTCTCCGGCTCGCAGAAGGCCCTGGAAATCGTCGACAAGGCGCTGACCGCGGTCAACTCCTCGCGCGCCGACATGGGTGCGGTGCAGAACCGCTTCACCTCCACCATCGCCAACCTGAGCGCAACCTCGGAAAACCTGTCGGCCTCGCGTAGCCGTATCCGCGACACCGACTACGCCAAGGAAACCGCCGAACTGACCCGCACGCAGATCCTGCAGCAGGCCGGTACCGCGATGCTGGCCCAGGCCAAGTCGGTTCCGCAGAACGTGCTGAGCCTGCTGCAGTAACCGGCAGCGTCACAGCAACGCTAAAGCCCCTCTCCGGAGGGGCTTTTTTGTGGGCGCGGGTTTCTTGACGCCAGACGACCGACGCGCCAGGCATGAAAGTTGCATGTGTTTTCGGGTCAACCAGACCCGTCGACGCCGCTCAAGTCCTCCCGGATGCGGCCGATATCCGTCTCGTAATCCCATGCATCCGCCTTCCGGATGCCCAGACGAGGAATGCAACATGGCATCGGTGATCAGTACGTCCAGCTCCGGGCTGGATATCCCCACCGTGGTGTCCACCCTGGTGTCCCGTCAGAAGGATCCGGAACAGGCACGCATCAACAAGGCCGGCACCGCCGCCACCACGCAGCTATCGGCGATCAGCCAGATCAAGAGCAGCATGACCACGCTCAAGTCTGCGCTGGACAAGGTGGTCAGCAGTGCCGACACCAATGCCTACAAGGCCAGCGTCCCGACCGATGCCGGCTTTACCGCCACCACCACCAGCTCGGCCGCGCCGGGTAACTACTCGGTGGAAGTGGTGTCGCTGGCCAGCGCGCAGAAACTGGCCTCCGGCGCATTCACCGCCGATGCCACCGTTGGCAGCGGCACGCTGACCATTGGCTACGGCGACAAAAGCATCACCGTGGACATCAGCGGCACCGACAAGCTCACCGACATCGCCGCAGCCATCAACAAGGCGGCCGGCGGCAAGGGCGTCACTGCCAGCGTGGTGACTGCCAACGATGGCCAGCACCTGGTGTTCAATGCCGCCGACACCGGCACCAAGGGCGCATTGACCGTCAGTGCCAGCGACCCCAGCCTGAGCGCGCTGACCTTTGGCGCCGGCGTCACCGGCGGGCTGACCCAGCAGGTGGCCGCCGCCGACGCGCTGGTGCGCGTGGACGGCTTCGAGCGCACCTCCAGTTCCAATACCGTCACCGACATCGTGCCGGGCGTGGTGCTCAACCTGACCAAGGCCGCCGAAGGCACCAAGGTCACCCTGGGCGTCACTGCCGACACCAGCGGCCTGAAAGGCAACCTCACCGCATTTGCGGCGGCCTACAACACCGCCAACACCTTGCTCAAGAACAGCAGCAGCTACAACGCCGAAACCCGAACCGCCTCGGCGCTGACCGGCGACTCGCTGGTGCGTGGCCTGCAGCAGCAGTTGCGCGGCCAGGTCAGCGGCAGCATCAGCGAGCTCAAGGCGCTGGGCCTGACCATCGACAAGGATGGCGTGATGAGCTTCGACGGTGGCAAGTTCGACACCGCCATCGCCGCCGATGGTGGCGCGGCCGCCGAGGCGTTGGGCAAGGACAGCAAGTTCGGCAGCGGCCTGACCAAACTGCTGGACGCCAACGTCAACGTCAACAACGGCACCCTGACCCTGCGTTCGGACAGCTTGAACAAGCAGATCAAGGGTTTCGAAGCGGACCTGGACAACCTCGATGCGCGCATGGAAAAGCTCACCGACCGCTACACCGCGCAGTTCACCGCGATGGAAACCATGATCAGCAAGATGCAGGGCGCCACCGGTTCGCTCAGCAGCCTGCTCGCGATCAAATGATGTGATGCACGTCCTCAAGTCACGCCTTGGTCTTGCCGATAAAAGAAGTACCTATCGTGATATCGGCCTTGCCTTCTGGCAGGAGCGTTGTCGCAGGAGCTCCCAGCTCCGGGACCAGCGAAGGCCAGCCAATTGAGGGAGTCATCCATGTACGGTTCCAATCGTCAGTACGCCGAGCAATACCGCAAGGTCGGCGTGTCCACCAGCGTGACCGAAGCCGATCCGCACAAGTTGGTGTCGCTGCTGTTTGCCGGTGCCTGCCAACGCATTCGTCTGGCCCAGGCATGCCTGGCGCAGGGCGACCAGGCGCGCAAGGGCAAGGCCATTGGCGAAGCCTGCGCAATCGTCGGCCATCTCAACGGCTCGCTCGATCACGAAGCCGGCGGTGAGATCGCTGGTAACCTGTCGGCCCTGTACGACTACGTGATCCAGCGCCTGACCGCGGCCAATCTGCACAACGACGAGACCGCGTTGACCGAAGCGCTGGATCTGCTCAGCGAAATCGACTCGGCGTGGAACTCCATCCCCCTCGATCAACGCGGCATCGCTGCCGCCTCGTGAGTCCTCCCATGCATAGTGTGCAAAGCCTTCAAGACGAAGTGTCCGAGATCCGTATCGCGATGTCGCGCGAGGAGTTCGAGGTGATGCCGCACATGCTCGATGTCCACGACCTGCACGTGCAGGAATACTGCAAGCACGCCGATGTGGCGCAGGACCGCGATGCGGTGCAAGCGCTGCAGGCCATGCAGCAGGAGCTGGTGCGGATGATGCGCGAGCGCCAGCGCAAGTTGCTGGAGCTGATCCGTGCGCAGCGCACCTCGGCCACAGCCAGCCGCGCCTACGCACGCGTCGGACGCATCTGATGTCCACGCTCGGCACGCTCGCACCGGCGGCCGATACCGAGCTGTTCGCCGACACGCTCAGCTGCGAGCTGCGCCTGCCGGCCGGCTTCCACGTCACGGCCGACCCCGGTTCACAGGCCACTGCCGAAACCCTGTTGCGCAGCCTCGGCCAGGTCGAAGACCTGCGCAGCGAAGACAGCAGCGAAGAGCGCGGCGAGCTGCCGCTGCTGGTGCAGCGCATGGACGCCAAACTCGACCTCATCCTGGCCCTGATCGGCCGCCTGGTCCGCCAGAGCGACACCCGCCTGGCGCTGGGCACGGTGCATTGGTCGGTGCGCGGCATCCGGCTGGCCAGCCCGCACGCGCACCCACCCGGCACGACAGGCAGCGTTCTGCTGCAGCCGTCGGACTGGCTTCCTGAATTGTTACAACTGCCTGCCGACGTCCTGGCGAGCGCAAGCGATGGTCAACAGCACTGGCTGTGGTTACGCTTTGCCCCACTGGGGACCGGTCTGCAGGACGCCCTGGAACGTCATCTGTTTCGTTTGCATCGCCGTCAGATCGCCGACGCCCGTCGCCAGCGCTGAACCGATGGTTGGCGCTCAGGCGCCGCGTCGGCTAAGGTGCCCTTTACAAAAAAAGGTCTCTTCTCCGCCGTGCGAGTCATCATCGTCGACGATCACACCCTTGTTCGCGCTGGCCTGTCGAGGCTGCTGCAGACCTTTTCCGGCATCGATGTGGTCGGCGAAGCGAGCAATGCGCAACAAGCCCTGGACATGACCTCCCTGCACCGGCCCGACCTGGTGCTGATGGACCTGTCCCTGCCCGGCCGTAGCGGCTTGGATGCCATGACCGATGTGCTGCGCGCCGCACCGCGCACCCATGTGGTGATGATGTCCATGCACGACGACCCGGTGCACGTGCGCGATGCGCTCGATCGCGGCGCTGTCGGTTTCGTGGTCAAGGACGCCGCCCCGCTGGAACTGGAGCTGGCCTTGCGCGCCGCCGCCGCCGGCCAGGTGTTCCTGAGCCCGCAGATCTCTTCGAAGATGATCGCCCCGATGCTGGGCCGCGAAAAACCGGTCGGCATCGCCGCGCTGTCACCGCGCCAGCGCGAGATCCTGCGCGAGATCGGCCGCGGCCAGAGCAACAAGGAAATCGCCGCCGACCTCGGCATCAGCGTCAAGACCGTGGAAACCCACCGTGCCCGCATGATGGAATCGCTGGGGTGCCGCCGCGCCAATGATCTGGTGCTGCTGGCCGCCAAGCATCACAACGAGCTGGTCTAGCCGATCCAGCCAGGCAGGGCCGCGCAACGCGGCCATTGCCACAAAACAGTGACGGAATTCCGGCGGGCACGCTTGAGCTCGCAATAGCTGTAGGGGAATCCCCCACCAGGTGTCAGGAAAATCATGAGTCACCTCACCTGACTCCCTGATTCGAAACCCGTCGCTGCGTCCTGCAAGATGCATTCCATCGCCGCACGCTTGCGGCGCCTTCCGGAAAGCGCCTCCATGAAGACGACCATCTCTGCCCAGCTGGGCCAACAACTGCACCTCACCCCGCAGCTGTTGCAGTCGATCCGTCTGTTGCAACTGGACGGCATGCAGCTGGAACTGGAGATCCGTCGCGCCCTGGAAACCAATCCACTACTGGAATTGGAAGAGCTGGCCGACAGTAGCGACGAGGCTGCCAGCGCCGAGGATGGCGCCACCGACATGGCCGCCTTTGACGAGTTGCCCGAAAGCACCATGTGGGATGTGCAGAGCAGCAGCTGGAATGGCGAAGACGACGACCGCATGCAGCGCGTGGCCGCCGGCGAATCCACCGACCCGCATGTGCGCATCCTGCGCGAGTTGGCGCTGGACATGGACGAAACCGACCTCGGCACCGCCGCGTTCTGGCTGGAACAGACCGACGACGCCGGCTACCTGACCGAAGCCCTGCCCACCCTGCAACAACTGGCCGCCACCCGCTTGGGCATCAGCGTGGACGCGGCCGAGACGATTCGCCAGCGGCTGTTGCACGGCGACCCGGCCGGGCTGGCGGCCTGCGATCTACGCGAATGCCTGCTGGCGCAGCTGGCCGCCCTGCCCGGCCGCGTGCCTGCGCGCCACCTGGCCGGCCGCATCCTGGCCGGCGATCTGGACCTGCTGGCCGGTCACGACTACGCGCTGCTGGCACGCGCCCACGATGCCGATGTGGACGATGTGCGCGAAGCCGTGCGGCTGATCCTGTCGCTGCAGCCGCGCCCTGGCGATGACCTGTTGCAGGAAACCAACGCCAGCGTGATCCCGGACGTGCTGGCCTGGCACGCCGATGGCAGCTGGCGGGTGGCGCTGAATCCGGCCACCACCCACCGGGTGAGCATCAATCCGGTGCACGAACGCGCCCTGGCCGAAGCCGGCGACGCCGCCCAGCCGCTGCGCGACATGCTGCAGGAAGCCCGCTGGCTGACCCGCGGCCTGTCGATGCGCTACGAGACCCTGCTGCGCGCCACCCGTGCCATCGTCGAGCGCCAGGCCGCCTTCCTGGCCCGCGGCGAAGAGGCCATGGCGCCACTGACGCTCAAGGAGATCGCCGACGAGATCGGCATGCACGAGTCGACGATCTCCCGTATTACCACTGGCAAATACATCCAGACCCCGCGCGGCACCTTCGAACTGAAGCATTTCTTCGCCGTGCGGCTGGAAGGCGCCAGCGTCTCCGGCCAGGCCGTCAAGGCCATGGTGCGCCGCCTGATCGAGAGCGAACCGGCCGGACGCCCGCTGGCCGACGAAGCCATCGCCGGGCTGTTGTCGCGCCAGGGCGTTAATATTGCGCGACGGACCGTGGCCAAGTACCGCGAACAACTCGACATCGCCCCGGCTCGCGAGCGCCGCCGCACCACCAAACCGCTGCTTGCCCGGGCGGGATAAGGACTACTATGAGCAAACTCACCGTGCTGCTGGTCGACGACCACGAGGGCTTCATCAACGCTGCGATGCGTCATTTTCGCAAAGTGGAGTGGCTCAATATCGTGGGCAGTGCCGCCAATGGACTGGAAGCGATCGAGCGCTCTGAGTCGCTGCGCCCCAATGTCGTGCTGATGGACCTGGCCATGCCCGAGATGGGAGGCCTGCAGGCCACCCGTCTGATCAAGACGCAGGACGATCCGCCGTATATTGTCATCGCGAGCCACTTCGACGATGCAGAGCATCGTGAACACGCTCTTCGCGCGGGTGCTGACAATTTTGTCAGCAAGCTGTCCTATATCCAGGAAGTCATGCCAATCCTGGAGGGCCTGACGGAAGGAGCCAGGAATGAGTGAGTCCCGCATTCTGTTAATCGACAGCGATGCAGTGCGCGCCGAGCGCACGGTGTCGTTGCTCGAGTTCATGGACTTCAACCCGCGCTGGGTCACCGACGGCGCCGACATCAATCCTGGCCGCCACCGCCACGATGAGTGGATGGCGGTGATGGTGGGCTCGGCGCAGGACGCTGCGCAGGCCGACAAGTTCTTCGACTGGCTGGCCGATGCCAAGCTGCCGCCGCCGGTGCTGCTGATGGAAGGCAGCCCGTCGGCGTTTGCGCAGGCGCATGGCCTGCATGAGGCCAACGTGTGGGCGCTGGATACGCCGCTGCGGCATGCGCAGCTGGAGGCGCTGCTGCGCCGTGCCAGCCTCAAACGCCTGGACGCCGAACACCAGGCCGGCGTGCAGCAAGATACCGGCCCCACCGGCAACAGCGAGGCGGTCACCCGCCTGCGCCGCCTGATCGACCAGGTGGCCGCGTTCGACACCACCGTTTTGGTGCTGGGCGAATCGGGCACCGGCAAGGAAGTGGTGGCGCGCGCCATCCACCAGCATTCGCCGCGCCGTGACGGGCCGTTCGTGGCGATCAACTGCGGCGCGATCCCGCCGGATCTGCTGGAAAGCGAACTGTTCGGCCACGAAAAAGGCGCCTTCACCGGCGCGCTGACCACCCGCAAGGGCCGCTTCGAAATGGCCGAAGGCGGCACGCTGCTGCTGGACGAAATCGGCGACATGAGCCTGCCGATGCAGGTGAAGCTGTTGCGCGTGCTGCAGGAGCGCAGTTTCGAGCGCGTGGGCGGCGGGCAGACCATCCGCTGCAACGTGCGCGTGATCGCCGCGACCCACCGCAATCTGGAAACCCGCATCAGCGACGGCCAGTTCCGCGAAGACCTGTTCTACCGCCTCAACGTGTTCCCGATCGAGATGCCGGCGCTGCGCGAACGCGTGGACGACCTGGCGATCCTGGTGCAGACCATTGCCGGGCAGCTGGCCCGCACCGGCCGCGGCGAAGTGCGCTTTGCCGATGAAGCCTTGCAGGCACTGCGCAGCTACGACTGGCCGGGCAATGTGCGCGAACTGACCAACCTGGTGGAGCGCCTGGCGGTGCTGCATCCCGGTGGGCTGGTGCGCGTGCAGGACCTGCCGGCGCGTTATCGCGGTGATTTCGCTTCGTCGATCCCGGTGGAACTGCCGCCGGAGCCGGCGTTGGTTGCGCCACATGGCGAGGTTGCCGCCTTGCCGAGCAACGTGGTCACCCTGCAGCCGGCCACCGCGCACGCCGATGCCGAACCGCTGACGGCTTCCAGCCTGCCCGACGATGGCATCGACCTGCGCGGCCATATGGCCAACATCGAGCTGGCCTTGATCAACGAGGCACTGGAACGCACCCAAGGCGTGGTCGCCCACGCCGCGCAACTGCTCGGACTGCGCCGCACCACCTTGGTGGAGAAGCTGCGCAAGTACGGCATCGACCGCGAGCAGACCGAGCTGGCGAACTGAGCGGACCCGGGGGGAGCCGGTTCCGCGTGGTGGCATGACGCTTGCTTCACCTGGATCAACCGCACGCGGCCACACCGCTGCGTCGGAATCCCGACATCCACCAACAGGGTCGTTGATGACTATTCCCGTCACCAGTCCGCTGCTGCCGCCGCTGGAAGAATTTCTGCCCTACCTGGAGCAGATCTGGTCCAGCCGCATCCTCAGCAACGGCGGTGAGATGCACCGCGCGCTCGAGCAGGCCCTGTGCGAGTACCTGGGGGTGCCGCACCTGGCGCTGCTGACCAACGGCACCACCGCGTTGATCACCGCGCTGCAGGCCTTGCGCATCACCGGCGAAGTCATCACCACGCCCTACTCGTTCGTGGCCACCTGTCACTCGCTGCTGTGGAAAGGCATCACCCCGGTGTTCGTGGATATCGACCCGGTGACGCTCAACATGGACCCGTCCAAGATCGAGGCGGCCATCACCCCGAACACCACCGCGATCATGCCGGTGCATTGCTACGGCACTGCTTGCGATACCACTGCGATCACCCGCATCGCCGACATCTACAACCTCAAGGTCATCTACGACGCGGCGCATGCCTTCGGTGTACGCGACAGCGGTGGCTCGATCCTTCGCCACGGCGATCTGAGCGTGCTGAGCTTCCACGCCACCAAGGTGTTCAACACCTTCGAAGGCGGCGCGATCGTGTGCCCGGACGAACGCACCTACCAGCGCATCGGGCATCTGAAGAATTTTGGCTTCGTCGACGAAACCACCGTCGTTGCGCCCGGCATCAACGGCAAAATGAACGAGGTGAGCGCGGCCTTTGGCCTGCTGCAGCTCAAGCACGTAGACCAGGCGATCGCGCAGCGCGCCCAGATCGATGCGCAGTATCGGCAGCGGCTGGACGATGTACGCGGTATCCGCTGCGTCGCGCGCCCTGCGCATTCCAGTGCCAATCACGCGTATTTCCCAGTGTTGGTGCAGGACGACTATCCGCTCTCGCGCGATGCCTTGTACCAAGTGCTGCGCGAACACGGCATTCTGGTGCGGCGCTATTTTTACCCGTTGATCAGCGACTTCCCGATGTACCGCGCCCTGCCCTCCGCGGCGCCCGCGTGGCTACCGGTGGCACGCTCGGTCGCCGACCAGGTGCTGTGCCTGCCGATCTTCCCTGGCCTGCACAGCGACCAGGTCGATACCATCGCAGACCTGATTGCCGCCCAACACCGCACATGAGCCACACTGGATGCCTGCCGGTTCCAGACTTTCGTATCTTCAACAGACAACCAGGCGAGACCGCATGAGCCACGCAACCTTTATCGAGAATTTTCTTTCTGCCACCGACTTCCAGGAACCCGTGGAGGTCACGCTGGACACCGTGCTGGCTGACTTGCCTGAGTGGGATTCGCTCTCGGCGTTGGGAGTAATCGTCATGTTCGACGTGGATTACGGAAAGGTCATTACCGGCGAAGATCTCAAGAACTGCGTCACCCTAAACGATCTTTACAAACTACTGGGATAAAGCCATGGGACTGTCCACTCTTAGCAATGTCCGTTTTGCGGGCATGGCGAGTTGCGTGCCCAAGCGGATCATTTCCAACCTGACCGATTGTCCGCCGAAGATGCGCTCAGAACGGGAACGCCTAGTGCGTAACATCGGCATCGAGTTTCGTCGTATTTGCCCAAGCTGGCAGACATTTTCCGATCTGGCGCTCATCTCCGCGGAAAAGCTGCTTGCAGAGCTGCAATGGGACAAGGAAGAAATCGATGCATTGATTGTCGTGACGCAGTCACCCGACTACCCCATCCCGGCCACAGCCATCATCATGCAGCACCGGCTGCAATTACCGCAGACCGCTATCGCCTTTGATGTCAATCTCGGCTGCTCCGGCTATCCCTTTGGCCTGCACTTGGTGGGCAGCATGATAGCGGCGGGCACCATCAAGAAAGCGCTTCTGCTAGTCGGCGATCGCTCGGCCACACTTCTGGACCCATTGTTTTCCGACGCGGGCACCGCCACGGCGCTGGAGTTCGACAAAAATGCGCCACCTATGCATTTCGACTTGAACAGCGACGGTAGCGGCTACCGGGCCATCATGTTGCCCATAGGTGGACATCGTGAGCCTTACGGGCCCCAGCATATTTCTCCTACACGTGACGAAAACGGTGTGCTGCACTGGCCGGGCGAACTCATTCTGGATGGCCCGGCCGTGTTGAGTTTCTCGACCCAGCGAGTGCCTCCAGCGGTGGAAAGATTACTTGAGTATTCTGGTGTTGCTAAGGACAGCGTTGATTTCTTCGTTTTCCATCAGGCCAACAAAATGATCAACGAAACCATCCGCAAGAAGTTGGCGCTGCCGACGGAGAAAGTTCCGTCTACCTTGCGAGACTTCGGCAACACCAGTGGCGCCTCGCTGCCCGTCACCATGACCGTCCGCCTGAACGATACGCTGAGCAATGCCAGGCACCGACTGTTGCTTGCCGGCTTCGGTATCGGCTTGTCGTGGGGCACGGCGATCGTGGACGTCGAAAACGCGGCTTTTCCGGCACTGATCGAAGCATGAACGCCGAGCGTGATCCGTTTTACCTAGAAGGCAAGCGCGTCCTGGTGACTGGTGCTTCATCGGGTATTGGTCGTCAAATTGCAATCACTTGCTCACAGATGGGAGCGAGCGTTGTCATCACCGGACGCAACACCGAGCGCTTGCAAGCCACATTCAACCAACTGGAAGGCCAAGGCCACACGCAAGTGGTGGCGGACTTGGCGGTACAGGAGGGTATTGACCACGTGGTGGCTGCGAGCGGTGTCATCAACGGCTTGGCGCACGCAGCTGGCATGTCCAAGCTGACCCCCTTTCGAATGATCGGCCATGCGCACCTGGACCAGACATTTGCAAGCAACACCTTCGCTCCCATGCTACTGACTCGAAGCCTGTTGGCAAAAAAACAGATCGCGCCGGGCGGCTCTCTGCTATTCATTGCCTCAATTGCCTCGCATATCGGCCCCCTGGCTAGCAGCGCTTACGCTGCCAGCAAAAGTGCTCTGCTGGGCATGATGCGCTCGCTGGGTATGGAAGTAGCCAAGCAGGGCATGCGTGCCAACTGCATCGCACCTGGTTATGTGCGCACTCCCTTGCTGGATGGCTTACAGGGAAGCGGCGGCAATATGGACAGCCTGTTTGAATTGACGCCACTTGGCATGGGCGAGCCGGAAGACGTGGCTTATGCAGCAGTGTTCTATCTTTCCGATGCCAGCCGCTGGATCACGCGCAACCACTTCATTCTTGATGGCGGTTTTTCTGTACCGATGGACATCTACGCATGACCAACGCGGCGCAACGCGCTTTTTCACTGGATGGCAAGACCATTTTGGTCACAGGTGCTTCTTCGGGCATCGGCAGGCAAATCGCCGTTTCCTGCGCGCGGCGTGGGGCGCGCCTGGTCATCACAGGGCGGAATGCAGAACGCCTGCAGGAAACCTACAACTTGTTGAATGGCGAAGGACACCTCCAAGTGCTGGCCGACCTGACCGAAGCCGAAGACCGTGAACGACTGGTACAGGGCATTTCCAGCCTAGATGGCTTGGTCCACTGCGCTGGCAGGCAGCGCTTGAGCCCTATCAGGCAGTTGACCGAGAAGCTCATGACCGATGTCTATGCGGTCAATTTCCTGGCCCCTGTCATGCTCACCCAGCGGCTGTTGCAGGCGAACGCTCTTGCGCCTCAAAGTTCCATCGTCTTCATACTTTCCACTGCGGCCCATATCGGCACACCCGGGGTAGGACCATATTCGGCCATGAAATCAGCCCTGCTCGGCATCATTCGCTGCCTGTCCATGGAGCAGGCCAAACGCAAGATCCGGGTCAATGGCATGTCTCCCTCTGCAGTCGTGACGCCCATCTGGGACGCAACCCATCTGGAAGCACAGCGCAAACGCCATCCGCTTGGATTGGGCACCCCAGAGGACGTAGCAAACGCTGCGATCTATCTCTTGTCCGATGCCAGCCGCTGGGTAACCGGGACCAGTTTGGTGATGGACGGTGGGGCTGTCCTGTGACCTATTCCGTGCTCATCGTCGGCGCGGGCGGCTGGGGCCGGGAGGTCCTTGAGCAAATGCAAGGTGATGTAGCGCATCGCAAGGAATGGGAAGTCACCGGATTCCTGGACAGCCGCAAGCATATTCTCGATGGCTTTGATGTTGGGGTACCCATCGTCGGTGACCCTTTGACATACGTGCCGCGTGGCAACGAGGCTTTTGTCTGCGCGCAAGGCGACCCATTGGAAAGGCATAAATACATTCAACCGCTGCTTGCAAAGGGGGCCGCGTTCATCCCGATCTGCACAGAGGCGCATCTCAGTCGCCGTGTGCGTCTAGGCACGGGTTGCTTTCTCGGCAACCAGGTGCACGTTGGCCCGGATGTGTGGATCGGGGATTTTGCCAATCTCCTCACTTGGTCGGTGATTGGACACGACGTTCGCATTGGTAATTATGCTCATGTGGGCGCACAGGTTTTCATGGGCGGCGGTGTGCAGATAGGCGACTTCGCAGTCGTGCACCCACGTGCCACCCTAGTGCCTGGCGTCAAGGTAGGTGAACACGCTGTCGTCGGCACCGGTGCGGTCGTGCTGAAGGATGTGCCAGCGGGCGCCACGGTATTCGGCAATCCGGCAAAGATCGTATTCCACAAGAACATCAAGATGGACTGATCCATGCGCTCCAGGATGCACCCTAAGTATTACTTGTCGCAGGAAATCTTTGATCGCGAGCAGCGCAAGATCTTCCGCAGGGTCTGGTTGTTCGCAGGACTCAGAACGCTGCTGAAGGATCACAATTGCTTTATCACACGCAAGATCGCGGGTGTTCCTCTGGTGATCCAGAACTTCCACGGGCAAATCCGTGCGTTCGAGAACGTCTGCCTCCACCGCAGTGCACTGATTCAAACCGGTGCTCTCGGTTGCCGGCCTTTGGTATGCCCCTATCACGCCTGGAGTTACGACGAACAAGGCCGGGTAAAGAACATCCCGGACTGCGATGCGATCTACCACCTGGACAATAGTGAAAAGGCCAACTTGAAGCTGCGCGAATTCTCACTGCGCGCCATCGGCAACCTGTTGTTCGTCAACCTCGATCCAGACCCCATGCCAATCGAGGAGCAGTTTTCGGCAGACTTCATCGCCTTGCTGGAAAGTAGTTCCAACGCCTATGACACTGAGGTCATGGTGACCACATGGCATGGCCGGTACAACTGGAAGCTGGCCTACGAGAATCTGCGGGACGCCAACCACCCGCGCTTTGTCCACCCCAAGACCCTGGCCAAAAGCGTCAACTTCACTCCCCAGGTAAACGAGGAACAAGCCAAGGAGTCCATGGAGGCCTTGCAGGACATATCGCCCGCAGCGCTGAGGCGCGAGATGCGCCGCTTCAGTTTCGGCGGCCCGGAAGCCACCATCCCCAACCTTAAGCATTTTGGCTGGCACGCTAAAGTGGAACGCTGGGGCAAGCAGGACGCCTACTTTAACTGGCTTGCCTTCCCAAATTTGCATATCGCGAGCGCCAACGGGGGCTATTCCTTCACTCTGGAACACCACATCCCCGTCGCACCGGACCGGACCGACCTGGAAATCTATTGGTTTAGCGCACGCAAGAAACAGCCTTACGGTTCTTCCAGCCAAGTGCTGCTTGCGCAGATGCACGGCAGCAAGGTGGTAGTGGGAGAAGACGTGGACATCATGGAGCGGGTGCAGGCGGCACTGCATACAGACGCCCCGCTACCCACCCAGGGAGCCTATGAATCCATGAATCGCCTGGTTGAGCGCTGGTACACGGTGCTGATGGAGACCGAACATGAGATCTAGGTGGATCATCGGCGGCAGCGAATACCTCGATCTGGCCTTTCACGCCTGGAAGCACGCGCGTCAGGACGAGACGGTCATCAGGATCGATGTACCACAGGACTCGGAACACGAATTCGATCTGGACGTGCTGGATGGACTGAATCCGACTGACGGGGCCATGTTCGTGGCTTTCGACGAACGCTTCGGCAACTTCAAGCGCATGGAACTGATGCAGGCAGCAATGGAGCGTGGCTTCAAGCTCGAGCCCTTCATCCACCCAAGCGCAGCCATCGACTCTGACACGGCCATTGGGCTCAACGCATTCGTGGGTGCCAATGCTGTCGTTGGGCACGGGTGCAGGATCGACTACAACACCGTCATCCATGCCGGCACGCACCTCGGACCCGCATGCCGCGTTAAATCTTCATGCTGGATAGAGAATGGTGTGCAAATCGGCGCGGGCGTCGAGATCGGCAGCAATAGCATCCTGCGAACCGGCGCCATCGTGCGTGGGGGTGTCAAGGTTGGGCGAAGCTGCGAACTTGGCTGGCCACGTGTCTACTGCGAGGACGTGCCGGCCAAGACCTATTTCGATGCCCGCTACGACGCCCCTATTCATACCTACGAGAGATGACGTTCATGAACTCAAGAAATGAGCTGCTTCGCCAACGGCTTCTACGTATTGCGGAGCAGGAGCGCCCCGCACTCGATGATGTCATTGCCCGCCTACCCGCGATTGCCAACCGCCCTGTATTCCTCGTCGCTCCCGAGTCTTATGCAGGCATGGTGCATGGCCCCAGAGTCGTTGCCGACCTGCGCCATGTAGTTGCTGCAATTGATGACCAGAGCATCCACCTGGACCGCATTCACGGCGCGCCGCGCTGGAGCAGTCAGGAGTTTCTTGCCAAGGCGGGGCAGTATGCCGATGCGATCGCCATCGATTTCTCTTGCAGCCCGCGCGGACGGGCGTTTGCAAATGACCTCTGCACCCGCACGGGAATTGAGCAACTGAGCGTTGCGCCTTCCCTGGATCCGCTAATCCCACGTTTTGAGCATCGCCCCCTCTTTCTGCTCCAACCGCGTTCGGGCATTGGCAACATTTATGCCCCAAAGATCGTCCAGCACCCCAGCCATGTCATTGCCGCCGTTGATGACCAGCCAGGCGACAGCAACACCGTTCATGGGGTGCCGCGTTGGAGTTCGCGCCAGTTTATCGAACACGCGGCCCAGCATCCCCAGGCATTGGCCATCGATTTTTCTTATGGCCCCGGAGAATCGGGCTTGGCCCACAAGCTCTGCGAACAAGCAGGCATTGAAAGAGTAGATGCTTGCCTGGCCGTTGCTCACTGCGGGCTGGCGGCTGTATACGAGCCTGCCCAGGTATACCGTCAGCGGACGCTTCTGCGCCTGGACGAATTTCTGAGTTTTGCGGATCGACTGGACGACGACCTAAGCGTTTTTACGCTCTACAGCAATCTGTTGTTCCGCCTGACCTACGATTCCAGCCTCCTGTTGGACTGCTGGGCTACGCCCATCAACGAGTACTTTTCAACATACGCCGATAGCAGCACATTCCAGCTGGGCCAGCGTGAACATTTCTGCGATGGCGGCGCCTTCCAGGGCCCCATCGTCCACAAGTTTCTAGAAGCATCCCGCCATCGCTACGAAAGCATCACCGCTTTTGAACCCGATAGCATCAACTTCCAGAAACTGGAGGGCATCGCGAGCGCCCTCCCCCTTCTCCCGCACAACTTCAAAGCCATAAAAAAAGCCATCTCCAACGAACATACGACGCTGCGCTTCGAGGAGACCGGCACCGTTTCCAGCCATGTATCGCCGGACGGCGGAATCTCTGTGGCGACTACACGCCTGGACGACGAATTGGAAAAACTGACGCTACTGAAGTTGGATATCGAAGGGTTTGAAGCCAGGGCACTGGAAGGCGCGTCTCACCTCATCCGTACCCAGCGACCGCGTATGGCTATCTGTGTCTACCACTACGCCCAGGATCTACTGGATATCGTGGAACAACTGGACAACTTGGTGGATGGCTATCACTTCCGTCTACGCCATCACTCTCCCGGTCACTACTACGACCTCGTTTTGTATGCATCCCCCGTCGCCGGAGCCGAGCCGCCGCCTTGGGCAGCTTAAGCCCGAGAGCATTAATGACTTGGAAGAGATAGAGCGATGACCGACGCCAGTAAGATTTTCCTTTTCAACTCGGCCCTTCCTGAATCCCTGGCGATGTCCGATTTCCTGAAAGGCATGGGACCTTCCCAAGACAATATCAGAGGGCAGAACATCGGAAACGGCTACATTGCCTATGGTTTATTAAAGGCGTTGTTCGGACGCCCAGTGAAGCTTGACCACATTTCTAACGCACTGGAGGCAAAGCTCTCCGAGCAACTTGCAGAAGAGATCAATGGAAAGTACTCGCATCTTGTCTGGACGATGAAGGATGACATCCGGGAGGACTTCTCCGGACTTCCTGTTAAGCGAATCACGCACTTTCTTGAAAAGATCACAATTCCGATCGTGCCGGTGAGCCTTTGCGCGAACTCTTTCAATGGCTACGATCCGGGCTTGGCCAAGCGTCTAAGTCCCAATCAAAAGCGACTTTTCTCCCTTCTCTCCGAAAAGTCCAAGCTGATTGGTGTTCGCGGAAATTATTCCGCCGAAATCTTGAATAGCCTGGGCATAAAGAACGTCGGAGTGATTGGCTGCCCGAGCTACTTTGAGAACGGACCCGCCCGGACCCTGCAAAAAAAACCATGGGATGCGGACAAGGTCATCACTACGGCAACATTCTTCAATTCTGGGCTGCCGAGGACATCCCATCTGCTTCAGGATGAATTGTATTTCATCAACTTGCTCTATCTTGAAAAAGCACTGCCATCGACCCGCAACATCACAGCGCAACCTTTCAATCTCGACGAAATACCCACATCCTTCCAACTACTGGCCAAGGCCATGGCTGGACGACTGGAATTTTTCTCTGATTACAGCCGGTGGGCCACGTTCTTCAAAAGCAACGACCATTGCCTCACGATTGGAACCCGACTTCACTCCGGAATTCTCTCGATTAATAGCGGCGTCCCCGCCATTGTGACCAATCCGGATTCCAGGGCCAGGGAAACTTGCGAATACCTCCGCATCCCTTATGACCCTACCATTCACAGCCGAAGCAACATCCGTGAAGTTTTCGAGAACCTCGACCTCTCTGAAATGAACAACGCTTACCCGGTTTTGTACAAGGAATTTCTTGATTTTCTCGACACAGTCGGCCTTGTTCCTTGCACTGTATCTCATGACAGACCCTGCTTTGAATTTCCGGATCTAAAGAAAAGCACTAGCCCTTCGGTTGCAGCTGAACTACATGAAGCCTACACCGAACTCGTAGAGAATCTGGACCGCGAAGTCGTTGTTCGGAGAGAGCATGGCGGAGAGATATCTCGGCGCTTGGTAGATAAATTCCAACTCCTCAGACGGCGCTATCCAGGGCTCACGCGCAAGGAGTATTTGGATTACCTCAGCCGATTTACGGGTGAACCTAAGTGAAGCCTAGTTTAGTCAGCATCGTCATACCCGCCTACAAGCTGCGCTTCTTCGAGCGTGCGCTGGACAGCGTACTGGCGCAGACCCACACCGCGCTGGAGCTGGTGATCTGCGACGACAATGCGGACGGCACGGTCGAGGCGGCGGTGGCAGCGCGGTCGGCCGATGCGCCCTTCCCGATCCGCTATCACCGCAACGCAACGCGGCTTGGCGAACTCGGCAGCAAGCTCAAAGGCATCAGCCTGGCGCATGGCGAATACATCAAGTTCCTGCACGATGACGACGTGTTGCAGCCAGACTGTGTAGCGCAGCTGGTCGAGGCGATCGAGCGCAATCCGGGCACGGTGATGGCGTCGTCGCGGCGTCGGCGGATCGATGACGACGATCAGGTGTTGCCAGACATCCTGGCCACCTGTTTTCCGTTTGCCGAAGACGTGTTGATCGATGGGCCGGATCTGGTGTCGTTCCTGGCCGATCACACCATCAACTTCATCGGTGAGCCCAGCTGCGTGCTTTGCCGCCGCGCCGATGTGCTGGCGCTGGGCGCCGAACTGATGTCGTTGAACAACAAAGTGATTCATTGGGTCGGCGACCTGGCGCTCTACGTCAAGCTGCTGCGCCGGGGCAACCTGGCCTTTCTGGCGAACCCGCTCACGCACTTTCGGGTGTCGAACGCGCAGTTCAGCCAGGCGGGCCGCGACCAGCCGGGCATTGGCGACCAAGGCCATGAGGATTTCCGACAAGGCCTCCGCCAGCTCGGTTGGCGGCGCGAGACCGGCGACAACCGGCTGGTGCGGGTGGCACCGCTCAACCCCGACAAGGCCCGGGTGTTCAAGTCCATCGATGTGCTGGATGCGCTGGTGCAAAGCGGTGGTTTGGCCGAGAACGTGACCGCGCCGACCTGGTTGGCCGTGCGCCAGCCCAGCGCTGTGCAGCGCGCCTTGATGCAGGCGCGCCTGGATGCGCATGACGGTGGCCCGCGCATTGCGGTGGTGATCGTCGATGCCGCCGGCGATGCGGCCCAGATCGAAACCACGTTGGCCAGCCTTGCGGCGGTGGAGCTGTACGGCAATCTGCAGACCTGGGTGGTCAGCAGTGCCGCGGCACAGGTCGCCGCGCGTGGCGCCAATGCCGTGTTGATCGATGCGCAGGGCCTGGTGCCCGCACTCAACCGCGCGGTTGCCGCGCAACAGGCGGCGGACTGGGTCGTGGTGGTCGAAGCAGGCAGCCGTTTCACGCCCACCGGGCTGCTGCTGCTGGCATTGCGGATGAGCGAGACGCCCGACACCTGCCAGGCGATCTACGCAGATGAGGGAGTGGCGCTAGAGCAGAACCAGCTTGGCCTGGTGCTGCGGCCTGCGCTGTTCCTGGACGCGTTGTTGAGCACGCCGGGCACGCTCTCGCGGCATTGGCTATTCCGCCGCAGCACGCTGTTGGCCGATGGCGGTTTTCCGACCGATGCCGGCACCGCATTCGAGCTAAGAACCCAATTGCGCCTGGTTGAGCGCGACGGGCTGGCCAGCGTCGCGCATGTGGCCGAGCCGCTGTTGATCGCCGCACCGTCCACGCTGCGCACGCAGGAAGACGAGCACGCCGCGATCGCTGCGCACCTGCAAGCGCGCGGCTACGCGGATGCAGTCGCACACCATCAGGGCCTGGGCCGCTATGCGGTGGATTACAGGCATGCGCAGCAGCCACTGGTCAGTATTCTGGTGCGCGTGGATGGCCGCCTGGCGCAGGTGCAACGCTGCCTGGAAAGCATCCTGGCCAACACCGATTACCCGCATTACCAGTTGCTGCTGCTCGACCATGCCAACACCGACCCGGCCACCTGCGATTGGCTGGCCGGCATCGCGCAGCTGCAGATCCAGCAGATCCAGGTGCTGCGCTTCGCCCGCGAGTTGAGTGCCGATGCCGTCTGCAACGCGGCGGCGGGTCAGGCGCAGGGCGATCTGCTGCTCTGGCTGGATGCAGGTGCGGCCGTGATGAAACCGGATTGGCTACGCCAACTGCTCAACCATGCTCTGCGCCCGGAAGTGGGCGCCGTCGCCGGCAAGCTACTGCGCGGCGACGGCACCGTGCAGCACGCCGGCCTGCTGCTGGGCCTGGGGGCGCCGGTGGGCCGCGCGTTTGCCGGCAGCGCCTTCGACGAGCCCGGCTATCTGCATCGATTGCAGGTGGACCAGAATTACACCGCACTCGGCGGCGAGTGCCTGATGCTGCCGCGCCAGCTGTTTCTGGATGCGGGCGGCTTCGCAGAGGAGCCGGCATTGGCGCAGTGGAGTGCGGCCGATCTGTGCCTGCGCCTGCACCAGGCCGGCTACCTCAACGTCTTTGCGCCACGCGCGCAGTTGTTGATCGACCCTGCGGAGATCGCGCCGGCCACCGCGCTGGACGAAGAAGCAATGTATGCACGCTGGTTGCCGCTGCTGGCGCACGACCCCGCGTACAACCCCGGGTTCTCGCTGGACACCGGCACCGGCTTCCGGTTGGCCGACCCGCGCGCGAGCTGGCGCCCGCTGGACGCGTGGCGGCCGCTGCCCACGGTGATGGCGCTGCCGGCCGACTTCGAGGGCTGCGGCCATTACCGGGTGATCCAGCCACTGAAGGCGCTGCGCGACGCCGGCATGGTGGACGCGGTGATGTTCAACGGCCATCTGACCATTGCCGAGCTGACGCGTCAGGATCCCGACGTCATCGTGCTGCAGCGCCAGGTGGGTGAAGCGCGTCTGGAAGCGATGCGGCGGATGAAAGCGTTGTCGCGCGCGTTCAAGGTGTATGAGCTCGACGACTATCTGCCCAACCTGCCGCTGAAGAACGCGCACCGCGCGCACATGCCCAAGGATATCCTCAAGACGGTGCGCCGCGGGTTGAGCTTCGTGGACCGCTTTGTGGTCTCCACGCCCGCGCTGGCCGAGGCCTTCGCCGGGCTGCATGGCGATATCCGCGTGGTCGAGAACCGGTTGCCGGCGCACTGGTGGGATGCCCTTCCAGAACGCACGGTGCGCCAGGGCGGCAAGCCCCGCATCGGCTGGGCCGGCGGCGCCAGCCACACCGGCGATCTGGAACTGATCGCCGATGTGGTGAAGGAACTCGCTGGCGAGGTCGAATGGGTCTTCCTGGGCATGTATCCGTTCGCGCTGCGCGACTACATCCACCAGTTCCAGCCGGGCGTGCCGATCGACCACTACCCGGCGGCCCTGGCCGCGTTGGACCTGGATATCGCGCTGGCCCCGGTGGAGCAGAACCTGTTCAACGAGTGCAAGAGCAACCTGCGCCTGCTCGAATACGGGGCGTGCGGTTACCCGGTGATCGCCAGCGACGTGCGCTGCTACCGCGGCGATCTGCCCGTTACGCTGGTCAAGAACCGTTACCGCGACTGGATCGGCGCGATCCGTGAGCATCTGGCCGACCCGGCTGCTGCAGCGGCAAAGGGCGCGGCATTGCGTGAAGTCGTTCGCCGCGACTGGATGTTGACCGGCAGCAATCTCGATCGCTGGCGTGAGGCATGGTTACCGGATTAGCTGGTCAAGGACGCGGCTGCATGCACTACTGTTAGGACACGTTGTCATCGAAACCAAGCCCGCCGACTCAATCAGCTCACAGTCGCAGAGATATCGAGTCGTGGCGTCGTTTAGCTACAGTCAAATGAATAGATCAAAAGCCTGACTGGTCGCGCGCGCGGTGCCCTCGCCGCTCGCAGGACACGCCGTGAACCCGTCCCTGGGGGCTCGGTGGCGGCATCCATGCCGCCACACGGTCCCGCAAGCGGCGAGGACACCGCACCAGCAAGTTGGTCGGTGGTCGAGTGAAACGCCACTTGTCGCGAGGCTTACCTTGCAAGGCTAGGAAGTCTTGCGTTGCTTTACTGAAGTCCGACTGTTGCTGGACATGCGCTTGAAAGCTGATCGGACGCAAGGTGAGCCGAACAACGCACGCCATGCCTGCTTGCAACCACACACCGACCATCTCGGCTGGTCCTTGCCCGCTCACTGTCGCGGGACCTTACGCGGCATGGATGCCGCGTAAGAGCCTACAAGGACGTACTTGCGGCGTGTCCCGCGATGGTGAGCGGGCAAGGGCCCCGCAGCAAACCCGCAGATCAGCCGCTCTTCGCTAGACAGGCCCGCGTCTTGCTAGACAAACCGGCTGAACAAACGCTCGCCCTGTCGACAAGCCCCGGCTAAAGAAGCACCCGACTCAACAGTAGGTGCCCGCCTCGCTAGCGCAGAGAACGTTGCGCCCGCGGATCACACTCAGCCCAGCTACGGACACCCTCCCCGCCCCTGCGCCAGAAACCCGCCGCGGTCTCGGCACGCCGCTTGCATTAGTGTGGATGCCTCCCTGGCTGACCGCACCCATGAGCGACTCCGTTACCTCGATTCTTTCGCAGATCCGCAGCTACCAGACACAGATGGGCCAAGGCCCGATGGGTCAGTTGGCCGACGCTGCGCGCGGAAATCAGATCCAGGGACTGGCTGGCGCGCAAGGCACGCCGGCCACCCAGGCACCGAGCTTCAGCGAGACCTTGCGCGGCGCCATCGGCGGCGTCAACGAGGCCCAGCAGAAGTCCGGCGCGCTGGCCAAGGCGTTCGAAATGGGTGACCCCAGTGCCGATCTGGCACGGGTGATGGTCGCCTCCCAGCAGTCCCAGGTGGCCTTCCGCGCCACCGTGGAAGTCCGCAACCGTCTCGTCCAGGCTTATCAGGACGTCATGAACATGCCGCTGTAAAGGTTGACGACACATGGCCCTCGCGATCACCAAAGATTCCATGAACCAGAACGCCGAAAAGGCGGGACAGTGGTTCGACCGCATCCGCAGCATGCAGATCACCCGCAAGCTGACCATGATGGCGATGATCGCCCTGGCCGTGGCTGCCGGTCTGGCGGTGTTCTTCTGGTCGCAGAAGCCCGGCTACCAGGCGCTGTATACCGGCCTGGACGATAAAGGCAACGCCGAAGCGGCCGACCTGCTGCGCACCGCGCAGATCCCGTTCAAGATCGACCAGTCCACCGGCGCCATCTCGGTGCCGCAGGATCGCCTGTACGACGCCCGCCTGAAATTGGCCGGCTCCGGCCTGACCGGTCAGCAGACCGGCGGTGGCTTTGAGCTGATGGAAAAGGATCCGGGCTTTGGCGTCAGCCAGTTCGTGGAAAACGCCCGCTATCAGCACGCGCTGGAAACCGAACTCTCGCGCACCATCGGTACCTTGCGCCCGGTGCGCGAGGCCCGCGTGCATCTGGCCATTCCCAAGCCCAGCGCCTTCACCCGCCAGCGCGACGTGGCCAGCGCCTCGGTGGTGCTGGAGCTGCGCGGCGGCCAGGGCCTGGAGCGTAACCAGGTCGATGCCATCGTCAATCTGGTGGCGTCCAGCATTCCGGACATGACACCCGAGCGCGTCACCGTGGTCGACCAGAGCGGCCGCATGCTCTCCATTGCCGACCCCAACAGCGACGCCGCCCAGCACGCCGCCCAGTTCGAGCAGGTGCGCCGCCAGGAAAGCTCCTACAACCAGCGCATCCGCGAGCTGCTGGAGCCGATGACCGGCGCCGGCCGGGTCAATCCGGAAGTCAGCGTGGACATGGATTTTTCGGTGGTCGAAGAAGCCCGCGAACTTTACAACGGCGAGCCGGCCAAGCTGCGCAGTGAGCAAGTGAGCGACAGCAGCACCAGCGCCACCGGCCCGCAGGGTCCTCCGGGCGCCACCAGCAACAGCCCCGGCCAGCCGCCTGCCCCGGCCGCCAATGCCACCGCCGGTGCACCGGGCGCTCCGGCCGCTGGCCAGGCCGCCACCCCGGCCGCGCCGACCGAAAGTTCCAAGAGCGCCACCCGTAACTACGAATTGGACCGAACCTTGCAACACACCCGTCAGCCGGCGGGCCGCATCAAGCGGGTGTCGGTGGCGGTGCTGCTGGACAACGTCCCGCGCCCGGGTGCCAAGGGCAAGATCGTCGAGCAACCGCTGACCGCGGCCGAGCTCACCCGTATCGAAGGCCTGGTCAAGCAGGCGGTGGGCTTCGACGCGGCACGTGGCGACACGGTGTCGGTGATGAATGCCCCGTTCGTGCGTGAAGCGGTGGCGGGCGAGGAAGGTCCGAAGTGGTGGGAAGACCCGCGCGTGCAGAACGGTCTGCGCCTGCTGGTCGGTGCGGTGGTGGTGCTGGCGCTGCTGTTCGGCGTGGTGCGCCCCACCCTGCGTCAATTGACCGGCACTGCTGCGGTCAAGGAAAAGAACAAGAAAGGCGGCAACGACGGCACCCCGCAAAGCGCCGACGTGCGGATGGTCGATGAAGACGACGACCTGATGCCCCGCCTGGAAGAAGACACCGCGCAGATCGGCCAGGACAAGAAGCTCCCGATCGCCCTGCCGGATGCCTACGAAGAACGGGTGCGCCTGGCCCGTGAAGCCGTCAAAGCCGATTCAAAACGTGTTGCACAAGTCGTGAAGGGATGGGTCGCCAGTGAAGCCTGATACACAATCGATGTCCGGTGTGCAGCGTGCCGCGGTGCTGTTGCTGTCGCTTGGGGAAACCGACGCGGCCGAGGTGCTCAAGCACATGGACCCCAAGGAAGTGCAGAAGATCGGCATCGCCATGGCCACCATGAGCGGCATCTCGCGCGACCAGGTCGAAAAGGTGATGGACGACTTCAACGGCGAACTGGCCGGCAAGACCTCACTGGGCGTGGGCGCCGACGACTACATCCGCAACGTGCTGATCCAGGCGCTTGGCGCCGACAAGGCCGGCGGCCTGATCGACCGCATCCTGCTGGGCCGCAACACCACCGGCCTGGACACCCTGAAGTGGATGGACCCGCGCGCGGTCGCCGACCTGGTGCGTAACGAACACCCGCAGATCATCGCCATCGTCATGGCGCACCTGGATAGCGACCAGGCCGCCGAAGCATTGAAGCTGCTGCCCGAGCGCACCCGCGCCGACGTGCTGCTGCGCATCGCCACCCTGGACGGCATCCCGCCCAATGCGCTGAGCGAGCTCAACGACATCATGGAGCGCCAATTTGCCGGCAACCAGAACCTGAAGTCGTCCAACGTGGGCGGCATCAAGGTGGCTGCCAACATCCTCAACTTCCTGGACACCGGCCCCGAACAGGGCGTGCTGGGCGAGATCGGCAAGATCGACGCCGACCTGGCCAGCAAGATCCAGGACCTGATGTTCGTGTTCGACAACCTGGTGGACCTGGACGACCGCGGCCTGCAGACGCTGCTGCGAGAAGTCTCCGGCGAGCGCCTGGGCTTGGCCCTGCGCGGCGCCGACGTCAAGGTGCGCGAAAAGATCACCCGCAATATGTCCCAGCGCGCCGCCGAGATCCTGCTCGAAGACATGGAAGCCCGCGGCCCGGTACGCCTGGCCGACGTGGAAGCGGCGCAGAAGGAAATCCTCACCATCGTCCGCCGCCTGGCTGACGAAGGTGCGATCAGCCTCGGCGGCGCCGGTGCGGAGGCGATGGTATGAACGACGTGGTCACCCGCTGGCTCGCCCCCGACCTGCACATGGCGCCGGCACTGCCGGAAGCCGAGTTCGACGAACCGGCCGTGTACGAGCCGGTGCTGCGCCCGCCGACCCTGGAGGAGATCCAGGCCATCGAGGACGCCGCCCAGCAGGAAGGCTTCGCCCGCGGCCATGCCGAAGGCTTTGCCCAGGGCCAGTCGGAAGTGCGCCGCCTGACCGCGCAGATCGACGGCATCCTGGACAACTTCACCCGCCCGCTGGCACGTCTGGAAAACGAAGTGGTCGGCGCGCTCGGCGAGCTGGCCGTGCGCATTGCCGGCTCGCTGGTCGGGCGCGCCTACCAGGCCGAGCCGCAGCTGCTGGCCGACCTGGTGCAGGAAGCCATCGATGCGGTTGGCAGCGCCGGCCGTGAGGTCGAGGTGCGCCTGCATCCGGACGACATCACCGCCCTGCTGCCGCACCTGGCCACCAGCAGCACCACCCGGGTGGCCCCGGACCTGACCCTGAGCCGCGGCGACCTGCGCGTGCATGCCGAAAGCGTCCGCGTGGACGGCACCCTGGACGCGCGCCTGCGGGCCGCATTGGAAACCGTCATGCGTAAATCCGGAGCAGGCCTGTGAGCGCCTTGTTGGGAGCCACCCCGGCCGATTGGCTGGATGCACGTAATCTGCGCCTGGCCACCCGTCTGGGCGGGCTGGGCCTGGACCCGGCCGCCGGCCGCACCCTGATCCGCGAAGGCATCCTGCGCCGCGCGGTGGGCCTGACCCTGGAAGCCACCGGCTGCGAGGCGCCGATGGGCGCCACCTGCAAGGTGGAAGTCGATGGCGGCTGGGTCGACGCCGAAGTGGTCGGTTTTTCCGGCGAACGCACCTATCTGATGCCCAGCGCCGAACTGCACGGCCTGCTGCCCAACGCCCGCGTGGTGCCCTCGCGGCGCCGCGGCGGCGTGGAAGTGGGCGAAGGCCTGCTCGGCCGCGTCATCGACAGCGACGGCACCCCGCTGGACGGCAAGGGCCCGATCCGCGCCGAAGGCAGCGTGGGCATGGCCGGCGTGTCGATCAACCCGCTGGCGCGCGAACCCATCACCACTTCACTGGACGTGGGCGTGCGCGCCATCAACGCGATGCTGCCGATCGGCCGCGGCCAGCGCGTGGGGCTGTTCGCCGGCTCCGGCGTCGGTAAATCGACGCTGCTCGGTATGATGACCCGCTTCACCTCCGCCGACGTCATCGTGGTGGGGCTGATCGGCGAACGTGGCCGCGAAGTGCGGGACTTCGTCGAAACCACCCTGGGCGAGGAAGGTCTGCGCCGCGCCGTGGTCGTGGCCGCCCCAGCCGACCGCCCGCCGCTGGCCCGCCTGCATGGCGCCTACCGCGCCACCGCGATTGCCGAATGGTTCCGCGACCAGGGCCTGAATGTGCTGCTGCTGATGGATTCGCTGACCCGTTTTGCGCAGGCCCAGCGCGAGATCGGCCTGTCGGTCGGCGAGCCGCCCACCACCCGCGGCTACCCGCCGTCGGTGTTCGCCAAATTGCCGGCGCTGGTGGAACGTGCCGGCAACGGCGCCAAGGGCCGCGGCTCGATCACCGCCTTCTACACCGTGCTGACCGAAGGCGACGACCCGCAGGACCCGATCGCCGACGCCGCGCGCGCCATTCTCGACGGCCACATCCTGCTTTCGCGCCGGGTTGCCGACAGCGGCCTGTACCCCGCCATCGACCTGGAATCCTCGGTCAGCCGCGTGGTGCAGGACATTGCCGACGACACCTGGCGCCTGCGCATCCGCAAGCTCAAGCGCCTGCTGTCTGCCTACACCGCCAACCGCGACCTGATCGCCATCGGCGCCTACCAGCGCGGCAGCGACCCGGCCACCGACGAAGCGCTGGCCCGCTGGCCGGAAATTGTCGACTTCCTTGGCCAGGACGTGCACAAGGCGTCCGATCTGACCGACAGCCTGTCCGCGCTGCAGCGGCTGGTGGAACCAGAGAACTAACCGATGATGCAGTCCAAACGAATCGACCCGCTGCTGCGGCGTGCGCAGGAACAGGAAGACAAGGTCGCCCGCGACCTGGCCGAGCGTCAGCGCGCCCTGGACACGCATCAGTCGCGTCTGGAAGAACTGCGCCGCTACGCCGAGGAATACGCCAGCAGCCAGATGTCGGGCACCAGCGCGGTGGCGCTGAGCAACCGCCGCGCCTTCCTGGACCGGCTCGACAGCGCCGTGCTGCAGCAGGCCCAGACCGTGGAAAGCAACCGCGCCAGGGTGGAAGCCGAGCGCACCCGCCTGCTGCTGGCCAGCCGCGAAAAACAGGTGCTGGAGCAATTGGCTGCCAGCTACCGCGCACAGGAGAACAAGGTGATCGAACGCCGCGACCAACGTGAGATGGACGACCTGGGCGCGCGCCGCGTGCGCCTGGCCCGCAGCGAAGACGCCACCGGAGAATCCGCATGAACCCCCTGTCCGCCTTTGCGGCCGGCCTTGGCGCACTCGCCAGCACCGGCAAGAAATCCAGCTACAGCGATCCCTCCTCCGAGCAGGACCCGGGGCAGGACCAGTTCGCGCGCATGCTCAACCCGGCCAACACGCCCAACCAGGCCCCGCCGCAGGCGCCCGAGCGCGTGCCGGCCAAGCAGGCCGCGCCCAAGCCGCCCGCCGACAAGCAACGCAGCGACGACGACAACAACGAGGACGCGCCGGGCGATGCCACTGCGCGCCCGCGTGCGCAGGACGGCGATGGTAAATCTGCCCAATCCGCCAAGCAGTCCACCAAGGAGCCGGCGGCCAAGGACACCAGCGCAGCCACTGACACTGCCAAGGCCAAGCCGGCCGGCGCCGACGGCAAAGAAGAACCCACGGACGCGACTGCCACCCCCGAGGCCGCCTGGCCGCCGGCGGGCCTGGGCGGGTTCGGCATGAGCCTGCTGGCGGCAGCGGTACCGGGCGGCGACGCCCTGGCTGCGGCGGCCGCAGCACTGGCGGCCAGCATGAGCGCTGCCACCACGGCGACTACCGCCACGCCCACCCTGCCCACCGATGCAGCCGCACCGGCCACCACCGCCACGGCCGCCAGCGCCCTGCCCTCGTTGGGCGCGCTGGCACCGGCGGCGGCCACCGCCAAACCCGCCGCAGCCACGGCGCTCAGCGCCGAGCCGCAGGCCGCCGCGCTGATGGGCCTGGCCACCGCCGCTCTGGACAGCTCGGCCGACGACCTCAAGACCGATGCGCCGGACGCGCCGGCCTTCGTGCTGCCGACCACCACCGCCTCCGCGCTGAACCGCCTGCAGGACGCCCCGGCCGTGTTCAGTGCCTCGCCCACCCCGACCCCGGAAATGGGCAGCGACACCTTCGACGATGCCATCGGCGCCCGGCTCAGCTGGCTGGCCGACCAGAAGATCGGCCACGCCCACATCAAGGTCACCCCGAACGAGATGGGCCCGGTCGAGGTGCGCCTGCATCTGGAAGGCGACAAGGTCAATGCCAGCTTCACCGCCGCCAACGCCGATGTACGCCAGGCGCTGGAGCAGAGCCTGCCGCGCCTGCGCGACATGCTCGGCCAGCAGGGCTTCCAGCTGGGCCAGGCCGATGTGAGCCAGCAACAGCAGAACCCATCCGGCAATCGCAACGGTGCCGGCACCGATGGCAACGGCCTGAGCCTGGAAGACAGCCCGCCCGTCGGAATTCCGTCGGTGGTGCTGCGCCAGCGTGGATTGCTGGACGCTTACGCCTGATTCCCACGGGCCCATGGGCCCGATCGCGTCGCGCACCGCGGGCACGCCCCCGCCCGTGGTGCCCTCCATACCCCCGCAGCGTAAGGGCTGCGGGGGTTTTGGTGCATCCGGAAGACGGGCGCCAGGAAACCGGCGCGGTTTTGGCACGCTGATTGCATCCACTGGGTGAGCATTCCCCTGGAGCACACCGTGGCAGCCGCGAAAAAACCCGAAAAGACCGAAGAGAAAGACGAGAAGAAGAAGGGCGGCAAGAAGCCCATCCTGCTGATCGCCATCGGTGTCGTTGTGCTGGCGGCTGCCGGCGGCGGCGCCTGGTTCTTCCTCGGCCACAAGGGCGAAGAGAAAGACGGCAAGCACGCCGCACCGAAGGTTGCCGAAGTGCCCAAGCCGGCGCAGTACTTCCCGATGGACCCGGCGATCGTGGTCAACCTGGCCGACCCCGGCGACGGCCCGCAGTACCTGCAGGTCGAAGTGCAGCTGGTCACCCGCGACCCGGAAGAACTCAAGCTCATCACCGAAAACGCCCCGGCCATCCGCGCGCATCTGCTGATGCTGCTGTCGCAGGTCAAGGCCGCCGATGTGGCCGACCTGCCCGGCAAGCAGAAGCTGCAGAAATCCGCGCTGGCCGAAGCGCAGAAGGTCATGACCAGCGAGACCGGCAAGAAGTGCGTCGAAGAACTGCTGTTCACCAGTTTCGTTACCCAGTAAGGCACCGTCCCCATGAGCGTCAGTGATCTGCTTTCCCAGGACGAAATCGATGCCCTGCTGCATGGCGTCGATTCGGGCGCGGTCAACACCGAGCCGGAGCCGTTACCCGGCGAGGCCCGTCAATACGATCTGTCCAGCCAGGACCGCATCATCCGTGGCCGCATGCCGACCCTGGAGATGGTCAACGAGCGCTTTGCGCGGCTATGGCGTATTGGCCTGTTCAACCTGATCCGGCGCTCGGCGGACCTGTCGGTGCGCGGCATCGACCTGGTCAAGTTCAACGAGTACATGCACTCGCTGTACGTGCCCACCAACCTCAACCTGATCCGCTTCAAGCCGCTGCGCGGCACCGGGCTGATCGTGTTCGAACCCACCCTGGTGTTCACCGTGGTGGACAACTTCTTCGGCGGCGACGGCCGCTTCCACACGCGCATCGAAGGCCGCGAGTTCACCGCCACCGAGATGCGCGTGATCCAGCTGATGCTCAAGCAGACCTTCGCCGATCTGAAGGAAGCCTGGGCGCCGGTGATGGATGTGGACTTCGAGTACATCAACTCGGAGATCAACCCGCACTTCGCCAACATCGTCACCCCGCGCGAGTACGTGGTGGTGTGCCGCTTCCACGTGGAGCTGGAAGGCGGCGGCGGCGAGATCCACATCACCCTGCCGTACTCGATGCTGGAGCCGATCCGCGAACTGCTCGACGCCGGCATCCAGAGCGACCGCAACGACCGCGACGATTCGTGGAACGTGATGCTGCGCGAGCAGCTGGACACCGCCGAGGTCACCCTCTCCAGCGTGCTGGCCAGCAAGCGCATGAGCCTGCGCCAGCTCACCGGCCTGAAGATCGGCGACATCCTGCCGATCGACCTGCCCGCCCAGGTGCCGCTGTGCGTGGAAGAAATCCCCTTGTTTACCGGTGAATTCGGCGTTTCCAACGGCAACAACGCCGTCAAGATCACCGCCGTACGCCCGCCCGGCGTGCAAGCCCCACGCGCCGTTCCCTCCCAGGACTCCAGCAAATGATCAACTCCGACATCCTCGACGCCGCGCCCGCCACCTTCGAAAGCCTGCACGCCGAGCACGACCAGAACGCCACCGACCTCAACCTGGACGTCATCCTGGACGTGCCGGTCACCCTGTCGCTGGAAGTCGGCCGCGCGCGCATTCCGATCCGCAACCTGCTGCAGCTCAACCAGGGCTCGGTGGTGGAACTGGAACGTGGCGCCGGCGAGCCGCTGGACGTGTACGTCAACGGCACCTTGATCGCGCATGGCGAAGTGGTGGTGATCAACGACCGCTTCGGCATCCGCCTGACCGACGTGGTCAGCCCCAGCGAACGGATCCGGAGGCTGCGGTGATCGGCCTGCTGGCCATTGCCGCGCCCGCCGCGGCCAAGGCCACCCAGGTCGGCGCGCAGGCGCCCTCTTCACCCGGCCTGTTTGGCGCGGTCTTTGCATTGCTGTCGGTGCTCGCGCTGATCGTCGGCCTGGGCTGGTTGCTCAAGCGCATGCCCGGCAGCGGATTCCGCAGCACCGAGGGCTTGCGGGTGGTCACCAGCCTGGCGGTGGGTGCCAAGGAACGCGTGGTGGTGGTTGAGGTCAACGGCCAGCAATTGCTGCTGGGCGTGACCGCCGGCGGCATCAGCACCTTGCACACCCTGGCCGAACCACTGCCGCCCACGCCTGCACCCACCCTGCCCAATTTCAAGCAACTTCCCAATTTCGCCCAGCTGCTCGCACAGAAGCTGCGCAAGGACCCGTGACATGTTCAGTCGTTGGAATCGCTGGGGGCGCAGTGTGCGCCTGGTGTTGATCCTGCTGGTGATGAGCTGCCCGCTGCTGGCCAGCGCTACGCCCGCGGCCCTGCCGGCCATGGCCCAGGCCGCCGCGCCTGCCGCCGCACCGGCGGCGCCGGCCACCGGCAATCAGATCCCCACCCTGCCCAACGTCAGCGTTGGCCGCATCGGCGACCAACCGGTGAGCCTGCCGCTGCAGACACTGCTGCTGATGACGGCGATCACGCTGCTGCCGTCGATGCTGCTGGTGCTCACCGCCTTCACCCGCATCACCATCGTGCTGGGCCTGCTGCGCCAGGCGCTGGGCACCGGCCAGACCCCCTCCAACCAGGTCCTGCTGGGCCTGGCGATGTTCCTGACCGCGTTGGTGATGATGCCGGTGTGGCAAAAGATGTGGGGTGCCGGCCTGCAGCCGTACCTCAACAACCAGATCGATTTCTCCACCGCCTGGACGCTGACCACCCAGCCGCTGCGCGCCTTCATGCTGGCGCAGATCCGCGAGACCGACCTGATGACCTTCGCGGGCATGGCCGGCGACGGCAAGTACGCCGGCCCGGACGCGGTGCCGTTCCCGGTGCTGGTGGCGTCGTTCGTGACCAGCGAGCTGAAGACGGCATTCGAGATCGGGTTTCTGATCTTCATTCCATTCGTGATCATCGATCTGGTGGTCGCCAGCGTGTTGATGTCGATGGGCATGATGATGCTGTCGCCGATGCTGATCTCGGCGCCGTTCAAGATCTTGTTGTTCATCCTGGTGGATGGGTGGGTGTTGGTGGTGGGCACGCTGGCGGCGAGCTTTAACGCGTCGTAGGGGTGGGCGCGCGTTGCGCGCGGTAGCACGGTCTTAGAACCTGTTCACGATCTTCTGAGTAATAGTGCCAAGAAGGCCAAATGGATG